>JAWLBD010000053.1:0-42216 GCA_041395145.1 Verrucomicrobiales bacterium | reverse complement strand
GAATCGCCGGACCGCTAAAAGCTATGCCTGTGCCAATCGAATGATCGAATGCCCTAGCTTCGCCGCCCCTCTCGTCGCGGCCGCCCCGCGAGGCAGCGACGACGCAGCCCCAACCGGCGGTTGAAATTTCGGCGAGTTCCGACCGGCGGGGATTTTCGCGCGACCGCAGGAAAGGCGTCCGGTTTCCGGCGAATCGGGAACGGCACTTGTCATCGCGGCGGTTCCCGCTTATGACCCCTTCCCGAATCTTAGAATCAGACAACCCAACACCGGAGCAGACCCTTGTTAGCGATCCATAAACTCACCAAAACCCTCGGCGGCAGAACGCTTTTCCGAAATGCCGAACTGACCATCAACTGGGGCGAGCGCGTCGCCTTGGTCGGACCCAATGGCGCGGGCAAGTCCACCCTCTTCCGCATGGTCCTGGGCGAGGAAACGCCCGACGAGGGCACCATCGAGCGCGACGAATACGCGGTCTTCGGATACCTGGCTCAGGAGGCGGGCGACCCCGGCGACGAATCCGCCTTGGAGATCGCCATGGGCGTGACGCCGGAAATGGTCGGCTACCTGCGCACGATGCGCCACCACGAGGCGAAGGGCACGCTCGATCATCCGGATTACGGGAAGGCGCAGGACCAATTCAACTACCTCAACGGATACCAGCTCGAACCCAAGGCGAAGAAAATCCTCGCCGGTCTCGGCTTCAAAGAATCCGACTTCACCCGCACGGCGCGCGAGCTGTCCGGCGGCTGGATCATGCGCGCCTACCTGGCCCGCCTGCTCGTGCAGGAGCCGGATCTCCTCATGCTGGACGAGCCGACCAACCACCTCGACCTGCTCTCGCTGCTCTGGTTCCAGCGCTACCTGAAAAACTACCCCGGCGCAATCCTCATGATCTCGCACGACCGCGACTTCATGGACGAGCTGGCCGAATCGGTCGTCGAGATCGATCCGGACGCCATGGAGTTGGTCACCTACCGGGGCAACTACTCGAAGTATCAGGAGGAGCGCGAAGCCCGCTACGAGCGCAAGGTGCAAGCCTACCGCAACCAGCGCAAAGAGATCGATTCCGTGCAGGAATTCATCGACCGCTTCCGGCAGGTCGCGTCCAAAGCGGCGCAGGTGCAGAGCCGGGTGAAGCAGCTCGAAAAGATGGACAAGCTGGAGAAGCCGCGCCCGCCGCGCAAGCCGTTCCGGTTTAACTTCCCCCAGCCGCCGCGCTCCAACCAAAAGGTCATCGAACTCGAAAAAGTCAGCCAAGCCTACGGCAGCCACCAAGTTTACGACAGCCTCGACCTCACCATCGAGCGCGGCGACCGCATCGTCCTCGTCGGTCCCAACGGCGCGGGCAAATCGACCTTGCTCAAAATTCTCGCCGGCGAAGTCCCGATCAACGGCGGCGCGCGCAACGTCGGCTACGCCACCAAGCTCGGCTACTACTCGCAGCACCGCTCCGCCTCGCTCAACGAAAGCAATACCGTGCTCGAAGAGGTCATCGCCAGCGGCAGCGTCCAGCGCGAGGAGGACGCCCGCTCGATCCTCGGCTCGTTCCTCTTCCGCCGCGCCGATGTCGAAAAGCGCTGCGGAGTCCTCTCCGGCGGCGAAAAATCGCGGCTCAACCTCGTCAAGTTCCTCGTCGATCCGCCCAACCTGCTCCTCATGGACGAGCCGACCACCCACCTCGACATGCTTGCCATCGACTCGCTGGTCAACGCGCTCAAAGCCTACGAGGGCACCCTCGTCTTCATCTCCCACGACGTCCACTTCATCCGCAACCTCGCCGAGACCACCCTCCACATCAAAGACGGCACCGTCACCCGCTACGCCGGCGGCTACGATTACTTCCTCGAAAAAAGCGGTCTCGACGACGACCGCGGCGCGGTCACCGCGTAGTAAGCGGTTTCAGTTCTCAATACCAATCCCGCACCCGGACCTCGATCCCGAGATCGCTGCCGACGAGTTCTTTGAATCTCGAGAGGTTGGCGATCGAGTTGTCGCTGTTCCGGAAATGGTAGGGATAGACGACTTTGGGCTGGAAGGCGCGGGCGGCGTCGGCGGCTTGGTCGATGGTCATGGTGAACGGCTGGTTCATGGCGAGGAAGGCGACGTCGATGTTCTGGAGCGCGCGCATTTCGTCGACATCCTCGGTGTCGCCGCTCATGTAGAACCGGGTTCCGCCGATGGTCAGAACGTAGCCGTTGTCGCGCCCTTTCGGGTGGTAGGCGGCGGTTTTATTATAAGCGGGCACCGCGTCGATCTGGATGCCGAGCAGGGTGGCGGATTCGCCGTTGTCGAGGGCGGTGGCGAGCGCCTGCTGCGCGGTCGATAGGCGCCCGAGGACATCGTCGGGCACGACGATCGAGGTGCCGGCTTTGCGCACCGCGTCGATGGTCGCATTCGACCGGTGGTCGCCGTGCTGGTGGCCGACGAGGATGAGATCGGCGGCGGGGATGCCGGCGTAGAGCGAGGCGGCGCCGACCGGATCGTTGTAGATGTAAAGGTCGCCCCACTTGAGGACGAAGGACGCGTGGTTGATCGGGTGGACGATGACCTCGCCCGCCGCCGTCTGGATGTGGTCGCCGGTGAAGGCCCCGCCTTCGCCCAGATCCGCCGCGCGGTAGTAGCGCGCCGTCTTGCCCCGCGCGGCGAAGTCCGCATGGTCCGCGCTGCCCGCGCCCTCGGCGGTGACCACGCCGCGCCAATCCGATAAGTTATCCGAGGCTTCAAGCCGGTAGAACGTGCCCGGTTCCGCCTCGACCTGCAGCGAGGCGGAGCCGTCCGCCCCGCGATCCGCTTTGACCGAAACGGCGTCCGCCGTAGTCAGGGCAGCGGCGACCGCCAAGATGAGGAGCGGCGCGGCGAGGAGGGCGAGGCGCGGGGATTTCATCGCGCCAACATACCGCGCCTCGGCACCTGCCGCCAAGCGCAGAGTTCCGCGCCGCCCGCAGAAAACCGCTTTCCCGGGCGGGAATCGCCACAAGCTTTCGGCATGAAATCCCAACCGACCCCTGCCGCCGCCACCACCTCCCGCCGCAGCTTCCTGCAAATCTACCGCGCTCGCCGCCTCCGCCGCGCCGATGATCATCCCCGCCACCGCCCTGAGGAAAGGCGGGCGTCCGGCTCGTCGGAGCGCGTCACGATGGCGTGTTTCGGGTTCGGCGATCGCGCATTCGACCGCGCGAATTTCCTCAACGACGAGCGCGTCCAGACGGTCGCCATCGCCGATCCGGCGAAGGACCTGCCGGGCTACGGCTACAGCAGGGAGCTGCGCGGCGGGCGCGAGGAAGAGACAGCGCCAGTGATGGGCGCACTACGCCGAGCGAAGGAATCCGGCGAATACAAAGGCTGCGCGACCTATGGCGACTTCCGCGAGCTGCTCGGGGAGACGTCGATGCGATCAACATCTGCACGCCGGACCACTGGCACGCCGTCATGGCGATCGCCGCCGCGCGGGCGGGCAAGCACATCTGCGGTAGAAGCCGCTCTCGCTGACCGTGGCGGGCGGTACGCCGGATGGTGGAGGAGGTGACGAAGGCGGGCATCACGTAGCAGACCGGCAGCCAGCAGCGCAGCGACGCGAAATTCCACCGAGTATACGGGCTCGTCGTCAACGGACGCATCGGAAAAGTCCACACGGTGAAAGTCGGGCTGCCGGGCGGGCGCAACAATTGGAACCAGATGGCGGACAGAAAGATCCCGCCCCCGTGCCAGAGGGGCTCGACTTTGAGATGTGGGAGGGACCCGCGCCGCACCGCGACTATCGCCCCGCCTTGCTCCCGCTCCAGTGGAGGCATAACTACGACTACTCCGGCGGCATGGTGACCGACTTCGGCGCCCACCACATCGACATCGCCCAATGGGGCATGGAGACCCAGCTCACCGGTCCGGTCCGCTTTGAGAAAATCAAGGGCACCATGCCGGACAAGGACGCGCTCTACAACACGGCGACGAAGTTCTACTTCGAATGCGTCTATGAAAACGGCATCCGCATGATCGTGTCCGATGCCAACCCGACCGGCATCACGTTCGAGGGCGAAGGCGGCAAATCGATCTACTGCAACCGCGGCGTGCTGGAAAGCAACCCCGAAGAAATCCGCCGTGGCAAGATCGAAGAGGGCGACAAGCGCCTCTACGAAAGCAACAACCACGAGCGCAATTTCATCGACTGCGTTTACAGCGGCGAACCGACCGCCGCGCCGATCGAGGTCGCCCACCGCACGATCACGATCGCCCATCTCGCCAACCTTGGGCTGCGCCTCGGGAAAAGCGAATTCGCCTGGGACCCGAAGGCGGAAAAATCCGGCGATAGCGAGGTGGACGCGATGCTCAGCCGCCCGCTGCGCGCCCCGTGGAGCCTGGCGTAGGGTATCTTCAGCGCCGGCTGAAGCCGCGCCCCAACATAGCCGTGGAAAGTTAAGCGATCTTAACTATTCTTCCGGCATGCCATCGGACCGCCCCACCACGCCAAACCGCCGCCGCTTTCTCCAAGTCGCCGCCCCAGCCGGGATCGGCGCGCTGATGTCCGGATGCCGGACCGGCGGGCCGGTTGAAATCGCATCGCCGAATCCAGGAGGGCAAGGGGCGGCGCAAGCCGGACCGCTGATGCACGGCGTCGAGGTGCTGCGGGCAAATGGGTTCCGCGAGATGCAGGGCAAACGCATCGGCTTGATCACGAACCACACGAGCATCGACCGGGGCCGCACGCCGAGCCGGGTGATCCTGCAGCGGGCGGGCAATTTCCAGTTGGCGAAGCTCTTCGCGCCGGAGCACGGGATCGACGGCTCGCACACCGCCGGAAAAAAGGTGCCGCAGGAGCGCGACCGAACCACCGGGCTGACCGTCTATTCGCTTTACGGCGACACGCGCAAGCCGACGCCGGCGATGCTCTCGGGCTTGGACGCGGTCGCTTTCGACCTGCAAGACATCGGCTCGCGCAGCTACACTTATATCAGCACGATGGTGCTGGCGATGGAGGCGTGCGCCGAGCGCGGTATCGAGTTCATTGTGCTGGACCGCCCGAATCCGCTGGGCGGGCACCGGGTGAATGGCCCGCCGATCGAGAGCAAATGGATCTCGTTCGTCGGGCAACTGCCGGTCCCGTATTGCCCCCGGCATGATTTTGGCGGCGGAGCTGGCGCTGATGGCGCACCGGGAAGGCTGGCTGAAGGCGCGCCCTGGCTCACGCTGGTCAAGATGTGCGCGGGCGGCAGCGCGGCATGGCGTGGGGCAACACCGGGCTGCCGTGGCGCGACCTCGCCGAACATCCCAAAATCCACCTCGCCGATCTACTACGCGGCGACCGGCGTGCTCGGCTCGCCAACGGTCCCGACATCGGGATCGGCACGGATCGCCCTTCGAATACGGCGGCGGCAAAGCGATCGACCCAAACGAATTCTGCCGGGCAGGCGCTGGGCGACCTCCCCGGCATCCGCTTTAGCCCGTATCGCAGCAGCCGGAAGCAAGGCTGGGCGGGAGCCAAGATCACCATCGATCCGCACGCCGACCGACATAGTCGGCTTAAATCTCACCTGATCCACGAGATCAACCGCCGCGTTTCCTCGAACCTCTTTTCGCAAACCACCGCGACTCGCGCAATCTCTTCAATAAAGTCTATGGCAGCGACTCGCTCCAGAGCGACCTCGCCCGGCGCGGACTCCGCCGCCATCGTCAATTCGTGGGCGGCGGCGAACCAGCGCTTCGCGGCAAAGCGCGCCCTGCACTGTCACGCCTAGCTAGCTAGCTCTCGCCGCGCGCCGCGAAGGCGGCAAAAACGTGCCGGATCTGATCGAGGACGAGCGCGCCCATTTCTTCGACCGACGGCGGAGGCGCGCCGCCGATCTCCGGCGCGATGCTGGTCATCTCGACGCCGCCGGATCCGCAGGGCGTGATGTGTGCAAATCCGCCGAGGTCCGCGCCGACGTTGAGGGCAAAGCCGTGCAGCGTGACCCAGTGGCGCGCGCCGACGCCGATCGAGGCGAGCTTGCGCTCCGCGACCCAGACGCCGGTCAGCCCGTCGCGGCAGCATCGCCTCGATCCCGAGCGCCGCCGCTGCACGGATGAGGCATTCCTCCAGCGCGCGGATGTAGGCATGCAAATCCCTGCCGTGGTTGGGCGAGGTCGAAAATCAGGATACCCGACGAGCTGCTCCCGGACCGTGGTAGGTCGCCTGCCCGCCGCGCCCGATCCTCGAAGACCGGATGCGGCAGCGCCGCCGAGCCGCCGCGCAGGCTGCTCTGGTCCCGCGTCCCACTGATGGTATAAACCGGCTCGTGCTCTAGCAGCAAGACGGTGTCGCCGATCTCGCCAGCGCGGCGTTGGGCGTGCAGGCTCTCCTGCAAGGCGAGCGCTTCCCGTAGCCGATGCGCCTGAGCCAGCGGTCCGCGATCCCGCCGCCGCTTTCGCTACCGCTAGTTGCCGCCATTGCCCTGAAATGGGATCGCGCGCGGGACCTCCGGCTCTTCAGCTTCTTCCGCTCTACACCGCATCCACCGGATCGCGCGCGTGCTCGGGATCGACTCGTCCTCCGCTTCCGCCGCTTCCTCTTCTTCCGCCGCGCGACCTTCACCGTCCTCGCCTCTACCGCCGCTTCCTGTTTGTTCGAATCCGGCGGCGGCGGATCGGCTTCGGCTCGCGCCTACTGCAGGATCAGCGCCCTTGGCGCAGGCGCTCCGCCTCTTCGGATGCCGATTTGATATCGATGGCACCGCCTTGCGGGTCGTTTAGATCGGCACCTGCGACCGGATCGGCATCGGCAGGTTGACCGGGCGAATCGCCCGCCCCATCGGCGGGGTCAGCGGGAGCCACGCCGGCGGGCTGCGCGGGATTCGGGTTGGCCGGCGCGCCGCTGCCCTCGACCGAGCTGGCCGTCCCCGGATTTTCGGGGCGGGTCAGCGCATAGATCACCCCGATGATCGGGATCAGGATGAGGGCGGTCACGATGCCGAGCATCGCCGGATTGGCCCGGCGGTTGGACTCCAGCTTCATGCGCCCCTCCACCCGGTCGAACATCGGCTCCAGATACGAATAGTCGCCCGCCATGCCAAGGTCCGACGTGTTGCCGAAATCGGCGAGGACTTCGGTCGCATCGACATCGACGAAGTTGCTGTAGAGCTTCAAGAAGCCCTTCGCATACGTCAGGTTGGCGAATCCCGAGTAGTCGTCCGCCTCGAGATTGCGGATGATCTTGGGGTGGATGCGGGTGTGAAACGCCACATCTTCGACGACCATGCCTTTGCCTTCGCGGGTCGCGCGCAGCAGTTGTCCGATCGTTTGGGCCATGGCGTCTTCGTTGTTGAAAGGCGGGCGCTATTCTTTTTTCTCGGCCGCTTTGACGCCGAGATCGTCGAGCGCCTTCAAGGCTTCTTCGCCCTGGGTGCTGGTCGCTCCCTTCGCGTCATGCCAGGCGATCTTGCCGTCTTTGATGATGAAGGCTTGGCGGGCGCAGATCCCGGGGCGCAGCTCCGGCACCCCGAATGCCTTGACCACTTTTCCCTCGTGGTCGGCGATCAGCGAGTAGGGGAACCCGTGCTTGGTGTGGAACGCCTTCTGGTCGTCCTGCTTGTCCATGCTCACCCCCACCACGGTGACGCCCAGCTTGGTCAGCGACTCGTAGTTGTCGCGCAGGCTGCACGCCTGCTTCGTGCATCCGCTCGTGTCCGCCTTCGGGTAGAAAAAGACGAAAACCGGACCTTCGCCGTAGAGCTTGGCGAGATCGACGTCTTTGCCGTCTTGGTCTTTGCCGGAAACCTCCGGCGCTTTGTCGCCGACTTTCGGCGCTTCCTCCGCATTGGCGGGCGGGCAAATGGCGGCGATGGCAGCGGCGGCGAGCAGGTTGAGAAGGGGCGTGATTTTCATAAGTGCGGAAACGTAGCAGCGTCTCGCGCCCGGCGCAACAGGTCGCGCAGCCCCGGTTTGCGCCCGCCCCGGCAGGCGCTTGTGAAAAAATTCACAATCTCCTTGCGGCGCGTATGCCCGCCCGTAGCGTCTTTCAGCCAATTCCGAACGCCCCAATCACTGCCGAAATGGTCGCCACCACCGCCACCGCCTACGATTCGAAAATCGAGAACAACGTGATCTTCACGAGGCTCGATGTCGCGATCAACTGGATGCGCAAAAACTCGCTCTGGCCGATGCCGATGGGCTTGGCCTGCTGCGCGATCGAACTGATGGCGACCGCCTCGTCGCGCTTCGACATCTCGCGGTTCGGTGCGGAGGTCATGCGGTTTTCCCCCCGGCAGGCTGACGTCATGGTCGTCGCCGGGACGGTAACCTACAAGATGGCGCTCGCCGTAAAGCGGATCTACGACCAGATGCCGGGTCCGAAATGGGTCATCGCCATGGGGGCCTGCGCCTCGTCGGGCGGCATGTATCGGAGCTACGCCGTGCTCCAGGGCATCGACCAGCTCCTCCCGGTCGATGTTTACATCTCCGGCTGCCCGCCCCGCCCCGAGGCGTTGCTCGAGGGCTTCTTCCGCCTCCAACAGAAGATCGATGGCGAGAAGTCATTCCTCGCCCAGAAGAAAGCGACCGCCTAGCGCCCGAAAGCGACCGCCTAACGCCCCGGACTCCCGACTTTTCCCATGACCGCCCAAGACGCCGCCAAAACCCTGCGCGAACGCTTCGGTGACGCCGTGCGCGCCGACGCCGAATTCCGCGGAGAAACCACCGTGACCATCTCGCGGGAAGCGATCCCCAAGATCATGGCATTCTGCCGGGGCGAGCTCGATTTTGACTACCTCGTCGATGCGAGCAGCGTGGACAACTTCGGCGAGGACCCGCGCTACGAAATCGTTTACGAGCTGTATTCCTACGCGCACCGCACGCATCTGCGGATCAAAGCCGCCGTGCTGGAGGATGAGGATGTCGCCAGCGTCTCGGCGATCTGGCCGACGGCGAATTGGCACGAGCGCGAGATCTACGACATGATGGGCATCCGGTTCAAAGACCACCCGGACCTCCGCCGCATACTCATGTGGGAAGGCTATCCGTTTTACCCGCTGCGCAAAGATTTCCCGCTCGCCGGAAAGCCCAGCGAGATGCCGGACATCGCCTTCACCGACAAGGCGCCGCTCGCCGGCGGTCCATTCGTGACCAGCGCCGGGGCGAAAGATACCATCTCCGGAGAGCCGCGGTCCCGCTCGGCGGAATAGATCGGGGCATTTCGGCTTGCCGCCCGCCGTGGCGACGCCTAAAGCGTGGTCGCCATGGAGCCAAACGTCGTCCGCGCCACCCAAATCCTCGTCCGCATTCTGCGCAGCCAGCAGGAACGCGGCGTCGAGCGCGTCGAGGTCACGCCCGAGGCGCGCGACAACCTCCGCGCCTTCTACCGGATGGCGAAAGGATTGCCGGTCCCGATGCGGCAGCCGGCCGGAACGCCGCCGCCCGCCGCCCAAGAAGCGCCCGAGCCATCGCGCGCCCCGCAGCCGGCACCAGCGGCGGCACAAGCCGAGCCGGCCCCTTCGCGCGCACCAAGCCCGGCAGCCGCCCCCGAGCCAGAACCCGCCGCGCCTTGCCCGCCGGAGCCAGCGCGGGCAACGCCTGCCCCTGCCCCGGCTCCCGCAGCGAACTTGCCGCCAGCGCCCTCTGATGACGGCCGCCCGGCGATGGATCTCGACGCGCTGAGGATGCGCGGGATCGAGATCCTCGAACCCGACGGCGCGACCGTCTCGGAGAAGCTGGCGTGGCTCCGGTTCAAGGCGGAGCAAGCGCCCGAGGCGCGGGCGCTCGGCACGCTGCGCGAGACGATGGTGTTTGCGGTCGGCAACCCGGAGGCGGAGATCGCCTTTGTCGGCGAAGCGCCCGGCCACGACGAGGAATTGCAGCGCGAGCCATTCGTCGGCGCGGCCGGTCAACTACTCACCAAGATCATCGGCGCGATGGGGATCGGGCGCGGCGACGTTTACATCTCAAACATCTGCAAGTTCCGCCCGAAGGTCGGCGACGGGCGCGGGCAGGGCACCGGCAACCGGAAGCCCGAGGCGGTCGAGATGGCGGCGTGCGTCAAGTTCGTCGTCGCCGAGCTGTGCGCGATCCGCCCCAAGGTGATCGTCGCCCTCGGCGCGACCGCCATGGAGGGGCTGCTCGGCGTGCAGATGCCGGTCGGCCGCGCCCGCGGCGTCCGCCACGATTTCGCCGGCATCCCGACCCTCGTGACCTATCACCCTTCCTATCTGCTGCGAAACCAAGCCCTCTCCGAGCGCCGCAAAGTCTGGGAAGACATGATGGTGGCGATGGAGATCGCCGGGCTGCCGGTCTCCGACAAACAACGCGGATTTTTTCTTTCCAAATAGATGAGCGACGAAGTAGCCAAGCAACGCGATTACTACACCCAATCCGCCGACCGGTATGACGACATGCGGGAGTGGGATTACCACTACCACAATTTCGCCCTCAACCTCTTCCTCGGCGCGCTCCAGGACATGGAGGTCGCTTCGATCCTCGATGTCGGAGTCGAAGCATCGGCGAGGCGCTCCAAAAGATGAAGGCGAGGCTGCCGGGCGTCCGCGCCGCCTACATCGAACCGGTCGCCGCGCTGCGGGAGGCGGGGCACCGCAAAGGCGTGCCCGCGGACGAACTGACCGATGGCGATGCGCTCGACCTTCAGTTCAAAGACGGCGAATTCGATTTCGTCACCGCCTTCGCCATCCTGCACCACATCCGCGAACCCCGCCGCGCCGTCGCCGAGATGCTCCGCGTCGCCAAGCAGGGCATCTTCATCAGCGACGCCAACAACTACGCCCAAGGCACCGCCATCAGCCGCCCGATCAAGCAGGTCATCCACGCGCTCGGCTTGTGGAAGCTTTTCGATTTCGCCAAAACGCGCGGCAAGGGCTACATCGAGACCGAGGAGGACGGCATCTCGTATTCCTACTCCGTCTTCAACGACTACCCCTACCTCCGCGAACGCTGCGGGCGCGTCCACGTCATCAACATCGCCAACATCACCCGGATGAACAAAGGCGCGATCCACGACGCCAAAGGAATCAATCCGTATCGCAATGCCAGCACCGTCGCCTTGCTCGCGATCAAAGAACCGTGGGCGACGGTCGAGGACTAATCGCTAGCCAGCCTTGAATCGGACCTCATTCCGCTGCTGGAGATCCGCCCCCCCTCTCGCACGCAATCCATCTGGATACTGTATTGAATCTGGCAGCGGCAATGTGGCTCGGAAGTCCTGCCCTGATACGCGCGGGCTTTTTCGGTTCGGCGATGAATCGGGGCGTCGCACCGCAAGCCCCCTCCTTGGAGGGGATTTAGGGCTGGGTTTGAAATGCGAAAATCACTCGAAATTAACGTATAGTCTAGATTTGGCGGCAAAGTGAAGGATCGCTCCCGGCCGGGTGAGCCGCAAGGTATTTCGATCAGGTTGGCGATCAATTATTTGCGAGGAAACGAGGGATTCCATTGCCGCTTCTAGGTTTAATGAAGCGATCCACAGCCTCAAATGGCCAGGAAACACAACCGCCCAAGACCTTGTCGCCTGGCTTCTACCTGCGACGATTTGAAGCCTGGGATGCAGCGCCATTGAACCCTCGTTGGTTGGCGGAGTCGGCAGAGGGCGTCTAGTTGGAGCATCCTATCAGGACCGAGAAGCCTGAAAGGCGAGGATACGCATCGCATCCTCAAGATAGCCAATCCCTCTAAACCGATTCCTACGTCCCCGACTCGGTCTCGGGCTTCGGTTCTTCCCCCGCACCTTCGCTATCCGAACTCGGCTCCGCCACCGCAGCTTCCTCGATTGGCGGCTCGTCCCGTTTTCTCAACTGCCGCTTGGCGATCGATTGGCTGGTGGGGCTGAGCTTGTCTAGCGGGCAGGTGAACTTGGTGCCGTCCTCGCGGACGAAGACGATCTCGGTTCCGTGCATGATTTCGATCCGAGCCATCACCTCCCTCCCGCGATAGTCGATCCACTTTGTCATCGGAAGTTCGACGGGCTTCGCCTCGACTTCGCCCGCGGCGGGGGCGGAAGAGGGAGCGGGGACCTTCTCCCCTTTCCCCGATTCGCCCGATTCGCCTTCGTAGAATTCTTTGATCTTCTTGTCGGCGATTTCGAATGCCTTCATCCCCTTCGACTTGATCGTCGTATAGGGGATCGATGCTAGCTTTTTCATGTTCGGGTCGAAGACGACCGTCTTCGGGATGTAGCGCCCGGCACCATTGAGCGCGCGCTGGACCTCGCGCGGCGCTTTCTGCCAATCTCCGGTTTGGGTGTTGAGGAAGACGATGATCGAATTTTTCGCGAGACCTTGGAAAGCCGCCACACTGGCGGCGCTGCAAGGACCTCAGGTCGTGCCGGGATCGGAGTAGATAAAGGCAATTCCCTTCCCCTGGCGGGCGGCGGCGGCCTTGGCGGTTTCGACCTGATCGATCCGCAGCATCCCCGGCGGAACGTTGAATCCGGCGGCGGCGCTCCCGGCGGCGGCGATGAGCGCAAGGGCAGAGAGGATCAGCTTCTTCGTCATAAAATCTCAGGCTTTTAGTGCAGGAGAGAAAACCACCTCCGCCTCAGATTGGCAACCAAAATCCCCCCGCGCCAGCCCGCGAGGAGACAAGCGCTAGACGCCGAAAGACCGGAAAGCGCGCCGCCCTACCTGCCCATCAGCTTGAGGAACTTCTTGCGCGCCTTGTCGTTGACGAGCGCATAGACGTTGTCGCCGACGTGGATTTCGTCCTCGGCGGCGGGGACGTTGGCGTGGATGCCGTGGACGATGGCGAGCAGGACGCAGCCGGGCGGCAGCCCGATGTCGCGGATCGGTCGGCCGACCATGGCGCTGCCCGGCGGCACCGCGCTTTCGATGATTTCGCCGGCGCCGAGGTTCTTGACGACATGGTATCGGTCGGAGGTGACGAAGCGCATCAGATCCTGGCGGGTCGCCTCGCGCGGGCTGACCGCCGCCATGATCCCGAAGTGCTCGCCGGAGCCGCTGATCGCATCGGCGTAGTCGGCGCGGTGGATGAGGGTGAGGCAGTGTTTGGCACCGAGGCTGTGCGCCTGGAGGCAGGTCATCACGTTATCCTCGTCGCTGCCGGCGGTGGCGACGAAGAAATCGGCGTCGCCGACTTGTTCCTCGCGCAGTTCGGCGAGGCGGGTCGCGTCGGCGTTGAGGACGGCCGCATTGGGGAGGCGCTGCGACAGGTAGCTGCAGCGGACCGGGTCCTGGTCGAAGATGCGGACCCGGCAGTTCCACGATTCGAGCATCTGGGCGAGCGAAAACCCATACTCGCCACCGCCGAAGATCACCACATTGAGCTCCCGCTCGTCCCGCGCGCCCTTGCCCAGCCGCCCGACCGCATCGCGCAATTTGTTCGGCTCGCCGAAGACCGTGACCAGGTCGCCGGCGCGGATCACCTCGTCGGCGCTCGGCACGAGCACCTCCTGGCCGCGCGTGATCGAGGCGACGCGCACGCGCTGGGGAAAATTGATCTGCCGCAGCGTCTTGCCGTTGGCGTCCGCCTTGGCCGACACGTGGATCTGCTGGAGTTCGATCCGCCCGCGGGCGATTTCTTCGACGACCAGCGAGTCCGGGTTGCGGATGAATTTGGAGAGTTCGACGGCGGCGAGGCGCTCGAGCTGAAGACGTGGTCGATGTCGAAATGCCCGCGGTGGTCGAAGAGCCATTCCTCGCGCTGGGCTCGGGGTGGACGCGGCAGATGACCTTGGCGGCTCCGAGCGCTGACCAGCGACGAGCAGACCAGGTTCGTGTCGTTGTCGCTGGTCAGCGCGAAGAATAGCTCGCACTCGCCCACGCCGGCTTCGACCAGCGTGTTGACCGACGAGGCGTTGCCCGGGATGACGCGGGCGTCGATCTGGCTGTCGAGGTCCGCCGCGATGCGGGCGTCCATTTCGATCACGGCGATGTTGTGCCGCTCGTTCGACAGGTGGATGGCCATATGGCGCCCGATTTCCCCGGCGCCTGCGATGATGATGTTCATGGGTGGGAAATGCTAGCGGCGGCGCGGAACGCCCGCAACTCTTCGGCCAAGCCCTCCATCGGCAGACCGACGACGTTGGTCCACGATCCGTCGAAGCCGGCGATGATCGCGTCGCCATGCTCCTGCGCGGCATAGGCTCCCGCCTTGTCCAGCGGATCGATCAGCCGGTGATACGCCCGGATTTCATCGTCGGTCAGCGGCTTGAACCGGACCTCGGTGATGGCGTGGAAAAGGCGCTCGCGGGCGGGTTCTGCCAGGCACAGCGCCACGGCGGTGCAGACTTGGTGCGCGCGCCCGGCGAGGCGACGCACCATCTGAAATGCCTCGCCCAGATCGCGCGGCTTGGTCAGCGGCTCGCCCTCCAGAAAAACGAGCGTGTCCGCGCCGAGGACAACCCGCCCCGGATGCGCCGCCGCCACATGCCGCGCCTTGCGCTGCGCATTGGCCGCCGTCAGTTCCTCCGGCGGCAGCGGCGCGTCATCGATTTCCTCCACGCCTGCGGGGATGACCTCGAAGGCGATGCCCGCCTCCGCCAAAAGCTCGCGCCGCCGCGGCGATCCCGAGGCGAGGATGATGGGGTCGGCATCCATCATTTTGTGAGGACGGCGGCGATCTGGTCGCGGAACCAGCGGGTCCCCGCCAAAGCCGCGCGCGATAGGTTGAGCGGACCAAGGTAATCGCTGGGGCGGTAGCTCTTCATGTCTAAAAATGGGTAGAAAACCGCAAACTCGTCCGATCTGGTCGCGGCGATGATTTCCTCTTCGGCAGCAGATTTGACGGATTTCTGCAATTCGCGGATCGCCTCATAGCTTCTTCGCGTCTCCCGCAGGATCGAAACGATCTTATCCCTGACGAGGTTCTTTCGCAAAACGATCTCCGCCTCATACGCCGCCCGGGTAAAACCGGCGGGAGCGAGCTCGCCGATATTCTCCGGGTGAAAAAGGAAACTCTCGACCGAATACCATGGCAGCACGCGGAGCTGCGGCCAGCGCTTTCGCACCTCGGCGACCTCCGCCCCGCCCAGATAGTCGCGATCGATCAACCCCAAAAATTCAGTGTTCGCCTGCGACTCCACGGTTACGGCGTTTTTATCCCGCCGACCGATGAACAGGAAATCGCTGATCCGCGCGCCGTTGTAGAGCGCCGCATCGGTATTTTCGCAGAGCACCAGCTTTCTGTTCGGGAAGACTTTGATCGCCGATTTTTTGGGGACGGCGATATCAAAAACCTGAAGCGAGTCTTTGGGGGAGGCGGTCAGCCGCTGCGGGGCGTCGAAATCGAGTTCGTCAAAATCAACGATCGCTGCGTGGGCGGATTCGTTCGCATACTGGATAAAGCCCAGCGAATGACTCGCCGTCCAAAGCTGGCAGCCCTCGGGGAGCCAGAATTCGACAATGTCAGTGAGTAAGGCGTGCTGGAGGGAGGTGTGGAGGTGGACGTCCAGCTCGTCGATGTAGTAGACCGTATCCCGGAAAAAATCTCGGCGGGCGAAGAAATTGAGGAGGATGGTGACGACCTCCTTCTCCCCCCGAACTGAGCATGTCGTAGTGAAAGGTGCTCTCCCTTTGCGAAACAAAATCTCCGCCGGACCGGGGAGATTAATGGATTGAGTGGGGCTGATCAGGCGGAGCCGCGTCGGCTCGTCGTCGCCAAAATCCGGCAAATCGACCGTTGATCGGGTTGACGAGCTGATCGCGCAGTTGCGAGACATTCATCTCCTCCCCCGACAAAACCGACTTCAAGATCCGGTCGGCGATCTGCCGGATATCCATAAGAAACCGCCGATCCGGTTCAATGAAGCGCTTGGGGCGATCCTGCGCGAGATCGATCGCCCCCTGGCCGAGGTCGCTGGGAAGCTCGTAGACCGTCCGGAAGGCTGTCCTGCCGTAGAAGAGATTTTTTTCGGCACGCCCCAAGCTCTCATCACTGAGTTGACCCGTGGCGGCGTCGATCGGACCCTCGCTCGTTAATAGCTCCACCCGATAGCCACCGGGTTCCTTCGCCAAATACCTCGACTCGCGACCTTTGCCAGATACGCCGGTTCCTTGATTTCCCATTCTGAGCAGCTCATCCACGTAGGAAAACGCATCGAAGACGCTGGACTTGCCCGATCCGTTTGCGCCGATGAGCAGGACGAGCCGGGGTGGCGCGGGAATCTCCGATAAATCCACCTCGAGGTCGGAAAACCTCTTAAAATTCTTGAGGCGGATTTTTTTGATGAACATGCGAATCGTCTGCGGGACCTCGATGCCACCAGCGGCGAAAGCGCCTAGCGGGAGAGGGCATCCATTTACGAGGACACCCGCATGGGCATCAGCACGTAGAGGAAGGGCGTGTCGATCTTGATCACGCCGGGGCTCATCTCGTCGATCAGGTCTAGGTAGATGACGTCGGTGTCGAGGTTGCGGAGCGGCGCTTGGAGATATTCGGGGTTGAAGGCGATCGAGAATTCCTTGCCCTTGTATTTGACGCCCATCTTCTCGCTCGCTTCGCCGACCTCCGGCGAATTGACCATCACGTCGATCGAATCCGCGCCGAAGGTCAGCTTGACCGAGCTGCCTTTGTCGGCGGCCATCAGCGAGACGCGGGACACGGTGCGGAGGAAGGATTCGCGCTCGAGTTCGATGCGCTCGCTGGCCGGGCCGGGGATAACCTGGCGGAAGTTCGGGTAGTTGCCCTCGATCAGCTTGGTCACGAGGACGTTGTCGTTCATGACGAACGACGCCTGGCTCTCGCTCAGCCGCATGAGGACCTCGCCCTCGTCGCCCAGCAGGCGCTGCAATTCGTTGACCGCCTTGGTCGGGACGATCAGGTCAACTTCGTTGCTCTCGGGGAATTCGAGGTCGTGCTCAACCATGGCGAGCCGCCGCCCGTCGGTGGCGACCAGCGTGAGCTTGCCTTCCTTGAAGGAAAAGTAGATGCCGTTGAGGACATAGCGGGTCTCGTCGGTCGAGATCGCATAGGCGGTTTTCTTGAGCGCGTCTTTCAGCGCGGCCTGGTCGATCCTGAATTCTTTGGCGTCCTGGAAGTCCGGCAGCGGGGGGAATTCCTCGTCGCTCAAGCCGAGCACTTTGAAGAATGACGGGCCGCTGCGGATCGAGGCGACGTTCTTGCTATCGACCTCGATGTTGATCTCCTCGGCGGGAAGCTCCCGGATGATGGTCGCCAATTTCCGCGCGGGCAGCGTGGTCGCGCCGGCTTCCTTCACGCTGGCGTCCACCTTGCCGCTGACGCCGACATCGAGGTCGGTGGTGGTCAGCTTGAGCTGGCCCCCTTCGACCTGCAGCAGGACATTGGACAGGATGGGCAGCGTCGTGCGCGCGCTGACGACGTGTTGCACTTGCTGGAGACCTTCGAGGAAAGCGCCTTGTTGACCGGAATTTCATGGGGAATTGGCGGAAGAAATTGCCCGGTGTCGGTGCCGCCCGTTCAGGGTCGCGGCGTTCCGGGGAAGGCGACTTTGGGCATAAAACGAAGACTGTCTAACGAAAAGCGGTCCGCTCACTGACCGGGGCCTACCTTTGTTTTCCTCCGAAATTGTCCGGGATCGGGACCGTCACCTTGCCGGTCGCCGCCCACTCCGCCCCCGCGCCGGAGCGTGGTGCTTGGCTGCAGCGCATCGAATAATCCGCGTGCCCCATCGGCGTGGGGAAGACGCGCCCCTTGCCGAATTCCAGCGTCATGATCATCATCGGCTCGTTGCGCTTGCTCGGGCTGCTGGCGGCGAGCACCTGATGTTTTCCGCTTACCTGGCGCAGGCTGTCGTAGAGTTCGTCCTTGGTGTGGAGCCATTTTTTCGGGCATCCTTGGCGATCGGTGTTGTCTCGATCACCACGATCTGGAATTCGTGCCAGGCTCGTGGCCGCCGCCGCCGCCCGGAGAGGTGTCGCGGAACAGCTTGCCGTCCTTCACATACGATACTTACCCGATTCTTTCGTCTTACTTGCCCCAGCCGCCGATCCCGATCATCTGGTTGTATTCCAGCCATTTGGGGAACGAATTATTCGCCGCATGCACGCAGACGAAGGCTCCGCCCTCGCCCACGTACTTGACGAATGCCGCCTTCACGTCCTCCGGCCAGTCCTGCCCGTTGTAGTTGCTCACCACCACGTCGTATTTGGCAAAGTCCGGCCGCCACTTCGCCCACTCGTCGGCGGGTGCCTTGTTGTCCGGCGAGGTCGAAACCTCGACCGTAAACCTCCCGCACTTTTCCAGCGCATCCTTGAGCACCGGCGTGGTCGATTTCCAATTGTGGTTGTTCTGGCCATCGATGATCAGCGCGCTGAGCTTGGCGTCATCGGCAAAGGAAACCGCCGGCAGCGCGGCGGCGGCGATCAGGGACAGGAGGAAGGTGTGGCGTTTCATGCCCCGATCTTGGACCACGGCGCGGCAGGCGGCCAAGCGGTTTTTCAAGTTTGCGAGAGGTTCCACCAAGACGGAGGGATTAAGAAAAGACATCAACCCCGAAATTATTGATAAGACCCGCGACTAGGTCGAGAAATCGTAAACCAGCAACCCACCCAAGCCAGAATGCTCGAGCAACTGCCATTTTTGACCTTCTCCAGCATTGGTCGCCCCTCAATCACCTTTGACGGCGAAGGCTGCCCCCTTGATGACAGCCTCCTTTTAACCGGAGTTGGTTATTCGATCCAAATTCTGACCTCCCAGGACGAAATGCGGGTACACCGAGTTGTGGATCTCCGAACAGATCCTTTGCTGGATGGCGATTACACTGAAAGCGAACGGCAAACTTTGCGGGCAGACCCGATTATTTCCTTCCCTGTCCCATCGAAGGTGAGGAAAGTTATCGAGCACAAAGCTTCGAACCGATCAGGGAAAGCGTGGGTCTTTGGTGCGGAATTGCAAATCGCCGGGGGAGGCGATCTGTTTCTGACCTTTGGGACCGAGGCGTCGATTGTAGGCAGGGAGGACTTTTTCAGATTTGCCGAGTCTGTCGCGTTGAGTTTCGATTCGGTATCATCAAGCATTCCGGAATGAAGCATAAACCCTACATAGCGTGGATCGCGTGCGCCTTTGCGTTAATGCTTTCGCTCTACGTGGTGTCATCCCCAATCGTGTTCTTGCTGTTTTCAGCAGACCTCGTCAGTTCAGACGAGGGGTACCGAAGATTATTATACTGGGTTTATTGCCCGCTGTTCTGGATGCATGACCACGTGCTACGCCGTTTCTTCTGAACACCTAGCGACCGCCTACAGCCGAACTGGCACGCCGTGCCCGGCGAGATATTGCTTGGCGTCGCCGACGGTGAATTCGCCGAAGTGGAAGATGCTGGCGGCGAGGACGGCGTCGGCTTTGCCTTCCGCGAGGACATCGGCGAGGTGACCGAGGCTGCCGGCCCCGCCGCTGGCGATGACCGGGATTTCGACGGCTTCGGAGACGGCGGCGGTCAGGGCGATGTCGTAGCCTGCCTTGGTGCCGTCGGCGTCCATGCTGGTGAGCAGGATTTCGCCGGCTCCCCGGCGCTCGACCTCGCGTGCCCATTCGATGGCGTCGAGCGGTGTCGGCGTGCGGCCGCCGTGGGTGAAGACGGTCCACGACCCGGAGCCGTTGCGCTTGGCGTCGATGGCGACCACGATGCACTGCCGCCCGAAGGCGTCGGCACCGGCGTTGACCAGATCCGGGTTGTTCACCGCCGCCGTATTGACGCCGATCTTGTCCGCACCGGCCAGCAGCATGCGCCGCATGTCCTCGACCGCGCGGATCCCGCCGCCCACGGTGAGCGGCATGAAGCACTGCTCGGCGGTCCGGGCGACCACATCGACCATCGTGTCCCGCCCGTCGGAAGACGCCGTGATGTCGAGGAAGACGAGTTCGTCCGCGCCCTGCCGGTTGTATTCGACCGCCGACTCCACCGGGTCCCCGGCGTCGCGCAGGTTGACGAAGTTGGTGCCTTTGACGACGCGACCGTCGGTCACGTCGAGACAGGGGATGATGCGTTTGGCGAGCACTTCTGGGATCTTTTAGGGCAAGGTGATTAGGCGATGGTATGAAAGCAAGGAAAATGCTCTCTCCAATCTCCAATCTCCAATCTCCCCCTCAATCCTCCTCCTCGATCACCGACCAGCGGAGGACATCGAGCAGGGTTGGGTCGCCGGCTTCCCAGGTTAGGATGATGGTGGCGGGTTGGGGGACGCCGAATTCGAGGCGGGCGGCGAGGCGCTTGCCGAGCTGGGTGTGGGCGGGGACATCGAGGATGCGGAGGATCTCCTGGTCGGCGCAGAGTTCGTTCAGGGCGATGCGGACCGGCTCGCCGGGGTTGTCGCTGGTGGCGAATCCGGCGCGGGAGAGGATGGCGCGGAAGGCGCGGGGCTGGTCGTGCCGGAGCGTGAGGTAGGCGCGGAGGTCGCTGTCCTTGTTCTGGATGTAGGTCTCCCAGTCGAGCTTGCCGCCTTTGAAGAAATAGAGGCGGGGCGCGCTGGCGGCGGCGAGGGCTTCGAGCTTCTGCGCCGCGCGGGCGGTTTCGCCGCCGCCGAAGCCGAGCGAGGGCGGCTGTGCGGCCCCTGAGAAGGCGGACGGGGGCGCGCTGGGGCCGCCGCCGCCGCCGAGGCTGGCGGTCAGGGCATCGCCCGGCGCATCGAACGCGGCCGGGGCACCGCCGAGGCTGCCGAAGCCGCCGACGAACCCGACCGGGATGGCGCGGGCGAGGATGGCGATGCCGCGCTCGGTGTTGGACGGGTCCACGATGCTGGGATGCAGGTAGAACTGGGCGGCGTCGATGCCGGCATCGGACCCGCCGCCGCCGTAGTATTCCTGCATGAGGGGCAGGACGCGGGCGGGGTCGAGCACATAGGCGGCCTTCTCCTCGGGCGTGGTTGCGTCGAGGAAGGCGGCGAGGGTCGCGCGGGCCTCGTCGGCCATCTGGTGCTCGCGCGCCTTTTGCTCGGCGTGGATCGCCTGGGCTTCAGCGGTGCCGGCGGAGTGGTCCATGGCGGTGATCCAGAGGATGGGGATGGACGGCGCGGCAGCAGCAACGGCGGCGACCGAGAGCCAGCGCATCGCCCGCGCCGCCCATCCCTGCAACCCTCCTCCTCCGCCGCCCTGCTTGGGCAGGACGACGCTCAGCCCATGAGCCTTCAGCCAGCCGAGTTCGTCTTCGGTCAAGCCGCTGCCGCGAAACTGGCTGACGGCGGCGAGCGGCCGGTCCGGGCGGTTGAGCGCGGCGTAGCTGATCGGCCGCTCCTCATAGCGGGTGAGCTGGACGCCGAGCTGGCCGTCGATTTGAAATTTCTTGCCGCAGCATGGGCAGTCGAGCCGCAGGACGAGGTCGGCGGCTCCCTCGTGCTCCCCTGCGGCGGTCCGCTGGTCGGCGTGGGGTAGGATTAACATGGTCTCGGAAACAGGTGAAGGTCTGGCGCCCCGGCGAAACAGAAGGCCGGGGCGGGTCCGGGATCGGACCGAGGGGGGAGCGGCGCGCGGGCGGCGCCGCCTTCCCCCTATGGAAAATCCGCGCGCGGCTACCGGCGGCGGCGGAAGATCGCCAGCCCGCCGGCGAGCAGCGCGAGGAACCCGGCGGCCGGCTCCGGCAGCGGGGCGACCGGGCTGAGCGCCGCCGTCTGGAGGTGGTAGGTGTCCGCCGCCTTGTCGTCGGTGTAGGTGCCGCCGCCGGCGATCTCGCCGCCGGCCGCCGCGATGTTGGTGTCGATCGACCCCCAGATCGCGGTGGTGGCGTTGGCGACCGTCCAGTCGTTGGACGACGGGCTGGATATGTTCGGGAAGACCCAGCCGGCGCTGGTGATGAGGAGCGCCTCGCCGGGCGAGTCATTCAGGCTCGGCACATCCAAACCGAGGATGTAGCCCTGCCGCCCTTCGAGCGCCGCCACCGAGTTGAAGCTGTCCTGGAACGAAAAGCCGACGATGCCGGACGGGTAGTTGAACGCCGTCGTGTCCACGGCGGTCCAGGCGTCCGCCCAGGTCAGCGGGTCGCCCAGGCTAAAGCCGGGGGTCGCGCCGTCGAACCAGCCGAGCTGGAAGTTGAAGCCGTCGGGCATGGCGGATCCGTCGGAGAGGTAAGACTGGTTGCCCGCGAAGGTGGTCGAGGCGGTGCTGCCCCAGTTGATCGTCTGTGCCTGCGCCCACCCGGCTGCGCCGAGGAAAGCGGCGAGAAGCAGGAGTTTGGTTTTCATGGTCGGTCGATGCATTTGGTGTGGTTTCTATTCGGATTGGATGCTGAGAATGGCGGTGCCGCGCTGCCGTGGAGAACTGGTGCCTTTTCAAGTGTGTGTTCGCGGTCTGCGGAAAACCGACGCCGGGGGCGGCGCGGGGCACACCCCCGGCGTGGTTTCTGTTTCCGAGATTAGGTTTCTTCTCTTTGCGTGCGTTGGCGTGTGTCTGTCTGGCAGTGCGTGGTTGGTGTTTCCGTTAGGGCGTCCACGGGGCGGGGATGCGGAGCATCGCCTCGCCTTGCAGGCGCATGAACGTCCCGCGGCAGCCTTTGAAGAGACGCTGGGCGGAGCGGTTCGAGAACGTCGGGTCGCCCACCAGCGTCCACTGCTCGAACGCGCCGGACTGGATCAGGTAGTAGTTCCCGAAGCCTGGCGTGTTCGGCGCGGCGTCCCCGTTCCAGGGCAAGACCTGGTCGGCGAGGTTGAAGGCGAGGTTGCCGGTGTAGCCGTTGGCGGTGGTGAGACCGAGGTCGAGCGGGCTGAGGTCCTTCGGATAGCCGATGGTGATCAGGTTGAGACCTGGCTGCAGCGGCTGGAGGAAGTCATTCGCGCGCACCGGACCGACGAGCAGCGCCGAGGTGCTGTCCGTGGTGACCTTGTGGCGGACGAAGACGCCCTCTCCCGGCGGGATGACGATGCCGTTCTGGCTGGCGAAGGTCGCGTCGCCCTGGCGGACCCAAAAGCGGAAGCCCGCAATGGCTGTCGAGCACGTAGGTGTCGTAGCCGTCGCCGTTCCACAGCAGGATCTGGTCGGCGGCGGAGACCGTCAGGCCGCCGCTATGGAACAGATCGTGCGGCAGGACCTCGCCCAGCGTCTTGTGGGCGCGGATCACGAACGGCGCACCGCCGATGCCCGCTTAAGCAGGGTACTCGACGTATTGTGCGGCGACCCGAGGTCGAGCGCGAGCGTGTCCGCGGTGGTCGCGGCGTAGCCCACGTCAAACCGGTGCCCCTCGGCGGGGCCGCCGGTGATCTCGGCGTAGTAGAGTTTCGCCGGGTCGAGCACCGCGGTGAGGTCGCGTTCGCCCGCGCTGGTCGGCACGTGGAAGGCGCTGCCGCCGACCACGCCTTCGACCATGCCGGAGAAGGCGGTCTCGCCCACCAGGTTGGCCCCGAACGACTGGAGGTCGCCCACGATCACCGTGCGGCACCAGCCGATCGGCAGGGTGCGGCTGACCGAGGCGGGGTCGTCCAGCTCGATGCGGACGCGGACGAAGCCGCTGGTGCCATCGACATCCGGCAAGGCTCTTCCAGACCGGTGATCTTGAGGGTCTCGGTGCCGTCGCCGTTGTCCACGACTTCGACCTCCACGCCGACGGGCGGATTCTCGGGATCGAGATCATCCCAGGTCGGGCGGGCGATGTCGCCGGCGAACTCGAACACGTAGCGGGCGCCGGGCAGGGACTTCGGCTTGGTGAGGCTCAGCTCCAGGTCGCCGTCGGGCTGCTCGGTGACCTGCGGGCCAGCCGGGCGGCCAGTGGGCGCGCCGGTGCTGCCGAGGACTTCCGGCACCCCGTTGTCGGGATCGGTGCCCAAGCCCCACTCGGCGAGGTCGTCGAGGTCGTCGAGGTCGATGTTGCGCGCCGGGTCGTCGCCGGGGCCGCCACCTTCCTCCTGCCAGTCGCGGAAGCTGCCGCTGGAGGGCGTTCCGGTGGTGCCGTAAACCTCGGGTTCCTTGTCGGCGACATCCAGGATGCCGTCGCAGTCGAGGTCCCCGGAGCCGTCCATCCCTGGCCGTCGCCGTCTGCATCCAGCCAGCCGTTGCCCCTCGATGATGTCGGCGATCGTGTCGTCGTCGCTGTCCTCGTCGCGGTAGTCCTCGAAGTCATCGAGGTCGCGGTCCGGGGCGACCGGGCTGAGGGCGTCACCGAAGCCGGACTTGCCGTCCACGCTGTCCATGATGCCGTCGCCGTCGCTGTCGGGGCCGTCCACGACGTGGTTGCCGTCGGCGTCCGCGCCACCCTGGGCACCTTCCGTGAAGTCGGTCAGCGTGTCGTTGTCGCTGTCGAGGTCGCGGAAGTCTTCCTTGCCGTCCAGGTCGCTGTCCGGCGGGGTGAGCGGGGCGTCGGCGATGCCGTCTCCGTTGAGATCCACGCCGTCGAACAGACCGTTGCGGTCGTTATCGACACCGCGGGCTTCGCGGACATCGTTGATCCCGTCGTTGTCGGAATCGAGGTCCTTGAAGTCGGGCGCGCCGTCGCCGTCCGAATCGACCGGACCGCCCTCGTGGTCGCCCGCCTCGACGATGTCGGCGATGCCGTCGCCGTCGGAGTCGGGGTCGAGCGCGTTCGGGATGCCGTCGCCATCGCAGTCGCCGAAGCCTTCGTGGATGTTCAAGATGGTATCGTCATCCAGGTCGGGATCGCCGGCGAGGAATCCGCCGTAGGTGGCGTCGTCCGCATCGGCGGCGTCGGTGATGCCGTCGCCATCGGCGTCCGCCGGGGCGGAGTCGATGACGCCGTCACCATCGGCGTCGAGCCCGAGCGGAAGGCCCGCCTCGTGCAGGTCGCGGTAGCCGTCGCCGTTGGCGTCCACCTCGCGGAAGTCGCCGGTGCCGTCGCCATCGCGGTCGCGCGGGGCGGCCGCTCCGGCGTCGCCGTGGCCGGACAGGCCGTCCACGCTGTCGCACAGGCCGTCGCCGTCGAGGTCATCGCCAGCATCGCAGACGCCGTCGTTGTCCGCGTCGGTGCCGCCGAAGCCAGACTCGGACAGGTCGGAGACGCCGTCGTTGTCGGAATCGAGGTCGAGCCAGTCCGGCGTGCCGTCGCCATCGGTGTCGGGCTTCGCCAAGGGCGTGCCGCCCACCGAGGGATCGACCGTATCGACCAGGCCGTCGTTGTCCGAGTCGGCAGGGCCGTCCTGCATGGCGTCGCCGTCGGCGTCGATGCCACCCGCCTCGATCACATCGGCGATCGAGTCGCCGTCGCTGTCGAGGTCCTTGTAGTTCGGCACGCCATCGCCATCGCGGTCGGCGTCTGTCTCTTCGGCGTCGGTCAGGCCGTCGTCGTCGGTATCGGCGTCGAGGCTGTTGATGACGCCGTCGCCGTCGAGGTCGGTGATGCCTTCCTCAACCGAGAGGATGCCGTCGCCGTCGTCGTCCGGGTCCATGTAGTCGGCCAGGCCGTCGCCGTCCGTGTCGCGGCAGGGGTATCCGGTCGGGCATTCTTCGGCGTCGCTCAGGCCATCGCCGTCGCTGTCGCCGCCGCCGGTGCCGGGGGCCCCGACCACCGGATCGAGATAATCCGGGATGGTGTCGCCATCGACATCGGCCGGCTGCAAGGCACCGCCCGCGCCCAGCTCCGCCGAGGTCGGCGTGCTGTCGCCGTCGTCGTCGGCATCCAGGTAGTCCAGGGTGCCGTCGATGTCGGTGTCGCGGCCGTTCGGCTCCAGCCAATCCGGGATGCCGTCGGCATCGCTGTCCGCCGGGACGTAGCCGAGGTCGCCGCTGTCCGGCGCGTCTTCCGCCCCGTTCGGCAAGCCGTTGGCGCCAGCCGGGTTCTCCGCGTTGGAGACTACGCCGCTGCCGTCGGTGTCGAGCCCGTGGCCGGCTTCGGCGCTGTCGAGCAGACCGTCGCCGTCGCTGTCGAGATCGAGCGCGTTCGGGATGCCGTCGCCGTCGCTGTCCAGGTTGGACTCGACCGTGTCGGGCAGGCCGTCGCCGTCGTCATCGAGGTCGATGAAGTTCGGCACGCCGTCGCCGTCGGTGTCCGCCGCCGGCAGGCCGCCGAAGACGAGGTCCTCGGTGTCCGCCACGTTGGCGGCGCCGTCGCCCTCCGCATCCGCGATGTCGTCCACCATGCCGTCGCCGTCCACATCGAGGTGACCCTTCAGGTTTTCGTCGATGTCGTTGGTGCCGTCGTCATTGGCGTCGATGTCGCGGTAGTCCGGGGTGCCGGAGCCGTCGGTGTCGCGCGGCGTATTCGGCTTGGCCGGCGTGCTCGCGTCCCCGAATCCGGCCAGGCCGTCCGCGGAGTTCACGATGCCGTCGCCGTCCGTGTCGGGACCGTCGGCCACGCCGTTGTTGTCGGCGTCCACCGCGCCGCTGCCGCCTTCGGCAACATCCGGCACCGTGTCGTTGTCGCTGTCCAGGTCCCGGTAGTCCGGCACGCCGTCGATGTCGGTATCGACCGGGGTCGCCGTCGCGCCGCGCTCGACCTCGTCGTTGATCCCGTCGTTGTCGGTATCCAGGTCGAGGAAGTCGGCCACGCCGTCGCCGTCGGTGTCGCGCGGGTTTTCGCCGTCCGCGCCCGCCTCGGTCGCATCGGCGATGCCATCGCCGTCGCTGTCGAGATCGAGGTAGTTCGGGATGCCGTCGCCGTCGGTGTCCGTCGCCACGCCTTCCAGCGCGCTCGGGATGCCGTCGCCGTCATCGTCCTTGTCCATGTAGTCGGGCGTGCCGTCGCCGTCGCTGTCCCGGCACGGGTCGCCGGTCGGGCATTCCTCGGCGTCGCTCAGGCCATCGCCGTCGCTGTCGCCGGACTCGCCGCCGGTGCCGATCGAGGCATCGAGGTAATCCGGGATGCGGTCGCCGTCGGCGTCGGTCGGGGCAAGGTAGCCGCCGGGTCCGAGTTCGAGGGCGGTCGGGATGCCGTCGCCGTCATCGTCCGCGTCGTTGTGGTCGGGTGCCCCGTCGCCGTCGGTGTCGCGGTTGTCCGGCTCGAGGAAGTTCGGCACGTTATCCGCGTCGGTGTCGGTCGGCGCGTAGCCGAGCTCATCGCTGTCGGGGGCGGTCTCGGCACCGTCGGCCAAGCCGTTGGCTCCCACGCCATTCTCGCCGGGCTCGATCACGCCGTCGCCGTCCGCATCAAGCCGTGGTAAGCTTCGACGCTGTCGGGCAGTACGTCGCCGTCGCTGTCCAGGTCGTATTTGTTCAGCGTGCCGTCGGCGTCCACATCGCGCTCGCCTTCGAGGGCATCCGGGATGCCATCGTTGTCGTCGTCGAGGTCGGTGGCGTTGTCCACGCCGTCGCCGTCCGTGTCGGGCGCAGGCGCGCCGCCGAAGACCGCGTCGTCGGTGTCGAACGCATCCATGATGCCGTCGCCGTCCGCGTCCGTCTCGTCGTCGATCACGCCGTCCCCGTCCGCATCAAGGTCGGCGCGCAGCGCCTCGGCGATATCGGGCTCGCCGTCGCCGTCGCTGTCCAGGTCGCGGAAGTCCGCCGGGGCTTCGCCGTCCGCATCCCGCGGCGCGGTGTCGCCGGCGTCGCCGAACTCGCCCGGCAGGCCGTCCGCGCTGTCGCGGATGCCGTCGCCGTCCGAATCGGGCGCGTCCACCACGCCGTCGTTGTCGGCGTCATCCAGCAGGTAGCCGGACTCGTAGAGGTCGCTGAGCGAGTCGTTGTCGCTGTCCAGGTCGAACATGTCGGCCACGCCGTCGCCGTCCGTGTCGGGCAGCGTCTCGGCCATCGCCTCGATCGCGCCGTTCAGGTCGGTGTCGGTGCCGTCGGCAAAGCCGTCGCCATTCGCATCGGCGAGGCCGGCTTCGCGGGCGTCGTTGATGCCGTCGTTGTCGCTGTCCAGGTCGTGGTGGTTCGGGATGCCGTCGCCGTCGGCGTCGCCCATGCCCTCCAGCTCGTCCGGGATGCCGTCGTTGTCGTCATCCGGGTCGAAGCCGTCGTGCGAGAGGTCGCCGTCGTAGTCGAAGCATTCGCCCGTGCCCCAGCCGGGCAGGAAGCAGTCGATGATGTCCATGATCCCGTCGCGATCCGTGTCGGTCATGTTGTCGATCATGCCGTCCACCGGGGTGGCGTCGAGCGGCCCGAAGCCTGCCTCCACGATATCGGGGATGACGTCGAGGTTGCCGTCGCTGTTCAGGTCGCGGTAGCTCGGGAAGCCATCGACATCCGGGTCCGGGGCGGTCGGGCTCAGGCGGTCGCCGTAGCCGGCCAGGCCATCGACGCTATCCATGATGCCGTCGCCGTCGCTGTCCGGTCCATCGACCACGCCGTCTTCATTCGCGTCGGTTCCGCCCTGCCCGTTCTCGTCGATGTCGAGCACGGTGTCATTGTCGGAATCGAGGTCGCGGAAGTCCTCCTGCCCGTCGAAGTCGGTATCGACCGGGGCGAGGTGGGTGTCGCTGATCCCGTCGCCGTTGAAGTCGAGGGCGTCGTGCTTCCCGTCGCGGTTGATGTCCACGCCGCCGGCTTCGACCACGTCGTTCAGCCCGTCGTTGTCGGAATCCAGATCTTTGTAATCCGGGATCCCATCGCCGTCGCTGTCGATCGGGTGGAGCGGGTCGCTGCCCGCCTCGACCGCATCCGGGATGCCGTCGCCGTCGGTGTCCTTGTCCTGGTGGTTCGGGAAGCCGTCGCCGTCGAGGTCGTCGGTGCCTTCCTCGTCGGTCAGGATGCCGTCGCCGTCGAGATCCGGCACGGGCGGGACCGAGCCGCCGTATTCGGCCGGCTTTTCGTCTGCCCCCAGCGGGATGCCGTCGCCGTCGCTGTCGTCGGCGTCGTCCACCATGCCGTCATCGTTCCCGTCAAGATCCGAGTGACCCGCGCCGGTGATGTCCCAGACGCCGTCGTCGTTCTTGTCGAGTTCTTTGAAGTCCGGCGTGCCGTCGCCGTCGCTGTCCGGCGCATCGGCGCTCGAGGCGTCGCCGAAGCCGTCGAACCCATCGACGCTGTCTTTGATGCCGTCGCCGTCGGTGTCGAGGTCATCGACCACGCCGTCTTCGTCGGCATCCGCCCCGCCGCTGCCGCCCTCGATGAGGTCGGAGACAGAGTCGTTGTCGCTGTCGAGGTCGGTGCGGTCCGGCAGCGTGTCGCCGTCGGTGTCCGGGTCGGCGAGGTAGGCTCCAGGCGTGCCGCCCGCCACGTCGGCGTCGGCGGTATCGACCAGGCCGTCGCCGTCCGCGTCCGCCGGTCCGTCCATGAACCCGTCGCCATCGGCATCCACCCCGCCGGCTTCGACCACGTCGTCGATGCCGTCGTTGTCGCTGTCGAGGTCCTTGTAGTTCGGGACGCCGTCGCCATCGAAGTCGGCAACGCCTTCCACGCTGTCGCGCACGCCGTCGTCGTCGGTGTCGCTATCGACCGCATCGGGCAGGCCGTCGCCGTCCAGGTCCGGGCAAGGCGCGCCGGCCGGGCATTCGACGCTGTCCGGGATGCCGTCGCCGTCATCGTCCGGATCGAGGCGGTTCGGGATGCCGTCGCCATCGGTGTCGAGGTCGTCCAGGCCGCCGAAGCTGCCGGAGCCATCGACCGGGTCGAGGATGCCGTCGCCGTCGCTGTCGGTGCCGCCGTCCACGATGCCGTCGTCGTCGGCGTCGAGACCGCCGCGCCCGGCTTCGTCGATGTCCGGCGTGCCGTCGCCGTCGCTATCCAGCTCCAGCGCATCCGGCGTGCCGTCGCCATCGCTGTCGGTCGGGTTCGGGCTGGCCGCATCGCCGAAGATCGACGATCCGTCCACGCTATCCATGATGCCGTCGCCGTCCGCGTCCGGCCCGTCCACCAGCCCGTCGCCATCCGCGTCAGTGCCGCCGGAGCCGCCTTCCACCAGGTCGGAGACGCCGTCGTTGTCGCTGTCGAGGTCCAGGTAATCCGGGGCGGTGTCGCCGTCCGTGTCGGGCAGCGGCAGCGGGCTGGCCTCTGCGGTGTCGGAGATGCCGTTCCCGTTCGCGTCGGGGCCGTCCATCTTGCCGTCTTTGTTCGCGTCGATGCCGCCGCCTTCGGTCACGTCGTTGAGGCCGTCGTTGTCGCTATCGAGGTCGCGGAAGTTCGGCTTGCCGTCGCCATCGGGGTCCTCGGTGCCTTCGACGGAATCCGGGATCCCGTCGTTGTCGCTGTCGAGGTCGATCGCGTCGCCGATCCCGTCGCCGTCGGTGTCCGGGCAGGGCGCGCCCACCGGGCACTCGACGCTGTCCGGGATGCCGTCGCCGTCATCGTCCGGGTCGAACAGGTTCGGGATACCGTCGCCGTCGGTGTCCTTCAGCCCGAGCCCGCCGTGGGCGCTGAGCTTCGAGTCCACCGGCGTGCGGATGCCGTCGCCGTCGCTGTCGCTCGGGCTATCGACGTCGCCGTCGTTATCGAGGTCCAGCCCGCCGAAGCCGGCTTCGTCGATGTCCGGCGTGCCGTCGCCATCGGCGTCCACGTCGATGTAATCGTCGGCCTTCGCCGTCGGTGTTCGGCGGGATCGGGCTGCTGGCTGTCGCCGTAGCCGCCTAGGTATCGGCGCTGTCGCGGATGCCGTCGCCGTCGCTGTCCGTCCATCGACCACGCCGTCGTTGTTCGCGTCGGTGCCGCCGGAGCCGCCTTCGACGAGATCGCTGATCGCGTCGTTGTCGGAATCCGGTCGCGGAAGTCCTTCACGCCATCGCCGTCGCTATCCGGCGCGGGCAGGCACGCGCCGCCCTCGGTGGGATCGGCGGAATCGACCAGCTGCTGCCGTTGCCGTCGGCGCCGTCTTGCAAGCTCGTCGCCGTCAACATCCGCGCCGCCCGCTTCGTCCACGTCGTTCAGCCCGTCGTTGTCGCTGTCGAGGTCCAGGTAGTCGGGGTGGCTGTCGCCGTCGCGGTCGGACGGCGTCGCGCCGCTGCCTTTCTCGACCGAATCGAGGATGCCGTCGCCGTCGCTGTCGAGGTCTTCGGCATCCGCCACGCCGTCGCCGTCGTGGTCCGGGCAAGGCGCGCCCGCCGGGCATTCGATGCTGTCCGGGATGCCGTCGCCGTCATCGTCCGGATCGGTGAGGTCCGGCGTGCCGTCGCCATCGGTATCCTTCAACCCGAGGTCGCCGAACGCGCCGTCGTCTCCATCGGCGATGTCCGCCGCGCCGTCGCCGTCCGCATCTGCGAACGTATCGACCTCGCCGTCGTCATCGGCATCCAACCCGCCGTAGCCGGCCGTGTCGATGTCCGGCGTGCCGTCCCCGTCGCTGTCAAGGTCGAGGTAATCCGGCGTGCCGTCCCCGTCGCTATCCGGCGCGGAGCCGCCCGCGAGCGGCGCGTCGCCGTGGTCGAGCGCGTCGGCATCGTCGTCGTTGCCGTCCACGCTATCCATGATGCCGTCCCCGTCGCTGTCCGGTCCATCGACCAAGCCGTCGTTGTCCGCGTCGGTGCCGCCGGAGCCGCCCTCGACCAGGTCGGAGAGCAGGTCGTTGTCGCTATCGATATCGAGGCGGTCCTTCGCGCCATCGCCGTCCGTGTCCGGATCGGCGTAGGTCAAGCCGTCCGCCAAACCGTCGCCGTCCGCGTCCGGATCGTCGGCATCCTGGATGCCGTCGCCGTCCGCATCGGGCCCGCCTTGCGCGGCGTCGTCGATGAAGTCGCCGTTGGTGTCCACGCACGGGGTGGGCAGCGGCTGGCCGCAGAACGGGTTGCCGGCATCCGGGTCGCACGCGTCGGTCGGCGAGCTGCCGCCGTTGATCTCATCGCCATCGTTGATGCCGTCGCGGTCGGTGTCCGCCTCGCGCGGATCGGTGCCGATGGCCGACTCCTCATCGTTGGTCAGCCCGTCGCCGTCGAAGTCGTCGTCCGGGCCGCCGATCGACGGGCAGCCGGCGCCGTCCGGGATGCCGTCGTAGTTGGCGTCCGCCATCGCATCGACCAGACCGTCGTCGTTCACGTCCACGCCGCCGGCTTCCACGATGTCGTTGATGCCATCGTTGTCGCTGTCCAGGTCGCGGAAGTTCGGCACGCCGTCGCCGTCCGTGTCCACGCCGTCTCGACGCTGTCCGGCAAGCCGTCGCCGTCGGTGTCGAGGTCGTGGTAGTCGGGCATAGCGTCGGCGTCGGTGTCGATGTCGCGCTACCCTTCCAGCGCGGTCGGGATCGAGTCGTTGTCGTCGTCCTCATCCGCGTAGTTCGGGATGCCGTCGCCGTCGGTGTCTAGGAACACGATGGTCCCGATCGCCAGCGGCAAGGCTAAGTTCGTCGCGGTCGTCGATGCCGTCGCCGTCCATGTCGCCGCCTTTCGGCGCGCCCGTCACCGCATCCAGGTAGTCCGGGATGAAGTCGCTGTCGCTGTCGGTCGGCGAGAGGTATCCGCCGGGTCCGACCTCCGCCGCCGTGGGCGTGCCGTCCCCGTCATCCTCGGCGTCGAGGTGGTTCGGCGTGCCGTCGCCGTCGGTATCGACCCCGTTTGGCTCGAGGAAGTTCGGCACCGTGTCGGCGTCTTCGTCGGTCGGGGCGTAGCCCAGCGCGCCGCTGTCCGGCCCGGTCTCGGCACCGTCGGCCAAGCCGTTCGAGCCGACCGGGCTTTCGTCCGCCTCGATGATGCCGCTGCCGTCCACATCCAAGCCGTGGCCGGCTTCCGCCGCGTCGAGCAAGCCGTCGCCGTCGCTGTCGTAGTCGCGGTGGTTCGGCTCGCCGTCGCCGTCGGCGTCAAACTTGCCTTCGACCGCATCCGGGATGCCGTCGTTGTCGTCGTCCAGGTCCACGACATCGCTCAGGCCATCGCCGTCAAAGTCCGGGGCCGGGATGCCGCCGAAGCTGGCCGGGTCGGCGTCGGTCGCGTCCGGCTCGCCGTCGAGGTCCGAGTCGTCGAGCACATCCGGCACGCCGTCGCCGTCCGCGTCGGCGGTCGCGTCGATCATGCCGTCGCCGTCGCCGTCGAGGTCCGCGTGGTTGGCCTCTTCGATGTCGGGCGTGCCGTCGTCGTTGCTGTCGAGGTCGCGGTAGTCCGGGACCTTGGCGCCAGCCGGCTCGGTGTCGGCGTCGGTGTTCGGCAGAGGCGGGCTGCCCGCATCGCCAAACGCGGCGGGCGCGCCATCGACGTCATCCATGATGCCGTCGCCGTCCGTGTCCGGGCCGTCCACCACGCCGTCGCCGTTTTCGTCGATGCCGCTGGAGCCGCCTTCGAGCAGGTCGCTCAGCGCGTCGTTGTCGCTGTCGAGGTCGAGGCGATCCACCACGCTGTCGCCGTCGGTGTCGGGATCGGCGAGCGCCGGCCCTTCGGCGTCGTCGGAGATGCCGTTGCCGTCCAGGTCGTCGCCGTCCATCAGGCCATCGCCATCCGCGTCGGTGCCGCCGGCTTCGACCACGTCGTTGACGCCGTCGTTGTCGCTGTCCAGATCCAGGCGGTTCGGCACGCCGTCGCCGTCGTGGTCGCCGTTGGTCTCGACCGAATCCAACACGCCGTCATCGTCGGAATCGACGTCCTGGTGGTCCGGCAGGCCGTCGCCATCCGTGTCCGGGCAAGCCTCGCCCGCCGGGCACTCGACGCTGTCCGGGATACCGTCGCCGTCGTCGTCCAGGTCGGCGATGTCCGGCGTCCCGTCGCCGTCGGTGTCGCGCAATCCGGTGCCGCCGAAGTCCGGCGAGTCATCCACCGCATCCGCCAAGCCGTCGCCGTCCGCATCGGTCGGGTCGTCGATCCGGCCGTCGTCGTCCGCATCCAATCCGCCGAACCCGGCGGTGTCGATGTCGGGCGTGCCGTCGTCGTCGCTATCGAGGTCGCGGAAGTCTGGCGCGCCGGTGCCGTCGGTGTTGGTCGGCAGGTTGTCCTGCTGGCCCGCCGCCGGTCCTTCGCCGAACTTCGCGTCGTTGCCGTCCGCGCTGTCCATGATGCCGTCGCCGTCGGCGTCCGGTCCATCGGCGGTGCCGTCGTTGTCCGCATCCACCGCGCCGGAGCCGCCTTCGACGAGGTCGGTCAGCCCGTCGTTGTCGCTGTCCAGGTCGAGCAGGTCGCGCACGCCGTCGCTATCCGTGTCCGGGCGGGCGAGGGCGACGCCGCCCTCCGCGGTGTCCACCGTGTTGACGATACCGTTGCCGTCCGGGTCGGTGCCGTCCTGCTTGCCGTCGTTGTTCGCGTCCACGCCGTTCGCCTCGCGCACGTCGTTGATACCGTCGTTGTCGCTGTCCAGGTCGCGGAAGTTCGCCACGCCGTCGCCGTCCGGATCTGCCGCACCCTCGGTGCTGTCCGGGATGCCATCCGCATCGGTGTCGAGATCTTCCTTGTCCGGGATGCCGTCGCCGTCCGTGTCGGGGCAAGGCGCGCCCGCCGGGCACTCGACGCTATCCGGGATGCCGTCGCCGTCGTCGTCCGGGTCGGTCAGGTTCGGGATGCCGTCGCCATCCGTGTCCGGCACGATGACGCCGCCGAAGAACCCGTCATCGAAGTCAAAGCGGTCGTCGATGCCGTCGGCATCCGCGTCCGCCACCGGGGCGTCCGCAACGCCATCGTCGTCCAGGTCGGCGGTGCCGAACCCGTTTTCGTCGATGTCCGGGATGCCGTCGCCGTCGCTGTCGAGGTCGCGGTAGTCCGGGGTGCCGTCGCTGTCGGTGTCGGGCGGGACCGGGCTGCCGGCATCGCCGAACCCGGCGTCGCCGTCCACGCTGTTGCGGATGCCGTCGTTGTCCGTATCCGGCGCGTCCACCACGCCGTCTTTATCAAGGTCGGTGCCGAGCGAGCCGCCCTCGAACAAATCGCTCAGCGAGTCGTTGTCGCTGTCGAGGTCGAGGTAATCCGGCACGTCCACGCCATCGGTGTTCGGCGGCGTCAAGCCCGCGCCGACCACGCCGGTCGCGCCCGGCACGCCGTCCAGCAGGCCATCCTTATCGGCGTCCGCGCCGTTCGCTTCGATCACGTCGTTGATGCCGTCGTTGTCGGAATCGAGGTCGAGGTAGTTCGGCACGCCGTCGCCGTCGTTGTCGTCCGGCTCGCCGTCCGCGCCTTTCTCGACCGCGTCCAAGATGCCGTCGCCGTCCGAATCGACGTCCTGGCTGTCGATCAAGCCGTCGCCGTCCGTGTCGGCGTCGCCTTCGACCGAGTCGGCGATCCCGTCGCCGTCCGAATCAAGGTCGAGGTAACTCGCCGGTCCATCGCCATCCGGGGTTGGTCGTGCCTTCGACCGCCGTCGGGATGCCGTCGCCGTCATCGTCCGGGTCGCGATAGTTCGGGATGCCGTCCGAATCGGGGTCGGCGGTGCCTTCCACGCTGTCCGGCACGCCGTCATCATCGGAATCGGGGTCCTCCGAATCCGGATGCCGTCGGAGTCGGTGTCCACCGTGCCCGATCCTTCCGCCACATCCGGGATGCCGTCGCCGTCCTCGTCCGGGTCGTCGGTTATCGTGATGGTCAGCGTCTGGGTGTCGCCGCCGGCTCGCCGGAGTCGGTCACCTTGACCTGCACGACATAGGTGTCTTTGGTCTCAAAGTCCGGCGGGCTGAGGAAAGCGAGCGCGCCGGTATCCGGTCGATCGCGAACGCGGCGGCGTCTGCCCCGCCGCTGATGCTCCACACCAAGCCAGCGCCCTCGGTCTCGCCGTTGATGTCGCTGGCGTTGTAGTCATCGACCGGATCGGTGTCGTTTTCCGGGTAGTTCAAGGCGTGCGTCGCAGCGCTGCCATTGTTGGCGATCGCCGGTGCCTCGTTCGGGTCGCGCCACTGGCTTCCCCGCCGTAGGATGGATAGTCGCCCGCGATGTCGGTGATCCCTGCATGCGCCGGGTCGAAGGCCCCTGTCGTCGGTATCGACATCGTCGTCCAAACCGTCGCCGTCCGCGTCATTGAACGCGCCCAGCGCCAACCCGGCTTCCGCCGTGTCGCCGCCGCCCACGCCATCGCTGTTGGTGTCGAGGAAATCCGGGGTGCCGTCGGAGTCGGTGTCCACCGGCACCAATCCGCCGCCAAACACGGTGAGTTTGCCGGAGCCATCCACCGCGCCGCCCGGCACGATGTAGGACGCCGTCGCCTGCGCCTCGACCACATCCGGGATGCCGTCGCCGTCGCTGTCCAGATCCTTCGACGCCGGGATGCCGTCGCCATCCGGATCGGCGCTGCCTTCCGCCAGATCCGGGATGCCGTCGTTGTCGTCGTCCGCATCCAGCCCGTCGCGCACGCCGTCTCCGTCGGTGTCCGGGTCCAGCGTGATCGCCAGCGTGGCGTTCGCCGAGCCGCCGGGCACGAATTCGCCATCCGTCGGCGTGACCGAGATGATCCGGCTGACGGTCGAGCTGCCCGCCCCGCCCGGATTGTAACCGGACCGCCTCGACCGCCGTCTCGTAGTTGGCGAAGCTCGACAAACCCGCCAAAATCAACCGGGAGCCCGTGGATGACGGATCCACGGCGATGCCCCCCGGCAGCGCGCCGGAGACGCTCAACACGTCTCCGGCTTGCGCGTTCGTTATCTCTACCACCACTTGGTATAACTGAACAGAATCCGCGTCGGTGATCCGGACATCCAGATCAGCGATCGGCGTCGGGCTTTCGCCCAAAATGTAGGAGCCCGCGAAGGCGCTGCCGCCCGCGGTGCTATCGTTTTGGTCGAGGTCGACGACCGGAGCCTTCACGTCGGCAAGCTGGTAGGCCCAGTTGAACGTGACCGTCTCGCCCGGCGCGATGCTGTCCCACTTGAACGCGAGCGAGACCGCCTGGTCGGCGGTCACCGTGCCCGACGAATTCAACCCCGTGCCGCTGTAAACGGCGGCCGGGTTCACGTTGTTGAATCCGCCGTGGGTGACGTGGGTGTTCGCCCCATACCCGACCAGGATCAGCGTCGATCCGTCCGCCTGGGTCGCCTTGACCTGCGAGACGCCCGTCGCGCTGCCCTGGGAGATGATCGTATTCGTGGTGACGTAGGTCCCGAGGATCGTGATGTTGTTGTCCGGTCCACGTTCCGCATGTAATACACGTTGTTCAGCGCCGACCCCGTCGTGTTGGTCAGGCTGACCGAGCACGGCAGGAACTGCCCCGTCTGGTAAACGCGGTATTCCTTGTCGATCTGCAAGCCGCCGACCGATCCGTGCCACTCGACCGACTTCCAGACGCCGTTGTCCGCATACTGGAAAGGCTGCCGGGAATCTCGAACTTGCCCACGTTCTCGGCGTTGTTCCAAATCGAGCCGCCGACCTGGATGAACCAGCCCTCCAGCGGCGTGCCGGGCGCGAAGAAGTCCCCGTCGAACGCCGCCCAGCCGTCCTTATGCCGGTCAGACACAAAGCCCAGCCCAGACGGGTTATTCGTCCGGCTATGGTAGTTTGCTGGGCGGGGACGTCGCGCCATACGAGCCGTCCTACCGAGTCCCGCTTCGACGAAATCCCCCTTCAAATACGCCTGCCTGCCGATCAACTGCGCCTTGGCTACGCCAGGCACAAGCGCCGCTGCCGCCATCGCCACAGCCGTCGCCAGCCGGGCATCCAGCCCCGCCGATACGCGGCGGTGCAAAGGAGGGTGAGAAAACCGATGACCCAGCGGAGAAGCTGCACCCTGACCGCTTCGCACGGCCTGCGACCCTCCCGAGCCACCGGTTGATTAGCCGTGTGTGTTTCCATGTCTGCTTGGTTTGGTAGTTCGAAGTTTCCGAATGCGCGCACGTCGGTCGAACCGCTGCTCGCACCCGAAAAATTACCAACCCAAGCCCCAATTCAACATAATTATTATAATTTCTATAATTCCCATAATTCACTTAACCGAGAGATTTTTCTTTCTATTTTGAGAATCGAAGCGGCTTGCCCCGCATCCGATTGCCAAGTTTGGGAATTTCACGCTGAGACGCCCTCTCCAATCTGATTCCCAGGGCGTTTACGCTTAAATTTGCCGAATTATCAAGGATTCCGAAGCAACTGCGAGAATCGGCGACATTCTGCCCCGGTCAAAGTCGATTTTCGTCGCCGGAAGGGGTGAGCCGATGTATCAAACTCGCGATGGATTTCGCCCAGCCATTCCGCCTGTTTTTCCGCCATCCGAAAGCGTGGATGAACCTGCTGCTGCTCGGCGTCTGCGCGCTGATCCCGCTGATCGGGTATCTGGTCATCACGGGCTACATGGCGCAATGCCTCGCCGAATGGGAGCGCGATCCCGAAAAGCAGGAATTCAGCGAATTCGATTTCGGGCGCTTCGTCCCCTACCTGACCGCCGGGTTCGGTAGTTCCTCGCGGTTCTGGTCATCTCGCTGCCGGTCATTCTGCTCGGATTCGCCGCCGGAATGGCGATCTTCATAGCGGCAGTCTCCGCGGGTGGAGGAGGCGAGCCGGACGGCGTTTTTCTTGTTCTGCTCTTAGGCGCGATGTTTGTGTTCATGACGGCACTGTAGATCCTCATATCGCTGATCTCCCTGCCGGTCGCGACGCGCGCCGCCTTGATGCAAGATTTCGCCCCGGCGTTTTCGTGGTCCTATGCCCGGTCGTTTTTTGCCAAAACGTGGAAGCAGCGTTCATCCTCGTCGTCTTGTTTGTTTCGCCTTTAGCATCGCTGCCATGATCGTGGGCACATGGCGCTGATCATCGGGGTCTATTTTGCGATGGGATTGTCTTCTTCGTCTCGTGGCACCTCGACTGGCAGTTGTATCGGCTGCACCTGAGCGCGGCGGCGAGCCGATCCCGATTTCCCCCACCCTGTACCCGCCCGCGCCGCTCCCGCCGCCGCCGGCGCCGAACTTCCCAGGTCCGCCGCCCGCCACCGCGACCAACGCGACGCCAGAGCCGCCGCCGCTGCCGCTTCCGCCATCGCCTGCTCCAACCGATCCACCCCCACGCGACACGCCATAGCCGCAATCCCGACAACCTGGTCCGTCCGCAGGCAGCGCCTCGACCTCAGCCGGCGTGCGCTCATCATGGGCGTGCTCAATGTGACGCCGGATTCGTTTTCGGACGGCGGCGATTATTCCGACCGCGACCGCGCGTTAGCGCACGCTTTGGCGATGGTCGCCGAGGGTGCCGACATCATCGACATCGGCGGCGAATCGACCCGCCCCGGCGCGGCGGAAGTCGGCACCGAAGAAGAACTGCGGCGCACGATCCCGGTGGTCGAGGCGCTCGCCGCGCGCAGCCCCGCCCTGATCTCGATCGATACGTCCAAGCCCGAAGTCGCCCGCGCGGCGCTCGCCGCCGGGGCGCACATCGTCAATGACGTGACCGGCTTGCGCGACCCCGCCATGCGGCAGGCGGTCGCCGATTTCCAAGCCGGCGCCTGCGTGATGCACATGCGCGGCACGCCCCGCACGATGCAGGATGCGCCGCGCTACACCGATGTCGTCGCCGAGGTCCGCGCCTATTTTGAAGCACAGCTCGCCGCCTGCGCGGAGAGCGGCATCGCCTTGGAGCAAATCGCCCTCGACCCCGGCATCGGGTTCGGAAAAACGCTCGACCACAACCTCGCGCTGCTCCGCCACCTGCCCGACCTCCGCGCCGGCGGCAGACCGCTCCTGCTCGGTATTTCGCGCAAATCCTTCATCGGAAAACTCCTCGGCGACGAACGCCTCGCCAGCCGCGAATGGCCGACCGCCGCGCTCAGCGCCTGGCTGCGCCTGCGCGGAGCGGAGATCCACCGCGTCCACGACGCGCGGCGGAATGCGGAGGCGGTCCGGATGGCGGAGGCGACGCTGCCGTGATCCGGGCGAGAGGATTTTGGACAACGAATAAAGGCGCGGCTCCCGGCGTCTCACGGATAGGCTCACCTTTCCAGACCCCTCTGCCACCTCTGCCAAACGCCCCTGCAAAATCCCCGCGCCCGCCCTCGCAATTCCCGCCAGTTCCGCTATACTCAAGCGGCGGAAACCGCCCACCAACCGAAACACTTTCCCGAAAAGCCCGCATGCGCACCCTCACCTCCACCTGGAAACCCGCCCGGCTCGCCTTGGCGGTCGCCCTCAGCGCCGCCCTCGCCTCGCCGGTTCTCACCACCGCCGATGACGAATTGCCGGATGAAGCGATCGATATTTCCGATTTCCCCGGCACCTTCGTTGACGAAGTCGTCGTCCCCGTGGCGAGCGAAGTTTTCGCCGTGCTGGACAAGCTGGGCAACCCGAACTGGAAGGGGCAACTGCGCGGCGTGACCGAAACCAACCACAAGGACCGCACCGTGCTCTCGCTCCACTTCGGCTCCGTGGTGGCGGAAGGCTTCATCGCCGTGCAGGCGGAGGATAAAGACGCGACCGAAGAAATCGGGCGCGAAGTCTTGAAACTCGCCGAAGCGCTGGGCATCCGCGACGCCGTGCTCAAGCACTACCAGAGCATCCTCGACGCCGCCGACAAAGAGGACTGGAACGCGATCCGCCGCGAGCTGGACCGCACCCAGCGCACGGTCCGGGAGACGATGAAAAAAATGCGCGACAACGAACTGGCCCAGCTCGTCAGCATCGGCGGCTGGCTGCGCGGCACCGAGGTGGTGACCTCGATCATCGGGGCAGGCTATTCCGAGGACCGCGCCGAGTTGCTCAACCAGCCCGATCTGGTCAAACATTTCCGCGAGGCGGTCGGCAAGATGGATCCCAAGGTCCGCGACCACAAGCTGGTCAAGCGGGTCGCCTCCGGCTTGGAGGTGATCGAAAAACAGATGGTCAAAGGCGGCGAGGCCATGCCCGCGCCAGGCGTCAAAGAAATCCAGGGCGTCTGCGCCACGCTGATCAAGGAGTTGAACACCACCAACTAGTCAAACGTATCCCTTAGTGAGAACGATGACCCCACACCGCCCCAGCTTCATCCGCCGCGCCGCCGCGCTCGCCGCCGCTGCCGCCCTCGCCCTGTCCGCGCTCTGCCCGCAGGGCGCCTGGGCATTCGTGGATGACGCCTACTCTGCCGCTCTCGAAGCGGCGCAGGAAAAGGTCGAGAAAGAGGGCTTCAAGCTCCGCGAGGACTACTGGCGCGGCGTGGCCGACACCGGCAAGCGGGTCATGGTCAAGCACCAGCTCTTCAAAGGAAACGAATACTGGTTCTGGCTCGGCACCAACGTCCCGGACGCCGAGCTGGCGATCAAAATCTACGACGAGAACGGAAAAGCGGTCGAAATCGAAACCGTCCCCGGGCGCGACGCCGTGGCCGCCCGCATCCTGCCGCCCAAGACCGGCACCTACTACATCGCCTTCGTGCTGAAATCGAAGACGGAGAAGAAAATCGACTGGGCGCTGGCCTATGGGTATCGCTAGGCAGGATCGGAGACGGAATTCGTGGAACCGCCCGCTTTGCGGGGCGCGCCGCCTTGCCGCCGCCGATGGGGCGCGGCGATCAATGAGAAGTGCTACTAATTTGGAACGGCCAACGCTACGCGCATGATCGAGACGCTCGAATTCGAGAACCCGCACTTTCTCCAGTCGCTGTTCGCCAACGACCCCGCCCTGCTCAAGCTGCTCGAAAAGCGCTTCGCCGTGCGCGTGACGACCCGCGATGGCTGGGTCCGCTTTGAAGGCGAGGACGCGGGCGTGGACCAGGCGCGCGATGTTTTCTCGCAGCTCGAAGCCGCCCGCCGCAAAGGCGCGGAGATCACCGAGCATTCGTTCCGGTTCGCCATCGATGCCGCCTCCAACGGCGACGGCGAGGCGAACGCGGCGGAGTTCGCCGACTTCCGGCTGCTCGGCTCGCCCACCAAACCGGCGGTCACGCCGCGCACCAAGGGCCAGCTCGACTACGTGAAGGCGATGGACGAATCCGAAGTGGTCTTCGGGCTAGGTCCGGCCGGCACCGGCAAAACCTATCTCGCCATGGCCCGCGCCCTCGCCGCCCTCCTCAACAAAGAGGTCAACCGTCTCGTCCTCACCCGCCCGGCGGTCGAGGCCGGCGAGGCACTCGGCTTCCTGCCCGGCGACCTCAAGGAAAAGATCTTCCCCTACCTGCGCCCGCTCTACGACGCGCTCTATGACATGATCGACCCGGATAAGGTCGAGCGCCTTATCGAGCGCGGGCAGATCGAGGTCGCCCCGCTCGCCTACATGCGCGGCCGCACGCTGGCCCGCGCCTATGTCATCCTCGACGAGGCGCAGAACACGACGCGCGAGCAGATGTTCATGTTCCTGACCCGGATCGGCGAAGGCAGCCGCGCCATCATCACCGGCGACCCCAGCCAGGTCGACCTCCGCCCCAATATCCAAAGCGGCCTGCACGAAGCCCAAGCCGCCCTCCGCGACACCGATGGCGTCCGCTTCGTCCACTTCCAAAAATCCGACGTCGTCCGACACCGCGTCGTCCAGAATATCATCGAGGCGTATCACCGGCACCGCGGCGAGTAGGAGGCGGCTTCATCCCAGGCTGTCAGCCCGGCGCGTGAAATGGGCACAGGTTTGAGCGGCTCGATCTAACCCTGCCCTAAGTCGCCTCCGCAACCCCGCCCCGCTCCAAATCCTCCATTTCCTTCACCTTGCGCTGCATCGTGCGGCGGCTGATGCCGAGGAGCTTGGCGGCGTCGGTCCGGTTGCCGTTGGTCTGGTCCAAGGCGCGGCGGATGAGGCGGAACTCCATG
>JAWLBD010000052.1:0-44147 GCA_041395145.1 Verrucomicrobiales bacterium | reverse complement strand
TTTTCCGCGCAAGGCTGCGGCTTGATCCTGACGACCGGCGGCACCGGGATCGCCGAACGCGACGTCACGCCCGAGGCGATCCGCGGCATCATGCGGGTCGAGATCCCCGGCTTCGGCGAGACGATGCGGATGCGCAGCCTCGAGGTCACGCCCAACGCGATCCTCTCGCGCGGGCTCGCCGCCGTCGTCGGCACCTCACTCGTCATCGCCTTGCCCGGCAAACCGTCCGGGGCGGTCGAGTGCCTCGCCTTCGTCATGGGAGCCATCCCCCACGCTGTAAAGTTGGCGCAGCGGGTGCCTACTTCGTGCTAGGCAGACAATGGAAGCCAGAGCAAACCGACAGGTGGCGGCACTCCGTCGCGAGATTCTACGCCATCTCGAGGACGACATTCTCTCGTTCGGATGGCTCGCGCAATTGGCGGCAGAGATGTTGCCGGACTTCACGCCGCTCGAATCGGCGGATTTGCTTTTCGATCTCCTCCAACAAATGGTCGATGAACGCGTCGTTGTAATTGGATCTGCAGAATTGATGGAAGAGATCGTCATGATCGAACCTTGGGAGGAAACTGGTGCTCCGCTCGGCGCTCGAATGCGAGCCGAAACAGAAGATGCTACCCCCGACCGGGAATTTTGTTTTTGGATTCAGCTTCGGCGGCATTTTTTGAGTTAGAGGCTACTGATTCACCCATCCCCACGCCGTAAAGCTTGCCCAGCGGGTGCCTACTTCGTGTTAGGACGAGGATAAGTCGAGGTCAGCCGCCTTTCTGATCGCGGCGACATCTTTCAGATCCTGTTCTCTGCCCGAGGCAAGTTTTGCAGAGATCAAATCCTCTCGCCCAATAAAGTGGATTCGGTTGTCGCCGACCGGGACAGTATTGCGTCGCTCCCACGCAGCCTCAAAGTCACCGCCAGGAATTTCCATCATGATGTCGAATCGGAGCGGAGGATTTCCCATCTGATAAAAGTATCCGGGTTCCTCAAAATCTCTTTCTGAGAGACCGGAAAGCGGCGCCCCGAATTCCTTCAATGCCGCAAAAATTGCCCGTGAGTTCTTTCCATCGAGCGCGATCCAAATGTCGAGATCTTTCGTCCAGCGAGGCTCTGAATAAAGCATGACGGCTTAGCCGCCTATTACGAGGTAACGTACCTAATGCTTTTCCAAAATACTCAACAGTTCTTTGAAGTCTCGGCTCTGAATCATCGCCTTTTCGCAAAAGGTTGTAGTCTAAAATCATGCCCCAGGCGGCTTCAAATATCGCCTCGCCGCCTTGCCGCTGCCAGAAGGCAATATCCCAAGACCGGTCGTCTTGGTCGAAGCGGCGTAGTTTTCTTCGATGGTTTGGCGGGCTGGCATCGCGCAGAAGCTGCGCTTTGATGGACCGAAAGTCAACGTCCGCTATAGCGGTCGGCGCGACCGCGTTTTTGCCAAATCGCCTATTTGACCCATCCCCCACGCCGTAAAGTTGGCGCAGCGCCCGCCGACCTTTAATACACGCCGCGCAGCGCGCGGTTGAACTCGTGGGCGTTCCAGGCGCTCGCCTCGCCGGTCTCATGCGTGATCCTGCCCTCCTGCACCGCCTCGACGAGGCTGCGGAGGAAATTCCGGTTGGCGGGATCGTCGCGGCGGCGGAGGAATTCGCCGATCTCCGGGAGGCGGACCTCGCGGATCCAGTCGCGGGTCGCCCCGCTGTTCTGGAGGTGCTCGCAGACGAGCGTCAGGCTGGTGCCGTCCGCGCCGGGGAGGAGCTGTTGCGACAAGATGCCGATGAGCTGGCCGGAGAGCAGCAGCAGCGCGGCGTCCCGCTCGGCGGCGGGGAATAAATTCGTCAGGCGCTCCAGCGTATCGGTGACGTGCGAGCTGTGCAGCGTGGCGAGCACGAGGTGCCCGGTCTCGGCGGCCTGCAGCGCGATGGTGGCGGTCTCGGCGTCGCGGATCTCGCCGACGAAGATGATGTGGGGTGCCTGGCGGAGGGCGCTGCGCAGCCCTTTGGCGAAGCTGTCGGTGTCGGTGTGGACCTCGCGCTGGGTGAAGAACGATTGTTTGTTTTCGAAGAGGAATTCGGCGGGGTCTTCGATCGTCACGATATGCCGCGCCATGTTGCAGTTCACCCACTCCAGGCAGCTCGCCAGCGTCGTCGATTTCCCGCAGCCGGTCGCGCCGGTCACGAGGACGAAGCCGGACGGGCGCGACATCCAGTCGACGAGCAGCGACTCGGGCAGCCCGAGCGATTCCATGTTCGGCACCTGGGTGCGGATCTGGCGGAGCACGGCGGAGAGCCGCCCCATCGTACGGTGCAGGTTGACGCGGAAGCGGATGCCGTCGCCGGATTCGTAGGCGGCGTCCTTATCCCAGTCGGTATCCGGGTCGGCCCCGCATTCCCTCCAGAACGACGCCATGTCGTCCTTCTCGACGCGGTCGTCGCCCAACACCATGATCCGGCCGCCGATCTTGGCGCGGCCGACGCAGCCTTCTGTGATGAAGAGATCGCTCGCCTCGTGTTGTTCGGCGGAAGCGATGAGCTGTTCGATGGTCACCGCCATAGGCGTTTAGGCGGAGGCGCGCTCGAGCTTGACCGGGTAGGTGTTTCCGCTGTTCCACTGGGCGACATAGACGCTTTCCTCCTCGTCCACCCAGATCCCGTGCGGGTGCACGAACGTCTCTCCCTCTTTCTCCAGCTTCTGCAGCGCGCCGTCCTTGTATTCGGGCGCTTTGCCGCCGGGGTTGGAGACGACTTTGAAGTCTTTGTCGATCACCGAGATCAAGCCTTCCAGGTGCGGCGCGTAGAGGAAGTCGCCGCGCTGGGCGAGCTGGCACACGCGCATGCCCGGCAGCGGCGTCGTGTCGATATACGTGCCGTCGAGCTTGAACCGCTTGAGCGCATTGTCGGCGCGCGAGCAGATGACCAGCGACACGTTGCCGGGGTCCCGCGTATCGACGATCCCGCCGTGCGGCGTGTTTACGTTTTCCGGATTCTTGCCCGGTCCGCCGAAGACGTTCTTGAGCTTGCCGGCGTTGTCATAGTGCATGATCCAGCTCGACCCGTAGCCGTCGCCGACGTAGAACGAGCCGTCCGGCGCGGGCATCACATTGGTCGGCGCGAATCCTTTTTCGTCCTTGTATTTGCCGGTCTCCTCCGGCCAGCCGAGCGTCATGACGACCTTGCCCTTCATCGTCGTTTTGTAGACCTGGCGGCGGTTCGTGTCGGTCAGGAAGAGGAATTCTTCGCCGTTTTCGTTGACGATATCCATGCCGTGTGCGCCGGGATATTCGGTGCCCCACGATTCGAGCAGCTTGCCGCCCTTGTCGTAGATCAGGATGTTGTTCTTCGCGTTGGTCTGGAACAAAACGATGCGCCCCTTCGAGTCCTCGACCATCTCGTGGCAGTGGGCGACCGGATACTTCGCCGCATCGAGCACGCCCCAACCTTCCGCGACGCGGTAGCGGTGCGACCCGTGGCCGATGACCGGCCCGTTGAGCGCGCCCTCCGCCTTGGCCAGCGAGTCTTCTGCGGAGCCGATGGCACCTTCCACCTCCTTGAGGCTGGCGTCGATTTTGGCGAAGGGGTTGTCATCCGCCCTGGCGGCGGCGATCCCGGCGGCGGCGGCGGCACCGGTGCGGACAAAGTGGCGGCGGGTGAATTTCATGGCAGTGCGGATTTTGGGATTTTGTGGATTCGGCTCAGCTTTTGGGGCTACCGATGCTTCTAGCCCGAACGCTCCGCCTTGTAAAGGGGCGAGACCCGGCGGCGCCCGCCGCGCCAACCGGCGGCACGCACGGAGCGTGAGAATCCCCCACCCCAGCGGCGGGATCCCGATGCCCCCGTTCTGTATCCGCGGCGGAAAGCGCGCCGGGCGCAAGAAATCCGTCGCGCGGGGCGAAGGCCTCGCTATTCTGCCGCATCCCCGATGCCCGACGAAACGCCAGCCCCGGTTGTCAACGCCTGCCCGGAATGCGGCGATGTGCTGGACGTCAGCGACTTCCAGCCGTTCGCCAAGATCATCTGCCCGCACTGCCGGCAGGCGATCCGCGTGCGTACAGTCTTCAACCAATTCGTGATCAAACGGCAGATCGGCGAAGGCGGGATGAGCCGCGTCTTCCTCGCCGAGGATACGACGCTGCACCGCGAGGTCGCATTGAAAATCCTCCACCGCGACTTGTGCGAGAACCGGGAGCGGATCGCGCAGTTCGAGCGCGAGGCGCAGATCACCGCGAAGATCAGCCACCCGCACGTCATCCAGATCTACTCGGTCGGGCAGGATCAGGGCTACTTTTTCATCGCCATGGAATTGGTCTCCGGCGGAAGCCTGGACGACTGGATCCGGCGGGAGGGCAAGGTGCGCGAAGATAGAGCGCTGGACCTCGCCATCCAGGTGGTCGGCGGGATGCGCGCGGCGCACAACGCCGGGCTGATCCACCGGGACATGAAGCCGGGCAACATCCTGTTCAACGAAATGGGCGACGCGAAGATCGTCGATTTCGGGCTGGCGATGTTCAAAGACGACAGCGACGGCACCGGCGAGATCTGGGCGACCCCGTTTTACGTTCCGCCGGAAACGCTTTACCACAAGCCGGAGGACCACCGCAGCGACATGTATGCGCTCGGAGCCTCGCTCTTCCACGCGCTGGCCGGCCGCCCGCCGCACAGCGCGGCGGATACGTCGTCGCTGGCCGAGCTGAAGCGGGTCAAAGCGCAGCCGGTCCGGCTGTCGGAGGCGGCGCCCCACATCAGCCCGGCGACCGCCGAGGTGATCGACAAGATGTGCGCCCAGGAGCAGCGCGACCGCTATGAGGAATGGGAGGACCTGGAGGCAGCGCTGCGCACCGCCCGGCAGCTCCGCCGCCGCGGCTGGCGAGAGATCGCCCGCGAGAAGATGCAGACCCGCCGCGGGCAGGCGCAGCTCGCCGCCGGAGCCGGGGCGCTCACCGTCGCCGCCGCGCTGGCCATCTACGCCGGCTTCGCGGTGTATCAGAGCATCCAGGACAAAAAGAACCGCGACCAGGAGGGCACCGGCAAAGTGGACGTCGCGGAGCAAACCCAGGGCGGACTCAACACGAGCGAAATCTTCCTCGCCGGGCGCGCCGCCTTGGTCTCCGGTCAGGTCGATGCCGCCCGCGGCCACTTCGCAAAAATCCTCAACCGCCAAAACCAGGTCAAGCAGCCCACGCTCAACTGGACCCGCTTCAACGCCGCGCTCTGCGCCCAGCTCTCGGGTGACGCCGCCGGCGCGCAGGCGCTGTATTCGGCGCTCGCCGGATCGCCGCCGTATTCGAGCGCGCCCTCCGACCGGCCGCTCGCCGAGTTTTTCATCAAAGCCGGCGCGGCGCTGGCGAAGCCCGGCGCAGACCCGTCTTTCGCCCTCGCCCAGTTTTCGCCGGATTCGTTCGAGGCGATGGGGCTGCTCGGCTGCGGGCTGCGCTGCTGGAATGACTCGCGCTGGGCGGAGGCCGGCGAGCTGCTGCGCGCCTTCCAATCCGGCAAGCCCGCCCCGCCCTTCGACTGGGTCGCCCAATACCACGCGCTCGCCCCGGATCTGCTCCACGACATCGCCATCGCCGAGTCGATCGCCTCGCCCGCCAGCGAGGAAAGCGCCGCCGACCTGCGCCCGAAAGTCGAGGCCGCCGACGCCGCCATCGCCGAGGTCAAGACCGGCGACCGGGCGCGGGCGCGCATCATGGTGAAAGTCGACGCCCTGCACGCCGCCCTCAGCGCCGCCGAACAACGCGAGGCAAAGATGGAGGAGGACCGGCTCGCCGAACTGCTCAAAAGGGAGGCCGCCGATCTCGCCGCCGCCAAGGAGAAGGTCGCCCCTCTCGCCGCGACCTACCAGTTTGCCAAAGCGGTGCCCGACCTAGAAGCCCTCGCCCTCAAACACCCGAAAGCCGCCCAGGCGCGGGACGACATGATCTACCTCTGGCAGGGGGCCAGCGCATTTCTCGACCTCCTCGCCGAAGACCTCACCCGCGTCGGCTTCACCGGCAACATCCCCAAGGACGGCTCCGAAGTCCCGGTCTCGATCGCCTCCGCCACGCCCGAAGAAGTCACCATGCAGCGCGGCACCGGCACCTCAAAGGTCCCGATGACCCAAGTCGGGGCAGAGGGTCTCATCGCCATCGCCGATTCGATCCTCTCAAAAGTCCAAGACTCCGCCGAATACTTCCGCCGCCGCGAGGCCGCCATCGCCTTCGCCTCCCTCGCCGGCCAGCGGAAAGCCGCCGAATCCATGGCCGCCCAACTCATGCCCGAACTCCGCGACTTCCGCGCCCGCTGGAAGCGGATGCACCCTTGAGGGCGGTTGACCCGGCGGCACCGGACCCGCACCTAAAGCTGGGCTAGGGAAGCTGATTTGCGAGTCTCGAGCCGCCTCTCGATGTAGCGCAGATTGATGCGGTAGAATGCCTCCATCGAAGCGATGTCGATCCATTCTCGGGTGCCGTGGATCTCGCCGACCAGCGGGCGGCTTAGGATGACCGGGATGCCGCAGTCGGCGGCGAACCGCGCGTCGCTGCCGCCGCTCGCCTTCACCGTGCGGCACGGCTGGCCGGTGATTTCCTCCACCGCGCGGAGATAATCCGGGTCGGGGGCCAGGCGGGTTGCCTCGCTGGTCACGATCGGCTCGATGGCGACGCCATCCCCGGCCGCGCCGCGCACGGCGGCGAGGATATCGGCCAGCGTGTGCGGCGGCGGGAAGCGCACGTCGAGCACCGCCTCTGCGTAGTCCGGGATCATGTTGTTCTGGTCGTTCGGCACGGTGGCGCGGGTCGCCGAGCAGGTCGGAAACCAGTGGTTGCCCGCCGCGTCCGCCTCGCCCATCGGAAAATGCGAGCGGATCCGCGCGACCGCGTCCATCAGCTGGTGCAACGCATTGCTCGCCAGCCACGGGCGCGCGCCATGGGAAGACCGCCCGCGCGCGATGACCCGCAGGTGCGCGATGCCCTTCTCTTCCACGGTCACGTCGTTGAGCGAGCCGCCATCCGGCAGGATGAGCACGCCGCAGCGCAGCCCCGCCTCACCAAACAGGTAGCCCATCCCGTCCTCACCGCCCACCTCCTCGTCCGAGGTGATCGCCAGCCCGACCGAGACGCCCGGCGCGCGCCGGTGCAGCGCGGCGAGCAGCGCGACCAAGATCGCGACCTGCCCTTTCATATCGCCCGCGCCGGGTCCGACGATCCGCCCGCCGGCGACCTCCGACCGATAGACCGATTCGTCGCCGTGGTGGACAACATCGATGTGCCCCGAAAGTAGAATCTCCGGCGCGTCGATCCCCTCCGGCAACACGACCAGCGATTCGCTCCCCCGGTGTTCGTGCCATTGAAACCGGATGCCGGGGATGCCATCCAGCCGGTTCTGGAGCATCTGCATCACCCGCTTCCGCTCGGCGGGCGCATGCTCCGTGCTCGGGATCAAAATCAGGTCGCGGGTCAGGTCGATGATACGCTGGAGGCGGATGTCGTCGGGCATGGGAGAAAAATCGGCGACTCAACCTAGCACCGGGATCGCCGCGTTCTCAAGGATTAGGCGGAGATTCCGCGCGCCGGAGCGGGAACTTTTCCTCACCTCGCGGTCAATTGTGACCGATCAGCCAATCCCTTCGATCAGATCGCAGATCTGCGCCGACGCATCTTTGGCGGCGAGCTTGCCGAGGGCTTCGCGGATCGCATCGAGGCGGGATTCGTCTTCGAGCAGCGCTTTGATCTCGGCGGCGAGCGCGCCCTCGCCGAGGTCGTCCTGCCGCATCATGACGGCGGCCCCGGCGTCGGTGAAGACCTTGGCGTTGGCAGTCTGGTGGTCGTCGGCGGCGTGCGGATAGGGGACGAGGATCGAGGGCAGGGCGAAGTAGGCGAGCTCGGTCAGGCTGGAGGCGCCCGCGCGGGAGATGGCGAGGTCGGCGGCCGCGTAGGCGAATTCCATGCGGTGGCAAAACGGCGCGATGTGATGCGGGATCGCCAGCCCTTCGTAGGCGGCTTTGACCTCGTCGTAGTCCGCCGGTCCGGCGATGTGGACGATCTGGAACCTCTCGGGGTCGAGGATCTTGGCGGCATCGGCGGCGGCGCGGTTGACGCCTTGCGCGCCCTGGCTGCCGCCCATCACGATGATCGTTTTGCGCCCTTCGGCCAGCCCGAAGAAGGCGAGCGCCTCGGCGCGGTCAGCCCCGTTTTCCAAGGCGGTGCGGATCGGGGTGCCGACAACGCGGGCGTCTTTGCCGGGGAAGAATTTCTTGGCGGGTTCGAGCCCGAGGAGGACGACTTTGGCGAAGCGGGCGGAGAGCCGGTTCGCTTTGCCGGGGATCGCATTGGAATCGTGGATGAAGCCGGGCCTGCCCCGCAGGCGCGCGGCGACCAGCGGCGGCAGCGAGGTAAACCCGCCCATCCCGAGGACGGCATCCGCCTTGAACCGCCCGATCAGCCGCCAGCAGCGCCAGATCGAGAGCGCCAGGCGGACCAGAAACCCCGGCGTGCGAAGCGAGACAAGCGGCGGCATCGCGATGGCCGGCATCCGCTCGAACCGCAGGTCGGCGTACCCCTCGGTGGCCAGCGCGTCGATCTGCTTTTGCGAGATCAAGACGAGGACCTCCGCCCCGCGGCGGCGCATTTCTTCGGCGATGGCGATCCCGGGGAACAGGTGGCCGCCGGTTCCGCCGCAGGCGATGATGAGGCGCGGTTTCGTGGGGTGGGGTGGGTTAGTTGTTATTGGAGATTTGTTATTTGTTATCTGCTATTTGAAGTCAGGGCAATCGCTCTGCCAATCTTTCACCTCTGGCAAATTCTCAAAATCGTCAAAAGAAATACCCGGTGGAATCAACGGGCGCCTATCCCACCAATCGCAAAATTCACGATACATCGAAAGAAACTCGTCCTTCCGTTCCCATGCTTCCAGGCAATCCGAGTGAAACGCTGCGTCCGAGTATCTCCAAAGCCCATGACTTTTGGGAATGAATGCTGGGAACGCGCGAAGCCGCGCAGACTCTTCCCTTTGAATGACGCTCCCGCACAAGGCGCATTTTGTGTGTCCTAAGAATACTTGAGCCATTTCCCCTTAAAATGCGATCACGGCGCGGCCTGCACTACCTTGAGCCGCAGGTGCGAGGCGCCGGGCGCGATCGGGTTGGGATCGCGGATGGTGAGGATTTGTTTTGCGCCCTGGTCCACGGCGTTGACGACCAGGGGGTCACCGGTGCCGTCGGCGGTCCGCCAGATCTCGGTCCAGCCGGCCAGCGTCTCGCTTTGTTCGACGATGTAGATCAGGTCGCTGCTGAATTTGAGGTGGGCGAAGGTCAGCGTGAGGAATTCGTCTTCGCCGACCGTCGCGGTGCCTTGCTGCGGCAGGATCGCGCCCGCATCGGCGGCGGACGGATCGCCGCAGAGCGCGTATTCGAGCAGGTTCGTCACGCGGTCGCCCTCGCCGTCGTCGCCCGCGCCCGTCAGCCCGCCGAGGAAGCTGTGGCCGGCGACCCAGGTGGCGAGCGATTGGCGGACGACGACCGGGACTGTGAAGGCGGTCGCCTTGCCGTCCAGATCGGTGGCGGTCAATTGGATCGATGCCTCGCCCGCCGCGTTCGTATCCGCCGGCGTGACGGTGAGCGTCCCGCCATCGACCGATCCAGTCGCGACCGCCGGTGCGGTGCTGCCCGTGACGGCGAATTCGACAAAGCGCTCCAGTTTGGTGGCGCTGAGCACCTGGACCAGATCGCCGGCGGCGGGCGTCGCCCCGGCCGGAGCCTGGTTCGTCGGCCAGTTCGGGATCTGCCGGGACGCCCCGTCGAGCGTCACCGTGTAGGTCCCGGTCGGCCGGGCGAAAATGTCGTCGGCGATGGCGAGGGTCGGCGCGGAGGCGCGCCCGAAGACCGCGAAGCCGCCGTTGTTGCCCGCCCCGTCCAAACCGGGGCTGTCGGTCATGTTGAAATACCACTGGCTGGTCCCGCTGTTCGGCGCACCGCCCAATTTTGCGATGGCGATGGTCCCCCGGTCGTTCGGGATGCCCGGTTCGTTGAACACGCTCTGCTGCGTCGTCACCGTCTGGTAGTTCGCCCCATCCGGGTGGAACCAGCCCGCCTGGATCACATCGACCCCGGAGTTGGCGAGGGTGGCGATCCGGTGGAAGACGGTGTCGGCGTAGGCGTCGATCGTCACATAGTCCAAAAAGTTCTCCACGCTCGCTGGCGTCGCCTTTTCATAGAGGATCACATCGATGGTCCCGCGATTGGTCACCAGGCGCGCCGCGCAGGTCGTGTCGGGGTCGGTGACATAGGCGTCGAGATCGAGCTGGGCAGGCGCGTTCGCCAGCAGGCTCTGCGCCGGGACTGCCTCGGCGACCGGAGCGGCGTCGGCGGGCAAGATCCGGAACCGGACGAACGTGGTCGCCGTGGCCATCCCGTCGGAGACCGAGACCTCGCCATAGAAAAGCCCGTCCGCCTCCGGGGTCCCGGTGATCTCGCCCGTGTCGGGATCGATGCTCAAGCCGGCCGGGAGTTCCGCAGCGCCAAAAACCACCGGGCTGTCGTTGGGGACATGGGCCAGCGCATCCATCTGAAACGCTTCCCCTACTTTGCCAGAGGCATACTCGCCGTTTCGGATCGCGACACTGAAAGTCGCCGGGGTCACGAATTCGACAAACGGCGTCCAGTCCGAATCGCCGGAGGCGGCGCTCTTCGCGCGGACGCGAAAATAGATGCGGTCGTTGGGATTCCCCCCCGTCAGACCGCCGATCGTCTGGCCCTTGTAATCCGTCTCCCCGACGAACACGGGATCGCCGGTGGGCGAATCGACGTAAAGCTCCCATTCAAACGAGTCCTCGTCATCCGAATTGTCTTCCCAGATCAATTCGACCGTGGTGCCGTTGTTCCAAGGCGCAGCGACGCGGAGGTTGGTGGGAGCCGCTGCGGCGAAACAAAGCGACGGAAGAGCGGTGGCTATGGCACCGAAGAGGGCGGGATTTCGAAACATGGCGGGGGAGGCATGATCGGTATCATCCCGCCGCGCCCGGCTCAATCGAAAATGCAGCGACTTCCGGGTAACCGCCTTTTCCTACTCCACCGCCGCAACCGACACCGGATCCGGGAAAGAGCGCGTCGAGCCGCCCACGCGCAGGTCGGCGGCGAGCGACTCCGCTTTTGCGTGCGCTTGTCGTCCACCTCGGCATAGGCGCGGCGGGCGGCGAGGAAATCGGCTGATAGCATCGGCGCGCGCGACCGCGTCTTCGTGCAGGCGCGGGCGCAAGGCGGCGCAGGGCGAGCGCTGCTCGCGGCAGGCGTCCTCGACCGGCAGAGGAAACGCCGGGCGTGGGGTCGAATGCCGTGCCATAGGGTCTGGGCAGCGGTCGCGCAGCGCGGCGAGCGGTAGCGATCGCGGCGGGAGATGCGCAGCTCTCCCTGGACCCCGAGGATCAAGAGCGTGCGCGCCGACAGATGCCGCGGCTCCAGCTCGGTGATCTCGCGCAGCCTCGCCAAAAACGCCCGGTTCTTGAAGGTCGCCCAGCGCATAGCCTTCGCCGCGTCTTGGATCGACCCGAACAAGGCGATCGCGCGCCGTCTCCGGCACCGGTCCCGGGCGGCGAGCTGGAGCGCGTCCCCGGCGGAACGCGACCACGACCGGCACAGCCGCACTTCCGGATTGCCCAGCGCCGCCGCATCCGCCGCCAAGTCCGCCTCTGCCTCGCCGACGATCAACGCCGACAGGTCCGGCGGCGCGCCTTCCGCCAGCGATACGATGTCCCCGATGGTGAGCTTCGGCGCGATCCGCACCGGTGCCATGGATTCAGCTTTGGCTTTTGCCTTTCCCACCGTGGCGAATTCGACCGGCGGCGGCAGTTTTCCGCAAAACCGATCGTCGGTCCGGCGCGACCTTCGCCTCGCGCGAGACTTCCAATATTCGGGTCGCGAGCGAATTTCCGGCACCCTCCGCCTTGCGCACAAAAGCCAGCACTCTCGTCCCATCTGGTTCTGCGATCCACACGCTGACCGGCTCCCAGGGCTTAGGCTCCTCATTGCCAACCGTTTCCTCCGCCACTCCCACCTTCCTCCCCCCATGGAAAACTCCGAGAAATCAGGCTCCTCCGCAGGTGCCGTCGTTGACACAGAACCGGACCCTCCCTCATCAAAGCGAAAGAACGGTTCCCCCAGGCAATTCAACGCCGCAAATGCCTGGAGGGCGATGATCCCTCCGTTTCGCAGAACTGAATAACTGAATTGTCTAAAATATTGGTAATTTTCGAGCATGAGAAATCAGATCTTATAATAATTATCATAATAATCAATAATTTTTCAAACCGAAGCTCGCATTTGGGAAAGTGGGTAGGCAGGGCAGTGCGTTCCGATGCGTACGCTAGCGGCGATGATTTTCGCTTCCCATGAAAAGGCTGACGTGCTAGAGACGGGCAGGACCGGAGCGAAAGAAACCTAATCCCTAGAAGAAACGATGAATCCCAAGAAATGTCTGATTGCGTTGGTGGCATCGGCGGTTTGCCTCGTGAGCGTCCAGCCGATCGCTGCCGAACCGGCCAAAAGGCTCCAAGGCGGAGGTCTCGGGAAAGCCAAATCTGCCGACGAAGAAGGTGGAAGCGGCGAAGAAAATCACCGGCTGACGCCGTGCTGCCAGGAAGAAGAATCCTCAACGAGGGCGACGAGAAGGCGATTACGGCAGCTCCCGAGCCGGGCGAAGGCGCTGATGAAGAAGCGCGATCAAGGATCCTGCCGAGTTGATCCTCATCGATGGGATCGGCGAGGGGACGCTGAAGGACATCGTCGCCCACATGAAGGGCAAGAAGTCCAGCTCGACCAAGAAGTCGTCGTCGAGGCTCGACGAAGAAGTAGCACCGATCCGCCCGCGTCACTCGAATTAGATCGCGACTGGCGTTGGTTGGGGGCGGCGCTGCCTGCGGGCGGCGCCGCCCGCTCTGCCGCCCTAGAAAGATGCCAATCAGCTAGCCGGCGGCGGATGAAGCAGGTCTTCGCCTTCCAGCGAACTGAAACCTCGACCGATCCCGTGGACTCAAAATCCTTGGCCAAGCAATTCTGGACCCGCCTCAAGCGCCAGGCGTATGTCCTCGCGATCATGTCGCTTGGAACGATGTGGGGGCTGTGGCTGTTCAGCTCATCACCGGGATCGACCTCGCGCAGTTCGCGATCGTGCCGCGCACCTGAAGGGGCTGCTCGGCATTGTCTGCGCCCTTTTTGCACAGCTCGCTCGGGCACATCGCGGGAATTCGCTGGCGTTTTTGATCCTCGGCTGGCTGGTCCTCGCCGGTGGGGAGCGGCAATTTCTCGGCGTCACGCTGTTCGTCATGCTGGTCGCCGGGCTCGGCACCTGGGTATTTGGGTCGGTGGCGCGGCACCTCGGGGCGAGCGGCATCATCTTCGGGTATCTCGGCTACCTGCTCTTCCGCGGGTTCTTGGAAAAGAGCGCGGTGTGGATCTTCTCGTCTCGATCCTCGTCGGCGCCCTGGTCGTCGCCCTCGGCTGGGGCGCAGTTGCCGCCGATCCCGCCACCTCGTGGTCCGCCACTTCTTCGGATTCTTCGGCGGCGTCCTCGCCGCCCAGCGCATCGCCCGGCGCAAGCGGCTGCTCGAACGCATCCAGATCAAGATGTGAGCCTCCTGCCGCCGGGCGAAAGCGGCCACGCCCCTAACCAGCCGATCTCCGGCGCGCAGAATCCGCCGAATTCCCGCTTGACGGATCGGGCAAAACCTCCTACTTTTCCCGCCCTTTTTGGGGAAATCCCCAATTTTATTTTCGAAACTATCCGCCCACCAAAACCATGTCAAGAAGTGCACCATCACCGGAGCTAAGCCCCGCGTCGGCCGCCGGATCCACCGCAGCGGTCTTGCCAGAAAAGGGCGGAATCGGCGCGCACGTCACCAAGGTCGTCAAGCGCACGGTGACCCCGAACCTGCGCGTCAAGCGCGTCTGGGTGCCGGAACTCGGCCAGCCACGTCCAAGGTGAAGTGCACCGCCCGCGCGCTCAAGACCATCGCTAAGAACGAGCGCCACATGCGACGTTGAAGCAGGCGGGTCTGATCTAGCGCCCCCACCTTTGTTCGCGCCATCCGCGCCGTTTCGATCCGCTCGCCGGGCGAAAACGGCGCTGTTTTTTGTACCGGATGCGGCTATACCGGCGTGACTGAGCGATCGAAGCGCTGGCTAAAGCGGACTGGGATCACCGCCGCTCTGCCTCGGGGCCAGGCGTCGGCATTTCCGTCTATCTGGGGCAGCAATTGATCGCTCCGCGCCGAGTAGCGTCGGCCTCCCCGCCGGAGTTGGGCGCGTGTTTCGTTTTCCTTCGCCAGCAAGTCGGGCAACGCGATCGGCGGCTGGCTTTCCGAGGTGCCCGACGCTAGAGGCTCCGTCCTACTGCTCCACGGGATCCGGTCAAACCGCGAACCATGGCGGATCGGGCAGCTTTCTTGCGAGAGGCGGGCTATCACACGCTTTGCATCGATCTCCAGGCGCACGGTGAAAAGCCCCGGCGATCACATCACACTCGGCTGCAGAATCCAAGGATGTCGCTGCTGGGATCGCCTTTCTCCGCGAACACCACCCCGTCTGCCCGTCGCTGTCCTCGGCACCTCTCTCGGGGGCGGTTCTGCCCTGATGGTGGCACCCGAGGCGCAGGCGGACGCCTTGATCGTCGAATCTGTCTTCTCCGGTGTACTGGAGACCGCGACCGCCAACCGTCTCGAAATCCGATTCGGGAAAGCGGGGCGGCTACTCGCCCCACTATTGACATGGCAGATCCGCCCTACCCTAGGCGTCGATCCGGCGGAACTCAGCCCGCTCGCGGCAGCAGCGCGAACATCGCCGAGCCTTCGTCATCTGGTTCGGAGGACCGCCATGCGGGACCGGCGGAGCTGAGCGATCTATTCGGCATCAAAGGACCGAAGGAGTTCTGGGTGATCGAAGGAGCCGCACACATCGATCTCCACCGATTCGCCGGATTGGCATATGAGCGTCGCGTCACCGAGTTTCTCGCCCGGCACCTCCCACCGCCCGGCGAATCAGCGCGATAGGCGTTGCCGAGGCATCCAAGTGGGCGTAATGGTCCCGCCCGCCAAAATCCGCCCCCGCGATGCACAAAGTTTACATCCGCACCTACGGCTGCCAGATGAACGAGCGCGACTCCGAGCAAGTCGCGCAGATGTTTCTGGAGCGGGCGGCTATGCCCTGACGCGGGATGAGTCGGACGCCGATGTCATTTTGATCAGCACCTGCTCGGTGCGCGACCAGGCGGAGCAGAAGGCTATGGGCAAGATGGGGATGGCACGCAAGATCCGCCGGACGAAGCCGCACGCGGTGCTCGGCTACCTCGGCTGCATGGCGCAGCGGCTCGGACCCGAATTGCTGGACCTGACGCCGGGCGTCGATCTCGTCGTCGGCACCCAGAAATACCATCGCGTGGTCGAATACGTGGACCAGATCCTGAGCGCGCGGCTGGAGAAGCAGATGGATGACCCGAAGTTTTCGATCGTGGATGTGGCGGAGGAAGACGAGAGCCAGAACACGATCCGCGACCACCAGATCGAGGGGCGGCAGGCGACGGCGTTCGTCTCGATCATGCAGGGGTGCAACATGAAGTGCACGTTTTGCATCGTGCCTTACACGCGCGGCGGCGAGCGCGCCCGCCGATCGCCGACGTCGTGGATGAGGTGAAGCGGCTGGCCGACAGCGGCGTGCGCGAGGTCACTTTGCTCGGGCAGATCGTCAACCTCTATGGCCGGCACGAATTTCCCGCCCAGGATGGCAAGAGCCCGTTCGTGCAGCTTCTCGAAGCGGTCCACGGCGTCGCGGGGGATCCAGCGGATCCGGTTTACCTCGCCACCGATCGAGTGCAACAGGATCTGGTCGATGCGTTCCGCTATCTGCCGAAGCTGGCGAGCCACGTCCATTTCCCGCTCCAGAGCGGATCCGACCGGATCCTCAAGGCGATGCACCGCCCGTACAAGGCTGCGAAATTTGTCGAGATCTGCGACCGGATGAAGGAGGCGCGCCCCGGCATTGCTATCACCACCGACATCATCGTCGGGTTCCCCGGCGAGACGGAGGAGGACTACGAGGCGACCAAGGCGGTGGTCCGCCGCGTCGATTTCGACAATGCGTTTATCTTCCGGTATTCCAAGCGCCGCGGGACGCCCGCCGCCGACATGCCGGATGAAATCCAGCTCCCCGAAAGCGTGAAAGAAGCGCGCAACCAAGACCTGCTCGCCCTCATCGGCGAAATCTCCCGCCCGAAATACCAAGCCATGGTCGGCGGCGAATTCGACGTGCTTTGCGAGGACCGAGCAAGACGAACAAGGAACGGATGCACGGCCGGACCGATACGAACAAGATCATTTCATCAGACGGCAACGCCAGCGAGCGCCACACCGGGCAGATGCTCCGCGTGCGCATCGAGGACCACCACGGGTTTACGCTCTACGGGACGGCGGCGCTGTCCGGATAGCGCTCCCGGATTTCTAGTTGAAGCGTGCCCCGGATTCGCGTTGAGAACCCTCCTGCCAAATTTTGCGCGCTGCGGCGACCCATGACCCAGTCCCTATACAATTTCCTTTACCACGGCCTCTCGATGAAGGCGGCCGGGATTACGCTCCCAACGTGCTGGTGCTCGCCGGGCATCTGGTCGCGCTGCTGCGGGACCGAACCTTCCCAGGCATGGCTGAAGCGATTTCCGCGCGCCGCCCGATCGGGATTGGGCTGCTGATCTTCGGCGCGATCTGGGCGTGGGTGTTGTCCCGGCACATGCCGATGGGCGAGTTTTTACCCGATCCGCCGCTGGGTCATAATGCTCATCCCGGCTGGGGCGGTCGCGACGATCCTCTATGCGGATGACTTTCTCCGTGCGGGCGACCGGGATCCTGCTGCTGCTGGTCGCCGCGCCGGTGCTCGACGCCTCGTTCCAGAATTGGGCGACCGGCTGGTTCTTGCTCAAATTGCTCGCTTACGCCTGGATCGTGATCGGACTCTTCTTCGTCGGCATGCCCTATCTGATGCGCGACGCCATCCTCTGGGTGACGCGGACGGCGGGTCGGTGGAAGATCGCCTGCGGGGCGGGTGCCGCCTACGGCGCGGCGCTGCTGCTCTGTGCCGTGCTCTGGTATTGATCTGACCGAAACGAGCGCCGCACGCCGAAATCGGGAATGCGCCATGACGCCGAAAAAAGACACCGCCATCCTCCTCATCCACTGCCCGGACCAGCCGGGGCTCGTCCGCGCGATCGCGCAGTTCCTCGCCGACAACGGCGGCAACATCCTCCACTTCGACCAGCACGTCGATGCGCAGGAAAATGTCTTCTTCACCCGCGTCGAGTGGCAGATGGAAGGCTTCGCGCTGAGCCGCGGCGAATTGCCCAATGTCTTCGGTGCGCTGGCGCTGAAGTCGCCATGCGCTGGGCGCTCCACTTTTCCGCGACCCGCACCGCGTCGCCATCCTCTCTGCTCAAGGAATCGCACTGCCTCTACGACTTGCTCGCCCGGCAGGAATCCGGCGACCTGCCGATGGAGGTGCCGCTGATCATCAGCAACCACGAGATCCTGCGCCCGGCGGCGGGCGCTTCGGCATCCCGTTCCACCACGTTCCTGTCACGAAGGAGGGCAAGGCGGGGCGGAGGCGCGGCGGGTCAGGCGAGTGATCGAGGCAGCGGGGAGCCGAGACTGTATCGTGCTCGCCCGCTACATGCAGATCTTGAGCGAAGGCCTCGTCGCCCGCTATCCGGGGCGGGTCATCAATATCCACCATTCGTTCTTGCCCGCCTTCCCCGGCGCGCGCCCCTACCACAGCGCGTTTCAGCGCGGGGTCAAAATCATCGGCGCGACCAGCCACTACGTGACCGCCGACCTCGACGAAGGACCGATCATCGAGCAAGATGTCATCCGCGTCTCCCACAAGCTGGCGGTCGAAGACTTCGTCCGCAACGGCCGCGACCTCGAAAAAGTCGTGCTCTCCCGCGCCCTGCGCTGGCACCTCGAACGCAAGATCTTGTCCTACAATAACAAGACTGTCGTCTTCGCGTAGGCTGAGATCGAGGCGGCGATCAAAGCGAATTGAACGATGATATCCGCCTTCAACCAGCCAAACGCCAGACCTTCCGCGCGATCGTCGCGGTCATCCTGTGCCTGCTCGCCTACGCCTTTGGCTTTGGGTTTTTCTCGCTCGGCTATTTCATGGTCGGCTTCCTAACCGAGTTCAGTTTTCCCTACGACTGGCTCGTCATCCCCGGAGGTTTCTTGGTCGTCGTGACCGCATGCGGAATCTGGCAGGCGCGCAGCGGCAGCGAGCACTACGGCTATCAAGACTCCGATTTGCGCTGGGATGTCCCGGTCGAAACGCCGGGCGGCGCGGTCGTCGATTTCTATGCGCACCGGGTCACCGCGCCCGCCCATGCGGCAACGCAGATTTTACTCGCTGGTCCGCTGCAGGCGATCAAAGCGGTCGCGCTCATCCGGTCGCGAATCCCCGAATCCGCAGGGCTCGAACTCAAGCTCGAAGCCGCGCGCTCCGCCGTCGCAGCCAAGGGCGGCTGGCACAGCCTCGCGGACCATGCCGAAATCATGCAGGAGATAGCCTACCTGATCCGCATGGAAAAGGTCGAATTTAGCCCGCGCGGCGGGCGGATCAAAATCGCGGCGGATTCGGATTAGGCTCATGGCAAACACAATTGCGGGAATCGGTAGCCCAAAACGCGCTGTTTTGCTCTGGCTCAGATGAGGCCGGGGCGTCGCGCCGCAAGTCCCCTCCTTGGAGGGGGTTAGAGGTGGGTAGATGAGGTGTATAGTCCTTGAGGTCAATGCCTTGCAATAGAGTCGTCGCTTGGTGGTAGGTCCCGCAGAGGTCGTCCGCTGCGCGCGGACCCACCCGACCCTCCAGGAGGAGATTTGGATTCGCGACGCCCGGATTGCGCGGCACCCGTGGTCTGCCAGCCATGGCGGGTATCAAAATAGGCGCAATCTCTTTGGCAATCAGTCTAGGAAGATCAATCAAGGAACGAACGCGATGCGGGCAAAGTTCTCATGCGGCTCCGGCGTCGAGCGCGCGGGATGATGCGGCTTCGATCATGCCATCGGCGCGGCTGGATTCGATGAGCGCCGGACCCTCGCGGCTCCAGCTTCCCAGCGCGGCGGAGGTTTCGATCCAGTATCCGAGACCGGGCAGGTTGAGCGGATCGCGCATCTGGGCGGCGGCGACGAGCAGTCAAGCGTTGGCTCGATGGTGAGCTGCGGCAGGGCTTCGCGGGACGGCACGTTAGGGTCGGAGCGGAGGGCGAGCTGAAGAGATTGATCAAGGCGTCGCCGTCTGGGTTGGCGAAGTCACCCTTACCGAGTCTTCCTTCGCCGGGTCGTTCAGGTCGGCGGTAACGAAGTTGCCCGCGCGCCACTCCTCCAGCAGCGACCGCCTTCGCGAAACCGCCGCCGTCTGCACGTCGCCGCCCAGCTCTGAGGTCAGCGTGAATTCGGCATCTGCCCCGATGGTGACATCGATGGTACGATCCCATTGACGGTGCGCGCCGTCACCTCGCCGACGCCGCTGATCGAAGCCGCCGCGCCGGGCGTGACGTCCACGACAGCGTGATCGCGGTGCCGCGGATCGCCTGCGAGTGGCTGGCGCGAAACGCGGCGACCGCGTGGGTGCCGGGCGGCTCCGCCGTGAGGGCGAGCGACTCGCCGCCGCCGGTCTCTGGATCGGTTACCTGCACCGTGTAGCCGCCTTCCGCGAAAACATGCGGGCGAAATTGCGGCGTCGCCGAGCGGATCGAGTAAAGCACCTCGCCGGTGGCATCGTCGATGACGGTGACGGCGGGTTGGGGGACGCCGGGCAGTGAGACGGCGGGCAGAAAGGCGGCGGCGGCGCGGCCGTAGTTGTCCGCCTGCGCCACCGTGAGCGGCCACCCATCGTAGGGTGCCCCCTTTGATGCATCGAAGCCGCGCGGCCAGTTTTCGAACGTGATCTGGCGGGACGCCTTGTGGAAGCGGACGATCGCATAGCCGGCGGCGCGGTCGTGGAGGTCGAGCGGCGAACGGTTGGTGCTCGCGCCGGTGTAGTAGGCGGCGGGATTGGCGACCGCTTTGGTGGTGAGCAGGTTTCCGAACCCATCTTGGTAGTCGCGGAGGACCGGGTTGACCGCCGCCGCCGGACCGCTGCCCGGGTTGTCGGGATCGAACGCGCGCGGGAAGAAATTCGCCGCCGCCGGCATGCAGAACGCGTAGTTGGCGTCGCCGAATCCATCGATGCCGTGTTGGACGACGACCGAGAGGTGCTGGTCGCCGCAGATGTGGGGCGCGAACGCCTTGCGCAGCAAGCCGACCGCCCGGTCCCGCCCGCTGCGCGGCCAGCCGCCGGAGTCGTAGTCGAAGTATCGCCGCCCCAGCCCCTCGCCGGTGTGCGTCGTCGTGCTGCTGAACATCGTCTGGGAGAGCGCCGCCTTCATCTGCACGCCGCGCCAGTCCGTGATCCAATCGCCGAGAAATGCCTCCTGCCGCGCGCCGAGCAATTCCAAGCCCGGCGGATCGACGACGCTCGGGTCGGCGAGCGGCGATCCGGAACCCGGCACCGGGCTGGGCATCCCGATCTGGTTTTGGAATCCGTTTTTGAATTTCCGGTCTTCGAGGATCGCGAAATCGATGCCGCCGCAGAGCAGCGACGAAAAGTAAACGCCGATGCCTTGCTCGACCGGCGCGGGGTCTGGCGGATCGGGCAGGTGGCTGGTCTGGGTGCGCTCGACCATCTGGACGAAGCGGGCGGGCCGGGTGTAGCCGCCGCTTTCTTGCGCCCCGATGGCGCGGCCGCCTTGCCCCCACAGGTTGCCCTGATAGACGTCGTGGTCGTCCGGGATGCAGACGCTCGGCGTGTCGCGCATCAGGTCGCGGAAGGACCAGACGAACCAGAACCACTTGTAGAGGTAATCGAGCTCTCGGTTCAGCGCGCTGGAGTTGTCGGCGCGGGTCGGGCTGCTGCCCTCGTAGATCTGGTCGCCGGAAAAGAAGAGCACGTCCGGCTGGTGCGAGGCCATCGGGCCGGTCAGGTCCCCGTGGGGAAAGACGACGAAGTCCGGCGACCACAGCACCGGCGTGTCGCGGTCCACGCCTTGCCCGCCGCTGCCGCTTTTGATGACGTGGGTGATGCAGTTGCTGCCGCCCAGCACGATCGCGTCTTTGCCCGCCGGATCGGGGCGGATCACGCCGTCGAAAAAGCGCTCCGCCACCGCGCCATCGGCGGCGGAAAGCGCGACGCGCACGCGATACGGCACGGCGCGCGAATCGTCCCAGCCGGCGATCCGAAACGCGGCGGTGAACGAAATCGGATCGATCGGGGCGGTCGCCGCGCCTTCCCAGCCGGCTCCGAAATCGAGCTGCAGCTCCGCCTCGGACGCCTCCGCCGGGCTGATCGGGGCGAGCTGGGCGGTCAGTTTCAGGACGCGGCGGCTCAGGGTGTGCTGGGCGGCGAGGATCGGGCCAAACGTGCCGCCCGCCGCCGGGTCAAGCTTGCCGCCGGAGCCGGTGAAGGCGCGGAACCAATAGCGCGCCGCGCCGCCGCCGGAGGAGCCGGGGTGCGAGGCGAGCGCGATGTTGCCGGCGAGCCGCGCCGGGGAGATGCCGTCGAGAAGCGCTTCGCTGAGCACCGCATCGCCGTCGCCCGGATCGGTGGCGGTGAGTTCGAGCCGGTAGTCTGGACCGATGAAGGTCGCGCGCAGCTCGAGGTCGATTTGCGCCGGGACGGACGCCGGAGCCGCGCCGCCGTAGGGCGTCGGGATCAGCGGCTGGTTGCTCTGCCTGTTGTCGCGAAAGACCGCGCGGCCAGAGCCGTCGATGCCCGCGAGGATGCCGCCGTCTTTGCCGCCGTTGTGGTGGACCATCGCCGCGCCGCGGTAGTCGAGCGCCTGCCCGGCGCCGACCAAAAATCCGGCGAGCGAATCCGCCGCGCCGCCGCCATTGGCCAATCCGGTGCGGACGCGCAGCGTGAAATTGCCCGGAGCCTCCGACGTCCGGTGGGTGAGCAGATGCGCGGTGCGCACCGGAAACCCGGCGTCCGCCAGCGTGCATTCGAGCTGCCCGCCGGCGACCTGCCAGTCCTGCAGCCGGTTCGCCCACATCGCCTCGCCCGCCCAGCGCCGGTCCCGCACGTTTGCCCAATCGGCGGCGAAGCCCGCGCTGGCATCGACGCCGCCGTAGGCGGTCAGCCGCACGCCATCGACGCCCACCCAGCGCGTGCCCGCCGTGTCATTGGCGCGAAACTGGATGCCGAGCGGCTTGCCGGCGTGCGCATCCAAGTCGCCGTAGTAGGCGATGAGCTGGAACGTCTCCCACGCCGCGCGCGCCGTCGAAGCAAAGAAAAATTCGCGCCCCGCGACCACCTGCCGGCCGCCGGCTCCGTCATCGACCCACAGCTCGGCGATCAGGCTCTCGGGCGCGCCGGAGAAACTGCTCGCGTCAAAGCGCAGGCTGATCGCTTCGCCCGCCGCGACCGCGTGGTCGGTGGGCTGGAAAAGCGCTGCCGAATCCTCGAAGCCGAACCGCCAATCGCCGTTGCCCGCACCCGTCTCCCACTGGAGGACCTGCGCGCTCCCGGCTCCGTCCGCGCCCCAGCCCGGCACGCTGGCATCCGGCAGGACCGCCCCGGAAACCCCGCCGTTGATCTCCGCGCCAGGATTGGCGACCGCGATCGGAACGCCGGGGCCGCCCGGCGGCGGAGGAGGCGGCGGATCGACCGGCGGCACCGGCGGGTCGCCCGCCGCGATGGTGAAGTCGAAGTCCGCAAAGCTATCGCTCGCCGCGCTGCCGTCGGGACCGACGCAGACATAGATGCGGTCGCCGGGCTGGAGTTCGCCCAGCGGCGTATCGAAATCGCGGATCGCGCCGTCTTTCGGAAAGCTATCGTTGAGGACCGGCGACTCCGCGTTGACGTGGACGAGGACGCGATGCGGCGTGCCGGTATCCGTCCCGCCGCTGATCGAGCTGCCCGCCAGGTAATAATACCCGGCCGGCGCGCCGCTTTGGATCTCGTAGGCGGCGATCACGTAGCGGTCTTGCGTATTGCCGACGCTCCCGGTCTGCGCCGATCCGAGCGCGGGGTGGCCGGAGATGGCGTTGAGGCGGAGAAAGCCGGCCGGCTGGTTGTTGCCGGTGGTCGCGTCGCCGTCCGCCGTCCACGAGCCCGCGCCCGACCAGAGGAGCGGCGCGTAGTGGGCGGGGTCGCCCGCCGCCCCGGCGGTGCCGTCGCCCGCCGCCCCGCCGGGCACCCAGCCCGCAGGCGGATTCCATAGGTAGGCCCAGCCGGTGCCGAGATCGGAAAACCCTGCCGGATCCCCGGCGGCGGAACTTTCGGCATAACCCGACGAATAGGTGGCGACAGGCGTGAGCGCTTGGGCGAGCAGCCCCGGGGCGGCTGAGCCGAAAAGGGTGGCAACGCAGAGCGCGAGGGGGAGGCGCGATTTCATTCCGCGAGTATGAGATCCTCTCGGCCCCCGCGCAATCATCGAATCCCTCCGGCACGCGTTCGCCCCCTCGGGTCCGCATTTTCTGCGGTTTTGTTTCAAAAAACTTGGTTCAACGCATTGCAAGAAACGTCGCCTATTGGTAGAGTCATTTCTATGAGAACTCTCGCGTTCGCCCTCGCTTCCACCCTGACTGCTGCGACCACCCACGCCGCCGTGATCGGGATCAATTTCACGCACAACGGCACGGACCCTGACGATGTCTTGTTCGGTCCCGCCGCCGTCGCCGGTGCACCCGGATACGCCATCGCCAACTGGAACCACGTTTTGACCGACTGGTCAGGCAGTGGCTCCAACGACGCGCTTTTTTCAACTGGGCTGGTCAGCAGCGACGGGCGTTCCATCGGTAGCACCCTGATGGGGATCACTTACGCGCCGCACACCGACCCGGTCCATTTTGACGCCAACAACACCTGGCGGTCCGGCATCGGCAATGGCTCGCCTAACGACACGCTGATGAATGGCTATCTCGACGACGGCGGCAACGACCAGCCGTATCTAAACTTCAGCATCGATCCCGCCGCCTCCGGTCCATTCACCGTGGTGGTCTATGCCCATGGCGACGGCGCGAACGCCGCCGTCGGGCGCTATTGGCTGGAGGAGTGGACCAATCCGCTCGCGGCCGGCACCGTCATCACCGATCAGGTCGGGATTCTCTCGAACGACTACACCGGCACCTTCATCAGCGCCGGAACTTTTGGACAGACCGGTAGCCCGGCGAATGTCGATGTCGCCACGGGCAACTACCTTGTCTTCTCCGGCATCACCGCGCACAATATCCGCATCCGCGCCGCCGGTAATGGCGACCCCGAAGACTTCGGTCGCGGCCCGCTCAATGCGGTGCTTCTCATCGTGCCGGAGCCGACTCGCGCGGCGCTCCTCGCCTTCGGCGCGCTCGGTCTGCTGCTCTGCCGCCGCCGATAAGCCCCGGTCTGGGGTTTTACCCGCCGACCTCCGCCTTGAGCGCCTCGATGTCATTGTAGAGGATGCTGTGGCGGACGACCTCGAAGCCTTTGCCTAGGTAGGCGAGCGCTCGGCGCGCGCGGTCGCGTTCCCCGGCGGCGAGGCACCCGCGCACGTAGGGCTGGAGCAGGTTGTAGAAGACATGGCCGCCCGCCTTGCTGCGGAATGCCGCCATCGCCGACTTCAGCTTCGCCTCCGCCTCGTCAAAGCGGCCGGCGTCGAGCGCTTCGAGCATCGGTTCCGCCTGGATGGCGACGGCGAGGTCGAAGCGCCCCGATTTGTTTTCGCGGACGATTTCGTCGCGCAGGCGCTTGGCGGCCGCGTCGTCGCCCGCCTGTTCGGCGAGCCGGAGGAGCTGGACCTGCGCCTTGGATTTGAGGTCGCGCACGTCGCGGAAGTTGGCGAGCCACGCCTTCCAAAACGCGGCGCGCTCCGGGATGGCGGCGTCAGACGCGGCGAGCGCGGCGGCTTCCGCCTCCCAGATGTCGATGCCCTGCGGCATGTGGGCGCGGGCGGCGGCGAGCAGCGCCCGGTAATCGGGCGCGCCTTCGTTCATCAGCGCCCAGCCGAGGATGAGCCGCGCTTTGCCGGCGGCGCGCGCATCGTATTTCATCTGAAACATGAGCAGGTCGTCGGTGATCCGCCGCCAGCTCTGCGGGTCGAAACACTCGCCGACCGGGAAGTCGGAGCCGCGGTAATCGCCGGCGCGAAATTCCCACTGGTTCGGACCCTTCAGGTAGCCGACCCGCCCGTGCTGGCCGGAGCTGCCCTGCCCGAGCAACAAGACGGTCGGCACGCCCTGCGACTTTCCGGTCTGCTCGACGAAGAACGCCTGGTCCACGCAGATGCCTCCCTTCTTGCCGATGTCGATCAGCCGATACGCGCCGTGCGGCCAGAGATACACGCCTTTATCCATCCTGCCGACATCATACGGGATCTGGGTGTAGAGCTGGGCGAGCCGGTCCGGCGTTTTCAGGTTGACCTGCTGCGCGTAGAACAGCTCTTTGAATTCGAGCGGCGTATCGACGAGGAACGTCAGCTCGCGCACCGACAGGCGCCGCGTGTCGAGCAGGAACTTGCCCTCTTCGTTGCCTTTGGCGTAGAAGGCGAAGCGCCGGGCGGGGTCGAGGTCCGCCGCGCTGGTCGCCGGGCCGTTCGCCTCGACAAATGGGTGCGGCCACGCCTTCGGGAACGGCTGGTCAAAGACGACCGCCAGCGCCACGGCGAGCGCCTGGTATTCGCTCAGCTTCTCGCCGTTCTTCTCGGCGACCCGGCAGAGGATCTCCGCCGCCTTTGGCGCGTCGTCGTGCGCGGTCAAGGCGCCGAGGAAGAGCAGCCGGAGCCGCTCGTTTTGACCCACCGCCGCGAACGCCGCCCGCGCCTCCGCCTTGGAAAAATACGGGTGCGCCGCCGGATCATCCGGAAAGAGCGAGAGCCACCGCAAATGCGCCGCCCAGCCGAGGAAATGCGCGTTCGCCGCCGCGCGCTCCGCGCCCACCTTCGCCTGCGCCGCGTCCAAGGTCGCCCGCAGCTCCGCCCGCCCTGCCACCCACGATGCCGCATCCGGGTGCGCCGCCCACCAGCGCCCCGCCGCCTCCTCCGAATAAGCCGTCATCGCCGCCGGTTCCGCGACAGCAGGCGCAGCGGAGGCAATCGCAATGCTGGCGGCGAGGGCAAGGAGGGCGAGGCGCATGGGGACAGTATAGCGCGAAAAGCGATTTGCTGCCGATACGAATCAAAAGGAAGCTGTTGGCACCGGTTCCGAGCCAGCGCCGATCCGGATGCCGCTGGCAACCATGCTGGTCAGGCAAAGGGCAAACGCCTCGGCCAAGCCTCCCCGCCAGAGCGAACCGGCGCGCAGGTTCCTACCCACGCCCAAAAGGGGGGCATTAACTTCGCTTAAGGCAATGCCCAGGGATAGCTCGGAATCCGATCAGCCCTGGAGGGGCGATCCGATTTCGGCGGCTTCAATGGGTAAGAGTTGGTGCATAGACTCATTGCCAAAAACAATTACGGGAATCGGCAGCCCAACATGCGCAGTTCTGCTCTGGCTCAGATGAGGCTGAGCGTCGCGCCGCAAGTCCCCTCCCTGGAGAGAATTTAGGGGTGGGCAGATGATGTGTATAGTCCTTGATGTCGACGCCTTGCATTAGAGTCGGCGATTGGCGGACCGATCCCGCAGAGGTCGTCCGCTGCGCGCTGACCCACCCCCGACCCCTCCCAGGAGGGGAGATTGGATCCGCGACGCCTGGATTGCGCGGCACCCCGTAGCTTGCCAGCTGTGGCGGCTATCAAAATAGGCGCAAATCTCTTTGGCAATCAGTCTACCACCCAATCAATGCGCAAGTCTCTACCCCAGCCGCTTTACTTGACCGAGGAGGCTCGAGGATCTACGCCCCTAAGAGTTTCCCGGTGCGATCATCGTGATATCACACCCCACTAATTGAACTATTCGGTAGAGAAAGAGATATGGAATCGGAGATCCTTGAAGCACTCAAAGATACAAATCAGAAACTTGATCGCCTTACGGTTCTCGTCGTGATAGGTGTCGTGGTGTGGCTTCTAAAATCTACCGTCGTGATATTCAGTCACGGAACCTCGATTCTGAAACGGCGTTGGCGGGAGAAGGCGCAGAATCTCTACGAAGACGGAAAGCTCGAGAAGCTCCTGGCAAAAGCGAATCAGATGATCTCTGCGCTGCCGAACCATCCTGAGGGATACTTTTGGAGGGCGTTGGCGGAGAGGGATCTAGGACGTGACGAAGCCGTGAGGAAATCCGTTGCCCGCCTTATCGAGTTGGCACCCGATTGGAAGGAAACTTGGATGGACAAGTTCGTGGAGACACCCCCGAATCGCGCAGATGGCGGCGGGCAAAAACCGGTAACTTGAATCGTGAATAACGCCTCTGGCATGCGTTGCCGCCGGCTCACGCTGCTACGCCGCCCGCCTCCGCCGCAGCGCCCATAGCGTGAACCACGCAAGGACGAGCGTGGCTCCGCCGGGTTCGGGGACGGCGGGGATTTTGGGGGTGGCGGTGGGGTCGACTTGTTCGAGCTGGTTTTGGGCGAATTGCGCTTTGGTTTCGAGGACGACGGCTCCGGAGTAGGGGGTGACGAGCTGGTAGCTGGCGGCGCGTTCGGCGAGTCCGCCGGTATCGGGGGCGGCGTGGTGGATTTCGTCGAAGGCGGCGTAGCGGGCGAGCTGGTCGTTGGTTTTTTGCTCGGGCGGCAAGCCGTCGGCGGCGGCGCGGCGCTCCCACGTCCAGCGTCGATCCGGCAGGCCGGCGGCGACTTGCCCGGCGAATCCTTCGAGCGCTTCGGCTCCGGCGACCGGGGCGGGGCGGACGCGCGCGGCGGCGGCCAGCGCGGCGAGCAGCCGGTCCGGACCGGGTGCGATTTGCGCGTCGTAGATCGCGGCGCGGATCGGGAGGCGCTCGATGATCTGCGAGGCGGCTTCCATGCCGCCGAGATCGACGCCCTGCGGGCCGTGCACCCAGATGATCGCCGCCTCGGGATCGCCGCCGGCGGCTTGCAAGGCGGCGGCCAATGCCGGAGCGTTGTCGCGCCCGCCCTTCGCCGAGGCAGCGCGCACGAGCTTGGCGGCCGCGTCTTTGCCCGACGCCGATTCCGCCTCCCCACCGTCGGTGGCGAGGTGGGCGCTGACCTCGCACGAATCGGGCAGCGCGGCGATCGCCTCGGCGACCGCCGCGAGCTTGCCGCGCATCGCGGCGGAGGTGTCCACGGCGAAGGCGATCCGCCGGGCGGGCGGCCGCGCCTCGACCGCGCGATGCCCGACCACGATGCGCTCGGCGTCCGGCGCGAACGGATCTTCCGCCCACGCGGTGCCTGCGGGCGCCACCGGATCGCGCAGCGCGACCGAGGCGACACCGCCGCCCTGCTGGGCGAATCCGCCTTCCGGCGCGGGCAGCGGCTTCATGCCGCCCGCCTCCGCGAGCGGCGCGTCGCTTTGCGCCCAGACGGCGGCGTCCGGCTCCCCGTCGGCGAAGTTGCGCTCGATGATCTGGGGCAGCGCGAGCGTCGCGCCCCCGGCGAGCGGCGCGGTGATGCCGAGCCGGATTTTCATCTCGCCTTTCGGGGGCACGGGAAAGCATTGGACAAAAACGCGGTCCGGCCCGCAATCGGTGACGAGGACCGGGTCGCGGCGCTCGAAGACGATGCTTTTGTAGGCTTGCTTGACCTGCGGCGTGGCGGCGAAGGCGGCTTCCTCCGGCTCGCCATGGACCCACAGGGTGAGCCGCGTGACCGCTCCGCCGGGTGGCAGCAGGACCTGCATGCGCGCCTCCCGCTGGCGGTCGCTCCGGTTGTCGAAGACACACGTCCACTCCTGGTAGCCGAGCGCCGAAACCGGGTCGAGGTGCGCGTCGATCCGCGATGCCTTGAGCGTGAGGCCGCGCACGCGCCCGCCGACGGCGTCGCCGCCCATTTCGTCATCGAAGTCGAACTCCGATGCCCAGCTCTCCATGCCGCGGGCGCTGGTCACCGGCGGCGGCTCCGCATTGAAAGGCGTGCCGGTCACCCGGTAGAAGACCTCGCGCGCGTCGTCCGTCGGCGGTGAGCCGAAGGGTGCCATCGCCCAGCCGGCATGGTGTCGGTCACCGGTTGAGGGCGCGTTACATTTCGTAGCAGGCGCGCAGCATTGTTTCGCGGTGCCCGACGGCGCGGAGCAAGCCGGCCTCGAACGCCCGCTCCGGTTCGTAATTCGAGACCGCCATGAGCATGCCGCCGCGCGACACGTAGCGCGGCAGCTCGAGACCGCAGAGCAGGACGAGCGCCGCCGCGATCCCGATCCGGCTGTAGCGGCGGAACGCGGCAGTTTGGAGCGGCGAATGCGCGGGGTTCACACCACCGCGTGTAAAGACCTCCGACGCAGCGGCGCGTTTCATCCGCCGCCGGACAAAGAGGACGCCGCCGAGCGCGAGGAACGGGGCGAGCGGGACGAAGCCGAAGCCGAGGTAAACGATGCCGGCCACGGCGAAGGGCGCGAGCGGCAAAAACAGCGCGGCATAGTAAAGCGAGACGGCCAGCCCCGCGCCGCTCAGCACCGCCGCGACCCGCGCCCGGCGCCCGCCAAATCCCCGGTCGATCGCCCGCTTGGCGAGCAGCGCGCCGACCGGCGGCACCGCGACGAGCAAGGCGTGCCAGTAGGTCGGGATCGGGGTGAAGAAAATCTCGCCGCAGGCTCCGGAGATGAGTTCAAAAACCAGCGTGCCCAGCGGGATCAGGATGCCGAAGATCAGCAGCAACGCCCATGCTCCTCGGCGAATCGCCACCGGCTTTCCCGCCGCCTTCACGCTAGGCTGCTCGCTCGCCACCCCCGCCGGATTAAACGCGGGCGTCGCCTCGGCGGCTTCCGGAAAGCCCGCCCCGAGCTTTGCCAAAACCGGTCGCAGCCGCGCGGCGGTCGCCTCGCCCGCGCCGGATGCCGCCAGCTCTTCCTCGATGTGCCGGCGGATGTCTTCCTCCGCTTCGGCGCGCTCCTCCGCCGACCAATCGGCTCCCGAAAATTGCCGGTGCAGGTGCGCGGCGAGCGCCTCTTCCGCGTCGTCGGTCCAGCGGATGGTTGCGGTGGTCTGCATCGTATTCATCGGCGTATCGGGTCAGGGATTCTTGATCGAGGGCGCATCGCTCAGCCCCGCGATCGCGGCGGCGACGTTCTGAAAATAGGTTTCCATCGCGGCGAGCTGCGCGCGCCCTTTGCTACTAAGCGCATAGTATTTCCGCGCCGGCCCTTCGTTCGACTCCTGCAGCCGCGCGCTCAAAAATCCCTGCCCGCGCAGCCGCGAGAGCAGCGGGTAGATCGTCCCCTCCGGCACCTCCAGCCCCGGCACCGTCGCCAGCGCCTTGACCAACTCATAGGCATAGCGCTCGCCCCCCGCCAGCGCCTTCAAAATCGAAAGCTCCAGCAGCCCCTTGCGGACCTGCACGGTCCAGTTGTCGAAAAAATCGGGCATTGGTTTGCTCGGTATGGTATCTTGTTTTGGTATAGGAGTCAAGCGCGGATGGCATTTGTGTCCGCATTTTGGTGTGGAAGGCGAAGTTTTGGGGTGGCGTGGGTGGGTATCCGGTGGAGATCCGGCGGCTTCGCCGATTTAAGCTGATGATCGGCAGATGCCGATGCTACTTTGCGCCCGGTAGATGACCTCGCCGGGGCGTCCGCCGTCGCCGCTGAAACGAACCCTGAAAACTTTCTACCGACTGCTGACTGGGGGTCGGATGATCGGCAGGATGCCGATGCTACATTGCGCCCGGTAGATAACACCAGCGTCCGCCGCCGCCGCTGAAAACTGAACCTGAAAACTTTCTACCGCCTTCGCCGGTTGAGGTGGATGATCGGCAGGATGCCGATGCTACGGTGGGGATCGCCCCGGCGACGAACTGGTGGAAATTGCCCCGTTTTTTGGGCGAGCTTTCCGGAATGAAAACTGGCAATTTTTCCTCGCGCTCGTTTTCTTCATTTGCCCGCCGCATCCCGCTCGCCCAGCGTTTTCGATCGGCGATATCGGCGGCGGTAAAGGAGCGGGTTCGACTCGGCGATATCGGGGTGAAATAGTGCCCGACCGAAGCCGGAGAGCAAGACGGTGACCTATACGCTGATCAGCAAAGAGCGGACGTGGAAGAGCAGCGACGGCGCAGGCTATTACCAGCCTGCTGGCTGGAAGCTCCCGGACGGCACCATCGAAGTCATCCGCGAGAAGAACATCCGCGTCATGATCGAGAAGACGAAAAAGGTTTTCCAGTTTCCGCTCGAGCGCCTGAGCGAAGACGACCAGTCGTTCGTCAAGACGACACAGATCCAGTTTGAGCGGATGGCCGAGGCGAAGGAAGCAGCGGCAGAGGCAGCGATGAAAGAGGGCGAAAAAACCGAGCCGAAAGAGGCAGCGGGCGGCGAAAAGGAATAATAAGCCTTTCTTTTCGGGATCTTCGGGGGAGGATCTAAAGCTTGCTGGAAACATTTAAACTGCCGCGAGTAGTGAACATTAGAATAGACGGATCAGTCAAGAATATTTCGAGTCCGACCCAACGCATTTTCCACCTAATCTTGGGTGCAGATGACGAATTCTGGCTGGATTTCGAAGGCGGACTTAACATTGAGACGGTGTCAGACGATTTTCGCTGTGAACTTACAATTGACGTTCGAGCCTGGGGATGGGTTTATGATTATGTATATTAAAACGAAGGGCGTGGAGAGGGTAGCCGGAGGGCTTGCGATTTCGCCTAATTTGATTGGTTCAGAGAAGGCGCAATTTCGGAGAATCTCGTAAATGCCGAGTGGGTAGTCAGTAAAGAGAGGCTCGCCGAGATCGTGCGGTGTTTGATGGCAAATCCATCCTCCCGCCCCCCGGGGGATTGGGACTCGCCAGAGCAGCGACCTTTGCCCGGAGATCCTTAAAAATGCGATGATCACAGCCTCTTTTCTTCGTCTCGGTTCTGATGGCAACGCCCCCGGGGACGGATGCAATCGAGAAGCCGACGGCATCATCAGGTCCGGGAGATCAGTGCGTCCAAAGAGGCGATTCATTCGATTGAAATGGCTGCGAATCGAGGCGGTCGATTAGGCGAGAATCGGCGCGATCACATTTCCGAAATCCACCACGAGGCGCTTGTGCCCATCCACGACCATGCGTTCGGGGCGCAGCCCGAGTTGGTGGAGGAGCGTGGCGTAATGCTCGGTGACGTACAGGTCTGATACAGGAATCCGATCCTGTTCTACCTACACGACGCCGCCCCCGATGGCGCCGCCTGCCATCCAGATGCGATACTAATCGCCAAAGAAATTGGTGCCTAATCTTGATACCCGCCATGGCTGGCAAGACCTGGGGGCTGCGAATTGGGAAGGGTGCCGTCTATTCCGGGCACGCGCCGCCACCCCTCTTGGGAGGGGGACTTGCGGCGCGACGCCCAGCCTCATCTGAACCAGAGCAAAACAGCGTTTTGGGCTGTCGATTCACGTCATTGGTTTTGGCAATGAGTCTGGGGTGCCGAACGGATGGCGGTCGCGTCCCATTGCCGTTTTTGCGATCCGGGCGCACGCATTTTTTCAAAGGGCCGGGCGAGCAACTGCTGCCCGAACTCGGGTGCCCTACCATTCGCCGCCCCCCATCCTGAAACCCAAGAATTCCTACCAGCCGCCCAGATAGAGAAAATCGGCACGCAAATTCCCTGGCGGATGGGATTTCAGCCTAATTTAACAGGCTGCTGAGTCACCCGCTGCCAGGCAGCCACTTCCCTGCTTCATCCCGCGTTGGACGGTCTAATTCCGGATGCCCGCTACCCGCTATGCCCTCGCCTTCGCGCCTGGTCCGCAGTCGCCGACCGCATCTGCTGAACCCGCCGGATCGCCATCGTCGAGAAGGATCGGGCTTACCAGTCCCGCTGGTGGAACTCAGGACGGTGCACGGCGAGAAATTTGTCTCCGACAATGCGGGGCTGATCGCCTTCGACCTGCCCGAGCTGATGGGTCGAGAGACGTGGTTCTGGGTGCGCGGCTTTGGCTACGGGGTGCCGAAAGACGGGTTCGGCTACGAAGGCGTGCGGCTCACGCCGACGCCGGGCGGCTCGCTGAGGATCGAAATCGCGCGCCTGATCGTGGCGAAACGGCTCGGGCGGATCACCGGCGCGGGCCTCTTCGCGGAAAGCCAGCGGCTGGGCGAGGCCGCGGATTGGGCGGAGTCCGGCGTGGTCGGCTGCGACAGCGTCCAGAATGCGGTTTTTGGCGGCAAGCTGTTCTGGCTGTGGGGCGACACGTCGCTGGCGAAGTATCCGCTCGGTATCTTCGACGGCACGGCGGCGAGATCCCCGCTCCAACCGCTCGAGAGATTCGAGCCGCCGATCCGCCTGCACTTTGAATACTACCGCGATGCAGACGGCAAACCGGAGGGAATCGCCAAGATGGGCGGCAGCGGCCCGACATGGGTGACCGGCGTGGCGTCGGTGCCGGACAAGGCCGGGAACGAGCGGCTGGTCGGCAGCTACATGAAGATCAAGCCTCCGCTCGACGCCTACAAGTGGGGCCTGTGCGTCTGGGACGAAATGGCGGACCGCTACGCCGATCTAAAGGCGATCTGGGAGCGCTCCGACGACGCGCCGAATCCTCCGCCGGTGCTCGATGGTCATCCGGTCGAGTGGTCCGATGCCGACGGCGCGAAGTGGCTGCTCTTCGGCAACCCATTTCCGACGATCCGCTGCCCCGCGACATTCGAAGCGTGGGCTGACCCGGCGACGTGGGAGGCGCTGGAGCCGCAGCGGGAGCTGCGCGATCCGGATGGCAAAAAGGTGGTGCCACACAGCGGGTCGGTCGCGTGGAACCCGTGGCGCAAGCGCTGGGTCGCCGTCTTCATGGAAAAATTCGGGAAGCCCTCCGCTTTCGGCGAACTCTGGTATGCCGAAGCCGACGCCCCGACCGGCCCGTGGGGCACGGCGGTCAAGGTCGCCTCGCACGAGAACTACACCTTCTATAATCCGCGTATCCACCCGGAATTCACCGCCGCCGATTCGCCGGTTCTCATCTTCGAGGCGACGTTCACCCAGCAATTCGCCGACGATCCCGCGCCGGTCGCCCGCTACGACTACAACCAAGTCCTCTATCGGCTCGATCTTGACGATGAGGCGCTCGCGCCCGCCCGAAAAACCGGTGGAGCAGAGTAAGATGAGCGATGAGAACCGGGCTAGCCGATCCGCGTGGACGGTGCAGAGCCGACCCGCCGCGAAGATCGATCTGGGGATTCGCACGCAGCTTTAACCCAGGTCGATACCGCAGATCCAAGATGGCAAGTGCGCCGCCTCTCCAGGGCGACCGATCGAGCGGGCGGTTCGGATTCCCTTCCCAACTATAGCTGTGGATCGGGTTACCCATACCAGCGCGCGACGGCCCTCGGAAACCCATGAAGAAGCAGGCGTGAGCGAGCATCCCACGCTGCCAACCCATCAGAGAGGTTCATCGGGGGCGAGGCTCCAGACGATCTCTCGCCAACCCAAATGCACGGTAGGCGCCGGATCATCCGGCGGGCGATCGCCGCCGCCGGACAGCGCTGATTTGGTTCGCCACCCACCTTCCCCCAAAAAAACCGCCGGCGGCAATCCGCCGGCGGTCTAGCAAACTTGCTCGCCTAAAATCGCCTTAAACCTCACGGCGGCGGCGGATTATCATCGCCCCGAACCCGAAGGCGAGAAACATCGCCCGCGAAGGCTCCGGCACGTAAAACGCGACCTCGCCCAAGCCAACGCGGTCGCCGCCGGGGGGCGGTCCGGAACCACCTCCGCTAAAAAAGTTGTCGGTGAGCGTCAGTTGGACGTAGCGCGCATCGAACTGCTCGGAGAAGAGAAAGCTCTGCCGGAGGTTCGTATCGATCACCAGATCAAAGGTCGGGTTGTAGGTGATCGAGGTGCCAAACCCGCCGGGACCGTCGGCTTCTGTCGCGAAGAGAATCTCCACCTCGCTCGCCCCATTGGCGTTGGACGCATCATAGCCCCACAGGCTGATCTCTTGCAGAAGCTTGTCGCTGCCTAGATCGATGGTCAAAACCGGGGCGCCGGCGACCGCGATGTAGTCGGAGGGAAAACCACCTGGCGCGTCCGTCACCCAGTTGCCGCCGGCTCCGCCTAAAATCTTGGCGTGTGGTTCCGTAGCCGAGAAGCCGACCCCGGGACCTTGGATTAGATTTCCGACCGGATAGAAGTTGGCGGTCGAGGAAGAAATTCCGGCGATCGTGTGGAAATTGGCGGCCGAGGCGATGCCCGCCATGGCGATCGCCATTAGGGCGATGGTGGAGGATAGTTTCATTGTGGTAAAATAGAGATGGATGGTAGTGATTGGTCTAGAATTTGACAGCAAACGCGATGCCATCTTGCAGGGATCTTCGCACAATCTCGCCCGAAAGCAGGGCGTTTTTCATCCGAAAATAAGTTACGGCACCGTAACACCGATGCCCTTGCGGATTGCCGATCCCAGCGGACTCCGTTGGCATGCGCAACCGCCACCTCGCCGCCACCCTCGTCGCCCTTGCCGCCGGGCTAGCTTCCGCCGCCGCTGGCGAGGGCAAACTCTCCGACAATCCGTTTGTCCAGATCATCCCGATCGATCCCGGCAAGGGGCGCAAGCCGGTCTATGTCGAAGTCCGCACCGACCACTCCGGCGGAATCCTCGAGCGCATCCGCCAGCGGGTCCGGGTCCGACCATTCAAGCCCCAACACGATGCCGGTCGCTCGGCAGAGCGGTTCAGGAATCGGCACCGCGAGCCGGTCACGATGAAGCTCCCTAAAGAAGGGCGGTAGCAAGCCGAAGCGCCAGCGCTTGCGCGGTGAAAAATCCGGTGGCAAAATCCAGCATTCCCGCTATCAATCCGCGCCTATGATCCCAGGACTCCTTATCGCCGCCGCTTTTTTTGCCTTAGGAATTTTCGCGTTTATCTTTCTAAAAAGAAGCAACGCGTAAGGCAAATCGCACTCTGTCGCTGCCGCTTTCCTACCAGCACGCCCTCACTTTGGCGTGCTCGTGGAACTCGTTCGAGGTATGAAGAGGCTCGTCGCCCATCCTAGATCGGCTCCGCCCTAGGTTTGCCCCCACCGCATCGGTGATCGGGTTGGGAAAAACAATCTTGCCATCGACGTGCTGGTCTGAATAATCGCATTTATGAAAATCCTATTTTCCCTCCTGACCCTGTCCTTCGCCCTCGCCGCTAGCTCGCCCGCCGCTATCACCGCCGTCTCTGGCGGGCAGACGCTCGGCGCACCGCTGCAGAATGTCGCTGACTGGACGGTGGACCTCGGGTTTGTGGTCCCCGATCTCCCCGCCACGCCCGACCGCATCCTTTTTGAGGCGGGCGGCGACGGTCTCGGGATCGCCTTGGCGCTAATCGGCAGCGATCTGGTCGTGTATCAGGATCAGGGCGACTTTAATTCCTCCTCTCCGGCGAACGACACTTGGTTCACCCTCGATATCACTCCGCTCGCGGGCAATGTTGCGACGCTCCGGCTCGACGCCGACCTCTCAACCGCCACCGACACGATCTCGCTCGTCGCCCTCGGCGCAAACGGCACCGCCTTGAGCAACTCCGCCATCCTGCCGGTCAATGGCTCGGGCGTGGCGGGTTCCAACGGAACCGGCATCGGGCGCACCAACGCCGACCTCGCCGGTCTCGACGAAAGCGTCGAACCTGGCTTTCCCAACATGGCGCAGTTCGTCGGTGCCAGTTATTTGGGCGGTGCCAACACATTGGGTCCTGAGTCTCTCGTCGGCGTGATCTACTCCGGCGTCGATCAGCCGCCCGCCTCGATCCCCGGCGCGTTCTCGTGGGGTCTGGTGCCGGAGCCCTCCCGCGCGCTGCTGCTCGCCGCAGGGCTTGTGGGCGTCGCGTTGCGGCGGCGTCGCTAGTCGGGGACCGGAAGATCGCCAGGCATCTTCCGGATTGAGCGCCCACCCCGCCGCCGATAGCGTGGCGGCATGAACCGCATCCTCGACCCCGGCAATAGCTATCGGCAACTCCACGGGCTGCCCGCCCTCGCGGGCATCGCCAGCATCCCGGACGCGATCTCGCGTAACGCCCTGTCCGTCGAGGCGGTCGTCTCCCGGCTAAAGCGCTTCCATTACGCGCTCAAGCGACTGCACCGGATCTTCAACGACCCGATCACGTCGGAGCCGATCTACGAGCTGAAGATGGCGTTCAGCCTGCACGCCCACCTCTGCGCCGAGCATGTCGCCGCGTTGGGCGGGCGCGTCGCCGAGATGCGGGAGCCGCCGCTCGGCTTGGACAAAGTGCCGCATCCCGCGCTGGAGATCGCCTTTGACGAAATCCAGGCTGCCCCGCGCGCGGAGCGGCTCGCCGCCGCCTACGGGATCGCCATCCCGATGCTGATCGAGGCGATGGAGCGCCACCGCGCCGAGACCAATCCGCTCGCCGACCACCCCACCTGCCGCGCTCCGCTTCGCCCTGCTCGAACTCGGCGACCTGCGCGACTACGGAGCCGCCGCACTCCCCTGCCTCACCGACGCCGAAAAGCGTGCGGCGATGGCGGATTGGCTCGCCCACGTCCGCGCCTTGGTCGCGGCGGCCGGCGGGCTGGATGGCTCCGCCGGGGAAACGCCGATGCCCGCCGAGCCGCGGCGCTTTTCCGCCAAGCCCTATGCCTATGACAAGACGGTGCGCTGCTGATGAACGCTTCCGCGATCCCTACAACATGGGCGTCAACGCGGAGAGCTACCTCTACGACCCGGCGTTCGACGACGCCTTCCTCAGAAGGTCCTCGCTGATAAGCCTTCTTCGGCGCGAGCCTGCGAGATCGACATCCTCTGAGATGACACGACGATCGTCGACCCCGGCCAGCCGTGGGAATACTACCGCGACATGGCGCGGCAGCTCTGGGACGAGGCGCCACGCCATGATGGGCGAGGCCGGGTTCGTCTCGCTGGGCATCGACTGGGCGGAGATCCCGGTCAACTTCACCTGGTCGCAGGGCCTCAACGCGCAGCTCGCCCCCATCGAGCGGCATGCCGTCCTCTACTTCATCGAACAGGGTCTCATGCCCAAGACCGGCAAGCGCTACGAGTGGAGGTCGGCGTCGCCAGCCAGAACCCGCTCGCCGCCCTCTTCCAGGACTACGACTGGGCGGACGAGGTCCTCCACGCCCACATCGGTGGCGCTGGTATGTTCGCGATGCGAAAGCCCCCGCCGCCGCCGTCGATTTCGGCGACCGGTGCTGGTCCAAAGTCATGCTCGACTGGCGGCAGTGGAAAGCGACGGCTTGACCGAGCACCGCAACTAAGTGCCTGACCTCTACCGCGCCGCCTGCCAAAATGCTTTGGCTGTCGATCCGGACTCCCGCCGCGCTCGCCTACCGCGAATCCTACGAGTCCAAACGCGCTGATTCAGCAAACGCTCCCGCCCACCGAATAAGTTCGCCAATATCGGAGCCAAGACCGTCCGCCCCAAAACTCGCCCGCCCCAAACCACACCAAAATCGCGGATCCCGCACCCGGCCAACCGCCAGCAAAACGCCCAAAGTGAACCGCCAACCCGAGCGCCCGTCTTGCGTCATTCAAAACAGGACACCGAAGGATTGCAAGCGGGAGGTTCGGACGCTTCATCCAAAGGACACCGTAGAGGCTATCGGTTGGGGCGCATTCCCCCATCGATCCCCTCTGACCAATCGTCAGATGCCACTATCTTCCCAACCCTTACCAAGGAAGGGTGGCTGAGTCCGGTTTAAGGCAATACGACTCGAAATCTTGCAGCGTAGGGAAACTCACCGTGGGTTCGAATCCCACCCCTTCCGCTTTGCCAGTAACCATCATGGCAGACGATTCGCGGCGCGGATGAGAGGGGGATTTGAAAATTTGAATAGCAAAGCAACGCCTACCTCCACCTTGCGCTTTGTAGACTTAACGCACCGGAATGAACCGATTCCGGGGATCGGACTTCTGAATTGTGGAAAGGGTTCCTTTCTGGGGCTGCTATCGCCCAGGGTTGATCGGTGAGGGATAGAGCAACACTTTTCTGTAGAAGGCGATCGGGCTTTAGAGTGGTCGGGGGTGGGTTACTTCTGTGTTTTGGGGGAAGGTCGGTGGAGGCGCTTGGGCGCGAGGCGGCATCTTCCGATCTCCCGCACCCCAGGAACCTCCAGGGTGACGGCGCTGAACAAGCGCAGGCAGGGGGAGCCACCCAGGGGTAGAGTCGGCGGAAGTCCTGCCGAGAGCGATGGCGAGACGCCTCAGACCAGATTTCCCATGGGGCGCACTGGTGGGTTGGGGCACCTTGCAGGTGGTTGAGGCATACTTGCGCCCACCCAGCCAAGCGCGTCTGTTAGGGAATGTTGAAATCCGCCTCAGCCATCGCGCTACTGCTCGCCAACGTGCTGCCCGCCGCCGGCGTGCTCTTTTGGGGTTGGGAGGCATTCTATGTCGTCTTCCTCTATTGGTTTGAGAACCTCATCGTTGGCGCCTTCAATATCCTGCGGATGATATCTGCATCCCCAGGGCCAAGGGACCAGGTCGCTGGAAGTAGCCCTACGGCGTCGTTGATTGGGGCGCATGCGGCGAAGGTCTTCATGGTTCCGTTTTTCACCGTCCACTACGGCATGTTCTGCCTCGTCCATGGCGTGTTTGTCTTCGCCCTCTTCGGGCGAGAGTCCGGTACTATCACGCCGCCACCAGGCCATCGCGGCGGGCTGTTTTCGGGAGTTTTCGGAGCCATCGACGAGGTCGTCACGCCGGAGGTGTTGCTTTGCCTCGTCGGATTGATCATCAGCCATGGCTATTCATTTCTCGCCAACTATCTTGGAAAGGGCGAATATAAAACAACGCCGCTCCCCGCCCTCATGATGCGCCCCTATCCCCGAATCGTAGTCATCCACATCGCCATCTTGTTTGGCGCATTTATCTCCATGTCTTTCGGCAGCCCGATCGGGATCATGCTCCTGCTCATTGCCCTGAAGACGATTCTCGACCTAATCCTCCATGAGCGAGAGCACCGAAAGGCGCAGGAGCGGCTAGCCGCGAGCACTGTCTAAGCCCCCAATTGAAGACCGATGGAACCCCATGATGATCTCAGAGCGCTCCGGACGCGGAGAATCCTCGGGATCGTCTTCCGATGGATCGCGGCGGCGGGACTCCTCAGGATCGCGAGCCAGCTCATCGCAAAGGCGGAGACCAATTACGCGCCGACCCCAGAGGACCTTGGCTTCAAAGTTGAGATGATGTTTCCGATCCTCTTCGCGATCGGAGCACTGCTCATCGGCATCGCTTTGATAGCGCCTGAGGTCGTGCGCTTTCTGCTCCGCCCAGTTTACCATTGGATCGAGGGTCTCTATGGGAGCGGCGACCATTCGGCGAAGCCCCCGCTCGACTACCGGCTCGCGCGCCTCTATGTGCGACAAGGAAAGCTAGATTCCGCCGCCGAACTTTACGAGCGGATTCTCCGATACTATCCGGAAGAACCCGATGCCTACCGCGAACTCCTCGAAGTCTACGCTTACGACCCGGCATCACCCAAGCATGTGAAAAAGCTGATCGCCAAGGCACGAAAGCATGGGTCGAAGATGGGGGGCGAAAAGTTCGATCTGATCGAAAGAATGGGCGAACGCGCCCTATCTGCAGCGGAAGAAGCCGCTCGCGCCGAACACGAATAGGCGGATCCCCAAACACCCTTGCGCCGATTCTGTAGTGGGAGTGCCGCTGCCGATGGAATATTCCGGCGTCGCGGAGCGGCGTTGCATCGGCAGGTTTGGGCGTCCCCCCGGTCTCTCTCGCCGGATAGATACGCCCAGTCGCGTGTCGGCGGTGGAAGGCGATCCCGCTCCCGGTCGACCGCTGGACCTCTTGCCGAGAGCTACCACGCCAGCGCCGCCGCTAGAGGACAGCCCGTATTCTACGATTGGGTTCCGGGGGTAAATCCCCGGCTATCTTTCCTCTGTCGATCCGCGATACGGGTGGCGACCGCCTAAAATCTATCGGCATTCAGACTGAATCTGGCGCGCTGCGAGCGGTCGATTTCCGCAATTGATTTTGGCCGTCAGCCTCACTGCGTTCCCGGTTTTTTTTTGGATTGGAGTCCGATCATTTGTCTTTCTATTGGGCGCTTCGCTGTTTCGTGTGGAGATCAAACGAACAGCAGGATGATGCTGAGCGATTCATTGCGTTCAAGGATGAGTCCGGCATAACTCGCTAACGCTCGGCCTTCGGCACTTATTCCGGCTCACCCTTGACCTCCATTACTCACTCAGCGCAAGGGAGGTAGCCTGGCATTGGAATGCCAGCCCCGCCTGTGCCTGCCCTGTTGATCCGATCTCTCCGCCGCTGGAGCAGATTTGGCCGCCGAGCTTCTCCGAATTCGCCTGTTTTGCCAGTCCGCTGCCGAGTCGGGCAGGTTTTTCCACACAAAACAGCGAAGACCCGGATTTTCTCAACCACCACTTCAGAGCCTGTGTAGCGAAGCTCTGCTACATGGAGGAGAACTCCCGTCCAGCTACGGCGAATATAGAGACGAGAATCGTAGGCGTAAAAGTCCCACTTATCCTCCATCTCTTTGGCCGAAAAAATCACGCCGTCCTCCCGGTCTCCATTGTAAGGGAACCTTAGGTCGGCATCGACCGAAAAAGCGTTCTCTGGCAGCGCCCCAACACCACTCCTTCCATCGTCCGAACGGAGACGAATGAATGAATCAGCGATTATCGGGTCGGATGTTGTGGAGGTGAAACCGAGTGCTACCCTCCGGCAATCCAATACCTCCTGGCCAAACGGGTTCTCAGTGTCCGATGCATCTAGCCAGACAAGGTCAGACACCCAAGCGTCAGGATCGGGTTCGGAGTCACCTGATTGCTGAAATCCGCGATCATCACCGTCCTTGCCTCCGGTGAAGAGGCAGGCAATTGCAGCTATCAGCTTGCGCATTTTTTCTTTGGCGAACGTCGAGGTGTGGCACCGGCTACCGGGAGCGCCACTCCGCAACAGGGTTAAGGGTTGTAGTCAGGAGGGTCATTTCGACTCGGAGCGGGTAGCCGGTTGTCCACCACCGTCTTGTTCGCCATTGATCCGTGACGGAAGTAAGGGGCGATCTTGTGAGCACCTCAAGAATCCACTCTGTCGATTCGAACCTTCCCGCCTTCGACACTCAAATAAAGGATCACTGCCGGCGTGTGTAATCTCCCGTTTGAGCTTTCTCCGAGTGCAGTCATCGAAAAGTCGCTGGAATCATCCGACCGTCCACCACCAACCTTGAAGGGGAGTTTATCCTTCAATACGGTCATCGAGTTGCCGGCGTGGTCAACCAGAACGAGGTCACCCGCCGCGGACACTTCCATCGAACTGGGCGCCTGCAGCATCTCCGCGCAGTGCTCGTATCTTTCCTGGGAGAAATGGCTGGCGAACTCCTGCGTGATCTTCTTGGGGCGATGCACCAACCACGTTGCTAAATACACGGCGATGACAATCAGGGTGGCAGCTAAGGCAAGTTTCTTGAGTTTCATAGTTTTTGGATTGGGAGGGGGCTTATTTCTCTTGTCGAGACAATATGGCTGCCTCAAAGAGCCAGCCGATTGCGAATGAGTTTAAGTTGGCGCGTTCTGCGGGGCATGATTTCGCGGGCTATCCCGCCTTTTGTGGGCGGGACCTATCCGTAAGGGTTGGGGTCGCGCGGACCCTCAACCACAACCCCGAACAGAACACGCCATGAATACCAAACTCTACGTCGGGCTCGACGTCCACAAAGATTCCATCGCCGTCGCCATCGCCAAGGCGGACGGGTCCCCGCCCCAGTCCTGCGGGTCGTGGGGCGGCACGAACCTCTCCGCCGAGCGGGGGCTTCTGCGCCTGCGCAAGAAGTTCGGCGTCTCCAAGGAGGAGATCTCCGTGGCCTACGAGGCGGGGCCGACCGGCTTCACGCTCGCGCGGCGGCTGGAGCAGCTGGGCTACCGCTGCCTGGTCGCCGCGCCCTCCGAGATCCCGCAGAAGCCCGGCGAGCGGGTGAAGACCGACCGGATCGACGCGCGCAAGATCGCCCGCCTCCACCGCGCGGGCGAGCTGGAGGGCATCCACGTGCCCGAGGCCGCCGACGAGGCGGTGCGCGACCTCTGCCGGGCGCGCACCGACGCGATGCAGGCGCTGGCGCGCGCCAAGCAGCAGCTGGGCATGTTCCTGCTGCGCAACGGCGTGGCCTACCCCGGCAAGACCCGCTGGACCCAGGCGCACATGAACTACCTGCGCCGCACCCGCCTGCCCCACCCCGCGCACCAGCTCGTCCTGGAGGAATGGGAGCGACTGGCGGGAGCGGACATGGACAGCCGGAGGCTGCCCGAAGGGCGAGGGAGCCGCGGGGCGGCGACGGAGTCAATATATCCAGGCCGTCGACGCCGGCGTCGAGCGCGTCGCCCGCATCGAGGCGCACATGAAAGATATATTGGAAACATGGGAGCGCCGCCCCTACGTCGAGGCGCTGGTCGCCTTCCGCGGCTTCCAGACCGTCGCCGCCATGACCGCGGTCTCCGAGCTGGGCGACCTCGGCCGCTTCGCCCACCCGCGCCAGCTCATGGGCTACCTCGGGCTGGTGCCCGGCGAGGACTCCAGCGGCGCGCGCCGCCGCCAGGGATCGATCACCAAGACCGGCAACGGCCACGCCCGCTGGATGCTCATCGAGTGCGCCTCCCACTACAGCCACCCGCCGCGCGTCTCCCCGCAGCTCTCCGCCCGCCAGGAGGGGCAGAGCCGCGAGGTGCGCGCCATCGCCTGGCGCGCCCAGCACCGGCTAAACCGCAAGTTCCGCCGGCTGGCCGCCCGCCGCCTGCACCGCAACAAGGCCGTCGTCGCCGTCGCCCGCGAGCTGTGCGGCTACCTCTGGGAGCTCCACCGCCAGGTCGCCTCCGAGATCGCCGCCAAAGCCGCGGCATAGACAACGGAAAACCCGCCACCCCAACCCCGAGCAAAACTATATAGAGAAAACAAACCGCGCCCAAGCCCGCGCCCCGCAGAGGGGGCTGCGGCGGGTGCGGGGAGAGGTAGAGGCTGGCCCTCGCAGACGTTATGAGCTAGTTTCCCAAACCGGAATAAGCGCTCGACCCTAGAGACAGAGGTAACAGCCGCGGTGAAAAATCTAAGTGTCGGTAACCCCGCCCGCGAGCGGTAAGCCCACGAATATCAGCAGACACTGCCTGCGGGAAACCGCTCACCCTACACAAACAAACTCCCCGCATCCTCCCCAGCCCCCACCCAT
>JAWLBD010000051.1:0-44236 GCA_041395145.1 Verrucomicrobiales bacterium | reverse complement strand
GCGTGAAGATCGGCTTGGAGCGGAAGGGGACTGATGAGGTTGAGCGCCGCATCAGCGTTGATCTGGACGACGCGCTGCTGGGCGACGTGCTCGATGAAATCGCCAAACAAGCGAACCGCACGGTTGAGCTTCAACCCGATGGGATCGTGATGCGTCGTCCGTTGAAGGCGTTCCTTCCTTTCGATGGAATGATCATGCGCCAATTTCCGGTTCCTCCAGATGTGTTTTATGCTAAAGAGGGGTCAGGTGATCCGTTTGGTGATGATCAGAAAGAGCTTCTTGATCCACGAGCTTACCTTGTAGGAAAAGGCATCCCATTTCCTGAGGGAGCTACCGCGACATTCGTTCCCAGCACTAGCAATTTGATCGTGCGAAACACTCCGGAGAACATGGAATTTATCGAGGCGATATTTGAAGGATACGGCACGAGAAATTCCGTGCAATTGCGGCTTGCCGCCGAGGTCTATGCCATAGATTGCGCCGATGCTTTAGCCCTTTTTAAGGTACGAAACACAACTCGCGCGTTGAAGCAGGGCGTCATGGAGTTAGTCGAAGAGGGCGAGGCTGAGCTAGTCGCTTTCCCGGCGCTGGTCACGCGGAGCGGGCAGCGGGCGAAAGCCGAGAGCGGCTGGGATCTCGATTACACTTCGGGCATCGAGGTGAAGGACGGGAAGGCATCGCCGACGCAGGGCTCGGTCCGCGTCGGTTGCTCGCTGGAAGTCGATCCGGTCATCGGGAGCGATGGCGAGACGATCGACGTCAATATCGCCCTAAGCGTATCCCGCGGCGAGCCGAAGGTCCTCGCGCGCAAGGTGGCGGTCGGCGATACCGAATGGCGGTTCGAATCGGTCGAACTCGATCGACGGACCCTGAGCACCGCCTTTACGACGCTGAGCGGGCAGCCGCAGTTTATCGGCAGCATTGCCGGATCCAACGCCACCGAGCCGACCTATCTCGTATTCGTCGATGCCGAGGTCATCGAGGTCGTCCGCGAACCGCCGGTGCCGGAGTAGGGGATTCCTAGCCGCTCAGGCATCCCGCGAGTTCGGAGGCGTGGCGGTGCAGGGAGCGGTCGCCGCGCTCCATCACGGCGAGGAGCGCGCGTTGTTCGGCGAGATAGATTTTGGCGAAGGCGGGATCGTTTTCGACGATCGATCCGGTGTTGGCGATGAGGTCGGCGAGCTTGATCGTTTGCGCCTCGGCGGGCGCGGCGGCGGTGTGGGCGCGGTCGACCGCTTTGCGCGCGGCGCGGTTGCCGTCCCGCGGTTTGCTGGGGTCGGTGAGCCAGCCGACGAGATCCGCGACCGCATCGCCGAATTCGCTGCGGATGAGGTCGAGGGTCACCTTGGTGTCCTCGACCGTATCGTGTAGCAGCGCCGCCGCCAGCATCTCCGGCGTATGCGGCACCGACCGGACAATCTCCATCACCTCGACCGGATGGACGATGTAGGGCGCGCCGGAATACTTTCGGCGCTGCCCGACGGCGGCGTGGGCGGCGGTCGCGAAGATCTTGGCGCGTCCGACGAGTTCCATACAGCGAGGTTGGGCTAGCGCGGCCGCGACACCGGCACCGCCTTGGGCGGGGCGTCGCGTGCGAGGATATCGTAAAGGTCTTCCCGGCTCGATCTCGTGTCTGGTCACCTTGCCGTCCGTGCACTGGACGGTGGCGCGGGCGGTCGCGGCTTTGCGCCTGTTGAAAGGTGAGCGCGGCGGAGTTCTGCGACAGATAGCTGCCGCCCGCACGGACCTCGGCGGTCTGCTTCGGGTAAGTACTTCGACCACAACCCGCGCGCCGATCGGCGCGGTTGCCTGTTTGCCTTCGAGCCGCAGCCAGGCACGCGGCGGTCGGGCGCGCCGCGTTTTTTCGAAGGCGAGGAGGCTCGCCATGATTTTCGGCAACGACGAGATCGACCCAGCCGTCGCCGTTGATATCGGTGACCGCCGCGCCCTTGGAATCGCCGGGGACGAGCAAGCCGGTTCCTGCGGCTCGCGGACCGCGAAGGTGCCGTCGCCTTTGCCGATCAAAGCTAGTACATCCCGTAAAACCGAACGGTCCGGAATCCGGGCGCGGCGCGAACCAGTTCTGCGCGAGATGAACATCGGGATAGCCGTCGGCATCGAAGTCCGCCGCCGCGATGCCAAAGCTCGGCGCGATCTGGGCGAGGGTGGGGAACGGGCGGAATTCGAAGCTGCCGCGCCGGTTGAAAAAGATGCCCGCCTCGACGCAGCGCGCCTGCCGCACGACGCCGACCGGCGCGCCGTCGATCAGCTCGGCGGTGGTCGCCTTCGAGAAGTCTGCGTAGCGCGGAAAGCGGTCGGCCAGCGGCGGGATCGCATCGCCCAAGCAAGATGCCGAAGCGGCGGAGCGGGATCGCCGCGCCGCCGTGGTCAGCGATCGATTCGAGGATGCGCCAGCCGGTACCGAGCAGGTTGGCGTAGGCGATCTGGACCGACCCGCCGCGCGGCTGGTAGATTGTGTTGCGCCCCATGTTGGAGGCGGCGAGGTCGAGGTCGCCGTCGCCATCGAAGTCAGCGGTATGACCAAACCAAAACCGGGCAGACCGGCGAGCTTCCATTCCTCGGTCGCTTCGGTAAGCTTGCCGCGCCCGGTTTAGGTAGAGCCGGACCGGTCCCCATTCGGTGCCCAGCACGAGGTCGGTAAGCCGTTTTGATCAACGTCCAGCCATGGCGGAGGCGACGCAGCTAGAAGCGTCTGCCAGCGCCGGGCAGCGCGCCTTCGTTTCGTCGGCGAACTTGCCGGGTGCATCGTTGGCGAGCGGCCGCGCTCCGCCGGAGCGGGTAGTGGGCGGGCGTAAAACGGGAGCCGATGGCGAGGTCGAGGTCGCCGACGCGGTCGAAGTCGGCAGCGGCGAAGTGCGCGAAGTACCTCGCCAGGCGGGGAGCGCAGCCGGCGTCGGCGGGATCCAGTCGCCGCCGGTATTGAGAAAAGCCGGTCGCGGAGCGGCGGCGTCAGGAAGCCCACGAGCCGCTGCCGCCGGTGATGAGCAAATCGTTGTCGCCGTCGGCGTCGGCGTCGAAGAACAGCGGCTGGAGATCCTCGAACGCGCGGTCGGCGTCGAAGGGCGCGAGCCGGTCCACGATCAGCCGGTTCTGCCCGCTGGTTCTTGTAAACCATGCCCGCTTCGCCCGCCGGGCGCATGCCAGAGGTAAGCGTCGTCGTCCCAAATCTTATCCGCATCGGCAAAGGCGACGCCGGGACCGAGGCGCGAGAGCTGCCACGGCAGCAGCGGGTTGGCCGCAAAATCCGGATACGGGTCCTCGCTCGGGATGATGCCGCGCAGCGCGTCGGAGCGCTGGAACATCGGCGCGGGCAAGGCGCGGGCAAAGGGCAAGCCGACGGTCGGGAGCAGCGGCTCGTGCGCGGTGTAGGCGCGGCCGCCGCGAACCGCAGTGAAAACTTGGATCTGGCCGCTCGGCCATTCGATGGTCAGCCGCTCCGCCGCGTCCGCCTCGCCCAGCCCGAAAACGGCGCACGGTTCGTCGCAGGAGAGAAAGCCGCGGGCGGCGGACAGGAACCGGACCTGCTTGGCTCCGCCGCCTTCCACCGTGATCCGCGCGCCCAACCCGTAGCGGTTCGAATACGAGCCGCGGAGCCGGAGCTTGAGCGCGCCTTTCGCCGCGCTACTACGATTCTCGTAGATCGCGGCGGGCGCGTCGAAATTGTTGACCACGATGTCGAGGTCGCCGTCGCCGTCGAGGTCGCCGAAGGCGGCGGCGGTGCTGACCTGCGGGTCGGCGGCGACGCCCCATGCCGCGCTCCGGTCCTCGAACTTCAGGTCGCCGGTGTTTTGCAGCGCCAGGTTCGGGGCTTTGACCGGCGGGCTGGCCAGCCACAGGTCGCGGGACTGCGGCCAGTCGCCGCCCGCCTGGCGGTGCGCATCGAGCAGGTCGGCGTCGAACCAATCGCGGGTCATGCCCGCCGCGCAAAAGAGATCCTCGCGGCCGTCGAGATCGAGGTCGGCAAAGCGGGCGCAGCGCACCGCGTCGAGATCGCCCAGCCCGGCGAGCGTCGCCGCCTCCAGGAACCGGATGCCGCGGTTGAGGTAGAGCGTGTGGCGCGCGTATTGGCGAGGGTCCCCGTATTCGATAAACCAATCCTCGCGCGCGTCGGCGTTGCGCGTCCGCTGCACCTCCGGCGAACCGGCGGCGAGGTCCGGCGCGAAGAGGTCGAACCGCCCGTCGCCGTCCACGTCGGAGAAGTCGGCGCCGGCAGAGTGCCACGGCACATGCGGCAGCGCGCGGCGCGAGTCATTCATGAACCGCTGCCGGCCGCTGGCCTGCACCGCGTCGTTGGTCAATAGGTGGTCGGACCCGTAGAGGTGGTTCGACAGGTAGAGGTCGGGGAACCGGTCGCCGTCGCGGTCCCACCACAGCGCGCCTGAGCCGATGTCGCGCCCCATCATGCCGGAGGCGCGCGAGATGTCCTCGAACATGATCTGCGTGGTGAGGTCGGGCAATTCGCGTTCGAGGCGTTCGGGCACGCTTTCCTCGAAAACATCCACCGGCACGGGCTCGGGTTCCGGCGCGGGCACGCGGATCGGTTGGGGCGAGCCGGGATCGGCGGGTTCCGGCGCAGGCTCCGGCGCGGGCGCGGGCAAATCGGGCGGCGGCTGCGGCATCGGGTCCGGGCGCTCGGCAGGCGTCTCGGGCGCTGGCTCGCGCGCGCTGCTTTTGTCTGCCGCATTGAGCCGGGCGAGCGCCTCGCGCAGGATTTCTTCGCGCGTCTTCGCCTGGCTGCGGTTGATGATCGCATCGATGGTTTCCCGGTCGAGCGTCGGCGGCTCTGCTGGCTTGGGTTCCGGCAGAGCCGGCACCGCAGGCGGCTCCGGCACTGGCTCGGCACGCAGGGCGTCTGCCGCCGCGTCTTTTTTCGCCTTTTCTTCGGCGAGTAAGTTTTTCGGCGAGTTGGCGGGATTCTTCGGCGAGCCGGCGGCGGCGCTCGAGTTCCTCTGCCTGGCGGCGCTCCACGCGCTGGAGCGCTTCTTGGAGCAGGTCGTTTTTTTCCGGCGGGCGCGGGCGTCCGGCTTCGTCGTCCGGCGCGGTTTCGTCCGAGCTTTCCGATGACGGTGCGTTTGGGGAGGGCGGCGGCTCTGGCGAACGGGGCGCGGATTCGCTTTCGCCCTCGGCGGCGCGGGCCGGCTCGCGTTCGAGCGAAACTGGGAGCGCCTTCGGGATCGTCACGAGCCCCTTGTTGCGGAAAAGATGGTCGTATTGGCCCGCCTTCACCGTGCCCGCGCCGAGACCGAGGCGGAAGATCGCGGTGAAGCGTTCCTCGAACTCTGGCGGCACGCCCCAGCCGCCGGGGTAGGGGCGCGGCGTCGGCACCAGCTCGCTCCTCGGCGACAGCCGCGCCGTAACAAGGTAGCCGTCGAGGTCGCCGTCCGCATCCATGTCGGCGAACGCCATCATCAGGCTGGCTCCGTCGAACGCCACGCCCGCCAGTTGCGCCTCTTCTTCAAAGCGGAGCGCGCCGGGCTTTTCGGTCACGTTGAGGTAAAGCCGGTTCGGCGTCCCGTGGCCGCACAGGTAGAGGTCGAGATCGCCGTCATTGTCCAGATCGGCAAAGGTGGCGCCGGTGGACCAACGGTCTTGTTCCACGCCGAGTCCGGCCGCCTTGGTCGCGTCGCGGAATTTCAGCCCGCCCAGGTTCTGAAAGATCCGCGCGCCGCCGAACGGGCGGGTCAAGACGATCTCCGGCAGACCGTCGCCATCCGCGTCCCCGATCGCCACGCCGCCCGCCGCGCACGGCTCGCGGATCAGGTGGTCGAGGTCCTCCGGCGGGTCCCAGCGGGCGGTGAAGTCCACCCCGCTCTCGGCGGGCGGGACGCTGCGGAAAAGCGGATCGCCCGCCGCCGCGGCGCGCGGCTCGAGCGGCTCCCACTCCAGCAGCCGGCGGCGCCCATTCTCGGCGGGCGGCGATTCGGCGGGTGGGTCGAGAGGCACCGCGCGCGGCGTTGGGATGCCGGTATTCAGTTCATCCGGCGTGGCATCCGCTGCCGGCGGCGGGAATTCGGCGACCGGCTTGGTTCGCTCCGCAGCGTCTTGCGCCCACGCGGCGACGCCGCTGCCCGCGAGAACAGCGGCGATCCAAAGGGGTGGCTTTAAAGCGCAAATCCGCATCGCCCGCACCATGCGCCGGACCGCCGCCGCCGCCAATCGGAATTCGGCGATTTCGCAGGTGGGGGGCGATTGTTTTCGACCGCCGGGGCGCGTAGGATCGCCGCATGGATGCCTTTGGCGAATCGAGTACAAACAGATGCCGGTGCGTTTTTCACCAGGCGCTCTCGCTCGACTATGGGACGGCGATCCGCGAGACTCCGGCGAACCAGAATTACAGCGTATGCCCGCGCCACTGGTATCTCGATGCCCGATTTCGCTGCGAGCGCTGCGGGGAAGCGTTCATGTGGTCTGCCCAAGACCAGCGTGTCTGGTTCGAGGGGTCCTTTTCCTCGGTCGATTCCAAGCCGCGCTGTTGCCGGTCGTGCGATCCGCCGAACGGGCAATCGAAGCTCAGCGAAAGTAGGGCGAAGAATAGAGCGCCATTGCCCACTCCGGGGCGATGGAGGCAAAGAACCAAGTCACCGCGATCGTCGGTCGGCTCAAGATTTTGGTGGGCGATCTTCCTTCGCGGATGATCATGGCTGCTGGCTCCTATGAGAAGCGGCATGGCAGGATATGCCGACGCGATTTCGCGGTTGTAGAGGGGCGTTAGTTCGAGCCAGGAGCGGGGGCGGGTTGCTCGGCGTCGGTATTCTCATTCTCGGTTTGCCGGATTCCTTTCAATAGATCGGAGATGGGGATGTGGATGATCATCAGTAGTGAACCCGCGCCTTCTGAGAAGGTCACCGCGAAATAGGCTTGCGACGCGTCTGCGGTGAGGAGGGAGATTCTGGATTCGTGCCGCCGGTCTTTGCGCTGGCGGGTCGCAAGGTCGAAGTGCGACGAGGGGGTTCCGATGAGATGGGTGTCGCGCTCGACCGGCTTCAACGTCTTCATATAGGACAGCCCCGAAAAGGGTTTGGTAAGTTCGAAGCCGCCGCTTTCGAACCGGAACTCGGTCGGGGCGACGAGGCGGAACGAAATGACGCCTTCGTCGGATTGGGTGACGTTTTCAAAATCGAATCCGATCTTCTCGAGCTGTGCCATGTCGCCGATCACCCGATTGCCGACGGCGGAACAGGGGGCGGCCGCGATGAGGGCGAGCGCGATCGCAAGGAGTGAGCCGATCGATTTCATAGGTGTGTGTGGGAAATGGTTTCGGCTGCGGCGGAGGGCGACCAAAGCGTCGCGCTTACTTTGCCTCCTCGCCCGCCGGCAATTCGTAGCCGTTTTGGTCCGCCCACTGGGCGGCGGCGGCGGCATCGCGGTCCGCCCAGGCTTTTAGCCCGATGGCGACGGACATCTTGCGTTTGCCCTCGTCGGCCATGTCGTTCGCCCAGGTGACGGCGGCGGCGGGATCGGAGCCGAAGGTGGCTTTGGCGAGGGACGAGATGCCTTCGTCGCGCGCCGGCCCGGCGGGCTGGTCGATGAGCCATTCGGAGGCGGCCTGCGGGTTGGCGACCGTCCAGTTCCACATCACATCGCCCATCGCGGCGGTCTTGCCTTCGCCGTCGGGTTGGGCGGCGACCCAGGCGGCGGCGGCGGGCGGGGATTGGCGCGCCCACGCGCCGGCGACCTGTTTGACGTAGCGGCTCTCCTGCTGGTCCTCGGGCAGCCCGGCGACGAAGGCGGCCGCGTCGCTTGGGTTGGATTGCGCCCACGCGCCGAGCGCCTCGCCCGCCGCGCTGGTGCGGTCGTCGCCCTCCAGCGTCCATGCCCAGGCGATGGCTTCCTTCGGCGAGCGGTCCGCCCAGCCTTTGGCGATTTGCCCGATCACATCCGAGCGCGCCTTGCCCGGCTCCAGCTCGGTAGCGATCCCGGAGGCGGCTTTTGGATCGGTGGCGGCGAGCGTGGCGAGCGCCCCGGTCAGGGCGCCGGTCTTCTGGTTGTCGCCCACCGATTTCGCCCAAGCGATGGCGGCGTCGGCGTCCTCGCGCACCCATTCTTTGGCGATCGATCCGGCGAGGATGTGCCCCATCCACGGGAGGTGCGGGTATTTGTTGTCGGGATCATCCAGCCACTCGACCGCGCGCCCGGGATCGCTCGAGGCGATGGCGCTGATGATCGCCGAGGCGTCGCCGCCCGCCTTGCGGAAATCGACTTTCTCCAGATAGGCGAGCGCCGCGTCCGGGTCCGCCGCGCCCCAGCGGCTGAGCAAGAGGTGGGCGGCGAGCTTCGCCTCCGGGTCCCACTCCGGCGTGCTCTCGCGGATCTGTTCGAGCGCGCCGGGGATCTGGTCCGGCGGGATGTCCTCGGCGAAGGCGAGCAGCGAGCGGAGGCGGGCGAGCGGGTCGCGCTGGGCGAGCAGATCGGGCAAGGACCGAGCGGCGGGAGCCGAAGCCGCGCCCGTCTCCGAAGGCGGCGCGCCTGAGCCATCGGATTTTTCTCTCCGAGTCGGCGCTTGCCCCCCGCCGCCGCCGCCAAGCAGCGAGACCGATGCCGGGTCCGCCGAAGGGTCGCCCTCCGCCGCACGAAGCGCGGCATTTTCGGCACGCAACGCGTTGTTTGCCAAACGAGAAAGCCAGCCGATGCGGTGGCGGTGACAGCGATCGCGGAAAGGGCGGCGAGTTTCGGGTTCATTGGGACGAAGGCTTCGGCGGGGTTTTGGGTGCGTCTATCTGCAAGACAATTTGACCGTAGCACGGATTTGCAATCCGGGGAAGCGCGGCGGCTGCTGAGGCGTTTTGGCAGGAAAATGGGGGTAGGAAAATCCCTGCCAGGTGGATGGATGTGTTTTCAATTGCGGTCGGAGAAATGGGGCTGCGATCCAGAGGGGCGGGCATCGCTGGCGGACGCCACCCCCGCACAACAACCCGCGCCGATTCGGGGGACCTGGAACGTTTTGAACCGAACGTGATGGCGATGGCGCGGATCGAAGACGGCGAGGGTGCCGATTCTGCAGGCTGCCGCGTCTATGGCTTCGCTTTGGCGAATCGAATCCAAACTGCCAAAGCGGTCCGCCATCGCATTTGGATCTATCTTCGCTATGGTTCGCGCAAAGCCGGCGCGCCATGACCGAACTCATCCTCAACGAAGCCATCTACCAGCGGGTCATCGCCGAGATGATCCCGGGGGCGCGGCAGTTCGTCTGGATCGTGACCGCCGACCTGAAGGACCTGCATGTGAAGAAGGGGCGGAAGTTTGTGCCGTTCCTCGAGATCCTCGCCGATCTGGTCGGCAGCGGCATCGCCGTGCGGCTCTTCCACGCGAAGGAACCCGGACCGCGCTTCCGCGAGGATTTCGACAAATACGCCGCGCTCATCGAGTCCGAACTCTTCGAGCGCATCCTCTGCCCGCGCCTCCACACCAAGGCGGTCATCGTCGATGGCTCCAAGGCGTTCATCGGGTCGGCGAACCTGACCGGCGCGGGGCTCGGCGCCAAGTCGCCGCACCGGCGCAATTTCGAGGCCGGCTTCCTGACCGACGATCCCGCGCACCTCGCGCCGCTCATCGCGTGGGTCGATTCGCTTTATCTGGGCGACCCCTGCGCGAAGTGCCAGCGGCGCGCGACGTGCCCGGACCCGATCGCGTAGGGGAGGGCAAGTAGCATCGGCATCCTGCCGATCATCCCGCATCGAACGGCGAAGCCGCTCGCGTCTCAGGTGTGTTGAAAGCTCCGCCATTTTGCCCGGTATTTAACCCATGCAGAAACCGGGAGACATCTGCCGCGAATCTTCATCGCCCCGGCTTGGGCATCGCATCGTGCGCCGCGATTTTCTCAAGCTGGGGGCGTTGGGGATGGCGCTGCCCCAGATCCTTGCGCTGCGGGGATCGGCGGCGTCCGCAGCGATGGCGGAAGGCGGGCGCGGCTTTGGGCAGGCGAAGCGGTGCATCGTGCTCTTCGCGTGGGGCGGGATCAGCCATCTGGACACCTGGGATATGAAGCCGGAGGCGTCCGCCGAAGTGCGCGGCACCTTCCAGCCGATCCCGACGACCGCCGACGGCATCCAGGTTTCCGAGCATCTGCCGCGGCTCGCCAAGCAGGCGCACCGGCTCGCCATCGTGCGCAGCGTGTGCCATGCCGCGCCGTCGCACCGGTCCGCCGCGTATTGGAACTTGACCGGGCATCCGCCGCCGCGGCTCAACGCCAACTGGCCGGCGACGCGCCAGGACTGGCCTTGCCTCGGGTCGCTGGCGGCGGCGGCGCTGGAGGGATCGGGCGATCCGCGCGGCAAGCCCGGTGTCTTGCCCCGCGCGGTGTGCCTGCCCTACCACATGGAGGACGGCGGCCGCGCCAACGGCCAGGACGGCGGGTTCCTCGGGCTGGGCTACGATCCGGTCCTCATGCGCCCGCCGACCGGCCGCGAATACTACGGCAAGTCGCCCAGCTCGGGCACCATCGATCTTTCGCTTCCGCCCGGCGTGGACCTCGACCGGATGGCGCAGCGCCGCTCGCTGCGCGATGCGATCGAATCCCGCGGCGCGGTCGGCGCGCTGGAGGAAACCGCCGCGGCGGCGAGCTCGCGCGAGCAGGCGCTCGACATGTTGCTCCAGCCCGATGTCCGCGACGCCTTTGACTTGGAGAAAGAACCGGCGCGGCTGCGCGCCAGCTACGGCGACCACATCTGCGGGCAGAGCACGCTGCTGGCGCGGCGGCTGACCGAGGCGGGCGTCCCGATGGTGACGGTGTATTGTTCGGCGGGCGATCTGAATGGCTCGGTCGGCGCGCATTTCGACACGCACGACGACAACTTCAACCGCCTGAAGAACGACATGCTGCCGCCGCTCGACCAGGCGTCCGCCGCCCTGCTGGAGGACCTGCACCAGCGCGGCACGCTCGACGAGACGCTGGTCGTCTGGCTCACCGAATTCGGGCGCACGCCAAAGATCAACGGCGGCGCCGGGCGCGACCATTACCCGAATTGCTACTCGGTCGCCTTCGCCGGCGGCGGCATCCGCGGCGGGCAAGTCTATGGCGCGTCAGATGCGGTCGGCGCGGAGCCGGCGGAGAAGGCGTGCGGTCCCGCCGACCTGCACGCCACGATCTTCCGCGCGATGGGGATCGACCCGCGCCACGTCATCTACGACGCCATCGGTCGCCCGCTCCAGATTTGCGACGGCAAGCCGCTGCCGCTCGTCTAGCCGCCCGCCAATTATAAAATCGGCGCGGAATTCTCATTTCCGGATCCGGCATCGCGACCTATATCGTGCCCCCATGGATTTCTTCGAACGCCAAGACGACGCGCGCCGCCGGACCAAGCTGCTCGCCGTCTATTTCATCTTCGCGGTGATCGGCATCATCGCGTCGATCTACCTCGTCGTGCTCGCGGCGAAATTTTTCATGAAGGAAAAATCGTCGTCCTCCGGCTACGGGCGGCGGGCGGTCCCGGCGAAGTTTACGCTGTGGGATCCGGTCGCGCTGGGCGGGGCGGCGGCGGGATCGCTGCTCGTCATCTTGCTCGGCAGCGGTTACAAATCGATGCAGCTATCCGCGGGCGGCTCGCGCGTCGCGCTCGACCTCGGCGGGCGGCGGATCGATGGGCAGACGACCGATCCGGACGAGCGGCGGCTGCTCAACGTGGTGGAGGAAATGGCGATCGCCTCCGGCGTGCCCGTGCCGCAGGTCTATGTGATGGAGGACGAGAATTCGATCAATGCATTCGCCGCCGGCCGGACGCCGAGCGACGCGGTGATCGGCGTGACGCGCGGCTGCATGACGCTGCTCACGCGGGACGAATTGCAGGGCGTGATCGCCCACGAGTTCAGCCACATCTTGAATGGCGACATGCGGCTGAACCTGCGGCTCATCGGGCTGATCTTCGGCATCTTGGTCATCGCCATCTGCGGGCGGATCATCACGCGGATGGCGATCGAAAGCGGCGCGGGGCGCAACAGCAAGGGCGGCAACCTCGCCTTCGTGCTCGTTGGCGTCGCCCTGATCGTCATCGGCTATGTCGGCGTGTTTTTCGGCAAGCTGATCAAAGCGGCGATCTCTCGCGAGCGCGAGTATCTCGCCGACGCCTCGGCGGTGCAGTTCACGCGCAACCCGGATGGCATCGGCGGCGCCTTAAAAAAGATCGGTGGGTTTTCGCGCGGCTCGCGCATCGGCAGCGCATTGGCGGAGGAGGCGAGCCATATGTTTTTTGCCAACGGATTGGGGAGTTCGTTTTCGGAGGCGCTCGCCACGCACCCGCCGCTGGAAAAGCGCATCCGCGCCATCGATCCGTCGTGGGACGGGCGCTATCCGCCGACCGTCGCCCGCAAGATCAACGAAGCGCGGGCAGAAGAAAAGCGCGCCGAGCGTCCGGCTTTCGGCATCCCCGGCATGGGGGGCGGCGGCATCGGCGTGGGCGGCATGATCACGGCGGCCGCCGCGGCGGCGGCGGAGGCGGAGTCGCTGGTCAAATCGGTCGGCACGTTGAGCGAGGCGCAGGTCCGCTTTGCCACCCAACTGCGGGACAGCCTGCCGGGCGATTGGCGGGACGCGCTGCAGACCACGGGCGGCGCGCAGGCCATGCTCTTCGGCTTGTTGCTCGCCCAAGACGACGCCTTGCGCGGTGCCGAGCTGGAGCACCTGCGCGCGGAGACCGACGGGGAGACCTACCGGCAGGCGCTCGCGTTTCACACCGGCATGACCGAGCTCGATTCGTCCCAGAAGCTCGCGCTCGTCGACCTTTCCATCCCGACGCTGCGCCGCCTGCCGCCGGATGAATACGACCGGTTCGGGCGCATCGTGGCCCACCTCGTGGCGAGCGACCAGCAGATCGATCTATTCGAGTTCACGCTGCAAAAGATCATCAAGCGCCACCTCGATATCGCGTTCCGCCGCGCCGACCCGCCCCGGATCGAATTCCGCCACATGGCTGATCTGGCGGACGATGCGGCGGTCCTGCTGGTCGCCATGGCGCAGCTCGGGCAAGCGCGCGACCCGCAGGCGGCGCGCGCCGCCTTCGCCGCCGGAGCCGGGGAACTCGACGTGCAGGTCAAAGCGCCCCAGGGGCAGATCGACCTCAACCGCATCGGCTCCGCCCTCGACCGGTTCGACCGCGCCACGCCGTTGGTCAAAAAGCAAATCCTCCGCGCCACAAGCATCGCCGCCATGGCCGACTCCCAGATCACCGACCAAGAAATCGAACTGCTCCGCGCCATCGCCGACACCATCGGCTGCCCGATCCCGCCGTTTGTCCGGATGGAGCGGTCAGGGCGAAGTGTGAGTGACGGGTCAGCCCTCTAGGCTGCGGCTCCTGCCGCGGTATGCGTGCGCCGCCAGGCTGCGCAACCCATCTGGGTGCAAGACCCGGCACATCACAACCATGCCAGTGAGAGCCGATCGCGAAAGCGTAGCTGCGGGATCTTATCGGACGCCTCTGGGGGAGACCCTCGATCAGGGCGGGCGGCTCAGGGAGGGAGGTCTCGCGCAAACCAGCATTGCCGTAAGCGCTGCCCATGGCTCCTCGAAGCGCGCCTCGTGTTGATCGGGGAGTGTCGAGCGCGCGGAACCTACCTCCCCAACGGGGAATCCTGCCGAATGAACGCAAACATCAAAATGCCCGCCCAAAGCGCCAACCCAAGCCAACCCTGCCGCGCAACCAATCCCATGATCGGCTGACCCCGCCAACCGGGCGCACACCCGACGAGGGCAGGTGACCTTTCTTTGGTGGATAGGAAGCGCTGCCCCCAATCGAAAACATCCCGGCCCGCCGAAGCGAACCGGGATGTTTCTTTGGTGGGGGAAAACCCGTTCTAGGGGCGAATTAGTTTTCGAGATCGAACCGGTCGAGGTCCATGACCTTCGCCCACGCCGCGACGAAGTCGGTGACGAACTTCGCTTGCGCGTCGTCGCTCGCGTAGGCTTCCGCCAGGGCGCGGAGCTGCGAGTTGGAGCCGAAGACCAGGTCCACCGAGGTGGCGGTCCACTTGACCTCGCCGCTCGCGCGGTCGCGACCTTCGTAGAAGTGCTCGCAGACGGGCGACACCTTCCAGGTCGTGCCCATGTCGAGCAGGTTGACGAAGAAGTCGTTGGTCAGCGCGCCGGGGCGGTCGGTGAAGACGCCGAGGTTCGGGTCGCCGACGTTGGTTTGCAGGACGCGCATCCCGCCGACCAGCACCGTCATCTCCGGCGCGGAAAGCGTGAGCAATTGCGCGCGGTCCACCAGCGTTTCGGGAGCCGGGCGGTCCAGCTCGTGGCCGAGGTAGTTGCGGAAGCCATCTTGCTTGGGTTCAAGGTAGGCGACGGAATCGACTTCGGTCATTTCTTGGGTCGCGTCGGTCCGGCCGGGCGAGAACGGCACCGTCACGTCGTGGCCGGCTTTCTTGGCCGCTGCCTCCACGGCGGCGCATCCGCCGAGGACGATCAGGTCGGCGACCGATACCTTTTTGCCGCCGCTCTGCGCGCCGTTGAACTCTTGCTGGATCGCCTCGATGGCGGCCAGCGCTTTGGCGAGCTGCTCCGGCTCGTTGACCGCCCAGTCTTTTTGGGGGGCGAGGCGGATGCGCGCCCCGTTGGCTCCGCCGCGCTTGTCAGATCCGCGGAACGTGGAGGCCGACGCCCAGGCGGTTTTGACCAACTGCGCGGTGCTCAGCCCGGAATCGAGCAGCTTTTTCTTCAGCTCGGCGATGTCGGCTTCCCCGATCAATTCGTGATCGACCGGCGGGACCGGATCTTGCCAGATCTGCGCTTCAGGCACTTCGGGACCCAGAAGGCAGGGCATCGGACCCATGTCGCGGTGGGTCAGTTTATACCACGCTTTGGCGAAGGCTTCGTCAAACGCCCGAGGATTTTCGAGGAATCGGCGCGAGACCTTTTCGTATTCCGGGTCGAAGCGCAGCGCGAGGTCCGTGGTGAACATCATCGGCGGGGTGCGCTTGCCTTGCACATGGGCGTCTGGGACCAGATCTTTGGCGGCGCCGTCTTTCGGGTGCCACTGGTGGGCGCCCGCCGGGCTTTTCTTCAGCTCCCATTCAAAGCCGAACAGGTTGGCGAAATATTGGTGCGACCAGCGGGTCGGCGTCGAGGTCCACGCGCCTTCCAAGCCGCTGGTGATCGTGTCTTCCGAGTGCCCTTTGCCGAACGAATTCTTCCAGCCGAGCCCCTGCTCTTCGAGCGGGGCACCTTCCGGGTCGGGACCGACGTGTTCGGCGGGGTTCGCCGCGCCGTGCGCCTTGCCGAAGGTGTGGCCGCCGGCGATCAGCGCGACGGTCTCCTCGTCATTCATCGCCATGCGGGCGAAGGTTTCGCGGATATCTTTGGCGGCGGCGACCGGGTCGGGGTTGCCGTTCGGACCCTCCGGGTTCACGTAGATGAGACCCATCTGCACCGCGGCCAGCGGGTTATCGAGTTCGCGCTCACCCTTGTAGCGCATGTCGCCTAGCCACTCGCTCTCCGGTCCCCAGTAGATGTCCTCCTGCGGCTCCCACACATCCTCGCGCCCACCGGCGAACCCGAAGGTCTTGAGTCCCATCGACTCGATCGCGACGTTTCCGGCGAGGACCATCAGGTCCGCCCACGAGATCTTCTGGCCATACTTTTTCTTGATCGGCCAGAGCAGGCGGCGCGCCTTGTCGAGGCTGGCGTTGTCCGGCCAACTGTTGAGCGGGGCGAACCGCTGCGTGCCGTCGGAGGCTCCGCCGCGCCCGTCAGAAACGCGATAGGTGCCCGCGCTGTGCCACGCCATCCGGATAAAGAACGGCCCGTAGTGCCCCCAGTCGGCCGGCCACCAATCCTGGGAGGTAGTCATCAGCTCCTCGACATCTTTTTTCAATGCGCCGAGGTCGAGCTTCTTAAATTCTTCGGCGTAGTCGAACTCTCCGCCCAGCGGATTGCCTTTCGGCGAATTTTGGTGGAGGATTTTGAGGTTGAGCTGGTTCGGCCACCAGTCGGCATTGGTCATGGCTCCGGCTGCCGTGTGTCTGCCGGGTCCTGCTTGGGCGCCCATCACCGGGCATTTACTCGTGTTATTCATGGTTTTTTCTGTGGGTTGATCCTGTGCCTTGGCACCGCCGGTTCCTAGACAGAAGCTGGTGGCGATGGCAAGCAGCGAAACGCCTGCGAGCAGCCCTTTCGGGGTGGGGGGACTAGGGTTCATTCGTTTTCAGGTCGTGGGTTTGTGTTGTGGGGCTGGAAACAATCTTCTCCTCAGGCCGCCGGGGCGATCTCATGCGGGCTGCTTTTCCGGCAGGCAGTCGGGGCACGTGCCCCAGTAGATCACCTCCGCCTCATCGATCCGGAATCCCGAGTGGTCGGCGGCGGTCAGGCACGGCTTCTCGCCGACCGCGCAATCGACATCGACGGTCTTTCCGCAGCGGCGGCAGATCAGGTGGTGGTGGTTGTCGCCCACCCGGTTTTCAAATAGCGCGGGCGATCCCGCTAGGCTGGATGCGCCGGATCAATCCCTTCTCGGTCAGCAGGTGCAGCGAATCATAAACCGCCTGCCGCGAGATCGCTCCGATATCCGCCCGCACATCGTCCGCGATCGCATCAGCGGTCGCGTGAGGGCGCCCTGCCACCGCTCGCAAGATCGCGAGCCGCTGGGCGGTCACCGAGAGTCCATGCTCTCGAAGTAAATCGGCAGGATCGGTCATTTTTTTGAATTAACAATTTATTAGATTAAGTCAAGAAAAATAATCGGTCTATAAAATGATAGTCTAGAAGCTGGACCTGTCGTGCCACTGGCTGGATCCAAATGGCAGAGCGGCTGTGTACTCGTGCTTTAGGTGATGCCGATATCTGGGCGTCGCGTCCCTCCGCCGATGGGTTGAGGCGAGCAGGCTACACGATCGGATCAATTTTCCCATTCATCCCCGCGTGACCGCCTCGTCCAAATTCATCAACGCCCGGGCGGCAGCGGTCCAGGCGGCGCGCTCGATTGGGTTTCCCTGCCCCTCGCCGGCGACCGCTTGGGCGTTGGCATCGCCGGAGGCAAAGCGCTGCTTCTGGGCTTGGTAGAAGGCGACCAATTTTTCGAGTTCGGTGTCGGTGGGCTGGCGGATGAGGATGCGGCGGAAGGCGTCGGCCGCCTTTTCATCGGCGGTTCCCTTTTGTGCGGCGATGGTGGAGCCGAGCGCTTGGGCGGCTTCGAGGAACATGCCGTCGTTGAGCAAGGTGAGCGCCTGGAGCGGGCTGTTCGAGCGGTCGCGGCGGGCGATGCAGGCTTCGCCGCTGGGCGCGTCGAAGGTGGTGAACATGGCGAAGGGCGCGGTGCGTTTGAGGTAGGTGTAGATGCTGCGGCGGTAGCGGTCCTCGCCCTGGCTGGGGTTCCATTTCGGGCTGCCGTAGGCGACTTCGGTCACGCCCTCGGGCTGGGGCGGGCGGACCGGCGGGCCGAACATTTTTTCGCTGAGCAAGCCGGATGCGTGGAGCGCGGCGTCGCGGATGATTTCGGCTTCGAGCCGGTTGCGGGGCGCGCGGGCGAGCCACCGGTTGTCGGCGTCTTTGGCGAGGCTTTCCGGATCGACCTCCGCCGACTGCCGGTAGACCGCGCTGGTCACGATGAGCCGGTGCAGGTGCTTGAGCGACCACCCGCTTTCCATGAAATCGACGGCGAGCCAGTCGAGCAGCTCCGGATGGGTGGGCAGCTCGCCCTGGAACCCGAAGTCGTCCACGGTGCGGACGATGCCTTTGCCGAAGAAGGCAGCCCAGGCGCGGTTGGCGGCGACGCGCGCGGTCAGCGGGTTGTCGCGGGCGACCAGCCAGCGGGCGAAGGCGAGCCGGTCGCGCTTGGCGTCGGCGGGCAAATCGTGGAGCACCTCCGGCACGCCGGCGTCCACCGGGTCGGTCGGCTGGGTGAATTCGCCGCGGTTGTGGATGAAGGTCGGGCGCGGGTTCTCGGGCGGGCGCTCGCGCATGACCAGCGTGTGCGGGTAGCTCGGCGGCTTGCGTAGCTCGCGCAGCCGCGCGGCGTGAGCCGCCATCTCCGGCTGTTCGAGCAAAAACACCTCGGTCAGCTTTGCGCGCTCCGCCTCCGACAGGCTGCCGCCCGGTTTCGCCAGCAGCGCCTCCGCCTCGGCATCCATCGTGGAAACACCCGCATCGGTGCGCGGCGAGGCGCTGAGCCGGAATCGCCCGAGCGAGCTGGCGAAGTGCCGCCCGAACGTCATGCGGACGGTGAGTTCTTTCACCCCGCGGAGCGGCTCGGCGAACCGGAAGGCGGCGGCGTCGCGTTCGCCCTGGTGCCCGGCGGTGGACCATCCGGTCTGGAAGTCGCCGTCGGCGGCGAGTTCGGCGGTCGCCGGGTTGTTGCCGAATTGATTGTTCGCGTAGGTGTGGGCGGCGGAGGCGATCTTGACCGGCTTGCCGTCGGCGATGACCTCGAATTCGCCGAGGAAGAAATCGCCTTTGCGCCCCTCGTAGAATGTCATGCCCGGACCGTGGGCGGGCAGCCGCTTGTCGGGCATTGCCTCGAGCCGCAACGCGCCGATCTCACCGGGCAGATCGGCGAACGTCAGCTCGTAGGTGTCCTGCTTGGTCGTGTCGCCGGAGGCGAAGACCGAATCGTCCGGCTGGACGGTGAGGAGCGGCAGGTTCGAGGTCGCCTTCGCCGGGCGGAGGAATCGCCAGCCGGGCAGCGCGGCCCGCGATTCCGCCAGCCAGGCGGCGAGCCGGGCGTTCATCGAATCGCGGCGCGCCTTCTCCGGGTCGGCGGCGGATCCCTTCGGCGCGGCTGCCGGGATGGCGAGCGCGGGTCGCCCGATGAGGTGTTGGTTGCCGTAGCCCATACGCAGGGTGAGCCGCACCTTCCCGCCGATTTTTTCGGCAAGGCGCAGGTCGATCGCGCGGTCGGCATTGAGCGGTTTAGCCGGGTCGTGCACCGCCCAGCCGGTCGCGGCATCGCCGTCCGCCGCATTCGCCGCCGGGAAGTTCGGCTGCGCGACCTCCGCCGCCGCCGACGCAATCGGCACCGGCTTGCCGCCCGCCTCGACCGCCACCTCGGTGAGCACGAAGTTGCCGTGCTTCGTCCGCCCCGGCCCGCGGCTGGGCAGCTTGTCGTGGGCGAGTGCGGAGAGCCGCAGCGTGTCGGTCGCGCGGGGCAAATCCGCCTCGATCACATACGCCGCCTTCTCCGGTGCCGGACCGGCGAACAGCGCCGATCCGTCGGGCAGCAAATCGGCGGCATCGCCCGGCGCATTCGAATTGGCGGCGGTGAGCGGCACGCTTTCCCAGCCGCCGGATCCTGGCGCCGGCCACAGGTCGGGCAGCGATTTGGCGAGCGCCTCGGCTTTCAGCAGCCGCAGCTGATAGGCGGCGTCCTTCTCCGGATCGACGAGGTCTTGGTCGGGTTCGTCGGCGTTGTTGAGGAACGCGAACATCTGGAAGTATTCCTCGTGGGTGATCGGGTCGTATTTGTGCGTATGGCACTGGGCGCATCCGATCGTCAAGCCGAGCCATGTGGTGCCCGTCGTCGCCACGCGGTCCACCATCGCGTGGTAGCGGAATTCCAGCGGGTCGATGCCGCCCTCCTCGTTGAGCATCGTATTGCGGTGAAAGCCGGTGGCGGTGAGCTGGTCGAGCGTCGCGTCCGGCAGCAGGTCCCCGGCGATCTGCTCGACCGTGAATTGGTCGAACGGCATGTCGTCGTTGAGCGCGCGGATCACCCAATCGCGATACGGCCAGATGCTGCGGTCGCGGTCCTTCTCGTAGCCGTTGGTGTCCGCGTAGCGGGCGAGGTCGAGCCAGCGCCGCGCCCAGCGCTCGCCGTAGCGCTCGCTTTGCAGGAGTCGGTCGACCGTCGCGGCATAGGCGGCGTCGCTCGGGTCGGCGGCGAAGGCATCGGCTTGCGCAGGCGTCGGCGGCAGCCCGATCAGGTCGAGATACACGCGGCGGATCAGCGTGTGGGGATCGGCGGGCGGCGAGGGGGCCAGGCCGGCGTCGCGCTGCTTGGCCGCGATGAATCGGTCGACCGGCGTCTTCGCCCAGCCGTCCCCGGCATCAGGCTCTGCCGGGCGCTGCGGCGGGACGAACGCCCAGTGATCCTCCCACTTCGCGCCCTCGTTGATCCATTGCTTGAGCACCGCCAGTTCCTCCGGGGTCACCTTTTTGTTAAAAGACGGCGGCGGCATCACATCGTCATCGTCTTCCGCCTCGATCCGCGCGATCGCCTCGAGGCGTGCGCATCGCCCGGCGCGATCGCCGCATATCCGCCTAGGTCGCGCGTCGCCCCGTCCGGCGTGTCAGCCGCAGATCCGCCTTCCGCTTTTTGTCATCGGGTATGGCGATAAAGGCACTTGTGCGACAGGATGCGGCGCACATCCTGGTTGAACGACAGGTCGGCGCGCGCCAGCGGGTCGCGGCGACGAAGAGGGCAACAATGGTTTTCGCAGGGGGTCATCTGGCAAGACTATCGCATAGAATGGCGGCGCCTTTCGCGGAGAAATTCGGCGGTTCGCCGAAGGGTGATTGAAGGGCTTTCGCGCGCCCTCCGGCGTGAATATCGATCGCCGCAGCGCGATCGTTCGTTTTAGGAAGACAGGGTAAAGCGAAGCCTTGAACCGCGACGGTCAGCCGCTCCGGGGGAACTCGTTTCCCCGGATCTAAAACAAAAACTTGGCGGACAAATTCGGCGAGGTGCTCCGGCGGCGCGGCGTCGCTCGGGTGATGAGCGCGAGGGTGCGAACCGGTTTTGGTGCGATGGCGAGGCGGCGGATCGCCCGCTGGTTTCGGAAGGCGGCGAGCGAACGCTGCGGGACGAGCGCACAGCCCATGCCGAGGGCGACCAGCGCGATGATGGTATCGAAGCTGTCGAGCCATGGCAGGTTCGGTGCCGACTCCCCGCTCGCGCAGCCGCTCGGCGAGCATGCGCCCGGTTGCGATTGCCGGTCGAGCGCGAGGACCGGTTGGTTCTTTACCAGCATGATCGCCGCCTCATGGTCTGCCGCCACGCTTTCCTCGCGTGAGCTTGGCAATGCGGTGGCGAAGTACGCGCGATCAGCGTAAAGGCATCCTCGAACCGGTGCGTGACCGCCAACCCCGGCGGGATCCGGTTCGGCTCGCAAAGAAATCCAACATCCAACCGCCGCTCGGCGAGCGCTTCATGATCGCCTGTGCTTCCGCATTCTGCACGCGCACCTGCACCTCAGGGCGCGCCCGCCGAAAGGCATGGAAGAATCCGGGCAGGTAGGACACGCCGACCGACCGCGCGACGCCCACATTCACCACCTTCGGCGCGAGCTGGAATTCCTCCCGCAACCGCCGGAGCGATGCCTCCGCCGCCCCGAGGATGCCGCCCGATTCACGCAGCAGAAACTCGCCGGCTGCCGTCAGCGCCATACGCCGCGTCGTCCGCTCCAGCAGGCGCACGCCGAGCCGCGATTCGAGCGACTGAATCTGCCAGGTCATCGCGCTCTGCGTCAGGTTCGCCCGCTGCGCCGCGCGGGTAAAGCTGCCGCCTCGGCTAGGACTCGAAAAAGATGCAGTTCATACAACCCGATAGGAGGCGGCGGTGGCGGCAGATAATTTTGCGACATTCGCAATAAACTATGAGAATGATTCAATTCACGCAATAGGAGATCGGGCGGAGGCTTCCCCGATCTGCGAACCTGTGGATCGCTTTAAACCTAAGCCAAAGATTACCCAGCCATGTCTGACATCACCGAACGCCTCCCTTACAACGCGCCTGGTCAATTCTACGTCGATGCGAACTGCATCGCTTGCTTCATGTGCAGCGAACTCGCCCCCGCCAGCTTCAAAACCAACGAAGACGAGGGGATGAATTACGTGTATCACCAAACCCGAAACCGAGTGAAGAAATCGCCGCCGCGCGCCGAAGCGATGGACGCCTGCCCGGTCGAGGCGATCGGGGACGATGGCGAGGCGGCGAATTCCTGATCCGATCGCGCCTAGAACTGGAAGGTCGCCTTCTCGATGCCGATGGTGGTGAGCGGACCGTGCCCTCGGGGCGACGGTGGTGTCCTCTGGCAGGGCGAAGAGTTTTTCGCGGATATTGGTGACGAGGAGCGGTCCATTTCCGCCGGGGAAGTCAGAGCGCCCGATGTTCTTAAGCCATCAGCGTATCACCTGCGAACAGGGTGCCGCTTTCCCGGTGGTAGAAGCAAAGGCTGTCCTGCGAGTGACCGGGCAGGTAGATCAGCTCGAAGGCCAGCCCGCCGGCGGTCAGGCGCTCGTCCCCGCCGATCTCGACGGCCGAAAATGGGCGGACCGCGAAGCTGCCGCCGAGCGCTCCGAAGAATTCTTCGAGGGTCAGGGAGATCGATAATTGGCTGTGGCTGAACACCTTGCATCCGTGATCGTCCGCGATCTGGGCGGCGTCGAGGCAATGGTCGAAGTGCTGGTGGGTGAGGAGGAGCGCCTTGACCGAAGCGCCGCGCGACCGGATCCAGTCGGCGCAGCCGCCGGGGGCGTCGATCAAAATCGGACCGTCTGGCGCCTCGACGAGGTAGGCGTTGGTCGCGGCGATTCCGCCGGTGTAGGTCGCAAAGTTGAGCATCGGAATTTGGGGGAAGACTGAAATCGTTAGACTTTTTAGGCTGCTTAGGGGATGATTGGCGGTTCCGCACCCCTGCGGGACATCTATTCGCAACCCTCAAGCGGACGCAATCCAAGATGATGAACCGCCCAGTATCAAAAGCTTTTCTCGGCGCCGCCGTCGCGGTCGCCAGCCTTAGCCACCCCGCGTGCTCCACGGCGGAGACCAACTACGGTCAGGTCGCCATGTTCGTCGCGAACATGCTCGTGAACCACCACTACACGCGGAAAGAGTTCGACGACTCGGTGTCCGAGCAACTGCTCAACAACTACCTCAAGTATCTGGACTACAACCGGATGTATTTCACCCAGGCGGACATCGACCGCTACACCCGGAAGTATGCCCGCACGCTGGATGACAAGATCCTGCTCGGCGACATCGGGGCGGCGAAGGAAATCTACGACGATTACTTTGAGCGGGTCAAAATGCGGATGGATTGGATCAAAACCAAGCTGAATGACCCGTCGATGAAATTCGACAGCGACCGGACGGTCGAGATCAGCCGCAAGGACTCCGCCTGGCCGAAGAATGACGAGGAGGCGGACCAGCTTTGGAACCATCTGATCGAGAGCGAATTGCTCCAAGAACAACTCCGCCGGCATTCCCGCGAGATGCGGATGAAGGAAAAGGCGGAAAAAGAAGCCGCCGAAGGCAAGAAGGACGAGGGTGAGAAAAAGGAAGCCGCCGCCGACGAGGACAAGGAGTCCCCGGCGGAAGTCGTGTCGAAGCGCTACGAGCGATTCTTCCAGCAGCTCGAGCAGAACGAGGAGGAGGACGTCAATAATTACTTCCTGTCGTCGCTCGCCATGGCCTACGACCCGCATTCGGAATACTTCAGCCACTCGGAGCAGGAGAACTTCTTCCAGCAGATGGATCACCAGCTCTTCGGGATCGGCGCACTCCTTCAGATGGAAGACGGCGCGGCCGAGATCAAAGGCATCGTGGTGGGCGGTCCCGCCGACCAGGGCGGAGAGCTGCGGATCAAGGACCGGATCATCGGGGTGGGGCAGGGCAAGGGCGGCGAGATCGAAGATGTGATGTATATGAAGCTCTCCAAAGTGGTCGAAAAAATCCGCGGGAAGAAGGGCACCATCGTGCGGCTCAAAGTCGTGCCCGCCAGCTCCGATGGCGCGGAAACCAAGATCATCTCGATCATCCGCGATGAGATCAACCTGAAGGACGGCCTCGCCAACGCGGAACTGCTCAAGATGGATGGCAACGACGGTAAGGAACACCGGATCGGCTGGATCAACCTCGAATCCTTCTACGCCGACATGGAAGGCGGGAGCACCAGCACCACGGCGGACATCCGCCGCCTCCTCCAGCGCCTGATGAAAGAAGGCATGGAAGGGCTAGTGCTCGACCTCCGCGGAAATGGCGGCGGCTCGCTAGACGAAGCGATCAATCTGACCGGGCTTTTCATCCCGTCCGGTCCCGTCGTTCAGGCGAAGGATTGGCGCGGCCACATCGACAGCCGTTCGTCGCGCTCACCCGAGCCGATGTATAGCGGACCGATGATCGTCTTGACCGACCGGGTCAGCGCCTCCGCCAGCGAAATTCTCGCCGCCGCCCTGCAAGACTATGGCCGCGCGGTCGTCGTCGGCGACAAGTCCACATTCGGGAAGGGCACCGTCCAGACGATCTTGCCGGTCGAGCGCTACATGCCGTTCTTCGCCGACAAGCGCCGCGCCGGCGCGCTCAAAGTCACGATCCAGAAATTCTACCGGATCGCCGGGACCACGACCCAGCTCCAGGGTGTCATCCCCGACATCATCCTGCCGTCGCGCCGCGATGCGACTGAGATCGGCGAAGAGGCGCTCGACAACCCGCTGCCGCATGACACGATCCCGCCGATGCGCTACGGCAAGTGGATCGAGCCGCTCCCGATCGCCGATCTTCTCGAGAAATCGGCGGGGCGCGTCGCCAAGGACAAAGAATTCCAGTGGATTCAAGAGGATACCAAGCGCCTCAAAGAACTCTACGACAACAATGAGATCTCCCTTAATCTCAACGAGCGCATCGCCGAGCAGGACAAGCTGCGCAACGACCGCAAAGAGCGCAATGCCGAGCGCAAGGCGATGATCGAGGAATTCCGCAAGGAGGGCATGGACGACATCCAGATCTACAAGCTGACCCTCGACAATGTTGATGACGAGAAGCTCGTCGCGGCCGCCGATGTCTCGGAAGAAGACCAGACTGGGATGCGGGTCGCGAAGGACGAGGACGACGACGCGGATCTCGACGAGCCGGATTTCCCGTTCGGTCTCGATCCGGTCAAAATGGAGGCGCTCCACATCATGCAAGACTTTATCGGGGCGTCGGGCTCCCATACCGCCAAGGTCGAGCCGAAGAAGGACGCTTCCTCGGACAAGGTGCCTCAGTAGTTCGCCTCTTGATCGCGACCGGGATTCCCGATCCCATCATTATCGCCGGGGTCGGTCGGCCTGCTGCCGCCTTGTCGTGACAAATCGGGTCGTCCCCGGCGGCACGGACGTATCCCCCCTTCAAACCTATGGCTGCGAAGAAGACCACCCCCAAATCCAAATCGACCAAGAAAAAGCTGCGTTCTCCTGCGAAAACGACCCGGAAGAAGGTAGCGGTGCGCAGCGCTGAAAAAGGCGCGCGACCCAAGGCGAAGAAAGGAAAACGGGAAAAGGAGAAAAAGAAGGACCGCGTCCATATCCGGCAGGCGGTGCCGGAGGACATCCCGCAATTGCTCGAGCTAAACGTCCTCTCGTTCCCGCAGATGACGGCGGAAGGCGTCACCTGGGGCGAATCCCACCTGCTCAGCCACCAGCGGATTTTTCCCGAGGGTCAGCTCGTCGCGGAAGTCGGAGGGCGCATCGTCGGAGCGTGTTCGACCTTGATCGTCGATATGGGGCGGACGCCGCTGCGGCACCACACGTGGTCCGGGATCACCGACAGCGGGTATTTCTCCAACCACGATGGCTCCGGTGACACGCTCTACGGGGCGGAGGTCTTCGTCCACCCCGATGCCCGCGGCGAAGGCGTCGGGGCCGCGCTCTACGCGGCGCGGCGCAAACTCTGCCGCACGCTTAACAATCGCCGCATCCTCGCCGGCGGAAGGCTGTGGAACTACTGCGACCACGCGGATAAAATGTCGCCCGAGGACTACGCGTATCGCGTTGCCGCCGATGAGCTCAAGGACCTGGTGCTCAGCTTTCAGCTCCGCGAGGGATTCCAGCTCCGCGGCGTGATGCGGCATTACATCCGCGATCCCCGCAGCCACAACTGCGCCAGCCTCATCGAATGGGTGAACCCGGATTACAAGGCGAGCGAAGACGAGGAGGGGATCCGCAAGGTCCGCGTCGCCTGCGTCCAGTACCAGATGCGGAAGGTGAAGTCGTTCCGCGACTTCGCCCGGCAGGTGAATTACTTCGTCGATATCGCCGCCGACTACGGCGCGGATTTCGTCCTGCTGCCGGAGCTGATGAGCGTCCAGCTCCTCTCTGCGACCAAGTCGCTCACGCCGCAGGAGGGCATGAAGCGCCTCTCCGAATTCACGCCGCGCTACGTGAAGCTCATGAAGGGGCTCGCCAAAAAATTCGGGCTCACCATCATCGCGGGCAGCCATCCGGTGCGGCAGGGCGACCGGCTGCTCAACGTCGCCTACGTCTGCCTGCCCAGCGGCGAGACCGTCGCCCAGCCGAAGCTCCACATCACGCCGAACGAGCGCAAGTGGTGGAACATCTCCGGCGGCAACACGCTGCGCGCCATCGATACGCCCAAGGCGCGGATCGGCGTGCAGATCTGCTACGATGTCGAATTCCCGGAGCAGACCCGGTTCTTGTCCGACCAGGGCGCGGAGATCATCTTCGTCCCGTTTTGCACCGACAACCGGCAGGGCTACCTCCGCGTCCGCTACTGCGCCCAGGCGAGGGCGATCGAAAACCAGATCTACGTCGCCATGGCCGGCAACGTCGGCAACCTGCCCGACGTCAACAACATGGACATCCAATACGGGCAGGCCGCCGTGCTCACGCCCTCCGACTTCGCCTTCGCCCGCGACGGCATCGCCTCGGAGGCGGACTCGAATGAGGAAACCATCTTGTTCTGCGACCTCGACCTCGACGACCTCCATCGCGCGCGCACCGATGGCACCGTCACGCCGCACCTCGACCGCCGCCTCGACCTCTTCCGCATCGTCTCCACCGTCCCCGATCCGCGCGACCTGCCGATGATCGAGGGCGAGGACCCGCTCGGCGACCAGCCCCGCCAATTCGCGGACTGGTGAAGCGCGGGCACCAAAGCGGATCTCGCGATGATTTTAAGGAGATAAAACGCGCAAGTTTTCGCCGCCGCCGGGCGACATTCCTTGCGCCGAATCCTACCAAGCCTAACCATCCTTATGAAACTTTCCGAAAATCTCGTCGAAGCCTTCAACCGCCAGATGGCGATGGAGTTCCAAGCCTCGTTTAGCTACCTCGCCGCCTGCGCGCACTTTGAAAGCACCCCGTTCAAGGGCTTCGCCAAGTGGTATCGCCTCCAGTCGGAGGAAGAATACGCGCACGCCATGCGCCTCTTCGATTACCTGAAATCGCGCGGCGCCACGATCGTCGTCCCGATCATCGAGCAGCCGGGGCAGAGCTTCGACCCGAAGCCGATCGGCGTCTTCAAAATGAGCCTCGCCCAAGAGGAAGCCGTCTCCAAAGCGATCAACGAACTTTACGAATTGGCGCAGAAAGAACGCGACTATCCCAGCCTCCAATTCCTCGACTGGTTCCTCCGCGAGCAAGTCGAAGAAGAAGACTCCGTCACCGAAGTGATCGACCGCCTCGAACTCGTCGGCGACGATCCGGCCGGCCTGCTCCAGATCGACGCCGAAGCCGCCGCCCGCTCGCCAGAGGAAGGCGGTTCGGGTGCGGCCGCCGGTTAGACAAAGATTGATGCTGTTTGTCCACTCTCAGATCGCTTCTAGCCCGAGACATTCCTTAACAGGATTGAGCATTCATCATAGTCCGCAAACGGGATCGCGAAGAGCATCAGACCTTTTTCGGTAAAGGTGCCAGTGATCCGGAGGTCGCCGCCGCTGCCCCTCGCGATCATGCTCCCGCGATAGTGCCTGGCGGCTCCGGGCAAGATGAATCCGCCGCCAACCGGCTCTCGCCGGCGGGTGGTGAGCGCGCCGTTTTCCCAGGTCGAATGTTCCGGCAATGCGTTGAGCGAGATCGAGCGGGTAGCTATCTCCCCAGACGCCACACGATACCGCGCCGCGATCTTTCCTCCGCTGTCCGGCATCGTCACGATAGAGCCTTCGGCGATTTCGGAAAGATCGATCAACGGATTTGGGAACTGATAGGGCTGGTATGATCCGAGCCCCGCAAATCGATATGACCCTGCGAGGCTTGCGCCGGCTGGGAAAGACTTTGCCTCATGCTGGCGCGAAATGCAGGCGGCTCCGGTGACGAGCATGACCGCCAGCAGGGAGGCGCGGAAGAATCGGCGAAGGGGCTTCATATCTTTCGAATCGAAAATGCGAGCACTTTGATCGTTTGCTCCTTGCTAGAACAGGCGTCGATCGCCGGCAAGGATGTCCGAAAAGTTCTCGGCACCGGATTCCCTTTCGACTTCGCAGTGCTCTTCGATTCGGAAGGGAAGGTTGGGTCCGCCAGTCTCTGTGAAGTCCCTCGACAGCATCGGCATGGAAACTCTGCATTGCGGCGGTTTTGCGGAATTCGAGGTCGAGCTACCACTTCGGCGAACTGAATAGGTTTAGCACCGAGACTCGCGCTTCTGGCACATCGAGGCTCCGGATGGCGCGGCGGAGATCGCGGATTGCGGCGGCGTGGAGTTTTTCATCGGCGGGCCAAGTGGTGCTGACACCGCAGCATGCACCGCGCGGGCGAGCGGCGCGGTGGCCGAGACCGCCGCGTTCGGCTGAGGCGCGGGCACTCCCTGCATGGCGGATCAGGGCGTGCAGACCGGGAGCCAGGCGAAGGTATCCGCCGGGTCGCTGGCGATGGTGAAATTGCGGACGCTGCCCGGACCGTGGCTCGGCGGGAGTTCCTTCGAACGGATGAGGAAGCCATTTTCGTCGCGCAGGCAAAGGATGGCGTGTGTCATACCGGGAGGCGCGGCAGCGTAGGCGATACCGTCGCCGACAGTCGCCCGGAGGCGGAACCACTCTTCATAGGCGGCGCGGTCGCGCAATTCATCCGAGCCGTTCGCGGTATAGATGAGGTCGGCGCGGAGGATCCTGGACTTGCCGGGACCGGTCTCAAAGCTGATTTCGATGCGGTCGCCTTCCGCGCGGCGACCGGTGATGGTCGGAACGCGCCCGGCGCCCGGGAGCGGCTTGCCCGGACGCTGGACCTTGGCGTTTTTGTAGGGCAGTTGGGCATCTGTTTGCTCCAGCCAGCGGCTGAGCGCGGCGAGCAATTCGTCGCGTTTGGCGGGCTGCGCGCTGGCGAGGTTCTCCCGTTCGCCAAGATCGGCGGGGCTGCCGTTGTCCTGATAGAGCTGGAACAACTCGACGGCGGGGCGACCATTATTCTCCGGAGCGTGGTTGAGCACGAGCCTGAGCCGCCTTCCGGACGGCGCTGACGAGGTCTTGCCGCACGGCAGCGTGAAAAAGAGCGCGTCTCGCGGCTTCCCGTTGGCGAAGCGGGCGACCTGGTCCTCGCCCAGTATCACGGGGAGGAGGTCACACCCATCCTGGAGGCGGAATCCCAAGGTTCGGCTTCCCCGGTGACCGGGCCAGAGGCAGCCCAAAGGCATGCTCCCGCCGCGAATCCAGAGGCGAGGACGGCACTCTTTCGGGACTTTGTTGATGAGGCGCTGAGAATCTATGGCATTCATAACTCTGGTCGGATAATCTCTTTGACCCTAGCTAGCCCTCATCCTCCTGAATCGCATTGGCATGCACGGGTTCGTAGGTGCCGTTGCCACTCTCAGGTAGAAGGTCGCGCTTCCCCCTTTCTCCGGGATGGTTCCCGTGCCCCTGCAAGCCGGGCAGGCGGATGCGGAGCGAAGACTGCCACGCGATCACCGTTATCTTGTCGCCCCGCTTGAATCCGCTGCCTTTCTGCGGCTTGTCCACTTCTACAGTGATGGTGAAGATCTTGTCGCGGTGGACTCCCGCCGCCTTCTCGACGGCGGACTTTTGGGTTTTGATGTGACCTCCAGCACTTTGCCGGAGACGATGTGGGTGGCTTTGGCTCTCAATTGTTCCACCGATAGCGGAGCTTCGGCGGCTGGTGAGGGCTTTGCGTTCGCAAAGAAGCAAAGAAGCCGATTAAGACGGGTGGCGGCAAGGCTTTCATTGTTCTCAGCAGTAGGGTTTGTGGGCTATCGATGGCAGCAATCAATCGGGGGAATAGGGGCGCTTACGCGTCATTTGACCTCCCGGAGAAATCGAGGAAAATCCTCGCAGTTTGGATCGTGCGAATGCTCAGGATTCATGAAAATCCCATTCTATCCTCCGTGTGACCGGCGGGTTCGGTCGCTGCCTGACCATCCAGAGGGTGGTTTTCTAGAGCGGCGAGCACCTGCTCGCGTCATGCCGATCTCGAGGTCGTCGTAAAACTTCGGTATGCCCGGTAGCGTGCATCCACCAAGTGGGGCGCGTAGAGGCGGACGATCAGATAGCCGGGAGCCGCGATGCAAAGCACCCCAATGGCCACCAAGGCGATGCGGCTGGAGCGGTCGCGCGCGATGCGGGTGGCGATAAAAACCGGTATGGCGAGAGCGACCGCCACAGCGAGTAAAATAAAAATCGGATTGGAGAGACTCATTCGCTACTTCGAGTTTGATTTGAAAGTTGAGCTATCGGGCAAGGTCGGCGCGCTGCGCTCTAAGGGTTGAAAGTAATCGATCTGACATTCCAGCCTTGCTCCTCGTCGGCGAGCAGTGGATCAAAATCGATGAACGCACTAAGCGGGACGCCGCTCTTTGCATCCCAACTCACGTCAACCGTTGCCGCTCCGCTGCCGATCGCCTGCTCGATCCGGTCGAACAGATCTTCGATGGTCGGGATCTCGGGAACCTCGACGAACGGCGGCTGCAGATCGATCGCCTGAACGAGGCGATTTCCCCGCTGCTAACGCTGATTGATCCGCGCCATAACCGACCCCATAAATCGCCGCAGTTCGTAGGTGTAACCCGCGACCGCGCCCAGCCGCCACTTGGCGCGCTCGGCGAGGAAGCGGCGCAGGAGAGCAGAATCTTCGGCGAGCCGGATGGCGCGGAAGAACCGCGCGGGGCGTCCGGATCGGGCAGCAGTTCGGGCGGGACTGACCGAGGGAGCCTCGCCATCTTCCGCCTCAAAAATTTTAGGTTCCGCCAAACTCTGGCGCGGTCGAGTGTTGATCACCCAAGGTCACGCGCGCCGCCGCCCGCGAGGGACGCTCGAAAGCTGCCGCATGACCGGCTCGATTTGATCAGGGCCCGGCGCCGCGGCACGGAGAATTACTCGCCAGCATCATGAGGATAGAGAATGCCACTAAGGGCGGGTTAGGGCGATGCTTTGAAGACAGTCGGCAGGGGCATCATAGGCTGATGTGGCGTTCGCTGCCTTCATTTCCAGGTGATCTCGCGGTTCTCTTTTGATATCGACAAAAACCGAGGCGTGCTCGAACTTCGCGCCGGAGCATCCACCCTTCGCGCGCGGCTTCGCCCTCGGGCGCTGAGCGGCTTGTCGAATTCTGATACCAATCGAAGGCACCGTGTTCGGGTAGCCAGCCCCACGTATAGCAAAAATAGCAATTTTCTTCCGCTCCGGCGAGGAAGCAGGCGGTAAAACTCAAGATCTTTTGGCGACCGCATTGTTGCGTGCGGCGCGCGGCTCTTTCATGAGTTCCGGATCGCTCCACCACGTAAAGCCGCTCAGGCTGAAGATCACGATCTCCCCTGCTTTACCGCCTCCGCCATGACGCGGATCGTGTTGGCGATATATGCTGGGGTCTGGCGCTTCGACATCACATTGGCAGCGCGGTCGAAGTCGTCGATCATCGCCCCATCGTAGAGCGAAAGGTAGCGCCAGCCGAGCGCATCCTCCATCTTCTCGCCGCCCTGAAATCCGTGGAGAGGATTGAGGATGAGCAGCGATCTCGGGACCCATGCGTTCCTTGCTTCGCCGGATCATGGCGGACATGCCCGCCTCCAGCGCCTTCCGCTTCGCGCTTCCTAGCATGCGCTCATAGGTGTGCCCAGGGCGGAAGGCGGTGCCGCCGTCCACGAAGAGACCATCGCAGCCATAATCATGGACTGCCCTTTCGGCGACGCCACCACCACTCGCGCACGTCTTGGCGCGTCGTATCGAAGACTTGATGGGTGCTCTTCGCATTGACCCTTACTTCGAGCAGCCCGCCGCCCGGGATGCCGGCGTTCGCTCGCTTGAGGTGCGGTTTAGGGAAATCGCCCGCCAGGTGCAGAACAGCACCTTTCGCGCGTGGGTTGCGGGCTTTGACCTTCGCCGCCGCGTCGGTGACGATGTCCTCGAAAGTGATGTCTGGATCCCGCCGGTATTCGCGATCCATTTCGCCACCCGTGAAGGCGATGAAACCATAGTGTTCAGCGCGAGGAAACGGCACTGGTCGTCAGTCTGCCCGCGCCTCCGAGCCCCGACATGCGCGTAGAGCGGCACGCGCTCCCAGGAAAAAGTTCGGCAACGCCCCGCCTGCACTCGCGGCAGACGCGGTGCCCAACAGCGCGGCAGCGAAAAGAAAGTCAGCGTGTTTTTCGTCAGCATGTCAGGAGATGCGAATACAGGTGCGGCGATCACGTCGATCTCGCCGTAGAAGGTGCCGCCCCAGGATTTCCCCAGAGCAGGTAGCGGAAGCGACCGATGTCCCCCGCTTCGCTGAGACTGCGCAGACTTTTGCTGCGCCGGGCGGTCGAGCCGCTGGCGGACATGCAGCGATTCGTCGGTATTGATTCGGGCGATGCGCGTCCAGCCCGCTTGCTCGGGAGTGCGCGGCACGGATCGGGCACTCCGTCGTGGTTTGGCCGAAGCCGTAGAGCGTAAACGTTGCGGGCGCGCTCGCGATGCGCGGGGATAGCTTCGTGCTGGTGCCACGAGTAGGAGCGCGACGGTCCGGACGGCGACGGCGCTGCCCAAATCGACGACGAACGCCCCGCGATCCTCCGGATAGAAGGCAGACTCTCGCGGAGAGTCCTGTTTCGACTTACTTGGCCGCCATCCAGCAGCACATCGACCACTCGCCCGATCTCCGCTGCCGTCCTGCCGTTAGCGTGCCTGCGGTCACGCGGATGCTTGTGTACCCTTGGCTCCGGTCGGCGTAGTCGTCCGCGCTCGGGGGGCGGATGGTGGGAAACCGGAACGCGGGCGTGCCGTCGCCGGCTTCGATCCGCGTGACGATTCGCCGTTCTCCGGGTTCGACGTGCTTTATTCGCCATGCCTAGGCGGCGCGCCTTTTCGGGAGCGCCGAGCACTACATCGACGATCCCTTCCTCACATCTAGGCGGCTGCGCCCGTCGGCGGAGACTCCGGCCGAGAAGGCGGTGCCGATATCGACGAAGGTCGAGGTCGGGGTTTCCAGAGTGAATCCTTCGCGCCAAGTTCGCGCGCGGAGACATCAACCTCGGCCTGCAAGAAAATCCGCCGTTTCGCGACCGCGGCTCGAAGATGGATCACTCGAACAACGCGGTTTCGCCCCGCTGTCGAATTCCACCTCGGCACGCCCGGCAGACAGCTCGATCCGCTGCCCGGCGGCGATCGTCGCCGGAGCGGCAGTCGCCCCGATCGATCCACCGGCACGAATCCAACACCCCGAACCGGCCCTTCACCGCCGCGGGAAGGAGGACTTTGCTCTGTGGCGAATGAAACATCATCCAAATCCCACCTAGGAGCAAAACTGCCGCCGCCGCGAGCGGCTGGAGAACTGCACACCGGAGCCTCCGCCCTGCTGCCTGCGGCACCGCTTGCCGGGTTTTCGTCACCGCCCGCCCGCCGTCGCTGTCGCCGTCCGGAGCAGCGCGTCTGTTCGCGCACAGGCGAGGAACTGAGCATTGCGCATCGCCCAGCATGAGAGCCTCTTAGTTGGGCATTCGCCGAGGTTGTGCCCATCGAGGTAGCGCTCGGCAAGTTCGAGGGCTTCGGGATCAGAGCCATACCGCGCCCTCTCTGGCTAGGACATTTGATGCAGTCTACCAGCTAGCGTGAGCTGCGCGCCTTGTAGAGCGCCATCGGGGTGCGCCCTGAATCCTTTGGCCATCCGTCGATCCTCGCCCCTGGCGATAGGGCGGTCTCCACTAGCGCCCGCTGAGCGTCAGGCAGCTTTTTCAAACAATGTTCGAGCGTTCGTTCCTCCCGGCGGTTTGCGCGCTTCGCTTCCTCCGCTTCCGCCTCCAGCAGCCGGATCAAATCCGCCGAACACATGCCGGTCCTTGCGCGATCACGGCGGAATGCCAGCGCCTCCAGCCGCGCGACTCCGAACGCCCAGCGCCGGAAGTTCTCCGCAGAGTCAAGATCGTCGAATTTCCGCCACAGCAAAGCCGCCGTCTCCTGCATCACCTCCCGCGCATCCTCCAAGGTAGGAACCAGCGACCGCACGAATCCGCGAAGCGCCTCCTCGTTCTCTACGTAGAGGCGGAGGAAGCGGTCGTGTTTCTCGCGATCAGAGGGAGCCATGTTACTGGAACACTCCGCCAGATCGACAATTTGCCGAAAAAATTTTGCTTATCAGAAAAGCCGGAGCGCCCTTGGCCGAAGGGAATGGCAGCATGCTAAGTCACTTCCCCGCCCGAAAATCCTTCCACGCCTCGGCGAAGGCGGCGCTGGGGAGCCAGACGTGCATGCGGCGTTTGTCGCCGGTCTTTTCCTCGACGCCGCAGATGGCTCCGGTCTCGGGGTGGCCGAGTTTGGATTTGGTGTCGTCGATGCTTTTGAAGTTCGCGTCGCCGCCGGGGATGCGGTAGAAGAGCGGGCTTTCTTTGACCTCGCGCTCGCGGCGCTGGAGGTCGATGTAGGGGGACATGCGGAGGACGGCATCGGCGAAGGCGCGGGCGAGCGCCTCGTTTTTCTTCATGTCTGGCGAGATCTCGGCGCGGCACCAGCGGCAGCCGTCGGTGCTGTAGTATTTCCAGAGGTTGATGCCGACGGTCATGTTCGGGTTGCTGGCGGCGGCACCGTCGGCGGGCGCGGTGTCGAGCATGAGGACCGGGGTGAAAAACGTGCCCTGGTTCGCCTCCGCCGGGTAGCGCCCGCCGATGGCGGCGAGCAGCAGGATCTTCTCGTGTTGGCGGCTCAGGTAGTTCCACGCGTAGGTCGCGGCCTCGCCGCCTTTGGCCACGAGGACGAAGCCGACGCCTTTGAGCGACGGGCGCTCCGCCTTCTCCCAAAGCCGGTCGATCGCGCCGACCGGATCCGCCTCGCCGCCGGGGGCCGCCTTGACCTTGAGGATGGCGGCCTCCGAGCGCCGGGCGAGCCGCCGCCAGGCGGGATCGAGCTTGGGCATCGCGCCGTCTTCGACCAGGCAGATGACGATCTCTGGCGAGGCGATGGCGTCGAACCGGATCAGCTCGTAGGACGCGCCGCCCATCTCCAGCGGGAAGGCGGTCTCCTTCAGCTCTCGCTCAAGCTCGGCGACATCGATCGGCGCGCCGGCGGCGAGCGCCTTTTCGTAGGCGGCGTGGATATACGGGTGGTTCTCGGCCAGGCTCTCCATATCGAGCTTCGCCCACGGCACGGTCAGCGCGTTTGCCCCCGGCTTGACATGCACGACCAGCCCGTCGGGCGTCGCCGTTTTGATAATGGCGAAGTCTACGATCTTGCCCTCCGCGCCCTTGATCGGCACGGCATCGGCGGTCGCGGCAATGGCAAGGGTAGCGAGGGCAGCGAGGGCAAAGGCGGAGGCGGGGAAATTTCGGGGCATGGTTCGGGGTTTGGGTGCGGGAGCTGGGGAAAGGGATACGCGCGAGCAGGTCGATCTCTTAGGCGGAGATGCCGCCGGGGCAAGCCTGCCGCCCGTCGATAAACCCGCCAGATCGCCGCCGGGTTCACAAAAATCCTGGCCGCGCCGCAACCGGTTGCCGGATCGGCGGCGGGCGCTACCGTCGCGCGCGATGCTCCCCCGCCTCCCCTCCTCACTCGCCGCGGCGCTGCTGCTGGCGCTTGCCCAGCCGGCGGCGGCGGTCGAGATCCGGGTGGCGACGCTGAATGTGGAACTCGGGGTCGGGCAGCCCGGGACGCTCGAATTCAACGCGGTCTCGCAGGTGCTCAAGCGCCTCGATGCCGATGTCGTCGCCCTGCAGGAAGTGCGGCGCGCGGACACGGACGGCTCGCCGTCGTCGCTGGACGCGCTCGCGTCTGGCGCGGGCTACGCGCACCGGTTTGCCCCCGGCTTCCTCCCGCTGGATAGCAACACGCGCACGATCCTGCTCAGCAAGTTTCCGCTCGCGGAAACCGCTGCGGTCGGACCGCCGCCGGGGGCCAACGACATGGCGCGCGCCCACGCCGCCGCCCGCGTCGACGTGCCGGGAACCGCCAGCGACCCGCTCGTCATCGGCGTCCACCTGAAATGCTGCGCCGACCCGGACGACCCGTTTCGCCGGGCGGTCGAGATCGCCCACCTGCGCGGGTTCCTCGCGGCGCAAGCCGGGGCGGGCGACCGCGTCATCGCGCTGGGCGACTTCAATCTGCTCGGCGAGGCGGAGACGTTCGACGCGCTGCCCCGGGGCTGCCGCAATCCTACGACCTCGCTTCGTCCATCGCCTTCCCGGTCGCCTACTCGCCGAACCCCAGCACTTCTTCGCCGCCGACGCGCTGCCGCTCATCCGGCTGCCCAATCGCGCGCTGGACGGCAGCACCGACACGCATGCGCTCGGCGCGACGCTCGACCACATCCTCGCTTCGACCACGCTGATCGACCGCGCGCACGCCGGTGAAATCTACGACAGCCAGCTCGACGCGAATCCGGCTCCGGGCCTGCCGCTCGCCGGGATCGCCCCGCCCCGCGGAGCCAGCGCGACCGCCTCCGACCATCGCGCGGTCTTCGCCGACTTCGAGCTGGACGGCCCCGCGCAAGACACCGACGGCGACGGCATCGCCAACGACCTCGATCCCGACGATGACAACGACGGGATCGGCGACGCGGGCGAACTCGCCTTTGGCACCAGCCCGGTCCACGCCGATTCGGATCAAAACGGCATCGGCGACGGCGCGGAGGATGGCGACGGCGACGGCAGCCCCGACGCGGCAGAGGTCCTCGTCTTCCTCACCGATCCCGCCGACCCGCTCTCCCGCTTCGCGCTCACCATCGGGCAAACCGGTCCCGATGCCGCGGCGCTCCGCTTTCCGACCAAAGCGGGCCGCACCTATCGGGTCGAAGCCCGCCAGCCGGACGGCGCGTGGGCAACGCTTGCCACGCACGCGGGGACCGGCGCTGAGATCGCCGAACCGATCTCGCTCGGCGGCGGCGGCCTCCAGCTCTGGCGCGTCGCGGTGACCGCGCCGTGATCGTGACGCCTATCGCTTAGACTGATTGCCAAAAACAATGGCGGGAATCGGAAGCCCAAAACGCGCTGTTTTGCTCTGACTGAGATGAGGCTGAGCGTCGCGCCGCAAGTCCCCTCCTTGGAGGGGATTTAGGGGTGGGCAGATGAGGAGTATCTCTCTTGAAACCAGCGGCTTACCAAGGACTAGCTAGGGCGCCTTCCGGGACTGATCCTAGCAAGGTCGTCCGCTGCGCGCTGACCCACCCCCGACCCCTCCCAGGAGGGGAGATTGGATTCGCGACGCCCGGATTGCGCGGCACCCCGTGGCTTGCCAGCTATGGCGGCTATCAAAATAGGCGCAAATCTCTTTGGCAATCCGCCTAACGCCTATCGCCCGGTCGCCTCGGGAAACCGATAGACGCCCCAGAAGCCGCGGCGCTCGCCCCGGATCTTGACGGGCAGCTTCATCATCCCGTGTTCTTGCGCGCGGAACCGCTGTGCTTCCGCCCACAGGCAGAGGTCCTTGCTGTGGAGCACGACATAGGTGAAGCCCGGCTCGCAGGGGAAGGCGAGTTCGGCGGGCGCGGCGGAGAGCGCGACCGGGACGCCGGTGATCGGCGTGGCGTCGAGCGCCTCCCGGTAGAGCGCGTAGTTTTCGACATCGACCGCGCGGCTAAATCCGAGGTTCGCCTCCAGCGTCTGCATGATGTCGTGGAAGTCCGCGATGTTTGCCCACACCGCCCCGGTGCCGATGTCCGCCTTGATCGCCACGCGGGCGACCGCCCCGGCCACGCTCCGCTCGTAGGCGGTCGCCTCGTCCAGGTCGGCGAAGTTGTCCTTGGAAAACGTCATGATCGAAAGCCCGGCGAGCGGCGCGGCGATGTCGGCGAACCAGGCGTCGCGATCCGCCGCGTCCAGCCAGCCGATCGAGCCGCCGTCGGCGGGCAGCTTGTCCCAGGTGAACGGGATGTCGGCAAAGATCGGCGTGCCCGCCAATCCATTCGCATCCAGGTGCGCCCGGATCTCGGCATAGGTGTCGCGGAGCTGGAGCAGGAACGCGCGTTTGTCGGCGGCGCTCCCGGCATTCCACGCACCAAGCTGCTGCGGCTCCAGATCGAGATGCAGGGCGTCGAACTTCTCCGGAACCGTCCTGCCCGCCGCGTTGTTGAACTCGATCAGCCGCTCGGTGATCTTCGTGATCAAGCCGGGGCGCTGCGCGGGATCGACCTCCGCCGCGCCGGCGATGAGAAGCTGCGACTGGATGCCGCCGAGGTGCAGCCGCTCATTCCACGCCGCGATCTTGCCCGGATCATTCTTCGGGTCCGACCCGTAGCTGCCGAACAGCCGCTTGAACCCCCGCGCTTTGAGAAAGGCGACCGTCTGCGCTTCCTTCGCCGCATTCCCCACGATGTGGACCGCCCCATACTGGCTGTCGCCGCCGCCCGGGGCAGTCGTCGTGCCCCAGAACCAAACGCCCCGGCTCCGGTTGGCCATGGCGCTCGTGCCCGCCGTCGCGGCGAAGGCGATCAAGGTCGCGGCCGCCGCAGCGGCGGCGATGGGCTTTGGGAAAATACGCATAGCCCAAGGGAAACATACTCGGCGCAGCGATGACAGGACAAAGTTGCTACTGCCTCTCACATTCCGCCGCCCAAAGCCGGACCGCCTCCTCGTAGCAATCCTCCAGCGCGGCGATGCTTTGCCGCAAGCCGAACTTATCGCGGACGGATTGCGAGGCGCAGCGCGACAACTCGGGGAGGCGCGCGGGTTCGCGCATCAGCTTGAGCAATGCGGCGGCGAGCGCGCCCGGATCTTTTTCGGGCACCAGATAGCCGTCGGCTCCGTCGGCGACCGCCTCGGGGATGCCGCCGTGGAGTGTGCCGATGGCGGGCAGGCCGGCGGCCATCGCTTCGAGCATCGAATTTGGGATCCCTTCCTGGTCGGACGTTTCGGTTAGCTCACTGGGGTGGAGGAAGGCGTGGGCGCGGGCGAATTCGGCGCGCAGGGCGGCTTGGTCGAGCCACCCTAGCATTTCCACATGCGCGCCCATGCCCGCCTCGGCGACCGCCTTGGCGAAGCGCTCTTTGTGCGGTCCGGTGCCGCAGAGGACGAATTTGGTATTGGGGAATTCGGCGACGACCTGCTTGAGCGCCTCCAGCGTGGTGAAGAGTCCCTTTTTGGCGATCAGGCGGCTGGCCTGCAGGAGCCGCCACCCGCCGTCCTCCGGCGCGCGGCGCTCGGCGAATTCGATGTCGTCCAGCGGGATCGGCGTCCGGTTGAGGCGCAGCTTTTCGGGCGGGCAGCCGAGCGCCTCGACCTCGCGCAGCAGGCTCTCGCTGCGGGCGAGGACGAGTTGAGCCGATGCCAGCATCTCCCGCATCTGCGCGGGATAGCCGTCCTCGTCCATGAACTTCGAGACGTCGACGCCGTGGAACGAGACGATAAACGGACCGCCCCACGCCTTGAGCATCTCAAGGTACTTCACCGCCTTGTGCCCGTAGTAAACATGCGCCAATACCGGGCGATGCTCTTTGAGCAGCTTCGGCAAATTATACGGGTAGTAGGGGCGGACCTGCTTGTTGATCGGGCGCGGCGGCGGCCATTGTTTTACGATATATTTATACCAGAAGCGCAGGAGGAAATTGCCGCGCAGGCGGGGGCGGCGCAGTTTCGTCATCACGACGACCGGATCGAACGGAAACAGATCGCGGTTCTCCTCTTGCTCGGTGAAGACGACGGTCCGGTGCCGCTCCAGATTGGCGACCTGCCGGTAAAGGCTCTGCATCTCGCGCTTTAAAAACGTGCCGCAGAGGCTGGCGACCAGCGGGCGCTCGCCGCTTTGGTCGCGGCTGTCGCGGCTGTCGCCGCCGTTGCGGGAATCTGGGGGCTCAGCGGGCATCGTGATTTGCGCGGTAGAGTTCGAGCGCCTCTGCGTAGATCGCCTCCAGCTTGGCGATCTGCGCGCCGTGCTCGAAGTTTTCGCGCATATCGGCGGCGGCGGCGGCGCCCATCGCCTGCCAGCGGGCGGGATCGGCGGCGAGCGCCCGCATGTTGGCGAGCAGTCCGTCGGCGTCGCGCTCCGGCACCAGCAATCCGGTCGCGCCGTCGCGCACCGCCTCCGGGATGCCGCCGTGGAGCGTCGCGAGCACCGGCAGCCCGGTCGCCATCGCTTCGAGCATCGAATTCGGGATGCCCTCCTGGTTTTGGTCGGCGGTCATCTGGCTGGGGTGGACAAAGAAATGCGCGGAGTGATACAGCGCGCAGAGATCCGCTTCGCTGAGGAATCCGGCGAACGCGACCTGATCGCCAATGCCGAGCCGCTCCGCGCATTCCTCCAACTCCTCCCGCAGCGGACCCTCGCCCGCGATCGTGAAGCGCGCGTTGGGGTGGTCGGCGGCGAACCGGGCGAACGCGCCGAAGGCGACCGGGATCCCCTTCTTCTCGATCAGGCGGCAGGCCTGCACGAAATGCCACGCGCCATCGGCGGGCGCGGCGCGTTCGATGGCCGGGAAGTTCTCGAGCGGGATGCCGGTCCGGTTGAGCCGGATGCGCTCGGCGGGGCAGCCGAGTTCGAGCAGGCGCTCTTGGAGCGATTTCGAGCGCGCCATGGCGAGCGGCACGGACTGGAGCAATTCCTTGAGCCGGTCGAGGTATCCGGGCTTGTCCTCGCGCGGCTGGACGTCCATGCCGTGGAACGAAACGACAGCGGGACCGGGCCAGCGTTGGATGAACGGCAGCAGGTGGACGCCGGTGTGCCCGAAATAAACGTGCAACACATCCGCCCGCCGCCGCTCGAGGATGCGGCTGAGCACGCCATACTCGCCGCGATAGACGATCGGCGGCTCGCGCTTGATGTACTTTAGCCAGAAGCGGCGGATGAAATTGCTGCGCACCGGCGGCGCGATCTCGACATCGGGAAATGGAAACTTTTCCTCGCAGCGGCGCTCCTTGCAGATCACAAACGTGTCCCATGCGCGCAGCCCCGAGACCTGCCGGTAGATGTGGAGCATCTCCGGCTTCAAAAACGTGGTGCAATAGCTGGCGACGACGGGTTTCGGCATGGGCAAGGCGGGCATCCAAAGTGGGCGGATGCGCCGCGCCCGCAAGGGCGGGGATTTTTTAGAGGGAAGCTCCTCCGGTCTCCGATTTCGCTCCTGCCAGCATTCCTCTTTTCTGGTTGCCAAGGGGCATCGAACCTTTCTCGGCGGCCATGCCTTGACGCCGGGCGTCGCGTCGTTGGGAAGGTCGTGCTGCAAATCCGGAATTGCGTAGCCGATTTCCTTTCTCGGGCGGGGTGCAAGCGGCTGCGAGCAACTGGCTGCGGGGGGCATCGACTGTCGCTCACTCAAGGACGCTGCCGATCGATCGGTAGAAAGATTCGGAAATGAATCGGGTTGCGGTGAGAAAGGCGGCAGAGACCAAGATCAAAGGGATCGTGCCGCCGCCCATCGTTCGACTCTGCAACCCTAGCGCCAAAGGAACGGCGCACAGGGGAGTGGCGAGGGAGGCGAAGAGGATTCCATTCCATGGCCGAGAAAGCAGCCAACCCACAGAATTTGCCAATTCGCTAGATATGGGCGCTTTGCTGCGCGGGGGCAGGGGTGTGGCGGACCCGCTGGGCAACAGCGCGCTGCGCGGACACCCCTCCGGTCGGGGGCGGGATGGGTTTACGGACGATTGGTCACACTCCCCCCCCAAGAAATGATGGTCCTGAGCAGTCTGCGGGGCTATTGGAACTATTTCGGCGTGATCCGCAACTTCGGGATGGCGTGGCGGTATCATGCAGCCGGGATGAGGCTCGCCTTCGGATGGCACAACCGCCGCAGCCAGAGGAGGCGTTTCGGCTGGGGGAAGTTCGCCAGGCTGTGGAACGGGGAGTGGAAGATCCCGCCGCCCGTGTGCGACGAGGGGAAGCTGCCCATGTCCCGCGCCTAGCCGCCAACCCTTGCCCTTGCCCTTGGGCCTGCCCTCGTGTAAAAATGATGCCACCAATGAACGAACGCCATCGAGCAAATTGTGACCGGGCAAACGCGCGAACTCTTGAGGAACCCTGTGCTGGGCATCCGCATAAGGATCTGCGAGGGGATGCCCGGATATAGGCATTCCCTACCTTAATCGGCTGAAAAAAGGTCTCACCACATATGGGATTCGCAATCACATGGTGTGCCGTTCCCGAAGCAGAGGGCGACTCATTTCTCAACCGGCTTGGACTGACCGACACGGGCGAGACGGAGGAGATCCCGGAATCACTAATTGAGGTTGCTCGTCTCGATTCCGGCTGGCGTCTCCTCTGGTATAACGAGTATGATTGCCCCTTCCTCCGGGAGGCGCAGCGCCGAGAGCACTCGAAGCACCACGATCTGCTGTACTGCCTCGTCGGGGAACACTGGATGGCGAGTTCGTCGGAGCAATGGTCGGACGGGGAACGCAAGTGGTGGATCTCGCACGAGGGGGCGACGGTCCGAAGGGATTGGATTCCGCAGGTGAGGCTCCCACTCGGTAGCTTTCCGCAGATCAAGTAGAGATGAAGCGGAGCAGGAGAAGGCAGGAGGACTGGAAGCAGACGTTGATTACCTTTTTGAGATTCCGCTACTCGTGGCAAAGTCGATCACTGGATTTAAGCACGACGAGGTTTGTCCCCGCATCATCAACGACGAATTCAGAATTATGAGACGAAAGACCCGGGAGGGAGGGCTTATCGCGCGCCTTTTCGGCAAGAAATGAAATCGGCGGGGAACCCTGAGCGGCTCCCTGCCGCTTGATGGAAAACTTTGGATGTCCTATAATCTCAGAATCTGCAATGCGATTTGTCAGTTCGGCCTGATAAGCGTGGGCTTTATCGGTTCGGCGATAAATCAGGGCGTCGCGCCGCAAGTCCCCTCCTTAGAGGGGGGAGGGGTGGGTGTGAAATGTGTAAATCACTCGAAATTAACGCATAATGTAGACTTGGTGGCGAGGTGCCTGATCGCTCCCGGAAGGGTGACCCGATGCTCGCTGACCCACCCCCGACCCCTCCCAGGGGAGGAGAACGGATGCGCGACGCCCTGCATAAACAGTTCACCGAAGGGGTGAGTCGCCTGGCTTTTCGATCTGGTTGGCTATCAATTATTTGCGAGGAAGCGAGCGATTCCATTGCCGCCTCTAGGATAATGGAGTCGATCCAAACACCTGCCCCGCCGCGAGTTCAGTCCTCCATGGCAACTCAGCTATCAATTCAGAGGTCGGAGTGCGCTATCGGCAGGCGGTGACATCGCTCCGACGTTGCGAGGGAGGATTAGGAGCGGAATCAGAGAGCCTCCTATCCGCCGTGCTTTGATTGCGGGCAAATCGTGAAAGCCTCATCCCGGCACCCGCTCATCCGTGGCGGCTTCGCCGGGTTCGGGTTTTTCGACGAACCACCAGCTGGCGGCGAGGGCGGCGACGAGGAGGACGAGCCAGAGCTGCCAGAGGGAATCGGGTTCGGCGTTGGATTCGATGATGGCGGCCTGCTGGCCGGCGACGTCGTTGAACGGGGCGGACTTGGAGAGGTCCGCCTCGCGGGCGTCGGCGAAGTGGGCGGAGCCGCGGATCAGGGTGGCTTCGCCTTGGCGGAGCGTGAAGTGGGCGGGGGATTCCGGGGCGCGGGTGAAGCGGGCTTGGCTGAGCGGGATCTCGGCGGAGCCGCGCTCGGCGGACTCGCCCGTCCCGCGCTGCCATTCGAGGGTGAGCGGCGGGGCGTCGGCGTCGAGCCGGAAGGCGAATTGGAGCGGCTGGCCGCATTCGTAGTTGCCGGCTTCTTCGGCGACCTTGGCCCCGCGGACTTCCTCGAAATAGCGGTAGAGGAGGATGGCGAAGGCGGGGAGCCGCGCGGCGTTGGACTCGATGGCATCGAAGTTGAAGATGAGCTGGCGGCCGCCGCCGGTCGCCGCGCCGCGCCGCAGGAAGATCATCGGGCGCGCGCCCTGCCAGAGCAGCGCGCCGTCGCCGTCCTTGGGCGGGATGGCGATGCCCTTGCGCGCGATGAGCCCCTGCCAGTTGAGTCCCTCCATGAGCGGCAGCGCCTCCTCGACCAGATTGCCGTCGAAATAGCCGGCACCGCCCGCCTTCGGATCCTCGGCGAAGACGACGGCGTCGCCTTCGGGCAAGGCGGGGTTGAGCGGGTTGTAGGCGACGATCTGAATGTCGGCGCGCTCCGGCTCGGCGACCCACGAGACGGCGTCGTAGCTGCCGGTGATCTGTTTGAAGATGGGGTCGAACTTGGTGCCGGCCTCGTGGTGGACGAGCAGCGCCTTGGGCGCCGGGCGGCG
>JAWLBD010000050.1:0-45286 GCA_041395145.1 Verrucomicrobiales bacterium | reverse complement strand
AGATCCGGCGCAGATAAGTGTGGTTCTGGCGACTGGGAGATCGCTCCCGATCCCCAGGGAACCACAACTGCCTTGGCAGTCCCCGGGCAAGGCGACCGCCCGCCGGTCTTCGGCGGCCGTCCGGTCAAAAAGATCGCGACTCTCCCTGCGGTGGTCAGCCAGCAGGCTGCGGCTGAGGCGGCGAGGAGACCGTCGCGCGAACCATCGTGGATCGGCGTGATGCTTTTCGCGGGGATCGTGAGCGCTTTGCTGATCGGGGGGTACATGGTTTATCAATCCCGCTCCGGCCTCCCGAACCAAGACGTCTCGCGCCGGGCAGCAGAGTCAGACCCGCCTCCTGCCCCCGAATCAGTGACCGACACGGAAGCCTCTGAGCTTTTCCTTGGCCCCATCGACCAGCCGCCCGACGCCAGCGGCGGCGAAATCCAGGTCGCGCCCGCCGAGGTTGTCGCCCCTCGTGCGGAGGTGGTTCCGCCCTCGCCAGATCCCGCCGATGCCGCCCCCGACCCAATACCGGAAGGCGAATCCGATCCAGCCGAACCGATGCCGGATCCAGACTCCCCGGCCGCCGCAGAGGCGCAGCCCGCCCCCGCGCCCGCCGATCTGTCGGAGGACGGCGGACTCGCGCCGGGGCAGCGCGCGGCGAAGGCCGCCCTGCTGGGGTTTCTCCGCGGGACCACGGCAGAGGAACGCCTCCAGTATGTCTCCGATCCAGAGGCGGTGGCCCCGCGCCTCAGGGACTTTTACGGCGAAGGTTCGCTCGCGCCAGATGAACCCCTGAGCATCGAATTGCAGGTCTCGGGCCCGGTTGCCGACACCAAGAAAGTGGCCCATATTTTCGATGTCACCTTCCCCGGCGAAAACCGGTTTCCCATCGCGGTCGAGAACAGCGGCGACCACTACACGCTGGATTGGGACGCCTTCATCCAGTGCCGGGAGTCGCTCCTCGATCAGTTTATGAAATCGGGGCAGGACTCCGAGATCGGCTTCTATGTCGTGCTCCGGCGCACCCATTATTTTGGCACCGATCTACCCGGCGCGTCCAAGATGATCTGCCTGAATGTGACGCCGCCGCAGATCAACCACACCGGCTACCAGGTCTTCCTCGAACCCCAGTCGGCGGTCGCCGCCCAGTTGGGGCGCCTCCAGTGGAATTCGCGTTACTTTCACGTCGTCCAGCTCGGCTGGAAGAAGATGCAAAGTGGCTCCAGCGTGCCGGTCGTGGTCAAGGTGATCCGCGACCGCTGGCGCGACTAATCCCATGGCCGGATCGTTTTTGCGCGTACTTTCATTTTAGGCTAAGGAGACCTCCCCCCGGCGCGTTTATTGCCGCCCCCGGAAAAAGATGCCAACGATTCCCAACCCCAACTGGCCCACATCGCTCGCCGCCGCCTTCCTCCTCGGGATCGTCGGCGTCGCCTCCTCCGCCGTCTCCCAAATCATCGTCGATCCGCTGACCAAAGAGGAGCGTGAGAAGGCGGGCAGCTTGCACAAGGAATACAAGGACGAGGCGACCCCGGCGGCGCGTAAAATCGAGATCCTCACGGAGGCGCTCGAGTTGCCCGCGAGGTGCAGAAGGTCTTCTTCGCCTTTCTGGACAAAGAGATCGAGCCGAAGTGGGACGCCCTATTTTCGCGGCTACGCCGCCGCCACCACCGTGGGCAAAGAAAAAGGTCGAGGCGCGCTCGCCGATGATCGAGCAAAATCGGCGGACGCTCGCCGAGATCCGCAAGATGGGTGAGGATGCCATGAAGCCCGCGCTCAAGGACAAGGGCAAGCCTGCCCTCGACCGCCTGCTCGCCCTCCACAAGGTCACGCCAGAGGAGGTCGCCGCCGCCAGCCCCAAGGTCGGCGAGGCGCGGGAACTCCTGCTCGCCATGGTGAAACTGCACGGCGATTACAAAGAGGAGCTCTTCATCGCCAAAGGCGCATCGTATTCGAGGCGGACATGAAAGAACGCGAGGCCGCCGCCGCCGAGGACGCGCTCAAGATCAGCGGCGACGACCGGGCGGTGCTCCGCGAAAACGAACGCCTTAAGGCGGAGATCCAGCCGGAGGAATACGCCGGGATCTTGGAGCTAAACCGCTGGCGCATCGCCATGGGGCTGAACGCCGTCCGCATTGACACGAAGCTCTGCGAGGCGTCCCGCGACCATTCGAAAGACATGAACGAACGCGGGTTCTTCGCCCACGATTCGCCGGTGCCCGGCAAGGAAAACCCGTGGAAGCGCGCCAAGCTCGCCGGGACGACCGCCGGGGCGGAAAACATCTACTCGGGCGGAAGCGACTCCCACGGGGCGAACATGGGCTGGTTTTACAGCCCGGTCACCACAAAAACATGTTCGGCGGACACCGGCGCGTCGGCTTGGGCAACGACGGAGGAAGTGGACCCAGATGTTCGGCGGGTAGCGGATCGGCGGGCGATCAGAAATCTTGTGGGGTGACGACTTTTTTGCTTTTCCTTTCCATTCGAAAAGAGTAGAACCGCGCCTATGAGACTTCTTCCTCTCCTCTCCGCCGCTTCCGCCGTTACCTTGTGGGCATCCTCTGCCTCTGCGGTGGTCGTGCTAGGGAACGGCACAGGTGCCCTTCTGGGCAACGATTTAACTGATCGCGGCAATGACGGCAACGAACTGATCTACAATCCTCCCGTCACTTTGGGCGGTTTTGATGGCGTCTTCTTCGCGAGCAACGAAGCGGGATTTAGCGGCGGATCCTTGGGGGGAGGCGAGTTTGCCTTCAACGTTTTTGATAACTTGGTGGGCAGCGGCGATGCCAAGTGGTGCTGCGGCGCAACCCCCGGCACTAGCGGGGTTGGGGATGAAGCCCCGCAGATCGTTGGCGTCAACCTGAACGCGAATCGTTTGCTTACCCATTTTACGGTTACTTCTTCGAATGATACCCCCGGTCGGGACCCGAGGATCTGGACGATGGAAGGCTCGAATGATGGCATCCTTTGGGACGTCATTTTCTCCCAGAATGACGCGAGTGCCTCGCTTTGGGGGACCGATGCTTCGTCCCGAAACCGGGTTCTTCTTTTCACCCAAGGCGTTGATTATCCGGTTCAGACGCAAACCTATCAGCAGTTCCGCATGGTGACGACCCAGACTGGATTGGGGACGGGTGCGTTTTTTGCCCTCAATGAAATCGAGCTGTTCGCCCCCGAGCCGTCCCGCGCTCTGCTTCTCGGTCTGGGCTTGGCTGGCATGTTCCTGCGCCGCCGCCGCTAGTCCGGCTTTGAGGCGCGCCACGGCTTTTTCTCCGGCACGGGCAGCCCGAGCACCTCGTAGGCGGTGCGAAAGTGCATTTTCGCCGCCTTGGGCAGAAAGTCCTCGCCGCGTTCTGCGACGAGCCGGGCGGCGGCTTTTTTGACCGCGGCGGAAGCGCCCTTCGGCACCTCGAAGCCAAGTTCCTTGGACGCCGCGTGGGTCCAGGCGACGAATCGCTCGCGGGCGAGGATCGAGGCGGCGGCGACCGCGATATCGGATTCGGCTTTGGTCCGCTGCTGGATCGCCACGCCGGGCGCTTTGCCCTCCAAGGCGCGCTCGAGCACCTTCGGGTTGGCGAATTGGTCGGACAGCGCCCGCGGGCAGTCGGGGCGCTGCTTGGCGAGATCTTCGATCACCGCCGCGTGGCACCAGGCGAGCATGCGGTTGAGGTTTTTGAACTTGGCGTAGAGCTCGTTGTATTTCGCGGGCTTGAGCACGATGATGTGGTGGCGGATGCCTGGCGTCTCCCGGATCACCTCCGCCAGCTCGATGATTTTTTTGTCCGAGCCGATGCGCTTGCTGTCCTGGATGCCCGCCTCCATCAGGGCGCGGGCGATCCCGGCATCGACATAGGCTCCGGCGACCACCAGCGGCCCGAAAAAGTCGCCCTTCCCGCTTTCGTCGATCCCAAAGTGCGGCTCGAACATCTCCGGGTGGTTGACCTCCTCGTAGCCCAGCTCCGCGACGCCGAGCACCTCTGGCTCCAGCGTGAATTCGACGAACTGCTCGGTGTTTTTGCCCTGCACGAGCACCTTCGGTCCCTTTTCGAAAACGGCGACCGAGAGCTTGTCGCGGCTCGCGGCGAAAATCGTGTAGGGCTTCTCGGCGAATGCGAACCCGCCCTCCTCCAGGACCGAGCGCAGCTTGTCGGCTTGCTCTCGGGTGATGGCGCGGGTGTAGGATGTCTTCGGCATGGGGACGCGGTTGCTAACCGCTTTGGCACGGCTCCGCCAACGAAAATTCGTTGCCCCCGCCGCCATCTTCGCGACAATCTCCGGCATGACCAAAATACTCGCCACCCTCATCGCCGCCCTCGCCTTCACCTTCGCCATGTCCTCACCCGCCCGCGCCGAAGACGCGCCCTATCGCCACGTCGTCCTCTTCAAATTCAAAGACGACGCCAAGAAGGAAGATGTCGAGAAGATCGAGAAAGCCTTCGCCGCGCTGAAGGGCAAGATCGATCTCATCAAAGACTACGAGTGGGGCACCAACGTCAGCCCCGAAGGGCTGGACGACGGATTCACGCATTGCTTCTTCGTCACCTTCGCCAGCAAGGCCGACCTCGAAAAATACCTGCCGCACCCCGAGCACAAAGCGTTCGTCGCGCAGCTCAAGCCGGTTTTGGACAAGGCGCTGGTCGTTGACTACGTCGCCAAGTAGGGGCTGGCTATTCCTCGTAGAGCTTGTCCAGCGGGCAGGCGGCGAGTTCCATGAAAAACCGGGCCATGTTCCCGGCGCAGGCGCTCAGGTAGCGGGCGGCTTTTTCGGGCGATGCCTTCGCCGGGTTGCCCGCGCCGGTGTCGTCGGTCGCCTTCGGCCAATCGCGCTCCGCCCAGACCCAGCCATCGCGCAAGCCAAACGGGCGGAATTTGTGCGTCGCGCCGTCGCCGGCCTCCGCCAGCGGCAGGACAAGCTCTGGCGCGATGTGCTGGATACAGCTCGTCTCCATCTCGCCCGCATGGTCGCCCGGCTCGTCGAAGAATTGGTTCCAGTCGGCGGATTCATACCAATTGAAGGCGCAGAGGAAGATGCCGCGGCGGTCGTAGCCGACCTCGCGGATCATCTGCTTAAAGTTGTTGCCGCCGTGCCCGTTGGCTATCGCCAGCTTCTGGACGCCGGCTTCCTCCAGCGCCTGGGCGATATCGCCGAGCAACGCCATCTGGGTGCTCGGCCGCATGTTTAGGCAAAACGGAATCTCCCGCTGGCCGGTATTCACCCCGAACGGCACGCACGGCAGCACCGCGACCTTCGCCCCGCCTTCCCACGCGATCCGCGCCGCCTCGGCGACGACGTGCTCGACCTGGTAGTTGTCCGTGGCATACGGCAGGTGGAAGTTGTGCGCCTCCGTCGCCCCCCACGGCAAAACCGCGAGATCAAACTTCGTTTCGCGGACGGCTTTCCAATTGGTTTCGGCGATGAGATAGGGGCGCATAGGGCGGTTCGGCGGGATCAGTGTTTTCGGGTGAACGGGGATACGTTTCGCCGGGAATCTGCCGCCCGCCAAGCGCCGATTTTGCGCCCGCCCCCGGCAAATCAAGCGAGTTTAGGAGAGTTTAGGAGAGTTTACCATAGTTTATCGAAATTTGCTAAACTGGGGTAAACTTGCTATATATTCTCGACCAGCAATATGATTTCGGTTTTCGGGTTTTCGATGAAGGAGCGGACGATGCCGCTGGGGTGACCTTCCATTTTTGGGCAAATCGTTGCCTGAGCTTGCGCGGCGCGCCGAATGCCGGATGGGTTTGACCCTATGAGCCATCCGCCCGATCCTAAGCAACGCGCCCTCCATCTCCTTGAATCGCTGACCCAGGCGCATGGCGCGCCGGGATCGGAGGGGCAGGTGCGGGCGATTTTTCGGCGGGAGCTGGACGGCGTCGGCGATCTATCGGCGGACCGGTTTGGGAATGTATTTTGCGCGACGCCGGGCGGCGGCGGGGCGGGACCGAAGATTTTGATCGCCGGGCACATGGATGAGGTCGGCTTCATGGTGCAGAACATCACGGCGGACGGCTTCATCCAATTCGCGCCGCTGGGCGGATGGTGGACCCACACGTTGCTCGCCCAGCGCGTGCGCATCCTGACCCGGGATGGCGGCGAGGTGCCCGGCATCATCTCGTCGAAGCCGCCGCATTTTCTCAGCGAAGACGAGCGCGCCAAAGTGATGAAAATCGAGAATCTGTTCATCGATGCGGGCGCTGCGGACGCGACCGAGCTGCAGGAGCGCTTCGGCGTGCGGATCGGCGATCCGGTCGTCCCGGACTCGGCGTTTTCGGCGCTGGCCAACCCGGACTTGCTGGTGAGCAAGGCGTTCGACAACCGGGTGGGCATGGCGCTGGCGATCCAGGCGGCGGAGATGCTCCAGCACCTCGAACACCCCAACACGATCATCGCGGCGGGCACCTGCCAGGAGGAGGTCGGCTGCCGCGGGGCGATCGCCGCCGCGCAGCGGATCCAGCCCGATGTCGCCTTGATCCTGGAAGGTCCGCCCGCCGACGATACGCCGGGGATGCCGGATGTGCCGCAGGGCAAGCTGGGCGGCGGCGTGCAGATCCGCCTGATGGATCCGACCGCCATCATGAACCGCGCCTTGGTCAAATTCGTGACCGACACCGCCGACGAATGCGGTATCCGATACCAGGTCACGGTGCGCCGCGCCGGCGGCACCGACGCCAAATCGGTGCAGACCGCCGGCGACCACGGCGGCGTGCCCTGCATCGTGCTCGGCGTCCCGGCACGCTACATCCACAGCCACAATTCGGTGCTCCACATCGATGACTACCTCGCCGCGCTCCGCCTCGTCGTCGAACTGGGCAAACGCCTCGATTTCGCGGCGGCGGCCAGCCTGGTGGACTACCTGAACGAGGCGTAAGCCGCGCCCCGGACCGATCCGATGAATGACGCACCCGCCGCCGCCAGCCGAGTGACCCTGCGCGTCCGCCTCGCGCCGCGCGGCATCGGTTTGATCGTGATCGCGACCGAGGCGGTGCTCGGCGGCGCGCTGCTCTACGACGAGCGGCTCATCTCGCTGGGCTTGGTCGGGCTGCTCGGCGTCTTCGCCGGCTGGATTGCGGCGGCGTGGAATGCGCGCGGGCTTTCGGTTTCGCGCCGGGTGCCGGGGCGGGCCTCGGCGGGAGCCGGCTTCCCGGTCACGGTGGCGGTCCACAATGAAAAGCGGTGGCTCGCCGCGCGGCGCATCGATGTGCGGGACGCGCTGCTGCCCGCCGACGACCCCGGCTTTTCCGCCGATCCGGTGCCGCCGGGCGAATCGCGCGCCGCCAGCTTTCGCGCGGTCGCCATGAAGCGCGGCGTCATCTCGGCGGCGCGCTTCCGCGTTTCCTCGCGCTTCCCGCTCGGGCTCTTTGAGGCGTCGGGGGAAGGCGAGCTGCGCGCCGGGATCCTGGTGCGCCCGCGTCCCGCGCCGCCGCCGCGCGAGGCGATGCGCCTGATCCACGACCGCGAGCCCGGCGAGCTGAGCGGCGTGCGCGAGCATCGCCCCGGCGATCCATTCAAGCTCGTCCACTGGGCGGCGACCGCGCGCAGCAGCCGGCTCATCATCCGCGACCTCGACAGCCCGACGCCCGCGCCGCTGGCGATCCTGTTCCACTCGTGCGCCGCGCCGGGCGCGATCCTCCAGCAGGGACCTTTCGAGACCGCCTTGCAAATCGCCGCCGGGGCGCTGGAGCGCGCGGCGAAGCTCGGCATCCCGATCACGTTTGCGGCGGGCTTTGCCGGCTGGCGTCCGGTCCGGTCTGCGGATGCCGCGCTCGATGCGCTGGCCGCCGCGATCTACGCGCCGGAGCCGCGCCCCGAGGCATTTGCCGCCGCCGCGCTCCACTGCATCCCGTCGGGGGCGCGCGCGCTGATCTTGAGCGACCGCCCGCTCGCCGAATGGCGCGGCATTGTCCCGCCGCTGCGCTGCCCCGCCGTCCTGCTCGACCCGGCGGGCGCCGAAGTCGTCCGCCCGAGGATGCGGTTCGGCGCATCGGTGGCGGCAGGGGCAGGCCAGGCGTGAGCGCCTTCGGCCATTTGAACGAAAGTCAGTCCAGCGGGACGAGGCATTCGTGGTTGAAGAACGCTTTGCGCCACCGCGTGATCTCGACGCTCTCGAAAAGCCCCATCGCGGAGGGCGAAACCTGAAAACTTCTGCTGCCCGCGCCCGTTTCCCTGTGCAACGATTTTCCCCTATGCACTGCACCGGATTTGACACGCCCATCGGACTCGACCGCCGCCGATTTCTTTCGCGCTTCGGCGGCGGGGTCGGCGCGTTGGCGCTCGCCGACCTCATGAACCCCGGCGCCGCCAGGGCGGGGGAAGACGAGGCGTCGGCAGCGGCGGGAGCCGGAATTTTGGGCGCGCCCCACTTTGCGCCCAAGGCGAAGCGGGTGATCTATCTTTTCCAAAGCGGCGGTCCGTCGCAGATGGATCTTCTCGATTACAAGCCGCTGCTCAACGAACTGCACGGCACCGAATTACCGGACAGCGTGCGGCAGGGGCAGCGCCTGACCGGGATGTCGGGCAACCAGGCGAGCCTGCCGCTGGTCGGGTCGCCGTTCCGGTTCTCGCAGCACGGGCAAAGCGGCGCGTGGATGAGCGAGCTGCTGCCGCATACCGCCGGGGTGGCGGATGACTTGTGCGTGGTGCGCTCGATGTTTACCGAGGCGATCAACCATGGCCCCGGCGTCACCTTCATGCAGACCGGGTCGCAGTTCCCCGGGCGCCCGAGCATCGGCGCGTGGCTCGCCTACGGGCTGGGCGCGGAGAACGAAAACCTGCCGTCGTTCGTCGTCATGGTCACGAAGGACAAGGGCGGCCAGCCGCTCGTCTCCCGCCTGTGGGGCAGCGGCTTCCTCCCGGCGAAGTATGACGGCGTCCGGTTCCGCGCCGCCGCCGATCCGGTTTTGTATCTGGGCAATCCGGCGGGCATCGACCGCGGCAGCCGCCGCCTGATGCTCGACCGGCTCGAGGAACTCCACGAGATCCAGCTCGCCGCCAATGCCGACCCGGAGATCGAGACGCGCATCGCCCAGTACGAAATGGCATTCCGCATGCAGGCGTCGGTGCCCGAGGCGACCGACCTGGCCGGCGAGCCGGATTGGATCTTCGACGAATATGGCCCCGATGCGCGCAAGCCGGGCAGCTTTGCCGCCAACTGCCTGCTCGCCCGCCGCCTCGCCGAGCGCGGCGTCAAGTTCATCCAGCTCTACCATCCCGGCTGGGACCAGCACGGCGGCTTGGTCGGCGGCATCCGCACCCAGTGCCGCGAGACCGACCAGCCGTGCGCCGCCCTCATCCGCGACCTCAAGCGCCGCGGCTTGCTCGATGACACGCTCGTGATCTGGGGCGGCGAGTTCGGGCGGACCAACTACTGCCAGGGCAAGCTCAGCGGCAACGACTTCGGGCGCGACCACCACCCGCGCTGCTACAGCCTCTGGATGGCCGAATGCGGCGGCGTCAAGCCCGGCTCCACCTACGGCGAGACCGACGAGTATAGCTACAACGTCGCCAGCGACGGCGTCCACGTCCACGACTTCCACGCCACCCTCATGCACCTGCTCGGCATCGACCACGAGCGCCTGACCTACAAGTTCCAGGGAAGGCGCTACCGCCTGACCGACGTGCACGGCAAGGTCGTCCGGGGCGTGTTGGGATGAGGGTCGCAAATCTCCGGCTCCGATAGCTTATCGGCTCGCCTCCCACCATAGCCGCCAAATTACATAACTGTTCACTTGATCATTAGCCACGCGCTGCTCTAGTGGCGGATGCGTGCCGAATCGCCCCCCAGCCCCCGCCTATGCCGAACTCCATGCCCGGAGCGCGTTTAGCTTTTTGCACGGCGCCTCGCAGCCGGAGGCGATGGTCGAGCGGGCGGCGGCGCTCGGGATGCCGGCGATCGCGTTGCCGGACCGGGGCGGCGTCTATGGGGCGGCGCGGGCGCAGTATCGGGCGCGGGAACTGGGCGGCGCGATCCGGTCGATCGTCGCGGCGGAGATCGGCGTCGATTTCCGCGAAGGCGCGGCCGAAGGCGGCAGCGGATCTGCGGGGGCGAGCGAAGCTGGGGGCGGCGCCGCCTCCCCCACCCTGCCGCTGCTGGTCAAAACGCGCGCGGGCTACCAGAACCTGGCCCAGCTCATCACGCGGACGAAGCTGCGCGCGCCGAAGGGCGAGGAATCGCCCGCCACGCCGGCGGAGCTGGCGGAATTCGCGGGCGGCTTGGTCGCGCTGACCGGGGACGAGACCGGACCGGTGCAGGCGGCGCTGGCGCGGGGCGACCGGGGCGAGGCGCGCCGGCTCGTGCGGCGGCTGACCCAGATCTACGGCGAAAAAAATGTCTATGTCGAGGTCCAGCGGCACCGGGTGCGCGGCGAGAACTGGATGGCGGGGCAGCTCGCCGGGCTGGCGCGCGAATGCCGCCTGCCGCTGCTGGCGACCAACGGCGCGGGCTACGCCGAGCCGGCGCGCCGGCCGCTCTTCGACGCCTTCGCCTGCCTGCGGCACCACACCGTGCTGGACGAGGCGGGCTTGGCGCTGGCGCGCAATGCGGAGCGCTACCTGAAGTCCCCGGCGCAGATGGCGGCGCTCTTCGCCGACCTGCCGGAGGCGGTCGCCAATTCGGCGCGGCTCGCCGAGCGCCTCGAATTCACGCTCGCCGACCTCGGCTACGAATTCCCGAACTTCCCGTCGCCCGGCGGCGAGTCGGCGGCGGAGACGCTGCGGCGCGAGACCTACGCCGGGGCGCGCTGGCGCTGGGGCGCGGTCACCCAGCGGGCGCGCGACCTGCTCGAGCACGAGCTGCGGCTCATCGAAAAGCTGGGCTTCTGCGGGTATTTCCTGATCGTCTGGGACATCGTGAACTTCGCCAAGCGGGCGGGCATCCTCGTGCAGGGGCGCGGCAGCGCGGCGAACAGCGCGGTCTGCTTCTGCCTCGGCATCACCGCCGCCGACCCGCTCAAATACAAGCTGCTCTTCGAGCGCTTCCTCAGCGAGGGGCGCAACTCGTGGCCCGACATCGACCTGGACCTGCCCAGCGGCGACCGCCGGGAGGCCGTCATCCAGGAGGTCTATCGGAAATACGCGCCGCGGGGCGCGGCGATGACCGCCAACGTGATCACCTACCGCGGGCGCAGCGCCATGCGGGAGATGGGCAAGGTGCTCGGCGTGCCGGAGGATGTGCTCGGCCGCTTTTCCGACCTGCACGGGCACCACGGCGGGCCGGCGGACCGCGAGGCGTTCATCGAAAGCGCCGCCCAGTCCGGGCTTTCCAAAGAACATCCCCGGCTGCCCGCGCTCGCCCAGCTCTACGCCGATGTCTATGGGATGCCGCGCCACCTCGGCCAGCACAGCGGCGGCATGATCATCTCCGACAAGGGGCTGGACCGCGCCGTGCCGCTGGAGAACGCCAGCATGGAAAGCCGCGTCGTCGCCCAGTGGGACAAAGACGACTGCGAGGACCTCGGCATCATCAAGGTCGACCTGCTAGGGCTCGGCATGATGAGCGCGATGCAAGATTGCGTCGAGGTCTGCCGGGCGCGGCCCGGGCGCGCCTTCGACATCGCCAAGCTGCCGGAGAACGACCCCGCCGCCTACGCGATGATGGCGCGCGCCGACACCATCGGCATGTTCCAGGTCGAAAGCCGCGCCCAGATGGCGACGCTGCCGCGCATGAAGCCGCGCGAATTCTACGACCTGGTCGTCGAGGTCGCCCTCATCCGCCCGGTCCGATCGTCGGCGGCATGGTCCACCCGTATCTCAACCGGCGCAACGGGCGGGAGCCGGTCGACTACATCGACGACCGGTTCAATGCCACGCTGGAGCGCACCCTGGGCGTGCCGATCTTCCAGGAGCAGATCCTGCAGATGGCGATGATCATCGCGGACTTCACCGGCAGCGAGGCGGAGGAGCTGCGGCGGGCGATCAGCTTCCACCGCAGCGACGAGCGGATGGCCAAGGTCTTGCAGAAGCTGACCGCCGCCATGCGCCGCAAGGGCGTGCCGCCGCAGACCCAGGACCGGGTGGTCAAATCGATCCGCTCGTTCGCCCTCTACGGGTTCCCGGAGAGCCACGCCATCAGCTTCGCCCTGCTCGCCTACGCCAGCGCCTGGCTCAAGGCGCACCGCGCCCCGGAGTTCTACGCCGCCCTGCTCAACAACCAGCCGATGGGGTTCTACTCGCCCGCCACCCTGGTCAAGGACGCGCGCCGCCACGGCATCCGCGTCCGCCCGGTCTGCGTCGCGCAAAGCGAGGTCCCCACCGCCGTCGAAAGCGACGAAGCGATCCGGCTCGGCTTCCGGCAGGTCAAAGGCTTAAGCCGCGCCGCCGCCGAACGCATCGCCGCCGAACGCGGACGCCGCCCGTGGCGCGACCTCGCCGACTTCGCGATCCGCGCCCGCCTTTCCAAAGCCGAACGCCGCACGCTCGCCCGCATCGGCGCGCTCAACGCCCTGGCCGACCACCGGCGCGACGCCCTCTGGCGCGTCGAGGAAGACATCGACCCCGAAAGCCTCTTCGCCTGGGCCAGCCAATCCCAATCCCAATCCCAAACTTTAAACTCTAAACCTTCAACGCCCCCCCAACTGGCCAAGATGACGCCGCCCGAGCGGCTGGAGAGCGACTACGCCGGGCTGGACCTGACGACCGGACCGCACCCGGTCGCCTACCTCCGCGACCAGCTCGCCGCCGAAGGCATCCTCCGCGCCATCGACGTGCCCGACGCCCGCCCCGGCAGCCGGGTCACCATCGCCGGCATGGTCATCTGCCGCCAGCGCCCCGGCTCCGCCAAGGGCCATGTCTTCGTCAGCCTGGAGGACGAAACCGGCATCGCCAACGCCTTCATCCACGGCGACCGCTTCCCCGCCATGCGCCTCATCGTCAACCAAGAGCCATTCCTGAAACTAACCGGCACCCTGCAAAAAACACCCGAAGCCGTCACCTCCATCTACGTCCACGAAGCCGCCGCCCTCCACTTCGGAGCAGCGGTCGCCGGCCAGTCGCACGATTATTATTGAAGCAGGTCACTCCGCCCCGGCTCGGCGGCGAGGATTGACCCAGCGGCGTTCGCGCTCGGCCACCTCGCGCTTGGGCTTAAACGCAAGCGGAAGTGCCTGGAGGACCGCGCCCGCATCGCATCCATACAGCCCGGCTCCCCAAATCGGATTGGCCTCGATAATCGCCCACTCGCCGCCGGGTAGCCGGCCGACATCGACGGTGCAAGCCGGTGGGATTTCCATACGGCCATCCGCCAGCACCGCGCGGGCAAAGGCGATCGCCTCAGCCTCTTCCCCAGCTAGAAAGCGCCAGCCGCCACCCTCGCCTTGCGCTAACTCACCATTGCGCCAATACGGGCTGAGGCTGATGATCGAGCGCTCCGCCACGAAGCATCGGACCTCCAAGCGGAAATCAACGATTCCCGAACAAAGCACAAGGACATCGCCATCGACATGATCCTCGGCAGGAAGCTCTGCCCCGCTGCCGTAAACCCTCGCTTCAAAAATCTTTCCGTCCGCCGGCTTCACAAAGGCAGCAGAGTCAAGCTGCCTCGCGCTAGAAAGGCTCATCTTCCGAACCTCTCGCCCGAGAAATTCGGGCGTTTAGGATCGACGCGTGTTTCTCTTTTTGTATTTCGGGGGAATTTCATCGCCCTCAAGCGGATCCGCAGCGGGAACCATCGCCATCGCTTCGAGGAAGTTCTTGCGAGATCCCTTTGCCGCTTTCTCGGCGATCAGATTAAATGTCTGCAACGCCGACAATTTCTCAGCGACCGCAAGATTTACAAACTGGTTGATAGAGACGCCGTCTTGCTCAGCTGCGTCTTTCAGCGTCCGATGCAACGAATCCGGAATTCTCAGGCTAAGGGTGCTCATAATTGGTTCAAAAACTCGGACGGTGTTACGACAGCGATCCCAAACTCCGAGGCTTGTTTGAGATGCTTTAGGTTAAATGTGACGATGTGAGAGGCGTAGGCCGCAACAGCCACTTCCAGAACCATGTCATCCTTCGGATCGGGAAGGATGCCACGCCAGAGATAATGGATGGTACTGCTGCCTGGAAATCTGCGCTATCCGGTTGATCACGTCATCAACCGCAGCCAGAGGAATAGGGATTCCGGCCTCCGACCGACGGCAAACATCATCATATTCCGCGAGCAACGGAACGGACAGCGCGACCTCGAAATCACCTTGATCGGCAGCCAGCAAAATCTGATGGCTGGCTCCGGCAGATGATCGCAAGGCTGCAACAATTACATTCGTGTCAATCACAACTCGAATCACACTGATACCATATATGCCACCACAAAAGAAGTCAACATGGAGCTAGTAATGCGCCAGGCAATAGGGTGCTAAAATACGGCACATCACTCCCCGAGCAAGTCGGGGCGGTTGGCGGCGGTGCGTTCGCGCCCCATCATCTTGCGCCAATCGGCGATCTTGGCGTGGTGGCCGGAGAGGAGGATATCGGGGACCTTCATGCCGCGGAAATCAGCGGGGCGCGTGTAGTGCGGCGCTTCGAGCAGGCCGCCGGTTTCTTCGGAAAACGATTCTTCCTCGGCGGAGCGCTCGTCGCCCAGCACGCCGGGGAGCAGCCGGATGATGGCGTCGGCAAAGACGCAGGCGGCGATCGCGCCGTTGGTCAAAACGTAGTCGCCGATGCTGATCTCGTCATCGACCAGCGCCTCGACGACCCGGTGGTCGATGCCCTCGTAGTGGCCGCAGAGGAGGATGAGGTGGGCGGCGGGATCGGCGGCGTAGGCGCGGGCGACGGCCTGGGTGAAAACGCGCCCCTGCGGCGTCATCAGCACGACCTTGGCGCCCGGCGTCCGCAGTTGCTCGATCGCCGCGAAGAACGGGTCCGGCTTCATCACCATGCCCTGCCCGCCGCCGAACGGCACGTCATCGACCTGCCGGTGCTTCCCCGTCGCCCAGTCGCGCAGGTCATGCACCGCAACCGCGACCGCGCCGGACCGCTGCGCGCGCCCGAGGATGCTCTCGCCGAGCGGGGCGCGGCACACTTCCGGAAAGATCGTCAGGATATCGAGTCGCATAAGCAGCGCCAATTATCCGGCAGGCGCGGCGCGGATTCAAGCCGGGACGCGCCAGAGCAGGGGCGGCTGTCCGGCGGATGGCGCATTTTTGCCTTAGCGATAGGGATGTCTTGCCCGATCCGATACCCACGCCTCCTGACGGTTTCTGAGAGATACGCCACCGAAGCAGCATCGCCCGGTCTGAATTCTCACGAATCCTGCTACGCCCCACGCCCGATCACGCGATCCACGCCTAAGAGCGCAGACGACTCATCGAGGTGTCCCTACCGGCGCGCCATCCCGCAGCTCTGGCGGAATCGGCGGTAGGGACGGCAGGAAAAGAACATCGGCGTCCAAAAATCCGGCTCACAAGGTGGGCGGTGTTCATGTTCGCCTTCGCCCGGCTGATAAAGTATATCCCCTTCGCCTGCTTCCGGCGGTGCCGCTGGTTGAAATCTATACCGGCGCAGCCCCAGACCCAGAACACCTTCTTGCCCCTCGGCGCGCCGCTGCTGCAATCGCCGCCCTATCCCGCGTAGACCGGCGCGCCGAATTGCTTTGGTCCCGCCATGGCCATGGCGAGCGCGGCTTGCCAAACTTCGCGCTCGCCGGGCAGCCCGAGTTTGTCCAGCATCGCGCCGATCTCCGGGTCGGAAGGCTCGCGGATGTGCTCGGCGGCGATCTGATCTTCGTCCGCTGGATGGTCGGGAAAGATTTCTTTGCCGAGGCGCCAGCACGCCCACGCGCGCCAGGTGCGCAGCTCTTTGCGCGGCTCCACCATCCGGGTGGCAAGGTGCTGGAAATGGCGGCGCGGGTTGCCGACGAATTCGCCGTCGCCGCGATTTTGCATCACCCAGACCGCCGCGCGGTAGGGCAACGGCCACGCCTGCACCGCCGCATCGCCCGCCGCCAATTCGCAGCCGAGCGCCCGGTTGATCTTGAGCAGCGTCTGGTAGGGGATCCCACCAGCCAGTGGGTCTGCGCATACTGGAGCGCCGCGAGGTAAAGCCAGCGTCCCGCGCCCCTTTACCGAAAACCGCGGAGGTCGCCCGGGCGCATCGGGCGCTCGGGACGAAGTAGGGGCAGGGCGGCTTCTGGCGCCCGGGCAGGAGAAGGCGGCATCTAACCAGCAAAAAAGGCAGTCCGGCGGATGGTAGGTTCGCCTTCGTCGCTCCGGGCAGCGGTGCCCGATCCAGCGAATGAGGAATCAGCACTTGCTCAGGACGTAGGTGCCCGAAGACATCGGCTGCGTGTTCGAGCTGCTCGATCTGCAGGAGGCGAAGAGAAGGTGGGGAGGCTGCCTGGGACAGCGAGGTGATTTGGATCGCTTTCATGTTAGGATGATGATGGGATGTGTGTGATGAGGGTTCAGTTCGGCTGCCCGGTCGAGAAGCCGAAACGAGGAGCTCCGATATAACATGGCGCATAAAAGTGTCCAGCCCTTGGACCTAATTTATTTTTGGTGGTCAATGCGCAGTAAGTCGCGGGGCAGGGTGCCTCGGTATCCCCAGCCGACCTCCCCGGCGGACGGGGAACATTGGGAAGGGATTGCGCACGCCGCCATGGTCCGGTTACCGTCCGCAGACCGACCGAGCAACCATGAACCAACCATCGAGAATCGACTCGCCCGCCGATCCTCCAGCAGACGATGATGCCGTCGCTGCTGGATTAAATGTCACCTCCCAGAAAAGCCGCCGGCGAGAGGCCGCCCCACCCAAGCCGATGCCGCCTTCCACTACGGCGCCACTCTATCGGCAGCCGACCAACCGCGCAGCAAGGCAGCGATCAGCGCAGCCCTGCTCGCACCCTTGGTATCTTGGGAAACGCCGCCTTCTTGCTCTACTAGATTCTAGCCAACCCTCGTCCCTAAGCCAAAGTAGAAGGATCATCGCCCAGGACCGGAACGCATATCTCCACCGGCGCTCCCCTGCGGACGCAGCCCGGGTGACCTTTTCCATTTGCCAGCCAGCGCGAAAGCGGCTCAGTCCCGGCTCATCTCTCGCCCATGGACACCGAACTCAAATCCTATCTCCGCGCCCGCCAAAATGAGGTCGATGCGGCGCTCAACCGCGCCTTGCACCCAGGCGTCCTCCACCCCAGCCACCATCCACCCGAGGCGATGCCGCCACAGCGTCTTCGCTCGGCGGCTGCTGGCTGCGCCCGATCCTCGCCCTGGCGGCGGCGAGCCTGCGGCGGCGATCCGGCGGGCGCGATCTGCTAGCCATGCGCGGTCCGAATCATCCACACCTACTCGCTCATCCACGACGACCTGCCTGCATGGACGACGACGACTTTCGCCGGGGCTTAAGCCAACCTGCCACAAAGTCTATGGCGAAGGCATCGCGGCTGACGGCGACGCGCTCGAGGCGCTCGCCTTGAACTCATCGCCGAAACAAAGCCCTCGCGCCGCTACCCGGCAGGCGCGCTGCTCCGCGAGCTGGCGGTCACCTCGGGCAGCCGCAAGCTGATCGGCGGCCAGTGCTCGACACGGAAGGCGAAACAAAAAACAACCCCGCGCCGCTCCGCAAAATCCACGAAAACAAAACCGCCGCGCTCCTGACGACCAGCACATCCCGGCTCGGCGGCATGGCGGCAGCCGCGCGACGCCCGCCAAGCTCCGGGCGCTCACCCAATTCGGCTTCCACCTCGAGAACCGCCTTCCAAGTCATCGACGACATCCTCGACGTCACGCAGACCACCGAAAAGCTAGGCAAGAGCAGCCGACAAAGATGTCGCCGCCGAAAAAGGCAGCCTACCCCGCCATCCTTGGCTTAGACAAAAGCCGAGCCGAAGCCAAGCGCCTCACCGCCATCGCCATCAGGGCGCTAGAGCCGTTCAGCACAGAAAGGCGGCGCACCTCACGGCATCAGCGAATATTTGCTGTCCGGGATTACTAAATCTGCGGGGTATTTGTTATTAGTTATTGGTTATTTGTTATTAGTTATTTGTTACTAGCTATTTGTTGGAAGTTTAAACCTTACTTAAAAGCGATTGGAGATTCTTCGCCAGATTGATGGATTAGCGGATGTGCCGGATGGCGTGCATCTGGCGATCAAAGTTTTGATGGCGTGCACCTTGGGCATCAGCGGGTTTGGGCGAGGCGCTGCGGCGACGGGCGAAACAAGGCGGCGCGGCAGTGGCGGCGACATTTGACGACCCGCACCGGCTGGCGGTCACCCGCGCCCGGACGCCGCGCCGGCTGCTCGCTTCGTTCAACCACAAAGCGCTGCTCCTGCGCCGGCTCGGCATCCGCGTATCTTTTGGCGATCCGCTGACCAATCGCTGGCGCGAACTGTAAGCGAAACGTTCGTCCGCTCGCTCGCGAGCCGCCGCCCGCCCGCTGCGCAGCCTGTGCGTCAGGCGGCGCTTTACTGATTCAGGCGCGGTAGGGCGGGCAATCTAGACCTGATGGCGGTGATCGGGTCCGAACTCGGCTTCCAGGCGGTCGAGAACCGACGCCGCAAGCACTATCCGGCGCGCCGATCAGCAGCACCCGCATCCGCGCGGCGATCGCCGCCGGGGATCTCGCCGATGCCGAGGCGATGCTCGGGCGCCCGTATTCGGTTTTAGGCGAGGTCGTGCGCGGCGACCAGCTCGGGCGCCGCGATCGGATTTCCCACCGCCAATATCGCCGCCCAGAGCGAACAGCTTCCGCCCCATGGCGTCTATGCCGTCCGCGCCCTGCGCGAAGCAGCACGCGGCGCTGGAAGGGTCGCCAACCTAGGCGTGCGCCCGACCGTCGACGGCTCCGCCGCCGCGCCGCGCCTCGAAGTCCACGCCTTAGGCTTCAGCGGCGACCTGTATGGCGAGCATCTCAAAGTCGAATTCCTCGCCTTCCTCCGCCCCGAGCAGCGCTTCGCCGACCTCGCCGCGCTCAAGCGCAAATCGCCCGCGACGCCGAAGCCGCCCGGCGCATCCACATCCAGTCGACCAGCGGCTGGGTGCTGATCGCTGCCTCCGAGAGCGCCTAGCAACGCAACTTGGTCCCCTGCCGCCGGGCGGGTAACCGTCCTTCGCGGACCGCCGCCACACCGCTCATGGATTGAAAATCCATGCTACGGTTCTGCTGAACGCGGCTTAGCCCCTTGTTCCAGCGCCTCGACCCTCTGCGGCGATCCACTAAGCCTTGGCAAACCGTGCGGCAGAGATTCGGTGATCGTCGGTCGATGATCCGGCAGACAGCGGTGTTGCCCCTCGCGGCGTCGCTCGACTTGATCCCGGCGGCGACCAGCGCCTGCACATGCCGGGAGACGTTGGTCTGCCCCAAGCCGGTCGCCTCGACCAAATCCGTGATCCGCTGCGGTCCGCCGTCCAACGCGCGGAGGATCTTCAGCCGGCTCGGCTCCGACAGGGCGCGGAACCACCCAGCGACCATTTCGAGGGCTTCGTCAGATTCTGGTTTCATTATTTTGTTGCTCATGATGCGGATATGCGCATAGTCTGCCCATATCATGAAATTTGGCAACACTTATCTTGCATCGATCCGAGCCGCTGCCCAGAGCGGGATTGGCTCCGCCGTCATCTTGTTGAGCGTCGCCCAGGCGCTGGCGGGTGGCGCGGGGGAGGAAGGCGTTTGGACGTTGCCCAAGGCGCTGGCGTATGTGCAGAGCGAAAGCCCCGACGCGAAGATCGGGGCGGAGCGGCAGCGAGCGGCGGAGGCGACGTTGCGGGAGGCGGAGGCGAAGGCGCTGCCGCAGTTGAGCGGGCAGGCGGAGGCTATGTGCGGACGAACCAGTAGAAGCGTGGTTTTGGCATGGCGCTAAACCAGGAGATCGTTTTCACCGGCGCTGGATTTCAACGACGTGCCCGACGCCGACCAGGCGAGCGCGGGCGTGCGCGTCGCGGTTCCGCTTTATGCCGGCGGCGCGATCCAGGGCGCGCGGGCGGCGGCAACGGCTGGCGCGCGGGCGGCGGAATCCGAGTTGCGCTGATCGAGCAGCGGCTTGGGCTGGAGGTCGCCCGCACGTTTTATGCCGCGCAAAGGCGGCGTCCCTCCAGCGGGCGGCGGAGGCGGCGGCGGACAGCTTTGCCGCGAATCTGCGGGTCGCGCAGGATCGGCGGAAGGCGGGAGCCGGGCTGCGGACCGAATCGCTCGACCTCGAAGTGCGGCTGGCCGAGGCGCGCGAACAGATCACGCAGGCGAAGCATGCGCGGGCGTTGGCGGCGCTCGCCCTGGCGCAGTTGCTCGGCATCGATGGCCGGGTGGCGCTCGATCCAGATTGCGCGTGCCCGGCGGAGCCGCCGGCGGAAAGCGAGGCGCAGCGGCCGGAGATCGCGGCGGCCGCCGACCGGAGCGAAGCGGCGCGGCACGCGGCGCGGGCGGCCAAGGCGGCGTCGCGCCCGCAGGTCGAGGCGTTCGCCGCTGCCGAAGGCGTGGCGGGGAGCGAGTTCGGCGGCTCCGGCGCGAACTATACCGCGGGCATCGCCTTGCGCTGGAACCTGTGGGACGGCGGCGCCGCGAAGGCGGCCCGTCAGCGCGCCGATGCCGAGGCCAGCGCCGCCGCCGAGATGCACCGGAAGGCGAGGCTGGGCGTGCAGCGCGAGATCGCCGCCGCCGAATTGAATGCCGCCGAAGCAGCCGAGCGGCTCGCCGTATCCGCCAAAGCGGTCACGCTCGCCGAGGAAAGCGCGAACCTGACCCGCAGCCAATTCGAGCAAGGCGCGGCGACCGCCTCCCAAGTCGTCGATGCCGAGACCGCGCTGACCGCGGCGCGCGTGCGGCATGCCCAAGCGGACGCCGACCGCCGGCTCGCCATCGCCACCTGGCGCTACGCGCTCGGGCTGCCGCTTTTGGACCAATAGATAGGAGCCGCCTGCAGACCGACCCAAACCGACCCTGAGAACACTTCCTAAAATCAAAGATCCGCCATCCACAATCGAGCCATCACAATGCGACCACTCACCGTAATCCCCATCGCCCTGTTCGCCGCCGTCACCGGCGGTTGCCACCGCGGCGAACCCACCCCCCCAGCGCGCGACGCCGGTCCGCCCGCGACTGTGAAAACAGCCCCTATCGCGGAACAGACCTACACGTTGACCGAAGATGTGACCGGGACCGTGCGGGCCAAAACCCGCGCCGTCATCGAAGCGCGCGCCAGCGGCCGCGTCCGCGCGCTGGGGGTCACGCTCGGGCAGGGCGTGGCGGAAGGCGAGGTGCTCGCCGAGATCGACGCCGAGGAAATCCAGACCCGGCTGGACCAGGCGACGGCGGCGCAGGATCAGGCGGCGCGCGACGAACGCCGCCTCGCCACCCTGCTCCAGACCGGCGCGACGACGCAGCGCGAATTCGACGCCGCCAAGGCGAGGCTAGACGCCGCCAATGCGGCGGTGCGCGAGGCGGAGACGATGCTCGGCTACACGAAAGTGACCGCCCCGTTCGCCGGCGTCATCACGCGAAAGCTCGCCGATGTCGGCGACCTCGCCGGTCCGGGGCGCGGATTGGTCGAACTCGAAGACCCGAAGCAACTGCGCGTCGAAGCCGGCGTGCCAGAATCGCTGGCACCCGCATTGCAGCTCGGGCAGAGGCTCGCGGTCATTCCGGCGGCAGGCGGCGAGATCGAAGCGGCAGTCGCCGAGATCGCGCCGGCGGCAGACCCGAATAGCCGGACGTTCCCGGTGAAGCTCGACTTGCCAGCCGAGACCGGGCTGCGCGCCGGTCAGTTCGCCCGCGTGCGGCTTCCCGTGCGGGACGCGCAAGGCATCTTCGTGCCGGGCGACGCCGTCGTCCGGCGCGGGCAGATCGACGTGGTTTTCATCGCGGAAGGCGATGCCGCGCGGCTCCGGCTGGTGCGTCTCGGAGCCGAACGCGAGGGGCTGGGCGTGCAAGTCCTCTCGGGCGTCGAACCCGGTGAGCTGCTCGTTTTGACCAACGCCGCCGCCCTGCGCGACGGCCAACCGATCGTGAAGGAATGAGCGCGGCACCTGACAACGAAATGGGGGAGGCGGGACTCGGCATCGCCGGGCGGATCGCGGCGGCGTTCGTCGATTCGAAGCTCACGCCGCTGCTCATCATCACCAGCATCCTGCTCGGGCTGGGCGCGGTCGTCCTGCTGCCGCGCGAGGAGGAGCCGCAGATCAAAGTGCCGATGATCGACGTGATGGTCTCGATGCCCGGCTCCAGCGCCGAGGAGGTCGAGGAGCGCGCCGCCCGCCCGATGGAGCAACTGCTCTGGGAGATCCCCGGCGTCGAATACATCTACAGCACGTCGCGCGCCGGCGAGGCGCTGGTCATCGTGCGGTTCAAGGTCGGCGAGGATGTCGAGAAGAGCCTGGTGAAGCTGAACCAGAAGCTGGCGTCGAACTTCGACCGCATCCCGCATGGCGTCTCGTTCCCGCTGATCAAGCCGCGCTCGATCGACGACGTGCCGATCCTCGCCCTAACCTTGCACTCGAGCCGCTACGACCACCTGATGCTGCGGCGGCTCGTGATTTTCCTGACCATCGAAAACGGCCACCGCCATGCTTAGACCAGACCGCGAGCCACGTTGGCCTGCAGTCATCCGACTGACCATTCGCACACCATGCGCAACTGGTGTCGTCGTCACAGGGCAAATCGAGTTGAATACGACGTGGAGGTTTGATCACGCGGCACTTATGGCGAGACGGCGGCGGAGAAGAGCAACGAGCTGTTGCTCCACATGGCGATCGCGGGTCTTCAGCGTCTCGCTCTCATCCTGTTCGCGCTCGCTGGCGGAGAGTCGCTCGTCGTCGCCGTGGCGATCCCGTCGACGTTGGCGCTGACCCTGCTCGTCTTTTACCTCTACGGTTTCACCTTGAACCGGATCACGCTCTTCGCGCTGATCTTCAGCATCGGCATCCTGGTCGATGACGCGATCGGTGGTGGAGAACATCGTGCGCTTCACCGCGACCACGCGACCGGCAAGGCTGGCGGCGCGATCAGGTCGATGCGGTCGGCGCAGGTCGGCAACCCGACGATCCTCGCGACTCGGGCCGTCATCTTCGCCGTGCTGCCGATGGCGTTCGTCGGCGGTTGCCTGATGGGACCGTATATGCGACCGATCCCGGTGGGCGCGAGCGCCGCGATGACGTTTTCGCTGCTCATCGCGCCATCGCCACGCCGGGCAGCTGTCCGCGTGCTGCGCTGGTGGAAGGCGAGGCGCGGCTCAAGAAGCATGGCTCCACCGGATGGGTCGGGGCACGAGACCCGATTTCTTCACCCGCGAGCTCTACCACCGGGTCATGGACCCGATGTTACTTAAGGCGTTGGCGCTGTATCTTCCTGCTCGGCATCGTTTTGCTGTTGTTCGGCGCGATGGCGATCGGTGCCGCCTCGGCTTCACCAAAGTGAAGATGCTGCCGTTCGACAACAAGAGCGAGTTCCAGATCATCCTGAACATGCCGGAGGGATCGGCGCGCCGAGCAAACGGCAACTTCCGCGCCGCCCGTCGAGACCGCCGCCGCCGCCGCCGAGGAGCCGGAGGTCACCGACTACCAGATCTATGCGGGGACCGCCGCGCCGCGAACTTCGTCTGGTTCCGTCCGCCATTTCATTTCTCTGCGTGGCGAACGTCGCCAAGATGATCCAGGTCAACCTTGCTGCCCAAGCACGAGCGGGGTGCCGCCAGCCACGACATCGCTGAGCGCCTGCGCCTCGCGCGTCGCCGCCATCGCCGAGCGCTACGGCGCGCGGCTCGCCGTCGCCGAGGTGCCGCCGGTCCGCCGGTCTTGCAGACGCTCGTCGCCGAGATCTACGGGCCTGATGGGGAAAGCCGGGCGGCGCTCGCCGCCGAGGTGCGGCGGATCTTCCGCGAGACGCCGGGCGTCGTCGATGTCGATTGGTATGCGGAAGCCGATCAGCTGCTGACGCGATTTGTCATCGACAAGTGAAAAGGCGGCGCTCCACGGCGTGTCCGAGACGATCTCGCAGACGCTGAGCCTCGCGGTCGGCGGCTTGGGCGCGGATTCGTTCCACGATCCGCGCGAGAAAGAAGACGTCGAGATCGTCCTCCAGCTCCCGCGGAATTGCGCGCGCACCCGGAGCAGTTGCTCGCCCTGAACGTCCGCTCCGCAGCGGACGCCACCGCGCTGCCCGAACCCACCCGCGCCGCCGACGCGCCGCTGCGCGAATTGGTCAGCCTCGATGAATCGATCAGCCGACAAAGCCGCTACCACAAAAACCTGATGCCCGTCACCTTCAGCGTGATCGGCGATGTCGCCGCATAAGTGGCGGAGAGCCCCCGCCTACGCGATCTTCGCGATGAACGAGGCGCTCGCCAAGCTCGGACCCGAAGCCTTGGCTCGCAGCAACAAGCTCGACGTGCTCGGCTTGTCGATGCCGGAGAGCGAATTCGAACCCGCCTTGAAATGGGATGGCGAGGGTGTCACGCTCGAAGTCTTCCGCGACCTCGGACTCGCCTTCGGAGCCTGCCTCAACCTGATCTACGTCCTGATGGTCGGCTGGTTCCGCTTGTTCGTCGCCGCCGCTCATCGTCTTGGCATCCTTTTCGTAACGCAGGCGTTTTCGCCTTTCAGGGCGGCGAAGATCATCATCAACGGCCGCACCGACGGCGAGGTCGTTTGCCGAGCGCACACCAGCACGCCGCCGTCATTGCAGACGCGATCAGGGCTATGGGAATCATACGGAGGCATTCATTACCAACGCGCGTGGAACGAAACCAAGACAGATGGCGGCGCGGCTGACGCATTATGAAACTGGTTGTTTAATTAGCGCTACCTTCGTCTAAAAAACAACATCACGCGTAGTGCTGTGGGTTAATCCACCGTAATTTGGCGATTGAAACGTAGCACAAGACGTGTAACGTTCAGCAATCACTTAACCAAAAGTGCGGGATCGGCATCTTCAACCGCTCCTACTATGAAGAAGTCCTCGTCGCCTCGCGTCCACCCGGGGATCGTGACCGGCGTCCAGCGCCTTCCCGCCGAACACACCAAGGTGATAGCAAGGTCTGGAGCGCTGCTTGCCGACATCCGCGCCATGGAGAACTACCACTTCCACAACGGCGGGCGCATCCTGAAGTTCTTCCTCCCGTCTCGAAAAACGAACAGGCTCGGCGGTTCCTCTCGCGGCTCGAGGAACCCGACAGTGGAAGTTCGCAGCAATGACCTCAAGGAACGCGAGCGCTGGGGGGCGACTACCAAGACGCCTACGAGGAGGCGATCAACGCGACCGCCGCCAAGGAGGTGCCGTGGTGCAGATCCTCGCCGACGACAAGAAATCGATGCGCCCTGCTGGTCGGGCACATCGTCCTCGAAAACCTGCGCAAGCTAAAGATGGCTTACCTGAAAGTCGGGGCAGACCAGCGGGACGAACTCGCCGCCTGCCGCGATCAGCCTGGCAAGGCGGAGCGGAGGATGACGATGCGGCTCCGGCTGCTCTATGGGCAGCACCGGGACTGATCAATCGCCCCCCCGAATGGGACGGCTTCTCGGGGCAGCTTTGGGAGACGATAATGCGCTTGATCCCTGGCGGATGTCGGGCGTGTTGAAATTGACGAGGAAGCTGGTTTCGGTTCGGAGAGGTGGAGATAATTTCCTTGAGCTGTGCCTTGGGATCAAGCCGCTCGCGTCACCGGGATCGACCTCGAGGATCAGCATGTTTTCGATGATGAAATCGACGCGTGCCGCGCATTCGACCGCCAATTCCTTGTAGCGGATCGGGAGCGGCTGGTTGCGCTTGAAGAGGATTTCCTTCATCCGCAATTCGTGGGCGAGGCAGTCCCGGTATGGCGTCGGCGAACAAGCCGACCGAGGTGGCGGTGACTTACGGGCACCGACGACGATGTGGGGAAGCTCTTCTTCTTGATTGATTTTCACGGCGCGGAAGATTTCTCGGGGGCGGTTTCGGGCGGATGGGTCGGGGCGTGATTTTCCCACACCGGCGGGATGCCGGAGCGGGCGCGGCTCCAGCCGGCGATCAAGGCGGAGCCGAGGATCGCGGCGATGAGGGCGAGGATCGCCCACTGGAAAGCGCGACCTCGGCGCGGGACGCCGGCTGCTATTAGGGGACGCTTCTTACCATGGCTCGCCGTTCGGAAAAATCTCAGAAATCCGCGCCTCCGGACCGCCTCGCCGCCCAAGCGTCGAGCGGCTTTATCGCGGCGAAGACATCGGGTGGGCATCCTTGATGTCGCTCTCGCAATGCGGGTCAATGCGTGCAGGTCGTAGAGGCGGTAGATCGGGTAATGGCCGGGGTGAGAGCTTCCAGTGGAAGCTGTCTGAGCGCGTTCTTTCGGGCGTCGAGCGTACCGCCTGCTTGGAATTTGTCTTTGAGGACGAAATGCCTCAAACGATTCATCGACGAACACCGTCTTGTCCATCGGCGGGATGTAAAGCGCCCTCGCCGGGATCTCTGCGCTTGGAATAAGTAGCTCGTCTCGCCAAAGAACGCGATCTGGTCCGGCTCGCCGCCGACCAACGCCGGTGAAAGGTCGGTGCCCTCGAAACGCGGGTCGGCATCGACTTCCAGCAGCGAGCAAAGCGTGGGGTAACAGATCGATGGTCCGGGCGCGATGGTCGGTCGGCGCGCTCTTGTCCTCCTGTCCCGGCACGCGCAGGATCAGCGGGATGCGGTTCGATTGGTCGCCGCCGTTGAAGCTCAGCCCATATGCCCATGGTCGTGTTCGGCTCAAAGATCGTCGCCGTGGTCGGACGAGATCGCCACGATGGTGTCGTCCGCCAGACCGCCGCGCTCCAGCGCATCGAGGATCTGGCCGACGCAGGCATCGAACGCGCCGACGCAGCCGTCGTAGAGGGCGTTGACCTGGGCGATTTCCTCTTCGGGCAAGCCGCGCCAGTTTTCGGCGACATCGACATTGGCGATGAAGGCATCGACATCGAAATCGAAGCGGAACCGGCTCGGGCCGGCATAGGCGGGGTCGCTCCACTTTTCGTGCCACGGTGGCGGCGCATTGTAGGGCAGGTGGGTGGACGAACAGAAGACGATCCAGAAAAAGGGTTTTAGCTCGCCTTCGCCGGAGTCGGCAGCGTCTAGCTCACCAAGTATTGCTCTACATCTCCTCCCCCCCTTGGATCTCGAGTGCTTCTGCCCCTTTTCGCGTGTGGGCGGCGAACGCCTCGTCTTCGAGCTTGAGCAGTGCTTTCGATCCGGTCCACCACCTTCTCGGCGACTGCCTCTGGCGTCATGAAATACGTGAACGATTCCAGAAGCCCGGGAATATCTTTCTCCGATCTGGTTGTCGAAGCAAAGTGGATCAGAACGTGGTGCACCAGACCCGCCTCGCGGAGGCGAGTTCGAAGTTGTCGTAGCGCTGGAGACGATTTCCTCGACGCCCATCGGGGCGACGCAGAGCTCGCCGCGCACCAGTCGCCGATTACGGCGGTTTCGTAACCTGCTCCCGCAGCAGGCCGAGCGAGGGAAGGCGCGGTCGCCTCCAGAGCCTCGACCTGCTCGCGATTCGGGAACATGTGCTGGATGCCGTGGGTGTGCGGATACCGGGGAGGAAAGCAGGTGATCCACGATTCGACGGTCGATCCGATCGCGTGAAGCATTGGTCGAAAACGAACGCGTCCTCCGCCACCGCATCGATGTTCGGGCTAGTCTCCCGCCTCGTAGCCGTAGCATGAGAGGTGGTCGGGGCGCAGCGAATCAGAGGCGATGATGAGCACGTTCTGGGCTTGCTTCTCGGCGCGCGGGCGGGTGGCGCGCGCGCGCTAACGCGGGAGTCCGCCGCCGGGTCTGGTGGTGCCTGGTCGCCGAGATGCCCGGCGATTCGACCGAGTAGTCCGGTTTCATGCTTTGCCCAATTGCCAGCGCGCCGCGTTTCACGCCTAGCCGCCCGGCGACGACCGTGCCGAAGACCGCGCGCGGATGGCCGCTGCGCCGGGCGTGGTAGAAGGCGAGGACGCCGAGGAGCGCCGCGGCGGGGATCGCGCCGAAGATGCCGATCCACAATCCGTGGCGCAGCCAAGCCGGGGCGGTCTGGGTGAAGGTGCCGACCGCGTATTGGAGCGGTTCCGACGGGATGAGCTGGATGTGATCGACGGCCAGCCAGAGCAGGCCGTAGAGGAAAAGGGCGAAGGTGAGGCAGGCGCCGCGCCACATCATGCCGCGGCGGCGGGGCAGCTTGCCCTTCGCCAGAAGCCGGGCGCGCCAGCCGCTCAGCGCCGGGTAGCAAACGGCGACGACCAGGGCGTAGATCATCGCGTAGGCGGGCAGGAGCTTCAGGTTGTTCCAGATGACCTGACCGAGATAGCGCTCGCGGGCCAGCTTGGTGAATTCGTTTTCGAACCCGCCCATCGAAAACGCGAGGGCCAGCCCGGAGAGGACGAAGATCGAGCCGATGACCAAGGCACCACCCGACAACGCGCCCCGCAAGGCAGAGGGCGGGAGGGAAACGGGCAGCGGCTCGGACGGGTCAGACTCGGGCGAAGAGGGTTTCATAACGGCGGTCACTAAGCGGGGGAACTGCCGCTCTGTCAAAGGGTGTCGCGCCCGGTATCTATCCGCCGCTTTTCACCAGATGGCTCCGCCGCCAGCGCTCAGAGGTCGCGCGACTCTCGCAGATCAGAACCGGCGCGTCTCTGCCGCCTGGCGGCCGCAGATCGCCGCGTTGAAGCCGCCGGCTCCAACGGCTCGCGATGGATGATCAGGGGGGAACCGATGCCCCGGCCGCCTCCGTACCCTCCGGCGGTTGGGGCGTCTCACATCGCCCAAAAACCTGCTACAGCGGATTGACTGGCCGGTCGATCACCTCCGCGCAGCGGGCGCGGAAGAAGCAGGCGGGCAGTTCATCGGCGGGCGTCTCGCAGCGGTAGGTGCGGCGGATCGTGCCGTTGATCGGCGGCTGGTCGGAGATCAGGACGGTGCCGAGGTCCCACGTCTGCAGGTCGGCGGATGCCTGGAGGAGGAGGCGAATGCCGGCGATGGTCTGCGCGTTGGTCGTGAGCGTCACCGCGCCGTAGCGCTTCCCGTCCACCCACGCGGTGCCGGGCACGATGTCGGGGCGGTCGGGGGACATGGGGTCGAGCGCGAACAGCGCCTCCAGACAGTTTTCGACGCCGTCGTGGTCGGGATCGTCGTCATTGCCGCGCTGATCGGCGGGGACGCCCCGGTCGGCGAGCCACTCGGCCAGCGTCGGGTCGGACTTCATGCGCAGCGTCGCGCCACCCGCATCGTAGCGCACCTCGAACTCCGCCGGGTCCGCCCCGGTGACCTCGATCGATGTGAACTCGCCCGTCGCCGGGCCACTGACGCTCCGCCACGATTGGCCCGGCTGCGGCGCGAAGCCGCTGAACCGGACCCGCAGCGCGCCGCCGAGCAGGGCGGAGTCCGACACCGTCACCGAGTCGAACTCGCCCGTTGCGACGCCGCCGATATCGACCGCCGTGACATGGTCAGACTTAAGGAACCGGATCGCCGCGGCGTGGCCGGGTCCGGTCAAAGGTGACCTCGATCAGCGGGACGGAGGAAAAGCCGGGCTGCGTCGCGCCGTCGATGACCGTGGCTCGGTGAGCGTGGGGAGCGGCGTGTCGCAGACGATCGCCTGCGCGCCGCCCGAGCCGATGGCGAACACGATCCGGTGCGGCGCGCCGACGGTGGCGGACGCGTCGGCATTCGCGTCGGTGATCGCCTGCCGCAGGGAATTCGCGCCGCTGTCGCTGGTCACCTTCACCGTGAAAGTGGTCGCCTGCGCCGACGCGGTGAGTAAAAGGGAAACAATGGGGATGAGGGGAAGTCGCATACCCATTGCTCCCGGATTTTTTCCCGCGGGTTGCGGGAAAGAAGAGCTCTTGGCGCGATATTTATCGCGGAGGATTTTGTGGTCCGGGCACTCGTTGCCCCTTTGAAAGGATGGCATCCATGCTCCGAGACGCCGCCCCGGTGTTTCTCGGGGAGGTCTGCTGCCAGACGCACGAAGAAGCGCGTCGCCCCCGTCGATCCCGGTGCGGGCGTCGGCGCGAGGGTCGCGGTGCCGTCGGGGCTCGAGCGTGATCCGCGCGATCTCCGTCCACGCGTCCGTCTGGTCGAGGTCGCGCGATCCCTGGACGATGACCTCCATGCGCGGCGGGCCGGTGAGCGTGCCGGACACCGCAACGGGCATGGCCGGTGTGGCAGGGGACAGATCGAGATCCGCATCGAAGGCTGGCGGCGCGGTCAGCGTCGGCGCATTGTCCCCGCGCAAGTTCAGCGTGACAGGAGCGATGCCCTCGCCGCTGAGCGTCAGCACCGCCGCCCGCGTTCCGTCGCCCATGAAGTCGAACGCCACGCTCAGCGTGGTCGTCGCCCCCGGCTCGAGCGTGTCGGCCGTCTCCGAGGTGTCGAGCGCGAAGTCCGCCATGCCCGGACCCGACAGCGCCGCCGCGATTCCGGTCAGCGGCATGTCGCCGGCATTGCGCAACGTCAGGGTGTAGTCCGGGTCGACGAAGCGCACCAGCCGGTAGAAGACACTCGCGACCGGCCCCGGGTCATGGGTGAAGGTCACCGTGCCCGGCGCGGGATTCGCCTGCGTCGGCACGTCCGCCTGGAAAAAGAACCCGCCATCGAAGGAGAGCTGCAGCGCGCACAGCCCCCGGGCTGATGTTCGCGAATGACACCGTGACCGGCTCCTCGGGACCCGCGAACTCCTGCGGCGGGTCGGAAACCAGGGTGGCACCTGGATTGGCGAAGTCCAGCGTCCCGCCCGATACGAGCGCGGCATCGCCGACGGAAAGCTCGAGCACAGGCACCGCGCGAAGCGTGCCCGTGCCAAGGATCAGCGCCGCGCAGGCGGCCGTGAGGGAGGAAGGAAGTCGTTTCATCACCCCTTGCTTCCGGAAAGCGGGGAGCAGGGTTGCAGGAAAATTTCCTTCCTCACGGCAGGCTGCGGAGCCGGAGAAAAGCCTGGCGTGAGCCGATGCTTTCGGGATGCGCCAATCCCGCGAAGCTTCCCTGTCCGGCTCCGTCGAAAGTAAGCCGCCCCAGCTCCCGCCAGTTATTGCCAAGATCGGTCGAAGCCTCGATGGCGACTTCCGCCCCGGCAGGTCCGGAAACAGTGGCGGAAAATCGCGCAGGTTCCGTTGCAGTGGCGGGCTCGACGTCCGTGAGGCGCAGCAGGAGCGCCGGAGTCGGCGCCGCGACGGCCTGGCTGAGCGACGTGACGGTGAAACGTCCCGTCGCCAGATCGAAGTGGGTCGAGAATTCCCAGCCGGGCAGCAACCCCGTGACGCGGACTGGCGCGGAGGCGTCGAAGGTCCCCGACGTTTCCAAAAAGTCGAAGACCACCCCGGGCGCAGGGGCGAAGCCGTCCACGAACGAGAGCAGAATCCCGCCCCCGGTCGCCGAGAAGTCGCCGGTCACGAGCAGCCGGTCGTGCTGCGTGCCGGGTTCCGCGCCGCCGACTTCCAGAACCAGATCGCCCGCGGCTGCGAGTAGTTTCCTCGATGGTCAATACGCCAGGTATTTCCGCCCGGCTCGATGGTGCCGCCGTTGTTGATGACGTTTGCCTCGACCGTGCCACCGCCTCCGAGCCGCCCCGGCTCCGAGGGTGACCGTGTTCAAGACAAGGCGTGAGCTTACCGACACGCTCACCTCGGAGTTGGTGATGTTGAGGGTGGTTGCCGAGACTACCGACGAACCCGTGAGATCGAACGTGGCTCCCCCTGGAGTTCCAGTGCTGCGAAAGTGCCACGCGCATTGCCGGAGAAGATCACCTCGCCGTTGATGATCTCGCTCAAGCTGTCCGGCGCGGCGGTGAGGGAGGCGCTACCGACGTTGATGGCACCACCGCCCTGGACCAGATAATCGCCGCCGGTGATGGTCGTTCCGGTGCCTCTCCGCCTCGAGGCGTCCCTCGCGCTCATTGCCGGAGAGCTGGACCAGACCGGAGCGAAGTCGACCGACGCGCCATCGCGGACGGACAACGGGCCGAAGCAGGGGATCGATGTTCGGCCGTTGCTTCACGACGAGTCGCGAGCCTGCTCCGCTCACGCTCATCTCGCCGTGGAGTCGTCGTCAGCCATTGCCCAGTCGAGCACGAAGGTCTCCAGTGTCCCGCCGCCGGTGATCGCTGCCGTGGAGTCTCCCTCCACCCGGATAGCGTCCGCCGTCACCTCGGCGCGGGCGCTTGCGCTGAGGTTTCCGCCAAGCTTCACCTTCACGTCGCGGAGGGTACTGGCTGAGAAATTGTGCATCTCCTCCGAGGAGTTCGAGTGCGGAGTCAGATCCCGCCGAGAAGACCGCTCCGTTTCGACGATGAGTAGCGCCGCGAAGCACGTTGAAGAAGGAGCCATCGAAAGAGATTTCTGTTCCCGAACCGTCGGCGATCAGGTTCACCGGGGCGGCGTTTTCGTTGTCGCCGCAGATGACGAAGGCGTCGTTCCCAAACGACAGGAGAGCGCCGGTATCGACTTCGACGTCCCCGACGATCAGTCCACCGCTCGTCGAGTGGAAGGTCGTGCCCGCCCTGCTGAGGAAGAGACCGCCCGCTCCCGGGATCGCCCAGAGTGGTTCGCAAGCTGGTCACCGTGGCGTCTGCTCCTGCCGTCAGTCTCGCCAGGCTGTTCCCATTCACAGAAAACTCCGTGCCGACAAAATTCGCGCCCACTTCGAGAATCAGCCGCCCGTCGTCGATCGTCGTCGCGCCAGCCCCCACTCCGCCACCGGAGAATCTACGATTCCTTTCGTGATCCGCAGCGCATCGCTTGCATCGGTGAGCGTGAGGTCCGCTTACCAAGTGCGAACGCGTGCGCCGCCCAGCTCCGACACCAACCGGGCATACTCGACACTCTCCGGCAGCGTGATCGTGGAGGTCCCGGCGCCGAGGTTCACCGGCTCGGCGGCGGCGGGCACGACGCCCTTCGACCATTTCGTTTCGTCGGTGAAGCTGACTGAAACTCGCCGAGACTCCCTGCCAGAGATTGGGAGTCGCATCGGATATCAGTTGAAGGAGAACGCTGCGTAGATCCACTTGCGTCGTCAATTCTCGTGACTCGCTTCCCGCCCCTTCGACCTCGCTGGCGAGCAACTCGAAATGTATACTGGTCGTCGACGACCAGAAAACTCCGGAGCCTCGCCTGCCAGAAAATAATATCCCAGGATCGTCCCAGTATCGTTGATACCTCCGCGCTACCATTGACCGCTCCGGTGGGCATGGGGACGGCGGACATCACTCCGCCAGCGGATCAGGAAGGGTCTGGAACCCCCGTGCCATCGTCCGAGCGTCCGACGATTTCCCCCTCGATTGTTGATGCCGGTGGCGACTGAATTCGCATCGCCCGGAAGAACGCCAAGCTCGACGGCGGCGCTTATCTCCACAGTTCGAGGCTTGCAGCCCGGTAGTCTTCGGCGCGTGTTCGACCACGCCGACGATAGTCCCGGAATCGTTGATGCTCTTACCACGCTGGTGATGAGGGAGGAAAGGTCCGTGAGGATCTGAGCGCGCACGTCGAATGTGAACGGCTTCCGCAGCGGAAGGACATCGACAGAATAGTGTCCGATCGCCAATCCGGCGTTGTTGATCGCAAGAAAAAACGCTCCCCCTTCAGCGTCCGGGTCCGAGATGACAATTTCGCTCGTCTGCGGATTGCCCACGGTACCGTAGAGAAGTCCCCCTCTTACGAAGACATCGTTCGTGCCGACGCTTTCGTAGGCACCGAATCCTCCGACGAATTCTCCGCTTTCGTTGATCGCTTCGATGATCCCGCCGGAGCGCCCGTTCGCCTCTCCTAGCGGGAGAGTGAAGACGGACACCCCGCCGCCGACCGTGAGTACGGCGGGACGGTTCGAATCCGAAGTGATCACCACCGGGAGGCACTCGCCGCTCTCTTCGTCTGTTTCACAGTCCCAGACAGGGAAGCCCGGCGCGAAGGCAAAGCCTGCGAGGAAGGTGTCGTTCCCCGCGAGCGGACTGAGGCCGTCGTGAGAAATCGGCTCGACTTTTGGCGTGGCGGCGAGGCCAGGTGCGCCGGTCAGCGATGCTAATAAGATCAGAAGGATCGGTCTCATGGGATCGAGAAAAATCGGGAGGATTGGAGGCGCCGGCGCGGTTCACGGCACGCGCCCCCGGTAGAAAAGCACGGGTGTCTTGTCGGCGCGGAAGGTGTGGGTGAATGTGAGGTTTCCGTTCTCGTCGGCGACGCGGAGCGGAAAGGGGTCCCAGTTGCGGAGGTCGTCGGAGAACTCGACCTCGATGCCCAGCCCGGCCGCGCCGGGGCCGCCGGAAATCACGCCGGAGACCGTTCGCCGGCCGGGTGATGGCGAATCCTCAGCGACGTCGAAATTTGTCACGGCGAGCGGCGTGACGGGCAGGGGAGAGAGCGCGGTGAGCGTGATGTCGTTGCCGTTGCCGCCGAAGTAGCTGATGCGGTAGCGCTGGGCGCCCGCCAGCACGGTGGCTCCCTCGGGGTAATTCAGGAACGGTCCGGGATCCCCCACGCCTTGCACATCGACGATGGTGAGCACCGTTCCCGGCACGGGTGAGAACCCCTGGGACAGACTGAGCCTCGCGTCCGAGAGAATGACCTCGGAAGGGTCGTCGGTGCAGCGGATCTGATCGTGGCCGCTGCCGGGAGTGGCTCCGTTAAGTTCCAGATGGAGCGTGCCGCCGAGTTCCATGTCGAGCGCTCCCGATGTGAAAAGCCCCGCACTATTGCCCGGAGCGAAACGGGCGTCGTCCCTGATGGAAAGACGCGCGGCACGTCCGGAGCCCGACAGGGTGCCGCCCGTGACGAGTAGCCCGGTGATGTTGCTGAGGCTGTTCCACGTATTCTCGCCACTTTGGATGGTTACGGACAGGATCGAGTTCGCGCCGGTGAAGACCGTGCTTCCCGCGCCGGATCTCGAAAGAATCGCGTCGGCCGAGACTTCGTCGCGCAGCACCGTCACTTGCAAATCGATGGCAGTAAGGCGATCGCGACCGTCCAGCCATTGCTGCCCTGAGGCAGCATGATGCGTCCCGACAGCACGGCGGTCTGCGCGGAAGGCGGGGTAGTCGGCGGGTAGCGTGGTGACGACATGCCGTTTCCATCGGTGCTCACGGTGCCGCCTCGCAGCGTCAGCCCGGCGAAGGCGATCTCGGCGAGTCGCAGAGCACGCTGCCGCTTTCGTTCACGATGAGCTGGCTGTCCTCCTCGGTCGCACCGCTGCCGGATCTCCAAAACCGCAGCGCGGGCAGGATCGACGCCGACCGTGGTGTTGCCGGGCGGGAGAATCGTCAGCGGTGCCGGTGACAATGGCGCGCCCCTCGTCGATGGTGATGCCGTCGCTCGGCGACTTCTCGCCGGTCAGGTTAGGCGTGCAGTACGGTCTTGGTGAGCGCGGTGCGCGAGTTCGTCGAAAACATTGCTGGTGACGCCGGTCGCGCTGACAGCCGCGCGGTCGGGGCGCAGTCGATGGGATCGCCGAAGCCGGGTACGCCCGCGTTGTCGCCGATATTCAGCGTCTTAAGCGAGCAGGATCGTTTCATTGAGCGCGAGATCGGTGCCCGCGACGAGAAGCTGTGCGCCCTCGTCCACGATGAAGTGACAAGGACGGCTGCGAGGCTGGCGGGTTCGTCACGCAGCACACCTGACGGACGTATGAAAATTTCCCCGCGTCGTGTTCAGCATTTGTCAGGCTGAGCACCCCGTTTCGGTCTTCGCGAACTGATCGGCTCCCTTCGCTGATCACACCGCCGCGGGTGATGACGGATGTTCCCGGCGTGCCCTGGGTCTGGAAGGTCAGCGCCATGCCGTTGGTGTCGATGCCCGCCGCACCGAGGCTGAGAGAGTGGGGGTGATGGCGAAGGTCTGCGAACCTATCAGCGAGATGGGCGTGCTGATCAGTGGTTCAGCAGCACCGGTACGAGACAGTGATGCCCTCGGCGAGCGCGCGATGGCGTTGCCGTGATCGATGATAAGAGCGCCGGTGATGCTGATCGAGCGCACGCCGAGATTCGCGATGTTGTTGAAATTCGTGCGGCGTGATGCGCCCGGGGGAAGACAAGCGAGTCGCCATTCTGCCGGGCTGCCGGTCCCGGAGACAGTTCGCGGCCGTGAGCCGGTTGGCATCGCTGCCGGTACGTCCCGTGCGCGTGGTGCCGCGGTGCCGAAAGGCGGGACGAAAGTCAGCGTCACGTCGTTTCCCGAGCCTTTCGGTGTAGCTGATCACGAATCCCCCGATGGTCGCGCCCTGCAGCAGTCCGGCGAAAGTGCCGACGATGGGATCCGGTGCCGTCGTTCTGCAGGATCGTGAACGAGCTGCTGCGACAGGAAGGAAAAGCGTGTTGCCGACGGTCAGTTCCGCATTCCCAGCGCCACCGTGCGGTGACGGTGAGTTGGTCGAAACCGGTGCCCGGCGTGGTGCCGTCGATATCCGCGCGGAAGAGTACGGTTGTCGTTCAGCGAGATTGCCGCGGTACGCCGGGGTCTTCGCCTCCGGGAGAAACTGCGCGCCTCCTCCCGACGCGGCGGTCACGGGTGCGGTCGTTCCCGTTCCCGCGAGGATGAAACATCCCCGCTGGACGTCTGATCGAGCGCTGACCGCCATGCCAGGAACCATGGAATTCGCCTCCAGCGCGTGCCGTTTTTCCCTTCGCCGGCACCAGGAGGCATACGCCGTTGAGGTGCAGCGTTCCCGGTACCGGAAAAGGAAATCGATCCACCGGCGATTCCGGTAGTGGTGGTCGCGGCGAGGTCGAGTTCGCCTCTTGGGATCAACAGCGGGTTCCGCCGACACCGGAAGTTCCCCTCGATCCGGGCGCATCGGGCAACTCCACTGACAACCAAACAACCGTCCGGCGGAGAAGTTCGCGCACTGACCCGCAGATTGCCCAGCGTCCCGGTGCGCACGGTGCCGATGGTGCGGAAGTTGTTGATCTCGGCGAAGGTCTCGCTGTGATCGCTGATGTCATTACGCCGCTGCCATCAAATTCAAGCATCGCCGTGTCATCGAGCTGGTTGTTCGCCGCCCAGGTGGTCATGCGCGGACGATGCGCAGCCGACGCGGGACGGCGGGAGTCCCCAGAGGGTTTTGCGAGCACCAGATCGCATTCGGTTCCCCACAGTGCCGATCAGGGTGTTGTTGCTGCGTTCGAAGGGTGACAAGAGAGTCGGACGGGTCGGAGTCGAAAGTAGCGAGTCTGCGACTCAAATCGGATCGGTGAAACCGCCGCTGAGCGTGGATTCGATCCGCACGGGTGTGGCGGCGGTCCGCGATCGCGCCGCTGGCAGCGAGCGATCAGGTCCCGGTCAGCGTCAGTTGACCGCCCGCGCCGCCGCCGCTGACGAAGGTCTTAATTCTTCCGAAGTCAGCAGCGGCTCCGCGATGGTGCGGGAGCTGCTCATCTCGATCTCGAGGGAACCTCTGATCGTGGTTCGGAAACCGTGCCTCCCAGCGAGGCGCTGTTGAAGATCGAAGCGTGCCGTTGGCGCCCACAGTCAGCGAAGTAGGTGGAGGTGTTCGCGCCCGTGAACGAGACATGGCTGTCCGGAATCTCGAAGGTCCGGCGCGCGCTGGTTCGATGAAAATCGCGCCCGCGCGCCGCTGATTCCGTCTGGATCCGCGATCGCCGATGCCGAAGTGGCGATAGGAAAGGCGGTGTTGCGGAGGACGTTGTCCTTGTGTGCGCGATGATCCGCGTCTCCCGCGTCGGCGACGAGGCCGTGGATGCGGAGCGTGCCGCCGTGATTCAGCTCGATCCGGGCGGGCAGGCCGGTCGTGCGCGCGCCGCCGAAAAGCGTGACGTTTCCGAATCCGTCGCCGACGCCCGTTCGCCCCGATACCTCCAGCGCGGCGTTGAGCCGCCCACCAGTCACCTCGAACGAGTACAGTGAAGCGCACCGCACCGTAGCGCGGCGCGGGCGAAATGTCGTAGTGCATCGTCCCCCCGGATCTCTCGAACCGGCAGACGTCGCCGATGACCGGCACGTCCCCCTCGAACCAGTTCTCCGGATTCGAAAAATCGTCGTCGAAAAACGCCGCGCCCGACCAATTGAAGGTGTCCGCCAGCAGCGGGTCCGAGATCAGGAAAAGGGAGAGGAAAACGGAGCCGAAACATGCTGAAAGATACTCCCGGATCGGTAGCCAGAGGTTGCGGAAAATTTTGCCCAGGCGCGCAAGTTTCCCGTAGGCGGGGATCGATGTTCTGATAGATTTCCGGGCGCATGTCGCTTCCCGACCAACTGGAAGGCGATGCTCGCCCCGCGCCCTGAACGGCGACTTCGCCGGGACGGGTCGCCTGGACAAAGCTGTGCCGCCTTGCTGGAAGCCGGTGCGGGCGTCGGTCACGCGCCGCTGGTGGTAGGCCGGAGGACGCGGACGACGTGACGCAGGACTTTTCGTCCATGTGATGGACGCTTGGGCTGTGGCAGCGCGCGCCCGTGGACGGCGGGCGCTTCCGCTCGTTCCTGCTCGGGGCGCCGCTGTTTTTGGCGCACTGGCGGGCGGCGCGGCGCAGGAGCAGGCGCTGAACGACGTATGCCGCCGCTATTGGTTCCCGCTCTACGCCTGGCTCCGGCGCTCGGTACTGCAGTACGCCGACGCCGAAGACCTCGTCCAGTCATTCCCCGCACATCCTCGGGCGGAGGCGTTCGACCGGCTCGAACGCAGGAAGGCGAAAATGCGGCTCACCTGGCTCCTGCACCTTCTGAAAAACCACGCCATCGGCGCCTGGCGCCTGCTGGCGACGCTCCCTCACCGCGGCGAAACCACCACGTAAGCGATCCGCCGACCAGCGCTATGCCGCCATCGCCGATTCTGCGGGTTCGCCGGACGATACCTTCGACCGGCAGTGGGCGCTGGTGCATCCTCGGCCGCGCCCTGGAGACGCTGCGCTCGCCTACGCCGGTAAAGCAGGAAGCACAGTTCGCGGCGCTCCAGCCCGCTTTGCTCCAAACCAGGGCGCACGTTGAGTTCGCCGCCATCGGCGAAAGCCTAGAGCATCACCGAGAACCTCATGCGGGTCCACACGCCTTACGCATGCGCAAGCAATTGCGCCATCATCGAAGACGAAATCTACGGCTTTCCGGGGGCATCGAAGCCGCCAAGGCGGAGTTGGAGGTTTCCGCTCCGCCCTCGCCCCGCTATAGCGGTACTCTGCCATAACCCGGCGCGCCTTTTCCAGTTCAAAGTGGAAACCGCACCGATGAAATCGCCCTTTATCTTTAGCGCTACCGCTCACCGCCTTCCTCCTCAAGCATCGCTTCGGCGGGCCGCTGCCGATTCTCGCCGGATGCGCATCGCGTTTTTCGGGAAGCGAATCCGCCCCGTGCTGGCGGACAAGCTGCCACTCTGGCGGCAGAGGCAAATCGAAGGGCGGCTTGACGCTCGATACGCGCGGCGGGATGCGGGCGGGCGGCGGGCGGTGCCGCCCTCGTGCCGGGCAAGCCGGGCACGAGCCTCTTAGTCGAAGCGCTCCACTGGAAGGACGAAGGCCTGGTAAGCCGCCGGAGAAATCGGACGGAAAGCTGCCCGATGAGGTGATCGCGGATTCGAAATGGATCGCGATGGGCGCGCCAGACCCGCGCGCAAAGGAAGCCATAGTAAGCTGCCTTCGAGCAAGCCAAAGACTGGCATTGGGCGACATTCCGGATCTGATCCATGCGCGCGGTCAAAAACCAGGCTTGGCCGCGCGGCGACCTCGACCGCCACGTGATCGCCGCCCAGGAGGCGCGCGGGCTTTCGCCATCGCCCGACGCCGCGCCCGCCGACCTGCTGCGCCGCCTCTACTTTGACCTGACCGGCCTGCCGCCCGGCGAGCGCGAGGTCGAGGAATTCCTCAAAGACCCGTCCGCCGCGAACTACGAGGCGGCGGTGGACCGGCTGCTCGAATCGCCGGCGTTCGGCGAGCGCTGGGGGCGGCATTGGCTGGATGTCGCCCGCTATGCGGAATCGAGCGGCAAGGAGGCGAACATGGCATTCCCCCACGCCTGGCGCTATCGCGACTATGTGGTCGCCGCCTTCCACGGCGACAAGCCATTCTGACGCCTTCATCCGCGAGCAGATCGCCGGCGACCTGCTGGCGGCGGAGGACGCCGATGCCCGCGCCGCCAGCTCGTCGCGACCGGTTCCTCTCGCCATCGGTAGAAGGGCTGAACGAGCAAAATCCGCTGGCAGTTCGCGCTCGACACCGCCGACGAGCAGATCGACGCGGTCACCCAGGCATTTCTCGGCGTCACGGTCTCATGTGCCAGGTGCCATGATCACAAATTCGATCCTGTCTCGCAGGAAGAATACTACGCGCTCATCAGCATCTTTTGAGCACCGAGACCTGCTACCTTTGCGTGGCAGCGTCAGAACCGCCGCGCGGCGATTGATCGACTTGCCCGCCGACGCACCCAAAACCGGATCCTTAGCCGCGGCATGTCAGCGGAGGAATACGAACGCAAAGCGAAGCGGCTGGCGGACCTGAAGGCGGACCGCGACGAATCGATCCGGGAGCGCTTTGCGATGGGGCGGCGCGGGCGGGGTTGAGCGGCCCCGCTGGACGAAGGAACAGCGCGAGCGCCTCAGCGAATCGCGAATCAGGGCGCTCGAAGCGGAACTCAAGACCGTAGGGCGGGCGGCGAGGCAAAAGCCGTCGCGATGGGCGCGCGCGATCTGCCCGCCCAGCAGGAACGCCCGCGACGCCCCGGCGATTTCCTCCGCCAGCTCAAGCCCCTTCGAAGTACGCCCGGAGTTCGCCGGCGATCGGCGACAGCGCGCTCTACACGCGAGGCGAGGCAGATGACCCACGCGCAAAGGTGCCGCGCCGCGCCGAGCGCTTTCGCCCGAAAGCCATCGCACCGATCCGGCAGGCGAAAGCGGGCGGCGGCAGCTCACCGATTGGATCGCCCCAGAATCCGCTGACCGCCCGCGTGATGGCGAATCGGGTCCTGGCACTGGCTGTTCGGGCGCAGCATCGTCGCCACGGTCGATAATTTCGGCACCACTGGCGCGACGCCTTCCAGCGGGCTACTCCTAGCCACCTCGCCTCCCGCCTGATCGAAAACGGCTGGTCGGTAAAATCGCTGATCCGCGAGATCGCCCTCAGCCACACCTACCGGCAGGCGGCCGCCAGCCATCCGGGCAACTTCGCCGCCGATCCGGAGAACACGCTGTTCTGGCGGGCGAATTCCCGCCGGCTCGACGCCGAATGCCTGCGCGATGCGATGCTCGCCGCGTAGGCTTGCTCCACCGAACGCCGTATTAAGCTCCGCCTTGGCGAAGGCGGGCGACAGTCCGATCGGCGAGCCGCTCCGCTTTGCCAGCAAAGCTGGTCACCGATGCCGACGGCGACTTCCGCTCGCTCTACCTGCCCGTCGCCCGAGACGTGTTGCCCGACAGCCTCGCCGCCTTCGACGCGCCCGAATCCAGCGTCGTCACCGGCGCGCGAGAAACGACCAACGTCCCCAGCCAGGCGCTCTATCTCCTCAACAGCTCCTTCGCCGAGCGGACCGCCGAAGCGATGGCCAAGCGCCTCATCGATGCCCACCCGACCCGCGGCGGCAACACCCGCGACGCCGCCATGGCGCGCATCGACCTCGCCTACCGGCTCGCCTTCGGTCGCCTGCCCGACCTCGGCGAACGGACCGCCGCCGAGGAATTCTTCCGCGCCGCCAAACCGGACCACCTCCCAGAATCCCGCCGCAGCTCCCGCCAAGTCGTCCTTCCCACCAAAACCGCCGACGCCGAGCTATCTCTCTGGACCAGCTACTGCCGCGCCCTCTTCGGCACGGCGGAATTTCGCTACCTAAGGTAGAAATTTTGGCATGCTGGAGAATTTCGCCCACCAGCCAGCACCCGGGCACTCGAAACTCCCTATTTTAAGCAAAACAGGTAAAAGCAAGAGGCATCACCCTGATAAAGAGCACCTTGACCCTAGCTTTTCTTTCCGGAAATCAGGCGGAACAGGAACAATAGCAAAACCGATCCACCTACCGCGCAAACCCAAGTCTGAAGGTTAAAAAAGCCTTGGATTTGAATCCCCAAGAGCTGCGCGCCTAAAAACCCACCGAGATATGAACCGATCACGCCCAGCAGGAGGGTGAGAAAGCAGCCGCCGCCATCTTTGCCTGGCATGATGAATTTGGCCAAGGCACCGGCAGCGAGACCGAGGAGGAGGAAAGAAAGAAATCCCATAGAGCGAATTCATACAGTATTTCTCCACAGAGAAAAGAAAATTCGCCCATGCCTGACCAGGAATGATTTCGCGGAAGGAGGACGGTCCCCCGCTGAATTCCGTAGCCAAGAGCAGATTCCCCGTCTAAACTCAAAAAGATCAGAATATTTTTGCAAAGCTGGCACAGAATCCGCTTAGCTGGCTGACCACCAACCACCCCTACTTCTTAAAAACACCATGAAAAAAATCGAAGCCATCATCAAGCCATTCAAACTCGAGGACGTAAAAGAAGCCCTCTCCGAAGTCGGGGTCCAGGGCATGACCGTGACTGAAGTAAAAGGCTTCGGCCGGCAGAAGGGTCACACCGAAATCTATCGCGGCAGCGAATACACCGTCGATTTCCTTCCCAAGGTGAAGCTCGAGATCGTGGTGGATGACAGCAAGGCGGAGTCGGTGGTGGACACCATTTTGAAAACCGCCAACACCGGCAAGATCGGCGACGGCAAGATTTTCGTCAGCACGGTGGAGGAAGCGATCCGCATCCGGACCGGCGACCGCGGTGCCGAAGCCGTCTCGACCGACTAAGGTTGCCGCGACCTCTCTGGAGGTTTCTCTTTGAAAGTGCCGCCGGGGTCCGCCCCGGCGGCATTTTTTTCGCACGATGAAAGCGTGCTCGCGCCCTGCGGGGTTGGCTCCCGCGCTACTCGGAAACCGAACGATACTTCCGCCCGGCGCGATACATCAGGTAGAAGCCCGCATTGAAAACGGCGACCGCCGCGCAGGCGGCAACTAATCCGGCGGCTCCCAGCCGCTCGCGCTCGACGTAGGCGGTCCAGACAAATTGCAGCAGGCAGAGCGCCGACACGAGGATCAGGGTGGGCTTGCGGCCGATCTTTGCGACGATCAGCGCCCCGAATGGCGCGCCGAGGGCGACGACCGGAGCGGCGGCGAGCCAATTCTCGAAGACGCCTTCGCGCAGACCGCCGCCGAACATCGATTTGGTCGCCAGACCGACCAGCGAGGTGAACGCCATCAGGATGACCGAACACGGCACCGCGATTTTCAAATCCGCGCGGTAGAGCAGGACCATGACCGCGTAGAGCAGCATATCGACGCCGACCCCGGTGACCGAGGCGACGGTCGCGCCGCCCAGCAGCCCGATCAGGATGCCGTCGGCAAACTCTCGCCTACGCCGCTGGGGCGTGATGCCGAAATTGGCGGCGATCTCCCCGACTTTCCAAAAATGGAGCACGCCGAAGCTCGCCCACAATACGGCGAAGAGCAGTTTGACGAGCAAGTCCGAGGCGAATGGGGCGAGCGCCAAGACCCCGAGTGGCGTGCCGACCAGCGCGCCGAGCAGCGAGCCGCCCAGCAGCCGCCACTCGAGCCGCTGGCGGCTGCACAAAATGAAGATCGAGGCGCTGGTCATCCCGACCGATTGGATCGCGAAACTAAAGTCGCGCCCCAGCGCCGGAGGTCCGTCGAAAAGCAAAACGAGCACCGGGAACCCGACCGTCCCGCCGCCCATCGGCGTGCTGCCGGCAAAATAGGATCCCACCGCCATGGCGGCCGCAATCCCCCAGTGGTCGGCCAGCGCCTTCCACCAATCACCAAGACAGACGACGGCAAGCCACGCGGAGTAAAAGGCGGTCAGCCAAAGCAAAAACGGAAAGAGCCGCCAGCGCGGCGATGAAAAGCGGGAGGGCAACCAGGTGGATCGATGGAGGGTGGTTGTCGTGCTTGAGAGGCAAAGGGCGCGCAACTTGCTGGAGATCCGACGGATTGCCAGCGTCTGCGGCGCTATTCGGCGAAGGCGGTGTGAGATCGGCGTTCCGGTTTGACCCGATCGATTTTGTCTCGCCTCCCCGCTGCTCGACGGCAAAGGTCTTGAATCCGCCATACACGGTAACCGCCGAGAAGCAGGCGTCCGCGTGATGAACCGCGGCTCGTCGCCGCTCGCGCCGACATGCAGCGCGATCAGTTCGGTGCGCCCGCCACCAACCGTCTCGATCACGGTGCCCTCGTCCTCGTTCTTCATCCCCAGTATCCACACATCGCCACCGTCGTTGAAGACCTTGGCGCGGATCGCCGGATCGGCGGCGGTATTGCCTTCGATATTGAGTTGCCGCGCCCAGACCTTTTGATCGCGAAAGGCGCAGGCGGAGACGCAGACATCAGACAGATAGAGATCGCCGACCTGCGCCGCGTCGCCGCGGCGGTAGCTGCCGCCCAATAGGTTCTTCAAAACGAGCGCCCGCTCCCCAGATTGTTCAAACTCGACACCGGGCGCTTCCAGCCGCTCGATGATCAGCGGATCACCATTTCCGGCGATGCAGATCCGCCCGGCGCTTGTGCCCTCGCCCAGCAGCCGCGCCTCGCAGCCGATGATCCGGGTCACGCCCGACGGCACGTTGACCGACCCGTGCAGATTCCAGACGCCGTTCGGCAGATAAACCGTCGAGGCTCCCGAGTCGAGCGCATGCTGGAGCGCGGCGGTGTCGTCCTGTCCGTCGCCGGGAAAGCCCGCCCCGTTCCCGCTGCTTCCAGAGGCTAACTGATGCGGACCCGCCCAGCGCGCAAAATCCGCATCCCATGGCACCTCCGGTTCCTCGTTGATCGGCAACCGGAGCGAGCGGTCGGGTGATGGGAAAACTTCGAGCGGACCGCCGCGCCGCCGATCATCATCGGCACCGTTTGCCCAGTATTCGCCAATCACCGCCGCGTCTGGAGCGGGATTGCCACGCCCGTGGTCGAGCTCCCGCGTGACCGCTGCGTGGTACCCCGAAGTGGCGACATCGCGGAGATAAAGCGCCTTTTGGTTGCGGATCGCGGCGTGCTGCGCCGCGCCGCCATGCCCGATTAACTCCGCTTCGACCAAAGCGAATTTCGCCTGCCCCGGATCGCCCCCACCCGCCGGGCGATTCATGATAGCAGTCACCGCATTTTCACTGCGGAGCTTTCGAGCAAAGATCTGCTGGCTAAATCCATTCTGCCAGCCGCAGACTGATTGCCCGCGAAGCGTAATGTGCTCAAACGTCTGGCTCGCCGTTTGGTAAGCGGTTTGGATGCCGCAGGCAAAACCGTCCACCGTCACGCGCTGGATCAGGCACGGTCCGACCTCATCCGCGTGGCGCAAGTCAAGCCCGATCGCGCCGCTGCCGTCCTCGCTCCTGATCGTGGCGCGGAAGATACCGCCCTGGTTGCTCGCGTTGAACATCACTCCGATCGCCGACGGATGACCGCGCCCGACGTTCACCGTCATGTCGCGCAGGGCGTTGCGGAATCGCTGCG
>JAWLBD010000049.1:0-48702 GCA_041395145.1 Verrucomicrobiales bacterium | reverse complement strand
TTTGCGATTCCTCGATCTGCCGGATTCCGCCGGGGCGTCAGCTTCCACAGCCGCCGCCGCACCCGCCGCCGCCGCACCCGCTACTACAGCCGCCGCTGCTGCAGCCGCCCCCGCCTCCTCCGCAGCTTCCGCCGCCCCAACCGCCACCGCCGCCGCCTTTGCTCCGAAAGAGAAAGGCGAGGAAGACGAAGAAGAGAAGGGCGCCGAACCCGAGCCAGAGGGTCGTGTCCTGGTCCTCGGTTTCGATCAAAAAGCAACCTGCGGTGGAAAGCGCCAGCGCGGCGGCAGCGGCGCCGAGATAGGCGGCGCGCCTGGGCTTCGGGAGAACCCAATGGTCGCGCGCATTCACCCAGCGGGGTTGGGCGCGGCGGTCGAAGCGGAGATCCGCCGCCGGCCAGATGTCCTCCGGCGGCTCGGACCCGAATTGCGCCCGGTAGGCGTCGAGCGTTTTCGCATACCAGTCGCGAAATTTGGCGTCTTCCCGGCCGCCGCCCCGGGTCGGTCCGTGGTGGAGCGGGCGCCCCAACACATCGCCGCACAGGTCTTCCCAATACGAACGCGTGTAGCAAAGGTGGAGGTGCCAGACCAGATCGACCTGCACCGATGGCGTGACCGGGTGGCCCGCCTCGATGGCGAGATAGATAAAGCGTTTGTATTCCGCGATGGCGCGGCGGGCGAAGTCCTGCGACCAGCCATTCTCGCGCGCCAGCCGCTGGGAGAACGAAAGCGCGGCGCCCGCCGCGTCGGGTTCGAATCCCTCGAGGCGCTTCCACAGGGCTTGATTGGTCGGCATTCCCTTCATACCGGAAATATCGGGCGCGCGGAGCGAGAATCAACCCCTAGCAGCAGGATCTGCGACCATCGCTTTCGTCCCCGGTGCTGCAACAGGTGCCGGTGTCGGTCGTGGCGTCGTAGCCCGCGCCTTTGGTTTCGCGCGGGTGGCGAAGCCGGGTCTTCGAGCAGTCGAACGCCTCTGCCTGGTCGAGCGGGACCTCGGTCAGCGGATCGACGAGTTCGAACTGGCCGTCGTAGGGTTCGCGCCTGTAGATATCGTAAAGCTTGGCGCAGACCGCATAGCGTTTGCCGCGCTCCATCCGGTGGCCGTCATCGTCTTCCACGCTCTTGAACGGTCCCTTGTAGATGACCGCCTGGTTGCGTTCAAGGCACGGACCTTCCTTGCCCTTGAACGCCTCCACCGTCATGCTGCGGAATTCGAACCCCTTCACGGTCTGCCACGGTTCTTTGTCCAGCTTCAGGATGCGCGCGCCGTAAAAGCTAAGCGTCGAGGAACGCTTGGAGGAAGAGATCTTCGCGATAGGCTCCAGATGCAGCCGCTCCACAATTCGGGGTCGTCTTGCATGTCTTGCGGCACATCCTCGTCGCCCACGATGTCGGAGATCACCGCGCGGTACCGCCGATTTTGAGGACGCGATAGATTTCGGCGAAAGCTGCTCGCGCTCCGCTGGTAGCCAGGTTGAGCACGCAGTTCGAGACGACCACATCGACCGACGCGTCCGGGATCATCGGCTTTTTAAGGCGGAGATCGGCGGCGAGTTCCTGCGCTTTGAGAAAGTCGTTGGCGGTCGCCACCGGGTGGCGGCGAGTTCTTGCTCGAACGCATCGAGGTCGAGCGCGAGATCCTGGATGCGGCCCTTGCGGAATTCGACGTTGGCGTGCCCGATGCGCCCGGCGACGACCGGGGCGTTGCGGCGGGCGACTTCGAGCATCTCATCGGTCATATCCACGCCGATGACGCGCCCTTCCGGACCGACGACTTGCGAGGCGATGAAGCAGATCTTGCCGGTGCCGGAGCCGAGGTCGAGCACCGTTTCGCCGGGGCGCACGTATTGGCTCGGGTCGCCGCAGCCGTAGTCGCGCTCGATGACTTCCGCCGGGATGACCTTGAGGTATTGCGGGTCGTATTCGACCGGGCAGCAGAGGGCGGCTTGGCGGCTCTGCGCGCCGGCGGCGTAGCGTTCTTTGACGGCGGACTCAGTTTTCAGGGTGCTCATAAATTCGGAGGGGGTGGGGGATTGATGGTCGGTCGGTCGGTCCGCCCTAGCATTACATCAAAGAAGGTCGGCGAGGCGGATCTCCGACAGGTCGGCGACGATCCGTTCGGCACCGCAGGGCGCGAGGCTTTCGCGCGGATGCGTGGTCGCCAGCGCGATGACGCGCATGCCCGCGCGGCGCGCCGCCTCGATCCCGACGTGGGCGTCCTCGAAGACAAGGCATTCGCCCGGCGCGCGCCCGAGCTTCTCGGCGGCGCGCAAAAACACATCCGGCTCCGGCTTGCCCCGCGAGACGTCTTCGGCGGAGACGATCGCGTCGAACCTGCCGTCCAGCCCGAGCAGCGGGATGGCGTGGTCGAGGTTGGCACGCGGCGTCGAGGACCCGACCGCGCAGCGCACGCCCGCCGCGCGGATTTCGTCGAGCAGGGCGATGACGCCGGGCAGCGGCTGGATGCCTTCGGCTCCCAACAGATCGCGATAGAGCGCCTCCTTGCGCGCGCCGAGTTCCGCCACCTTCGCCTCGTCTCCGCCTGGCACCCAGTCGGTAAATTCCGGGATGATCTGCTGGTTGCGCATGCCGAAGGTCGCCTTGAAAAATCCGTCCGGCAGCGTGCTGCCCAGCTCGGCGGCGAGCATCTCCCAGCTCCGCTCGTGCTGCGCGTGGGAATCGACGATCACGCCGTCCCAGTCGAAGATGATGCCGATCGCCATGGGTTTAGCGGACGTGGAAGCGGGAGCTGGTGACCTTTCCGGACTTGAGCGTGTATTTGTGCCAGGCGCTGTTGTCGTTCATCGGGACCCAGCGGCGTTCCTCCGCGCGGTAGTGCCAGTCTTTGTCGTTCTGGTAAAAGATCTGGATGCCGGGGCCTTCGAGGATGTTGAGGATCTCGTTGTTGTGGTAGTTTTGCTCGTCGAAGTCGGTCAGCGCCCGCTGCCCCATCTCGGAATACATTTCGTTGAGGTCGAGCAGCAGGTCGTTGAGGTCGTCGGGCAGCGGCTTGACGCTGAGCCCGATCTTCTTGGCCTCGCGGATCGTGATCGGGTAGCTGTGCGACGGGTAGGCGGAATTGAGGCGGTCGGCGATCGTGTCGGCGAGCTTCTCGTCCTTGATGTGATAGGAGAGGATTTCCTTGCAGAGCTGGATCGAGAGCGAGCTGATCCGGTCGATGGCTCCGATGACGAGCGGGTGGACGTAGCCGTAGAGGCATTCGTAGGGGTTGCTGTCCTTGTCCGTCGCCTGCTGCTTCCACAGCCGGATCACGCGCTGGAGTTCGTCTTGGCTCACGCTGACCAGATCGTTGTTGTTATCGACCGGGGAAAGGTCGTGGGTCAGCGCGGTATCGACGGCGGTCAGGTAGGCGAGCGGTCCCATCTGGATGTCGTCCGCGCCCAGCGCGATCATGGTGGCGGCGGATGCGCTCTCCAGCGGGATCAAGGCGTGGATCTTCTTCGTGTATTGCCGCATCAGGTGGACGATGCGGAGGCTCGCCTTGCCGTCGCCGCCGTGGCTTTTGATAAACAGATAGACCTTGTCTTTGTGCCCGACGTGCTGCATCAGCTCGTAGAAGGCGAGCACGTCGTTTTGGCAGACTGAGCCGCCGGGTCCGGTCCAGTAGGTGAGGAAGGCGCCGTCAGCCGGGTGCTGATCTCTCGGATGATCTTCTGCGTTTTGGCGATGAGGACCGGCGGCTTGTTCACCTTCGGGCGTTTCGGCGTTTCCTCGGCGGGGCTGGCTTCGGCGGCGGATTTTCTAGGCATGGCTTCTTCTGGGGAGTGGCTCGCGGCAGTTCGGATCGGTATTATTTTCGGGATCGCACCCAAGCCGAAACCCGCCCGCCAAACAATCGGGATTTTCGGGCGGGTCCGACAGGTGCCGCCTGCCGCGCGATTCCGCTACGCGGCGGGGAGGTCCGCCTTCGCCCGCGCCCGGCGCCGCAGCCACCAGCCGAGCGTTGCCACGGCGGCGGTGAATCCGATGTCCAGCCAGATCCAGCAGGCGTAGGGCACCCACCGCGCTTTGAGCAGATGGTCGCTGAACAGTAGTTCCATAATGCCAATAAGCGACCGCATCGCAGCCGAGGTGGAAGGCGTATGCGAAGACCATGAGCGATCCGGCCAGCAGCCAGCGGCGGCTTCCGAACAAAAACCGGGCGGCGGGCAAGGCGATGGCGGCGAACAGGCAGAGCGCCCAGAACGTGTGCGACCAACTCGCGTAGCGCGCGGCGAGCGAGAGGTGCGGGCAGAGCACGTCCGGCAGCGCGCCGCTCAGCGCGAACGCGATGTAGTGCTCGCGGCGGAAAAGGCGCTCGCCGGTGGCTTCGAGGCGGAGCGCGTCGGCGGCGGCGATCCCGGCGACTGGCGAGAGGGCGTGGGTGACGACGAACATGTCCCCAAGTAACGTGGCCCGGCACGCGCTTTCGTTGGCGTTTTTTTCGGCGCGGCGATTTGGGATGGCGGAGGCGCGGCGGTGCGGTGAAAATGGCGCGATGCTCGAAATCCACGACCACCAAGAGAGGCTCAGCCTCGACCTCGGCGCCAGCTATGCGGCCTCCTTTGCTCGCCGCCCTGCCGCAGGTACTGGCGTGCGCCCCTGGTCCGGGCGTGGATTCGCTCCCGCACGTTTTCGGTCGTCTCCGACAGGCTGATCGGGGGCGTGCACGCGCAGTTCATGGGGAGATCCCGATCCACGGACGTGATCACCTTCGACCATGGCGAAATCCTCGTCAGCGCGGATACGGCGGAGCGCGCGGGGCGCGGGCACGGGCAGCCGTGCGTCGAGCGCGAACTGCTCCTCTACATCATCCTTCCTCCCACTGCACGGCTACCGCCGATGCCCAGCCGACAAGCCGCCGCCGTAGCAGACGGCAAGAAAGCGTCCTGTCAATAATCTGGTGCTGGCTCCGGGACGGCCGCTCCTCAGGGTGCGCCCACGCTCTCGCTATCGGCACCGGGCAACCTCCCGCGAGGCTGCCCCTCCCTTCCGGGGTGATCCCGCTCGCCTGCGGATAGAGTATACCTCTTCGACGCAGTGCGGGCATTCTGCCTGGCGCGTGCGGCGCGTGCGGCTACGCTGCGCCATGATCCGCCATCGCCTTTCCCTCGCGCTCACCCTATTCCTCTCCCGCCGGAGCCACGCTCGCCGCTGACTCCGGATCGATCCCTTTGGCGACGCCGCGCCGCTCCGCCTGATGGCGTTCAACATCCGCTACGACAACAGCGGCGATGGAGCCAACGCATGGAGCGAAAGCGCGCAAGGATTTCGCCGCCGAAGTCATCCCGGCAGTTCGCTCCCGATGCCGTCGGATTGCAGGAGGCGCTCCGGCACCAGCTCGATGACCTGGGCGAGCGCCTGCCCGGCTACGCCGAGATTGGCGTCGGGCGCGATGACGGAAAGACAAAGGGCGAATATTCGCCGATCCTCTACCGCGCCGACCGCTTCGAGCCGCTCGAATCCGGCACGTTCTGGCTTTCGGACACGCCGGAGGTCATCGCCTCAAAGTCGTGGGGCAACGACATCCCGCGCGTCTGCACCTGGGCGCGCCTCAAAGAGAAGTCCTCGGGCAGAGCATTCTACCTCTTCAACGTCCACTTCGACCACCAATCGCAGCCGTCCCGCGAAAAATCCGCCGCCTTAGTCGTCGGGCGGATGAAGGCGCGGGCGCATCCCGGAGAACCGGCGTTTTTGACCGGAGATTTCAATGCCGGCGAAGACAACCCCGCGATCGCCGCGATCAAAAAAGCAGGCTATGCCGATTCGTTCCGCGAGGTGCATCCGGATGAAAAAGCCGTCGGCACCTTCAACGGCTGGGGTGGGGCGGGCGCGACCGCCGGCGCAAAGATCGACTACATCTTCGCCCCCGCCGGCACCAAGGTCGCCGACGCCCAGATCGACCGCGTGGCGAAAGACGGCCGCACGCCCTCCGACCACTTTCCCGTCACCGCCGTGGTCGAATGGAAACGATGAGCGAGCCGATCACCTACGCCTTCGAGCCCGACCTCGGAGCCGCCGATTTCATCGATGTGCTCGCGCGCTCCACTCTCGCCGAGCGCCGCCCGGTTGGCGATCCCGCGCGGATCGAGGCGATGCTCCGCCACGCCGACCTCATCGCCACCGCCCGGCGCGCCGGTCAATTGGTCGGCGTCGCCCGCGCCCTCACCGACTTCAGCTACTGCACCTACCTGTCCGACCTCGCCGTCGACACCGCCTTCCAGCGCCGAGGCATCGGCAAAGAATTGATCCGCCAGATCCAGCAAGCCGCCGGTCCCAGCGCCACCCTCATCCTCCTCGCCGCGCCAAAAGCCGAAGGCTACTACCCGCACATCGGCATGGAAAAGCACGGCTCGTGCTGGGTAAGGCGCGCCTAAAGCCTGTGGGTGACCGCAGGGGACGTGCGCGGAGAGCGCGTGGCTTTCGCAGACTGCCGCAGTTGAACGCAGGTCGCGCGTGGCGAAGGCGGCGGCGCGTTGTAGAGATGGCGCTCTTGCCAATCTTGGACCTGCGGCATCGCCGTCACCTTGCGTCTGGATCGTTCCCAGGCTCTCGCATTGGCGCAACCTGCAAGAGCGCCCGCAGCGCGGGGTAGTCGATCTTTGCTTGGTGCCGCCGGTCGAGCGGAATCTGATCTAGGATCACGGTCCGGTGCGCGCGCAGGTGGGAGAGCGCGGCTTGCCAATCCTTGGAGCGCTCGGAAGTTTCTAGCACGATGACGCGTTGGTCGGCGATGCCCAGGGCGGCGGCGCGTTTGATCTCGGGGTAAAAACTGAGGGCGGCTTCGATGGCGAGCGGGTAGCGCGGCGCATCGCCGGCGGCGGGCAGCCTCGCGGCGCAGCGCCCGAGCAGCCAGAGCGCTCCGGAGCGGTCGAGGTATCCGGCGTCGCCGGTGCGGGGCCACGTCCGGTCTCCGGCGCGGAATTTGGTTTCGGCGTCGCCTTGGCCGCCGAGGTATCCGGGCAGCACATGATCGCCTGCCACGCAGATCTCCGGGCGCGCCGGGGCGACTTGAGCCGGGCAATTTCGGCGTCGGTCAGCGGCGCGACCGGCGTGCCCCAGCGGTCCGGCAGGATGGCGAGGTCGATTTCGGGCACAGGTTGCCCGGCGGGCAGACCGGCACCATTGCGGATGCGGTCGAGCGTGCCTCGTCCAGATCGGCGGCGGAAGTGGAAGCGATCGGTTCCTTCCGGTCGATCCATAGACGGCGTGGACCCCGGCGTCGGGGCGGCTGATGACCATTCGTGGAGCAACTGGGAAAGACCGGCGGCGCGCCGCCGGTGTAGAGCACCAGAACAGGCGCAGGCAATCCGGGCGGTCGCGCAGGAGGGCGAGAAAGAAGAATGCGGGTGAGGCGGCGGCGCGATTGGGATCGGTCGCGGCGATTTGCGCGGCGACCGCTGGCGAAATCAGTTCGCCCACGCGGCGCAAATCGGTGTTGGCGATCACAGTGGTCGCCCCGGCAGACATGGTGGCGAGGGCGAAAACCGGAGCGTGACGAGATCGACTTCGCTGGGCTGCATACTGATCAGCTTTCCTAAAGCGCGGTCGCCCAGGCGAGCAGGAATCGATGGGTGCGGGCGGCGGCTTTCGGCTCGCCGGTGCTGCCGCTGGTGAAGGTGATCAGGGCAGGCGCGTCGGCGTCGGAAAATGCATCGCGCTCGCCGCCGACATCGCCTTGCCACCGCTGGGCGCAGGGCACCCAGCCGGTGGCAATCTGGAAACGCGGGATCGCCCGGATCATGCGGCATCGTCAGCGCAACAAATGCGCTTTCGGCGAGCCGAGAAACGCGCGCGAAGCCGGATCATCGCGCACGCCCGGCGACGAACTCGCGCCGAGGATCGAGCAAGACGGCAGGCGCGCCGAGGCGGAAGCAGGCGAGCGCCGCATGCGCAGCGTAATCGAAACCGGGTGAAGCAGGAGGACCGGATCGCCGAGTACGGATGCCGAGGGCAATGCGCCGCCGCGCGCCGCGCGCCACCTCGCGGTCGAGTTCGCCATACAGCTGATCATCGTGCTTTTGCCCTCGACGATGGCGATCCGGTCAGGCCTTCCTTCGCGCGATGCGATAAGATGTCGGCGAGGTTCATCGGAGGTCTTTGAGGAAAAGCGCGTAGGTGCGAATCGTTTCGCCGCCGAAGCCGTAGCGATGCGGCGCGATTGGTTCGACTCGTGCATGAGCGCGTGGATGACCTCCGCCATCTTAAACGCGCTCGGCGGCGGCGTGTCTTGCGCGACGGGCAGCGTGCCCAGCCCGGCAGACCGCCGGTCCGCTTCGCCGCCAGCGTCTTGACGATCAGCGTCCCCCGGCGCGGTCGGGTCGGGGATCGCAAGGAATCCAGCGTCGCGGTAACCCGCCTCTGCGATGAAGACAAAGCGGGGATCGGCGAGCGGTTTGACCTTTCATAGAGGCTGAGAAACGCCGCCTCCGGGATCGGCGTGTAGAGGAAATTGCGGGTGAAGGCGATGGCGCTCATCGCGTAGATGCTGGCCGCAGTTCGGTCTCCGAAGTCATCGGCGGCGAGGGCGGATCGCCACGCCGAGGTCCGCGAAGCGAAACCAGCGCGGCGGCGGATTGGGCGGCATCGCCGCGCAAGCAACGGCGGCGGAGAAGTATTCGGCTCCGGTGCGCCAGCTCGGCGCTCCAGCCAGGTGGCGGGCAGCCACGCCGGGTTCGCCGGCTCCATGAAAAACGGGGGCGGACCGGGTCGCCGCCGGTGGCCAAAGCGGTAGGCGTGCCAGGTATGCCCATCCATCGGACCGGCGGCGATCCGGCATCCGAGCGCGCGCAGTTCGAGTTCGGCGCGGCGGAGCAAGCGCGAGGCATCGGGCGACTCGGCGGCAAAGCGCCCGATGGTGCCGAGGCGTTCGCCATCGAGCGACGGTGGTGTCGCCTGATGCCAGAGCGCCTATGATGCGCCGGGGATGCTGATCGGGATTGGATCGGATCGGTTCATCGGAAGGAATTTGAGATCGTGTGGGCGAGGGCGGCGAGCGCCGAGGCGAGCAGGCAGCGGTGGGCGAAACGCATCGCCGAGTCGGGGCGCTCGTAGTGCCCGAGCCAGGCGGCGGCGAAGGCGGCGAGCCACCCGGCGGGCAACGCCCAGAGCAGGGCGCGCGGGTCGGCGGCGAAGGCGATGCCGGGGAGACCTGCGCCGAGCGCGCCATTCAACCCCGCGCGCGCGGCGCGGAGGGCGGGCGGCGGCCAGGCTCCGAGCGCGGCGAGGGTGGCGCGGTTCATCAGGGCGAGCTGCGCCATCGCGCCGACCAGGTAGGGGGCGAGAAAGTCATCGCCGCTGCCGCCGGTCGCATCGCGGGCGGTCAGCCAGATCAGGCAGGTGATGGCGAGGGCGGCGACCGAAAAGACATCGTTGGTCTGGTGCGCGTCCTTGAAGCGGCGCATCGCGGCGAGATGGCAGAGGAAGATGGCGATCAGTGGCGCGAGGAACGCGAGGCCGCCGAGCGCCCACGCGCCATAGCCGAGGAGCGCCGCGCCGAGCAACGCGCCGCCATCCAGCGCGGCGCGGCGGCGGGCGACGAGGACGAACGCGACGAGCAGGGCGAGGATGAGCGCGCGCACCGCCATGTGCGCGGCGGGCATGTCGAGATAGCGGTCGAGCAAAAACCAGACGCCGACCGGGATCCACAGGTTGTCCGCGCCGCCGGTGCACGCGCCTTCGATCAAGGTCGCCAGCGCGGCGATCATCAGGGCGGCGAGCAGCGCGGCGGCGACCTCGGCTTCCGCCCAGAGCAGGAGCGGGAGCGCCGCGCAGGCGAAGGCGGCGAACGCGAACGACACGCAGCCTTCGGCGGACTTCGTGCCGTCGCGCGATTTGAACCGGGCGCGCCCGAACCGCGTTCCCACCAAGGCGGCGGCGGCATCCGCGACCGTCAGCACGGCGACCGGGATGCCGTAGCGCAGCGGGTCGCCGCCCGATAGCGCGAAGACCAAGGCGACGGCGGCGACGAAATAAAACTCGCCCAGCGACGGGCGGCCCACGCCGTGCAGCGCGGTCCCGCAGGTCTGGCGCCATCGCGGGAGCGCGCGGGAGGCGAGCAGCACCGCGCCGCAGATGCCGGCGAGCGCGACAACCGGGAGCGGACCGCTGAACAGCCAGGGAAAGCTGAGCGTCGCGCAGCCCATCGCGAAGTGCGTCGCCTTGCGCTTCAGCTCCGCCTCCCAGCCCAGCGCCGAGATCGCCGCCATCACGCCGCAGAGCGCGGCGGGCACCGCGACCAGCGCGGCGATGTCGAGCGGGGTCATGCGGCGATTTCCTCCACGCGAAAGGTTGAGTAGAAGAACGCCTTATCCTGCCGATGCAGCTCGGCGGAAAGCGAGTCGAGCAGGCGCAGCCGACCGGCGAGCGACGCGGGCGGCTGGCGCGGCACGATCATGTTCCAATACGCGATCCGCCCGCCGGGCCGCCCGGCTTCTGCGATCTTGGCGAACAACGCATCGCTCGCCGCCGGCGACATGTATTCGAAGATGTCGCTCAGGTTAAACCGGTCGATGCCGCGCGGCCCCGCTTCAGCGAGAAAGTCCTCGACCGAACAGCGGCGGATCTCCAGGGCATCGAGGTTGGCGCGGATCGCGGCGAAGTTTTCCTCGCGCAGGGCGTAGGGCAAGGCGGTGCCGTGCGCGCCTTTCAAAATCCAATGCAGGTAGGGATTCTCGGCGGGATCGAGCTCGGTGAGCGCGTGGCGGACGCGCCCGAGGATGCGTTCGGCGACCGATCCTTCGGCAAAGTGGAAAAACTCCGGGTCGCGCCCGAGCCGCCCCATCGCGAAACGCGAGAAAAATAGCCGGAACAAAAGCCGCCAGCGCCACGTGTCCCACCGGTCCCGGTAGAAGGCGGCGCGCCCGTCCGGGCCGCGCGGCTCGAGCAACGCATCGACCGTGGCGCGCGAATGGACGAGCGGCAAAAACCGGCGACGGAAGAGCGCGAAGTAGCGCTCGAACTTGCCCGCCGCCGCCGTGCCGATGCCATGCGCGACGACCGCCTGCCGGGCGTCCCAACACGCGCGTGCCTCGCCGCCGAGGTCTGCGCGGCAGCGCCGGTAGTGATCGATCCGATGCTCAGACGGGCGGGAGCCGATCAGCTCGAGGAACCCGCCGTGGTCGAGCTGGCGATAGGCGGCGGCGCGCAGCTCGACGCAGGCGAGCTGCGCGGCGCTGAGGTCGAGCGCGATGACCCTCGCGGGCTTTTGGGCGAGCATGGCGAACGCGTTGTCGCCCGCCGAAGCGATCGACAGGCAGGTGTCGCCCGGCTGAATGTCGAGACCGGCGAGCAGGACGTCGGCGTCTTCCCAGCACTGGGCATAGCGGATCAGGGAAAAGTCTGCGCGTTGTTCGACTTCGCTAGCCATCGGATTGGTCGCTGAGTTTTCGCACGATCCCGGCGGCTCCGTCCACCTCGATCAGCTCGCCGGTGGAAATCCAATCGCACGCGCCGGCGACGGCGACGACCGAGGGCAAGCCGAGTTCGCGCGAGACGATGGCGGAGTGCGAGAGCAGGCTGCCGCGCTCGACGACCAAGCCGGCCGCGCCGGGGAAGAGCATCACCCAGCCGGGATCGGTCTGCGGCGCGACGAGGATTTCGCCGGGCGCGATCTGGGCTCCGCGCGGATCGCGGATCACGCGGGCGCGACCGCGCGCGGCTCCGGCGCAGCACCCGATGCCCCGCCGCGCCTCGGCGGAATCGCCTCCCCCGCCGATGCTGGCCGGCGGCGGCGCGGCACGCGGGATGAGCCGCGACCGATCCGTCACGTCGCCGCGCGTCTCAAACCGATCCGGCGGCGGCGCGGCATCCGCATAGCCGGCAAAGCGGTCCCGCGCGGCGGCGGCGTTCGCCTTCAGGTCAGCGTTCTCAGATTCGCAGGCGAGCACGTCGTCGATGGGGAGATAGAAAATGTCGCGCGCCTCGGCGAGCCGGTTTGCCGCTGCGAGGCGGTCGCCGATTTCGAGCATGATGCGGCGGACGCGCCCGAAGATCCGGGTTCGCTCGAAGCGCAGGTTTTCGCGTTCGCGGACGCGGGACCGCGCCTGGGCGAGCACCCAGCGGAAGACGGCGCGGCGGATCGGGTGGAGCGATGCCTCGGCGCGCCGCTGGATTTCAGCCGGGTCCGGCGCGCGGGCATCGCGGGCGATCTCGGGTTGGTCGGCACCGCGCAGGATCGATCCGATCAACATCGAGGCATCGTCCGCCGTGGTCGGCGTCTCCAGCTTCAATTCCTCCAAGCAGCGGTCGCCAAACTCGGTGAGATAACGGTCGAACGCGCGCTTGAATTCGGGGAAGGCAGCGAAGGCATCGGCGGAAGCGCCTTGCTCCGCCGCCGCGAGCGCCGCGCGCAGCGGATCGCTTTCGCGGGACCATGGCGTTTCATCGCGCGGATGCGCCGGGCGGGTTCCAGGCTGATGATGCCGTCGCCGCCCGCCGCGAGCGCGCCGTGCAGCGACGGTCGCCGCACCATTTTTTCGCAAAGCGACTTCGAGACGCCGAAGAAGATCATGGCGAGGAAATCGTTGACCAGCGGCGTATCCCAGCGGCGCAGCAGCCGGTCCTCCAGCTCGCGATAGTGGGCGAGCAATTCCGCCACCGACATCTCGGGCAGCGGCTTGGGCGCGGAGTACCAGCGCGCATTCCATGCGTTCGCGGAACCGGCGGATCGTGCGCGGCAGGGCGAGCGCATTCAGAGCAACCCGCCGACCGTGCGCGCGAGCGCCGCCGCATCACGGCCAGCTTTCCGCATGATACCGCCTCGCGTTCGACGCGGGCGACGACCTCGCCGGGCATCGGTTCGCGCACGCCCATCATCTGCTCCATGAACGTGCGGTTGAGGCGGAAGCCGGGCAGCATGGCGAGCACGCGATACCAGTTGATCAGGTTGTAGAAAACGCGCCCGCGGACGTGCCCTAACATGTTATCAAAAATCTCCGCGCCGCCCGCGATGCGTTTCGCTTCACACCTGCATCAGGCGGCAGAATTCGCGATAGACCTCGGCGTAGGCGCGGCGGGCGAAGCTGAACGTCAGCGGCAGCGTGATGCCGCTGTAGCCTTCGCGATGTTGCTGTTGTCCCAGATCCGCAGCTCGCCGTGATCCAGCGTCGTGATCGGGCGGCTTTGCAAGAGGTGGAGCTTCCCGCCTTGGTCGAATGCCCACTCGATATCCTGCGGCGCGCCGAGCGCCGCCTCCGCCGCGCGCGCCAGCCCTGCGACCGCCTGCGCCTGTTCTGCGGAAAGCGGTCCGCCTTCTGCCCCATCGACATCGCCGCGCTGGTCCACGCGATAGTCGGAGGCGTTGACTTCGCCGGAGACGAGTTTTTCGCCCAGCCCGCGCACGGCTGAGATCACGCAGATACCGCGCTCGCCGCCCACCGGATCGGCGCTGAAGGCAACGCTTGGCTGCCACGCATCCACCATCGCCTGGATGATCGCGGCGGGCGGCGCGCCGTAGCTTCCGCGATGCCGCGCTCGCCCAGGTAGGCGCGGACGCGCTCGGCTCCGCCCGATGCCCACACGCGCTCGGCATGGGCGGGCACGTCGGCGGCGGAGACGTTCAGGAAACTTTCGAACTGCCCGGCGAACGAATGCTCGGCTCCGTCTTCGGCTTGCGCGGACGACCGCACCGCAAACGGACCGGTCCCGAGCCGCGCGGCGGCTTCGCGGATCGCCCCGGCGTCTGTGCCAGGCGAGGCGACGATCCAGGGCGGCACCGGGGCCTCCTGCCTGCTTCATCCGCCACAGGTTGATCGCTTTGCCGCCTGCCTCGGGCGGCGGCTCGCCATCATCCGGCGTCCAGAGCATGGGTCGGTTATCCATAGAAGTGGCGGGCTAGCATCGGGATCAACCCGAGTTCGAGATGAGACGGCGAGCGTCCACAGCCTGGAGATCAGCTCGAATTTTTTCTGGGTGGCAGCGCTCGGGTTTGCGGCGAAGCGGACGGCTTGGAAGGTGGCGGCGGCGGTGAAGGCGAGCGCCGCCGCCGCGGCGGGGAGCACGAACCCGATCGGGCGCGGCGAGGATCGAAACGATCCCGGCGGCTCCGAGGGTGCCGCCCAGGCGGCGGCGGCGGCGCGCGACCCCACGGTTCGAGTAGGTCGGCACGCCCGCTTCCTCCGCCTCCGGCGCGCGCAGCTTTCTGCCGAACTCGATGATCAATCCGTTCAGGAAGCTGACGGTGAGGAAGGCGCCCAGATACTGCGGCGGGTCGCCCGCGGCATCCAGTCGCACGCCGTGCCGTGAAGTCGACGATCGGCATGATGAGCATGTGCGTCCACAGATAGGTGATCGGGCGCGCCTTCAGCCACTCGCGGGCGAAAAATTCTTTGCTCATCAACGCCAGGTAAAGCCACGCGCGATGAGCACGGCAGCCAGCGGCGGATGGAACCACAGCGCGGTGGCGAGCTGCGCGGCTCCGCCGATCACGAACAGCCAGCCCAGCGACCGCAGCGTGACCAGCCCGCGCGGCACCGGGCGATACGGGCGATAGCGCGAGTCTTCCTCGAAGTCTTTGAACTCGTCGGCGATGCGCAGTTGCAGGAAAAAGAAAAAGCTGGCGACGCTGGCGACGAGCAAGGCGGCAGCGCCGGGCAAGCCGGGGTCGCCCCGCAGCAGCCGGGAGTAGCAGACGGCGGACGAGCTGAACGCGAGGATCGCGCGCCGTGCGCGAAGATCGGGAAGCGCTCGCGCTGGTAGGTCCACCACCTGGCCAAGAAGGGGAGGGCTGGGGATCCGGCGCTCATGGATGGTCGGGGCGCGCGCGCCGCCGGGCGAGCTTCTCGTGCGCTTTGGTGAATTCGTCGGCGGCCAGCGCGCCGATGATCGAGAGTTCGCCGGCCAGCACCATGCCGGCGCAGACCTCGGCGAACGCCTGGCTCTTGCCGTCGCCCGCCAGCCCGAGGATCTGGAGGCAGGCCTGCTGCGAGGGCAGCGAGGTCCCGCCGCCCACCGTGCCCACGATCATGTTGGGCAGCGTGACCGACGCGTAGAGCGCGCCGCCTTCCGCCACCTCGAAGCGGGTCACGCCGACGGCGGCTTCTGCCACGCAGGCGATGTCCTGGCCGCAGGCGGCGTAGATTGCGGCGAGCCCGTTGGCGTAGTGGCCGTGCACGCCCATGGTGCCGCTGAGGACGCCGCCGATCGCCGACATGCGCCAGTATTTGCACATCTGCTCGGCATCGGTGTTGAGAAAGCGGGCCACGACCTCCGGCGGGAGCACCGCCTCAGCGGTCACCTTCTTGCCGCGCACGCTGGTGAACGACTGGGCGCTCGCCTTCTTGTCGCCGGAGAAATTGCCCTCAACGTAGTGCTCGGTCGGCGCGACCGGCGTTCCCTCTAAGATGTAGTCGCAGATCGCCTGGGTGGCGATGGTCACCATGTTCTGGCCGGCGGCGTCCCCGGTGGCGAATTCGAAATTGAGGTAGACGTGGTTGCCCTCCACGCAGACGCCCATGTCGAGCAGCCGCCCGTGGCGCGTCGTCTGCGCGGCGATCTCGCGAAACCGCGGAACGCTCTGCGTCGCCCACAGGACGAAGCGCCCGACCTCGATCAGCGTGGGAAAGGCGAAGCCCGGCGACCGGTTCACCGCCTCAAACAATACCATGCTCCGGCAGCCGCCCACCGCCGTGAGCAGGCACGCCCCGCGATGATACGAGGCGACCAGCGCCGCCTCGGTCGTCGCCATCGGCACCGCGTAATCGCCTTTCGCAAACAGCCCGTTGACCCGCAGCGGACCGGCGACGCCGACGGGCAACTTCACCGTCCCGATGTAGTTTTCGATGTTCGCGGCGTAGCGGCCGGCCTGCGCCTCGCTGAGCGGGTCGAGCACCGCCGCGCGCGCGCCGGAGCCGGAGTCCGACGCGGCGGCAGCGGCGGCGGCGAGCGGCGGGAATGCCCAGCGCCGGTCGAGCGCGGCGGCGGACACGCCCGCGCCTCCGGGGAATCGCCGCGGAAGCCCGGTCGCGTCCGTCGCCAGGCGCGATTCGAGTTCTGGGACCGAACGTTCCGCGAGCAGCCGTTCGATGAAATCTGAGGTGAGCGAGGCTTTGCCGGACATGGGCAAAGTGTGGCCGCGATCCGGCGGCGAGGCTACGAAATTCTCTCGCCGCGAGGATTGAAAAGAATGGGCCGGCGATTGATCTGGGCGATCGAATCGGTCGCCGCGAACCGCGATCTATTCGGGATCGCTCGGGTCTTCGGCGACATCGGTCGGCATGATGGCACCCTCTGCCGCCGCGCGGCGGACGGCGGATTTGATCGCGCGGGTCAGGTGGTAGGGCGCAAGGGCGTCGTCGAGCGCCTGGCCGGAAACGCCGCCGAACGCCCTGCCGAGCAGGTTTGCTCCGCTGGGCGTGTTGGTCAATCCGGAACCGTGGGTGAGCAGCAGGTGCCTGGCGTCGGCGGGGCGATTGGCTTGCAGCAGAAAGTCGGCGTAGCGATGGACGAGGGCGGGGTAGCGCGCGGCGCAGGCGTCGGCTTGTTGCAGGTAATGGCGGAAGAGTTGCTCGGCGAGATCCGGGCGGCCGGCTTCGGCAAAGGCGGCCGGCATCCGGGTGCCGAATGCCGCGCCGGGGTAGCGGTTGGTGGCGGCGCGGTGGAAGGCGGATTCGATGGCGCGTCCATCGCCCAGCGCGGCGGCGATGCGCAGGTGGAGCGGCTTGAGGCGGAGCCGCATCGGGATCGCGCTTTCCTCCCACAAGGCGCGGGCGATGCGCGGGAGCTTGGCGTCGACCAACGCCTCGGTCAGCGCCGCCAATTCGTGGGCTTCGACCCGCCGGTCGGCGGCGGTGCGCCGCGCGGCAGCGGCGGCCAGGTCGGCGCACGGATGGTGCGGGTGCAACGCGGCGGCACCGAGTGCGGCGAGGTCGGCGCGTTTGCCCGGCATGGCGAGCGCTTCGGCGAGGAGGTTGGCGAACGCGTCGCCGCGCGCCGCCGCGTGGGCGGCGATGAGATCGGCGAACGCCCGGCGCAGGTCGGCGGCGACCGGTCCCAGGGCGAGGAAGGCGCGCAGCGCGGGCAGCGGGTCGCCCGCGCCGGTCTCGGCGGCGAGCCGCGCGCGCGCGAGCAAAAGATCGGCGCGCAACCCGTCCGGAGCCACCCGGCGCAGGGCGAGGTCGATCAACCCGAGCGCCTTCTCGCCTTCCCCGACCAGCGCGAGCGCCTCGGCCGCGCGGACCGTGGCGGCGTCCGGCGGCTTCTTGGCGGCGGCGAGCGCGCTGGCTTCGGCGGCGGGGCGGTCGCCGAGTTGGGCGGCGACCCAGGCGCGTTCGGCGGCGGCGGCGGCGTCGGTGGCGACGCGTTGTTGCAAGGCGTCGCGCGGGATGGCATCGAGCGCCGCGGCTGCCTCGGCGAATTTTTCTTGGCGAGCCAGGCATTGGGCGAGGGCGAGCCACGTTTCTTTATCGGCGGCGATGCCCTGGTCGATCGCGCGGCGCAGGGCGCGCTCATGCGCCGGTTCGTCGCCGCGCTCGCGGCTGTCGCGGATCACCGCATTGAGAAACTCCGAGGTGCCCGACTTCCCCCACGAAAACGGATGGTCCACCGGCGCGAAGGCGTAGGACTCGAGCTGCTCGCGGTCGCCCGCCAGCAGGAGGAACCGCGCGAACCGGTCGGCCATGATCCGGAGCGTAAATCCCTCCGGCATCTCCATCGATCCGCGCGGCTCGACTTGGTCGAAATAGCCGAGCGCGGCCTCCGGCTCGTAGGCGCGGCGGCACGCTTCCAAAAACAATTCGCAGTAGTCCGCGCTCCCCGGCTCGGCTTCGAGCATCTCGCGGTAGATCGGCACGCACTCGCGGTAAAAGCCCGCATTTTCGAGCACCCCGCAGGCCGCCAGCTCAAGCTCCCGGTTTGGTTCGGCGGCGAGGTGGGCGCGGACGCGGCGCTGGCGCTCGGGATAGGAAAGCGGCGCGATCTGCCACGTCAGGTGGATGGCCCGCGCCATCGCCAAGTCCTCGGGATCTTCGAGCGACGCCGCCTGGGCGGGCAGCTCGCCGAACCTGCCCTCGAACGTGCGCAGGAGATAGTCGCCCAGCGCGGCGAACCCGTGCCGCCGCAGGAAGTCCGCGTCCTCGGTCAGGTCGAACCAAAACCGGGCGTCCGGCGCGGGGGCGACGAGCTGGGTGCGGCGCGAGGCGGGCGCGCTCCCGAGCGTGCTGCCGTCTTCGATCATCCGCCGCAGATGCTGGCGCGCGGACGGCAGGTCGCCGGTGGTGGCGGCGATGAAGGCGCGCCGGAAGGCGCGTTCGTTGTCGAACGGAAGCGAGTCCGCGCGCTCGCGGGCGAGGTCGGCGAGCCGCGCCCGCCCGGCGCCGTCCTCGATATCGTAGAGCCGGGTGAACGCGTCGTAGAACGCGTCGTTGATCGCGAACTGCGGGTGGGCGCTCGCCTCGACCGTCGCCCACAGGTAGCGGTGCACGGCATCGCTTTGATCCAAAAACTGCGCCCAACTGGCGAGCGAGAGCGCCTCGTGCGGGCGATAGCCGCCGCCGGGTTCCTCCGCCGCGAATTCGCCGGCCGCCAAGGCGTGCGCGTATTGGCCCTCGCCGCTGAAGAGCGCGGCGAGCGTCCAGGCTTCGCGCGGGCTGGCGATGCCGGCGGCGCAGAGCTGGCGGATGGAATCGGGATCGGCGCGCGCGCCGTCCGGCGCGAAGACATGGAGCCGGATCGCCGAGAGCGCGATCGCCCGCCGGTCCTCGCGCGCCTCCCCGCCGGGCGCGTCCTCGACCCATGCGATCAGCGGCTCGGCGGCTCCCTCCATCAGCGCCATGGCGGCGAAGGCAAGCTGCCCGGCCAGCGCCTTGCCGGGGTCGCCGTCGCCCAGCCCGGGATCCGGCATGCCTTGCGCGAAGAGCACCGCTGCCGCCGCGTGGCTCGCCTTGGCATAATGCAGCGCCCAGAGCGATTCGAGCGGCGCCTCGGCGGAGCGCGCCATCCAGCGGCTCACCCACTGCGCCTGCCCGGCGGCATCGCCATCGGCGGCGAGCTTGGCGCGTTCCTCGATCGCGCGCAGCCGGACCGCCTCGTCCTCGACCGGCAGCTTGGCGAAGGCGGCGCGCGGCTTTTCAAAATAAAGCGCGGCGGCGTCCATCGCCTCGACCGGATGCCCGGTCAGGTTGATCATGGCGCGCGCCATCCAGATCGGCGCAGAGTGTGAGTCGAGCCGGTCCGGCTCTAGCGGAAAGTGATCTGGCGTGAACGGGGCGGGCGGATGCTTGCCGGTCTGCTCGATCACGCCGTCGAGCAGCCCGCGGGCCAGCGCGCCCTCGCCTTCCTCGAGGCAGAGCATCGCGACGGCGAGCGCCTCGCGCGCGGGTGGGGGGGTGAGCCGCGCCTTCTGGGCATAGACATTCGCCGCCGAGCGGGCGTCGCGCATCAGCGTGAATTGGTCCAGCAGGCTGCCGAGCGCCTCCGGGTCTTGCCCGAACTTCCGGATGAGTCGGGCGCGGAGGCGGTCCGCCTCGCCGGTGAGCAGGTCGCCCTCTAACATGCGCACCAATCCCATCCATTCGTCGAAGCCCGCCGCCTGGTCGGACGATTCGATGAGCTGGCGCTGGAAATACGCGGCCGCCTTCGCCTCGCCGCAACTGCGGGCGAGATCGCGGAGCTGGTGCAGCACCTTTTCGTCGCGCGCCGGGCGCAGGTAGTAGGCGCGGCGCATCGCCTCGAACGCGCCGCGCCCGTCGCCGAGCACCTCCAGCGCCTTGCCGCGCGCCTCCTGCAAAAATGGGTCGAACGGCCGCTGCGCCGAAAGCGAGGCATAGGCTTTGGCGAGGTCGGCGAGGATGATCTTAGCGGGCGCGTTGGCGAGGCTCGCGCCGATCAGGGCAAATTGGTCGCTGAGCAATTCGCGGCGGCGGCGCAGGTCGCCCTCGTCGGCGATGGCGGCGGTGTAAAGCGCGAGCGCATCGGCCAGCGCGCCGGACTTCGCCAAGGCGGTGGCGAACGGGCGCAGCAACTGCCGCCGGTCCGCCGTGTCGCCCGCCTCGTATGCCTCGCCCCACAGCGCCAGCGCCTGGGATTCGTCGCCCGCCCGCGCCATCGCCTGCGCGATGTCGGCGAGCGTCCCCGGCTCGTGCCCGCCTTCGCCGGCCAGGGCGCGCAGGATTTCGAGCGCCTGCTCCGGCATCTGCCGCGCGATGTCGATCTCCGCCTTGCGCCGCAGATACGCCGCGCGGTTTTTGGGATCGGCGGCGGCCAGCGCATCGAGCTGCCGCTGGGCAAGCCCGTGGTTCTTCGTCGCCATCGCGAGATCGAGGAGCAATTTGTTTAGCTCTTGCTCGTCCGCCTTCGCCTGCTCCGGATCGGTGGCGCCCGCGCCGGCTTCCAGCGCATTTTGCAAGAGTTCGTAGGCGCGCGGATAGGCGCCGAGGCGATACGCCCACCAGCCCGCGCGCCAGTAGGCGACGCGCCCGCCGCCCGCCTCCGCCGCGACGGCTGCTTGGGCGAAGAATTCGGTCGCCGCCTTGCTCGCCGGGATCACCCGCTCGGGCGCGTCCTCCGCTTCCGGTTCGGTGCCGCTCGGCTCCTCGGACGGCGCGCCTTCTTCGTTCTCGTACGTACAGCGGTCCGCCTTGCAGGATCGCGAATAGCCGCTCGTCCACCTCCAGCCGCTGCTCGGGATCGGCGGAGAGCTGCCACGCCCGCTCGAATTGCTTTGCGGCCGCCGCTTCGTCGCCCTGCGCGGCGAGCGCCTCGCCCATCGCCAGCGCTGCCTCGCGGGTGCCGCCCGCCTCCAGCGCCCGCCTGGCGAACGCGCCGGCCGCCGCCCACTGGTCGTGGGACCGGAGCAGGCGCGAGGCCTTCAGCGCGCGCTCCGCCGACCTGGCCGGCTCGGGTTCCGCGTCGCAATACGCGCCGAGCAGTTGCTTCGCGTCGGCGAGGCGCTGGCGTTCGAGCAGCCACGTCGCCAGCGCGATGGCGCGCTCCTCGTTGTGCGGCTCCGCCTCCTGCGCCTCGGTGAGAAGGCGTTCGGTCAGCGCGTGCAGATAGTTGCCGCGGGCGAATTCGAGCACCGCCTTGCGCAGCCCGGCGTCCGCCGGATGCTCGCCGAGCAATTTTTCGAGGCGGGCGGCGGCTTGGTCCGGCGCGCCGGAGGCGAGGTCGATGGCGCAGCGCTGGAAGACGAGGCTCGGCTCCGATTTCTCCGCCAGCAGGGCGTCGATCGCCTCGCCCGCCTCCGCGTAGCGGTCCTGCGCGGCGAGCGACTCGGCCAGCGCGCGCCGGTATTCCTCCGCCCCAGGCGCGAAGGCGATCAATTTGCGCAGCCACTCGACGCGCCGCTCCGGATCGGCGGTCAGCCCGTAGAATTCCGCCATCGCGAAAAGCCGCCTCGCCCGGCGGAGACGATTCGGCGGCGGCGAGCAGTTCCATTTCCAGATCGCCGAGCTTGCCCGCGCCCTCGTAGAGCCGCACCAGTCGGCGCAGGAATTCGTCGTGCAGCTCGTGTTTGAAATGGATGAGCGCCAAACCGCGCCGGAGCGCCGCCGCCAGCCGGCGCGAACTCGCCCGCCGCCTCCCGGATGCGCGCCAGCTCGCGCAGCGCCTCGATCTGGGCGTCCGGCTCCGGGCGCTCCGCCAGCTTTCGTAGATCGCGGCGGCTTCGGCGAACTCGCCCGCGTGCATCATCTGCTCGGCGGCTTCCTGGTGCGAGGCGAAGTCGTCCGGCAGCAGGGCGAGCGCCGCCTTCCACGCCGCGAAGGCCGCGTCGCGCTCGCCCGCCAGCAGCCGCGCGCGCCCCAGATCCATCAGGATGCCGCCGCGCCGCGCCGCGTCGTTCTCAAAAAGCGCCGCCAGCTCGCCGAGCCGGTCCGCCGCCGCCGCGTGGTCGCCTTCCGCCGATGCCAGTTCCGCCCGCGCCCGCAGCGCGGCGGAAACGCGCCCGCCATTTCATACGCCGCCGCCGCGCCGCCCAGGTCGCCCGCCTTGCGCAGCAGTGCCCTGGATCGTGCTCGCCTCCCGTAGCGCGCCGTCCGCCGCCGCCATCGCGCGGAAGTGATCGATCAGGAACGCGGACTGCCCTTTGGCGTCGTAGAGATTCCACAGCAGGTCCAGGACGTTCCCGTATTCGGGCGATGCCTGCAGCGCGGCGAGGTAATGGTTCGCCAGCGCCGTGTCCTTCTCCGTCCACGCCGCCGGATCCTGCCGCGCACGCCCGCCGCCCCGGTCAGGGCGGTGGCAAGCATGATCGCGAGGAATCGGCGGCGCATGTCGGCGACTATACGCAGGAATCGGGTCCGTTTTGCCGAAATCGAGGCGTCTGGCACCCAAAATTCGAGGCGCGCGTCGGGAGCGTGTCGCTACGCGCGTCGGGAGCGGCCATTGCCTGGCTCGCACGGAGGGCACGATCCACCCGCTGCGCCGCCCCTCGCTCCATCCTTTCGTGTTGCGGCGTTGGATCGATGGGGGCTGCCGCCGCCTTAGAGCTGGACCCAGGCGGCTTGGTAGGGCGCGAGTTCTACCTGGTCGGTCGCGATTTCGCGGGCGCAGAGCAGTTCGCGGGCGGTCGGGGCGTCGGTGAGGTCGCTTAGCGAAAGGGTGCGGGGCTTGGCGGTGAGGTTGGCGAGGCAGGCGATGCGCTCGCTGGCGTCTTTGGCGGTGCGGAGGAAGGCGAAGATGCCGGCGTCGAAGTCGAGGACGCGCATGGGGGCGTCTGGGTGGAAGGCGGGGTGGTTCTGGCGGCGCATGAGCCAGCGGGTCAGCTCGCCGAAAATCTGGGCGTGGGAGGTGGCGGGGTCGCCGAGCAGGGCGGCGAGTTCTGGCGCCTCCCACCGGCGGCGGTTGAGCGTGCGGTTGCGGCCGGTCTCGGCGAAGCCATCGTGCCAGTTGCGGGTGCCGAGCAGGCTGTGGATGTAGAGGGCGGGGACGCCGCGCATGGCGAGCATGACCGCCTGCGAGCAGAGGAACCGGGCGACGCCGAGATCCTCGTCGCCGGGCACGCCGAGGGCATCCCGGTAGGTGATGTTCAATTCGTAGGGGCGCTCGGAGCCGTCGGGCATCGACCGCATCGAGACCATGCCGCCGCGCTCGCGGACGTGGGCGATGAGGGCGGCGAGGTCATCGTCCGGGACGATGCCCTGGAGCGGGCGGACGCCGATGCCGTCGTGCGAGGCGGTGAAATTGAGGAACGCCTGGCCCTCCGGGAGGTCGGGCAGCGATTTTGCCCAGCCGGAAAGGTGGGTGCCGTCCCCGGTGACGAGCGCGTGGAGGAGGAGGGGCGGCAGGCTGAAGTTGTAAACCATGTGCGCCTCGTCCCCATCGCCAAAGTAGCTGATGTTCTCCTCGTGCGGCACGTTGGTTTCGGTCAAGACGATGACGTGGGGCGCCACGATGCGGAGGACGTCGCGGATGAGCTTGACGACCTCGTGGGTCTCCGGGCGGTGGAGGCAATCGGTGCCCGGCTCCTTCCACAAGAAGGCGATGGCGTCGAGCCGGACGATGCGCATCCCCTTTGAGATGTAGAGGAAGAGGATGTCGAGGAACTCGAAAAGGAGGTTCGGGTCGCGCCAGTTGAGGTCCACCTGGTCGGCGCTAAAGGTCGTCCAGACCCACTTCTCCCCGTCGCGGGTCTGGGTTTTGGTCAAGAGATCGGTGGGGCGCGGGCGGACCACCTGGGAGAGATCGGCTCCGGGGTCTTCGACGATGAAGTAGTTGCGGGCCGGGTCGGCGCCGATGCAGAAGTCCCGGAACCAGGCGCTTTCGCTGGAGCAGTGGTTGAGGACGAGGTCGAACATGAGGGAAAACTCATGGCCGACCGCCTCGACATCCGCCCAGTCGCCGTAGGACGATTTCACCGCGCGGTAGTCGATCACGCTGAAGCCGTCGTCTGACGACCACGGGTAGAACGGAAGCAGGTGGACGGTGCGGATGACGCCCTTGAGGCGTTCGGTCAAAAACCGGCGGACCGCCTGGAGCGGCGTGCCTTCGCCATCGGATATCGTGTCGGCGTAGGTGATGAGGACGGCTTCGTTTTCGTCCCACGGCGGGCCGGCGACGGTCTCTGGCTCGCCGACGCCGTATCTGCCGACGAGCATCTCGAACCGGCGCATGAGGCGCTTGGATTCGTCGGAGCCGTAGAGTGTTTCGAAGCGGCGCTGGAGGTTGGCCGCCTCGGATCTGCCGAGGACGCTAGCCATGGGGGGAATCGTGGGGCGGTGGAGTGGGGGCGGGCGACCAGCCGGTCAACCCGGCGATGAGGCTGCGCAGGTGCCGGCGGATCGCGCCATAGCTGTAGTAGCGGGTGGCGACCTCGTAGTTGTGATCGACCATGTCCTGCCGGTAGCCGGGATCGTCCAGCAGGCGGCGGACCTGGGAGACGACGGGGCGGGTGATGAAGCCGTCGATCATCGGAAACCGGAAGCCCTTGGGCTCGATGTCCTCCACAAAGATGCTGTAGCGGTTGACGACGATCGGCTTTCTAAAATAGACCGCTTCGAGCAGGGCGTTGCCGAAGCCCTCGTAGGTGCTGGGGTAGGTGACGAGGTCGGCGTGCGGGTAGAGGTCCCACAGCGTGTAGAGCTTGCGCCCGCGGCGGTCGCGCTGCCGGACCTCGCTGACGCGGTCGCCGATAAGGAGGAGATCGACGCCTTCCTCGCGGGCGAGTTCCACGAGCAGGTTTTGGTATTCGTAGCCCTCGTCGCCGGCATCGTGGGAGATGACGAGCTTGCACCGGGGATCGCCGAGGAGGCTGACGAGCTTGATGGCGTGCTCGATGCCCTTGCGCGGCACGATGCGGGTGGGCTGGAGGATGAAGATATCTTCGTCGGAGAGCCCGAGTTCGGCGCGGGCGTCGGCGGCATAGTCGTCGGTGGCGGGCGGCGGCTTCTCGAAGTCGAAGACATTGGGGATGAGGGTGGAGCCGACGCCCTTGCGGTGGGCGAGCTGCTGCTGGGCGGTCGCATTGATGACGGTGTGGGCCAACTGCGGCAGCCGCGGCGGAAACGACATGTCGAGGTAGTCGTTGACCGCCGAGATCGAAAACCGGGTGCGCTCCCAGTAGAAATCATGGTGGTGCGCGATCGCCGGCATCCCGGTCTCGGCGAGGAATTCGGTGATCGCCGCGCCGAGCGGGATGTGCATCGGGATGGTCAGCGCGTTCTCCGGGACGAGAACGTCGATGCCGAACCGGTCGGCGAAGTCGTAGAGCGTCTCTTTGAGGTAGTCGGCCATCTTCCGGATGCGGCGGGAGACGAGCGGGTCGCGCTGGCGGCGAGACCAGATGCGGGCGTTGATCCACTCGTTTTCGGGATGGCGAAAGTGCGCCTCGGGCACGCAGAGGCTGATGTCGGACCGGCGGTCGTTCAGCCCGGAATACCAGAACGAAACGTGGCGGTCGTCCCAGAGGATCTCCGCCCATTTCGCGCTTTCTAGGGACACGCCATCGGTCCCGGCGAACCGGGTGGAAATGAATCCGAATTTGAGGGGCATCGTTTTGTCAGAGGAAAGCTAGATCTGCGCCAATTCTAGCGCGAATTCGCGAAAGAAAATGGTGGCGTTGCCGCCTATGCGGGGGAAATGGACCCGATGCCAATGCCTGAGTTTCTCGACGCCGCCAAGCGCTATCGCGACGAATTGCCCGCCCTGCGGGACCTGTTTTTGGCGAACGCGGTGTTCTGCGGCGAGACGCCGTCGCCCACGTTTGAGGAAGCGGAGCTGGTCCAGTTTTTGACCGACCGCTTTACCGAAGGCGGGCTGGAGAACTCGATCGACGAAATGGGGAGCATCTCGGCGATCCGCCCGGGCAAATCCGGGAAACGCAACATCCTGGTCGCCGCGCACCTCGACACCGCGTGGGAGACGGCGGTCGATCACACGGTGCGGGCGAGCGAGCGGCGGCTCCACGGCGTCGGGCTCGCCGACAACGCGCTGGGCGTCGCCGCCCTCGTCTCGCTGCCGACCCTGCTCGACCGGCTCGGCGTTGACCTGGAGGCGAATCTCATCCTGCTGGGGGCAACGCGGAGCCTGGGGCGCGGCGATCTGGAAGGGCTGCGGTATTTTCTCGACCACACGAAGGCTCCGGTCGATGCGGCGATTTGCCTGGAGGGCGCGCAGCTCGGGCGGCTGAGCTATTCGTGCCTCGGCATGATCCGGGGCGTGATCGCCGTGACCGTGCCGGAGGCGCAGGACTGGCGGGAGTGGGGGACCTCCAGCGCGATCATGCGGATGAATCAGATCATCACCAAGATCCTAGGCATCGGCCGGCCGCTCAGCCCGCGCACCCAGATCATCCTCGGCTCGATCAGCGCGGGCAGCGGCTTCACCCCGCCGGAGAAGGCGCGGCTCCGCTTTGAAGTCCGCAGCGAGGGCGGCGACCAGGTCTCCCGCATCCAGCAAGAGCTGGAAAATATCATCGCCGAGATCAACGCCAACAGCCCGGCAGAGGCGGAGATGGAAATCTTCGCCCGCCGCGAACCCGGCGACCTCGGATTCAACCACGGCATCGTCGCCGCCGCCCGCGGGATCATGGAATCGCTCGGCGTCGAACCCCGCATCCGCCCCAGCATCAGCGAGCTCTCCGCCCTCCTCGCCCGCGGCATCCCAAGCCTGACCCTCGGGCTGACCAAGGCGGAGCACGTCAACGAACTGGAGGAATCCATCGAGATCGAACCGGTCTTCGACGGGCTCGCCCAAGTCATCGCCACCCTTCAAGCCATCGACCACCGCCTTGCCCATGAGTGACCAAATCGAGCCCTGGCTCCAGAGCAATACGTTCCACCACAGCGAGTTTTGGGACCTGCGGAAGCTCGCCGAGCTAAAGCAGGAAAAGGGGCTGTCGATCAGCGTCTGCATCCCGACGCTGAACGAGGAGGCGACCATCGGCAAAGAGATCATCATCATCAAAAGCGAGCTGATGGACCGCTACCCGCTGATCGATGAGATCGCGGTGATCGATTCCGGCTCGACCGACCGCACTCAGGAGATCGCCCGCTCGTTCGGCGCGGACGTTTACTTCTCCGGCGACATCCTGCCGGGGCAGGGATTCAAGCGCGGCAAGGGCGAGAATCTGTGGAAGGCGATCCACCAGTTGAAGGGCGACATCGTCTGCTACGTCGATGCCGACATCCGGAACATCCACCCGCGCTTTGTCAGCGGTCTGGTCGCCCCGCTCATCTACCGGGACGAACTTCACTACGTGAAGGCCTTCTACGACCGGCCGCTCACCCTGACCAAGGGCGTCCGCTCGTCCGGCGGCGGCCGCGTCACCGAGATCCTCGTCCGCCCGCTCTTCTCGCTCTTCTTCCCCGAGCTGACCGCCTTGATCCAGCCGCTCTCGGGCGAATACGCGGTGCGCCGCACCGTCTTGGAGCAGATCCCGTTTCCGATCGGCTACGGCGTCGAGACTTCACACATTATTGACGTTTACGAAAAATGGGGGCTTGAGGCGTTCGCGCAGACCGACTTAGACATCCGCGTGCACCGCAACCAAACCACCGAGGCACTCGGCAAGATGGCGTTCGGCACTCACTCCAGACCCTCAAACGGATGGACGCCTACGGCATCGTCGATTCGCTCCCAGACATGGAGCGGGTCTACCGCCAGTTCGCGGTCGAGGGCACCAGCTACCGCCAGAAGCTCGTCGAGATCGACGAGGAGGAACGCCCGCCGATAACGGTCCTGCGGTCTTGGAGTATCGCGAAAAGTTCGGTAGCGAAGCCCCTGCCGCGCTGTGAAGGTCGCCATCGTCCACTACCACCTGCGGCGCGGCAGGGGTGACCCGCGTCATCGAAGGCCGCCTGCGCCTCGCTTCGCGCCAAGGCTGCGAGGTCGCGGTCTTGACCAGCGAACCCTGCACGGGCAATGCGCTGCCGAATGTCTGCGTCGTGGAGGGCTTGGGCTATCGCGCGGCGGCGACCCCGCCGATGCGGAAAAGCTGGTAGGAAACCTTGATAGTTCAGCTCTCCAAATCTTTGGGGCTAAGCCTGATATCTGGCATTTCACAATCACGGCTTAGGAAAGAATGTCGCGCTGCCCGCCGCGCTCGGTCTCCTGCTGGGCGGCGGTGCCAAGGCGTTGCTCCAAGTCCATGACTTTGCCGAAGACGGGCGCCCAGCCAACTTTGCCGCGCAGCCGCGTATTTTGGGGCAGAACCCGAAAGCCGGGCGGGGAGCGCTTTAGTATGCCGCGCCCCAGGTCCTATGCGGCGCTCAATCGGCGCGATGCGGCGAACCTCCGGGGCGCTGGCATTGGCGCGGCGAACGTCCATCTGCTGCCGAATGCCGTCGAGCCGCCGCCGACGGGCGGGCGCAGCGAGAATTGCTGCCGGAAGCCGGGCGATTCTCCTCTATCCGACGCGTGGAATCAGGCGTAAAAACATCGAGGGGAATTGTTGATGTCAGCATCTTAAATCCCGATCTAACATTTGCCAGCACGCTTGCGCGGAAGTCCGGAATGGCGGGCGATCCACGACCGCTGGGCGGCGGTAGCGGCGCGCTATGCGCCGAATTGTAGCTGGCGATTGCCGGATCCGGCGCTGCCGCCAGCGCTACGGGTGTCGCCCCGGGCGGATGCGATGGTCACGACGAGCGTGGCGGAGGGATTTGGGCTCGCCTTTCTCGAGCCGTGGTTGGCGGGCAAGCCGGTGGTCGGGCGCGATTTGCCAGAGATCACCGCCGACTTCGCGGAAAGCGGCGTGGATCTGGCGCATCTGTATGCGCGCCTAGAGATCCCGCTGGCGTGGGTCGATGCGGGGCGCTTCCGCCGCGCGCTGAATTCCGCCTTGGCGCGCGCCTACGCCGCCTACGGCGCGCCGATGCCGCCGATGCCGCCGAGCGAGCGTGGGCAGCGGCGGTGCGCGGCGACCGGGTGGACTTCGGCTGCCTCGACGAGTCGGCGCAAGAGGAAGCCATCGCCTTCGCCGCCGCAGACCGGGAGGCGCTCGGCGAAATCGATGCGCCCGATCTGAGCGCCAGTCCGGCGAGGTGCCGGAATCGCGAAGCGGTCGAGCGCGGCTTCAGCCCCACATTCTTACGGCGAGCGGCTCGCCGCGACGATCTACCGGCAAATCGCCGCCGCTTGAATCCGGTCCGGTCGGGGCGGCGGACGCCGATGCCCTGCTTGCGGCGTTCCTCGCCCCGGAGTCGTTTCGCCTGCTCCGCAGCTAACCCGCCCGCGCCATGACTCACGCCGAACGCATCCGCCGCCACGCCCGCCCGCTCGATCCGATTCCGGCGAGCCTTGGAGTAAAACTTTCACCGCTGACTGGAATTAAGTCAGTTGTTTTTGATATTTACGGAACCTTAATCATTTCTGGGACCGGCGACATCGGGCTGGTCGCGGAGGCTTCCAAGGGCGAGGCGATGGCGGATTCGTTTCGGGCGCTCGGGATCGCGCCGCCCGCCGGTGGGCTGGCGGAGCGATTTGACGCGCTGATCCGCGCGGCGCAGGATCGGCGGCGGCAAGACGGGATCGAATACCCGGAGGTCGAGATCCGCGAGGTCTGGCGCGCTCTGGCGGGCGAGGCGGTGCCGGATGCCTTGATCGAGCCGCTCGCCATCGAATACGAATGCCGCACCAACCCGGTCTGGCCGATGCCCCATCTCGCCGAATCGCTGGCGAACCTGCGGGCGCGCGACCTGCGGCTCGGCATCGTTTCCAATGCCCAATTTTACACCCCGCATCTCTTCCCGGCGCTCCTCGGCGAATCGCTGGAGGCGCTCGGCTTCGCCCCCGACGACCAGATCTACTCGTATGAGCTGCGCGAGGGCAAACCCTCGACGGCGCTTTACGAGCGGCTGGCGGCGCGATTCGATCCAGCGGCCACCCTCTACATCGGCAACGATCTGCTCAAAGACATCTGGCCCGCCCAGCGGACCGGCTTCCGCACCGCCCTCTTCGCCGGGGATGCGCGGTCGCTGCGCCTGCGCGAGGGCGATCCTCGCGTCGCCGACACCACGCCCGACATCGTCGTCACCGACCTGCGCCAGATTGCCGATTGCCTGGCCGGCGCGCCTCGCTAATCCGCCACTCTTTCCCGTCGCCCTGCCGCCCATTCCGCCTCGGCATCTAATCCGTATTTAGTGTAAAATTTTGCCAGTTCTTCGTAACGTTCAGCGGGTTTGAACTGGGTGGCGGTTTGGATTTTCCGGAGGCAAGCCGGGCACAGGTGGAGCGGGGCGCGGTCGGTTTCCCACAGCCCGTTTGAGCCGTTCATGTTGCAGTGGAAGTGGATGCAATGGCGGGCGCCGAACATGTGGCCGATCTCGTGGGTCAGAACCTTGCAGGCGCGCTGCAGGACCGTGGTCTGCCCGCTGCCGGGGTCGGAGGCGTAGCGGGCGAGGCTGAAGACGCCGACCCGGTCGGCGAGACTCGCTTGCCCGAAGACGAAATTCCAATCGGGGTCGGGATAGAGATCGACCGGCGTCAGCGCGATCAAGCAATAGGCGTCCGCCGGGATCTTCGCCTTGAGCGCGGCGAGGATGTCGGTGGTGAGCCACTGCCGCTGTCGGGTGGACGGGTTCTGCCGCTCGGTGATGGCGAGGGTCGCGGGGTCGAGGTCTGGCAGCGTTTTGGCAGGCAACCCGAAGTAGATCGAGGCGAACGCCCGCAGCGATTCGACCATCTCGCCGCCGCCGCCGCCGCCGATGTCGCTGAAGTCGCCGAGCGGCGCGAGATACAAGGTGCGGCGCGCGCCGGTCACCGGATTGCGCCGCGCCTCGAGGAAATCCGCGAACGTCTGCCCGCCGCGGTCACCCCGCCCGGGGCCGTTGAGCCAATCGCTCGCGCCCGGCTCCGGCAGCGGGGCGAAGGCGGCGTCCACCGGCGAAAACGCACGGCGCATCGCGGCGGGCAGCGACCCGAGTTCCCCGACCGCATCCGCCCGCGCCGGGGCATCCGGCGGCGAAAACGGACCGCGCGTTTCCGCCCAGACGTAGCGCCAGACGCAGGTGGCGACCAAGGCGACCCACAAAACGAGGATGGCGGGGCGCCGCAGGGACGAGCTGGTTCTTTTCATCAAAGCATTCTAACGCCCCTGCGAGAGGACTTCTTTGGCGATTTGCTTCTCCGGTGAGCCGTCTCCATCATGATAGGGCAACAATTCTTTTGTAAAATGCGATTCGGCTGTTGTTGCGGGAACTCGCAAAGGCGCTGCGGTGGGCTTGATCAAGGTCCGCCCTCCGTCAGCCTAGACGCGGTAGATCCCTCCGTTTTCGCCACTGACAGGGGCGTCATTCCAAGGCGCGAGAGCCTTTCTGGAGGCGATTTCGAGGGCGGATTGAGCGATGCTTGGTATCTGTCGCTTCCCGATAGCCGAGGGCATGGTCGTCGAGCGCCATGCTCCTGAGATTTATCAGGGAAACCTCGGCAATCGAGTGGGGAGACTTCCGGAAATCCCGAAACGTTGGCACCGCGCCAAAAAAATAGGTATTTTGTTTGCTTCTTTTTGCGCGTGCGGCGACTTTCACCCATGCCTGCGATCCAAGCCCCTCGTCCCGACCTTCGCGACCGCGACGGCATCGTGCGGCTGGTCGACCGATTCTACGAGCGCATCCGCGAGGACGAAACGCTCGGTCCGATCTTTGACCGGGTCGCGCAAGTCGATTGGGCGACGCATCTGCCGAAGATGTATGACTTCTGGGACACGGTGCTTTTTCGCGCGGGGACGTTCCGGGGCAACCCGCTCGGGGCGCACGCGAAGCTGGTGCCGGTGGCGGACATGGGTTGGCCGACGTTCGAGCGCTGGCTGACGCTTTTCAAAGCGACGGTGGCGGAGCTTTTCGAGGGTGAAAATGCGGCGATCATCGTGCGGAGCGCCGAGGACATGGCGAACGTCATCTACAGCAAGATCAACGGCGTGCCCGACCCGCGCTTTGACCCGGCGAACCTGACGCCGGAGCAAAGGGCGCGTTACGCGGCGTATCGGGCGAAGGCGGAGGCGGCGAATCCCGCCTAGGAATTGCCTGGCGACCTGGGATAGGCTGGCTCCGATCCCGCATTCTGCCCAATGAACCCGACGCGACCCCTTCGCCCTGCCAGCCTCTGCCTCCACGCAGGCAATCACCACGACCTCGAATCCGCTGGCGTGTGCAGCCCCATCGTCACCTCGACGGCTTTCGGTTTTCCCAACGCCTCGGGCGAAAATGTTTACCCGCGTTATTTCAACGTGCCCAATCAGCGGGTGGTCAGCGAAAAGGTCGCCGCGCTGGAGCAGGCGGAGGATGGGCTGGTCTTCGGCTCGGGCATGGCGGCGATCTCCACCTTTCTGATGACCTTCCTGCAGGCGGGAGACCACGCCGTGTTTCAGGCGGATCTCTACGGCGGGACAAGGCATTTCATCGATGGGGAACTCAGGCGGCGCGGCGTGGCAGTGAGCTTCGCCCGGACGGCGGAGGACTTCGCGGCGGCGCGGCAGCCCAACACCAAGCTCATCTACCTGGAGTCGCCCTCCAACCCGCTGCTGCAATGCGTGGACCTCGCTGCGGTCGCGAGCCTAGCGCAAGCCCACGGCATCCTCAGCGCCATCGACAACACCTTTGCCACGCCGATCAACCAGACGCCGATCGCGTTGGGTATCGACGCCGCCCTCCACAGCGCGACCAAATACCTCAATGGGCACAGCGATCTCAACGCGGGCGTGGTGGTCTCTAGCAAAGCCACGATCGACACGTTGCGGGATGGCGCGATGGACTTCGGTGGCATGTTAGACAGCCAAGCCTGCGCCTTGCTGGAACGCGGGCTCAAGACGCTGGCGTTGCGCGTCCGGCAGCACAACGAAAATGCCAGCCGACTAGCGGAATACCTCGACGCGCATCCCGCCGTAGCGCGCGTCCATTACCCCGGACTGCCCAGCCACCCGGATCACGCCATCGCGGCGCGGCAGATGAGCGGCTTTGGCGGGATGCTCTCCTTCGAGCTGCGAGATGCCGGCGCGGTCGATGGCTTTTTGAAAAGACTTAGATTGATCGCGCCAGCGCTCAGCCTTGGTGGCGTCGAGAGCCTGATCTGCGTGCCCAGCCGCACGTCGCATCGCGCCCTGAGCGCCGAAGAACGCGAGCGATTGGGTATCGGTGAGGGCTTGATCCGCCTTTCCGTGGGGATCGAAGCCCTCGAAGACTTGCAAGCCGATCTCGACCACGCCTTACCTGACAACTAACCAAACCGCACGCTCTAACCATGACCAAAGACCAGCTCTACCTGCTCAAACCCGATTTCTACGACGGCGACCGAGGACCGTTTTTCTGCCCCGGTTGCGTGGAGGTGTTCGGCGTCCTCGAAAGCCATCCGCGATTGAAAGAAACGGTGGCGATCCACTTCGTCGAATTCGCGCGACCGCGCCCCGAACTCGTCTCTTTGTTAGGCGAAGCCCATCAGGGATGCCCGGTGCTTATCCTCGCCGACGCCTCAAAAGCGCCGGAGAATAGCAAACACGCTAACGGGCGAAGTTTCATCGACGACCCGCGCGCCATCGCCGACTACTGGGCAGCCGCCCATGGCACGCCGCGCCCCTACTGAACGGGCGGCGGAAACAAGATGCGTTCGAGACCTTTGCGGTGCCTGCCAGCAACCAATTCGGCAAGGGTGTGCTGGTCGAGGCTGTCGTAGAATGCCTTCATCGCTTCGGCGAGGAAGCCCTTCAGTTGGCATCGCCCGTTGATCGGGCAGGTGTTGGTCGCCGGATCGAAACACTCCACCATGGCGGGCTGGTTCTCCGTCGCCCGGATGAGCGCGCCCAGCCGGATCGCCGCCGGTTCCTTGGCGAGGAGGATGCCGCCGCCCCGCCCGCGCCGCGTCTCCAGATAGCCGAGCTTGGCGAGCGCTTGGACGACCTTCGCCAGGTGATTCTTAGAGACCCCATACGCCTCGGTCACCTCCTCGATCTGAAAGAGCCCGCCCTTGATCGCCGCATACATGAGGAGCCGGAGGGAGTAGTCGCTGAAAAGGCTGAGGGTCATAACGCTGCGCTGCTGGTAGCAGCGAACCTATCGCGCGAAGCGACCGAAACAAAAAGCGAAAACCCAAGGCGGAACAGCCTAACGATGCGGCAGCTTCCAGAGCCTGACAAAGTCCACCATGCCGTCGAATTCGCCGAACTCCAGTTTCCAGCGCTGGCTCGCCCACTTGTCCATGGCTTCGGGGTCGTCGTGCCGGAAGACCGGCTGGTCGTTGACCCAGAGGCGGTAGCCCGAGGTGAGGCGGCAGAGCCGGATGTGGAGCCATTCGCCGGTGGGGAAATGCGCGCCGATTTCGCCGGGCGCGGGGATGGGGTTGTAGTCGTCGCCCATGAGGTCGGGAAACGGGCTCCACTTCCATTGCATCAAAACGAGCCCCTGATCCCAGGCGCGGGACACGCCCATGACCTCGGCGTTTTGGATGCCGTAGCCGAGGTAGCGGTTGACGAACATTTTCGCCTCTAGCATGACACCGAGTGGCGGGATGTCCCAGCCGGGTTTCTCGTCGGGCAGGACGGTCGCGCTCGCATCATCGTCGAGCGAAGCGAAATGAAGCATGCCGTCTCTGAGGATCGGATGCCCTTCGATTTCGATGGGTTCGTAGCGCCCCTTCGACTCGCCGAAGCCCTCGTCGAAGGTGTATTCCGCTTCGAGGACCCAGGCATCGAGGTCCAGTTCCTCTTGGATCGCTCCTAACAGCTTGGTCACGGGATAGGTTTCGGGAACGTCCAACACCGTCGATGGGATCGGTAGAGCGGGCGCTACCGCTTCCAGCGCTGGCGCGGCGCTCGCCGGACGCAGAAAGGTCAAAAACGGGATGCTGATGGCGGCGATGGCACCTGCCGTCCAAAGTATCAAAGCGTGGGGTGATCGCACGGGCAAGGGGGGCTGGAGCGCAGCCGCAAACGCGGCAGCACTGGCAAAGCGCTGCGCTGGGTCCCCGGCGATGGCGCAAAAGACCGGGGCATCGAGCCACGCGGGAACGTCTTCGGTTGCGGAGACGGGTTTCGCCGCCCCAGCAGGCACTTTGCCGGTGAGCATTTCGTAAGCGATGATGCCCAAAGCATAGAGATCCGCTCGGGCATCGACCATGGCACCGTGCGTCAATTGTTCCGGTGCCATGTAGCGGGGCGTGCCGACCGCGACATCCGAATCCGTTAGGCTGAAGTCGAGATCGTCGCGCAGGCGCGCCAGCCCGAAGTCCGCGAGGTAGGCATCGCCCTTCTCATCGAGCAGGATATTCGCCGGCTTCAGATCCCGGTGGATGATGCCCTGCCGGTGGGCGTAGTCGAGCGCCTGACAGATTTGCCGGAGCAGGCTGAGGGCAATCGCGGGCGCGAGCTTTCCCTTCGCCGCCAGTTGAGCCGCTAGGGTGCCACCGGGCTGGTATTCCATGACCAGATAGAAAAAGGGTTCCACCGTGTCGGAATGATAGAGACTAACGATGTGCGGATGGTTGAGCTTTGCCATCGCCGCACACTCGCGCCGCAACCTAGCGGAAGCATCGAAGTCTCGGCTAGGGCTTGGCAGAAGCTTGATCGCCACCTCGCGGTCGAGTTCGAGATCGCGGGCGTGATAGACCACACCGACCGCGCCGTGCCCGAGTAGCCGATGCACTTCATAGCGTGGCAACAAGGCGGCTAGGGCATGGGGCGAGGGCGGCGAAAAGAGGCGCTTGGGCGGCGGCGGGGCGAGGAGACACGCCGGGCACAAGCCGCCGAGCGAGGTATCGAGCACGGGCGCGTGGCAGACGGGACAAGCGGGCGTGTTCCTAGCATTCGAGCGCATGACCGTGGGAGCATGGGTGTGTTTCCTTTGCCTTTTCCAGATCGCGTTAGGCGGCGGGGCGCTGGAAGACGCTAAAGAGATAGGCGATCTCGCCGTCCACCTCCTCGGGGCTGGCGACGGTCTGGGCGATGGCTTCAGACAGGAGTTGCCCATAGCGCTTGCGCATCCGCAGGATACTCATGCGTAGCGCGCCGACGGACATCCCGAGTTGCTTGGCGAGGTCGGCTTGGGGTTCGTCGTTGGCGTTCCAGCTCACCAGATGCTTGATGCGCTTGAAGAGATCGCCCCGCCCGCGCTCGACATACTCGCGTTCGAGATCTTTCATCACCGATTCCAAGAGGAGGAGCGCCCACCGTCGCTCAAATTGGTGCTCCGGGGTGAGCGCGGTGATAGGTTCAGCACGAAAACGCTCGTCCGCTTCGTCGATTTCAAAGGGTACGAAGCTGGTTCGACCGCCCCGGCGCTGCGCCGTTTGTCGCCGGACCTGATCGACGTAAAAGCGCTTCACCGTAAGGGCGAGAAAGGTGCGGAGCCGCCCTTTTTCCTCCCTCAAGTCCTGCAACAACTGCCGGGAAATGAGCTTCTCGAAATAGCCCTGCGTCAGGTCCTCCGCCTCGTCCCGGTGTGCGCCGAGCCAGCGCAAATACGCGTAGATCGGATACCAATACAGGCGGCAAAGCTCCGAGAGCGCCCGGTCCGAAGCTTGGCTGGATTCCCGTTGAAAACGGAGGACGAGACTCCAGCGCGTGGCAGGAAACTCAACGCGCGGTCGTCCAGTGATCGTCGGCGAATCAGGCACAGTCATCATAGCAACTAACAGTAATACCAAAAAGCCTATCGTCAACGATATTTATTGCTATTTTGATTCTTGATATTGGAAATATTATTTAACTTTTCCGAACTATTGAGAAAATGACAGTTATTGCCGATTCTCTTGTTATTTTTCGTGAGTTGGTTTCGGATTGGGAAGGTGATGAAAAAGACAACGCTGATGATTGAGGAGGTGGGCGTTCGCCCCCATGACCCGAGATGTTTTCCCCGGACGCGATGGACGATCGTGGCGCAGGCGCAGAACGGTGATGCGACCGAAGCCCGCCGGGCGCTGGAGACGCTTTGCCAGCAATACTGGTATCCGCTCTACGCCTACGCGAGGTGGCTGGGCGAGAGCGCGCCCGACGCCGAAGACGTGACCCAGAGTTTTGTTTCCCACCTGATCGAGCGCGATTGCTTCGTCCGGGCGGATGCCAGCAAGGGCAAGATGCGCAGCTTTCTCTGTGTGATGCTCAAGCGCTTCGTCATTGATGAACGGCGCAAGCGGCAGGCGATCAAGCGGGGCGGTGATGCCAGGTTGTTGTCCTTGGAGGGCAAGGAAGCGGAGGCGCGCTTCGCCCAAGAACTGATCTCCGAGGAAACGCCGGAGCGGCTCTTCGAGCGGCGCTGGGCGAAGACGGTGATCCAGCGCGTGGGCGACCTGCTGCGCGAGGACTACGCCTCGCGCGGTCGCGGGGAAGTCTATGACGGCATGGCGAAGTTCCTGAGCTGGAACGAACGCCCCGAAGCGCAGAAGGAGACCGCGAAAGAGTTAGGGATGAGCGTGGGAGCCCTGCGGATGAACATCACGCGGATGCGGCAGAGATTCGGCGAATTGCTCAAGCTCGAAGTGGCGGAGACCTTGTTAGAGGGAGAAGATGTGGAGGAGGAATGCCAGTATCTCTTCCGGGTGCTGTGAAGGAGAGGACAGGGTGATGGGTGAAAAGGAATCGAAGACATGCCTTCGCTGCGGGGAACCCCTGCATGGGGAAGGGATCGAGGGGACCTGTGAACGCTGCCTGATGGGGATGCCCATCGCCGCCATGTGGGGACCGCCCGAGCCGCCCTCGGCGGCAGAAGTCGGCGAAACCTTGCCGCGGTTCGAGGTCGTTCGGCTGCTCGGTAGCGGTGCCCTCGGCGCGGTTTATCTGGCGCGCGATACCCGGCTGGAACGGCTGGTCGCGATCAAGGCGACGGCGGACAACCCGGAGAACCCGGAGTTTGGCATCCGTTTCATGCGGGAGGCGGCGGCGATGGCAAAACTGAACCACCCAAACCTCGTCACCATCCACGACTACGGGAAGGAGGGCGCGATCCACTATTTGATCATGGACTACGCCAGCGGCGGCACCTTGGGCGATCTGCTAGAATCCAAGGGGACTTTGGCACCTGAGCGGGCGCTCGATTTGATCGGGCAAGTCTGCGACGCGCTGCAATACGCCCATGCCTTCGGCGTGGTGCATCGCGATGTGAAGCCGGACAACGTTTTGTTGGATGCGGAAGGCAACGCCAAGCTCAGCGATTTTGGCTTGGTCAAAGGGGTCGCGGGGAGCGATGATTTCTCCGATGTGGCGGTGACCCGGACGAACATCGCGATGGGGACACCGCGCTACATGGCACCGGAACAGTTGGAGTCGCCAAAGACAGTGGACCACCGGGCGGATATCTACAGCACGGGAGCCATGCTCTACGAGATGCTGACCGGCACGCCACCCCGCGGGCGCTATCGCCCCGCCTCCAAAGCCGGGCACGCCCCGCGCTGTCTCGACGCCGCCATCCACAGAGCCCTGATGCCATCGCCCGAGGAACGCTACGAGCGGATCGCGGCATTCAAGGCGGATCTGCAAAACCGGTTCGCGGCGAAAAAGCGCCGGCGCGAATGGCTGGGTGTCGCGGCGGCGGTCATCGCCGTGAGCGCCGTTGGCTGGTGGTCGCTCGGGTATCGCGACCCCGTCGTGCTGATGCCAGGGGGCGAAGCCCAGCCCGAAACCCCGCCGTTTCGCTCGCTTCCGCTGGGCGAATTCGAGGCGGAGATCGACCGCGCCCAATGGCGCACGGTGGCGGAATACACCTTCGATGAAGGACCGGGCGAAACCAGCGGAGCCGAAGCCCCGATGGAATTGATCGGAGGGGCGACCCTCGTTGAAGGCGCGCTCGCCCTCGCCGGGATCGGTGACGAAGGCTCCGCCCGGATTGCCAATGAGGCGGGCGAAGGCAACGGGCTCGATGCCATTGCGTTAGAAGCAACCTTGCTTGTCGAGCGCCTTGCGGGTTACGGCGAGGCATCGCCGATGATCGTGCAGTTCTCTCAGCGCTGGGACGCAGGGCTTTTTGTCGGCGATCAGAAATGGCGGCAAAACACGCCAATTTTCCTCGGTGGGGTGCGGGAACCCCTCACGCCGCCCGATCTGCCAGCGCCGCTGCCGCGCCAGAAATGGTTCACCCTCTGGATGCAACTCGACGCCATGGGCTACCGGATCTGGATCGACGGGCAACCCATCCTCCGCGTCGAAGACCGGGACGACTTCGCCGAGTGGGTCGCGGGCGACTGGCATTTGTCCTTCGGCGACTTCGAGGGGCGCGTGGACCTGACTCGCGTCTGGGTCCGAGAGCAGGTGTGAATTGGCATTGAATGTTTTGGCTGTTCTTTGTTGTCCCTTTCCCCTTATTCTCTTCGCACCGTCCGCGTTTAAATCGCGAAAAAACGGCGGATGACTGCATAAAACCCGCTTGGCTGTCGTCTACGGGTAAACTGGGAGACTCAAAAAATGAAACGATTAGCCGTATTCCTAGACGGGACGTGGAACGATCCCGAAGACAACACGAGCGTTTGGCGGCTCAAGCTCATGGTCGCTCCGACCGACCGAGCGGGAACGGAGCAGCGGGCGTTTTACGACACCGGCGTTGGCACACGGTGGGGAGACCGTTTTCTGGGGGGAGCCTTCGGGAAAGGACTCTCAAAGAACATCCGGGAAGCCTACGGGTGGCTGATGGAAAACTACGCCGACGGCGATGAGATTTTCATTTTTGGATTCAGCCGAGGTGCCTACACCGCCCGAAGCCTTGCCGGGATGATCAGCCAATGCGGATTGCTGACGGCGGGGGCACCCTTGTCGATCGGCGAGATTTTTGACCGCTATGCCAAGCGCGACCGCCCGCTCTACCACCTTCGCTACCTCAAGAGGAAAGGCATGGACGCGGACTTCACCCAGACAGAGAAGTGGCTCCTCCGAGATTCGAAATCAGTGTCGATCCATTTCATCGGGGTGTGGGATACGGTAGGGTCTTTGGGCATCCCTTTCGGAAAAATCCCTGGGATCAGCCGAAAGGCGCTGCCAAAGCACTTCGTCCGCCCGAGCAAATCGTTTAAGAACTACGTCCAAGCTCTCGCCATCGATGAGCATCGAAAGCCCTACCGCCCCAGTCTTTGGACGGAGTTTATTCCCCATCAGGAGGGCGAAACGGAAACTGAAGTTCCCAAGGAAGCGGAGGAAAGCGAAGAAGCCGGATCCGCCGCCACCCACCACCGGGAGCAGCGCTGGTTTATCGGCGCTCATGCCAACGTCGGCGGTGGCTACAAGAGTGACCCGCTTTGCCTGATTCCTCTGCACTGGATACAAGAGAAAGCCATCGGCGCGGCCTTCATTTCAACCGCCAAGTCGGGCTGGCGGGTGACGAGCACCTCGCCCCGTGGCGGATTCCTTCGGCAAATTCCTTCTCGACTCTACCGAGTCAGCCGGCTCTGGATTCGCTTTCACCGCAAGATTGGAGAGCCCGACCGCGACGTGACAGCGGCTAATGGGACAAAAGGCAAGGTGCGAACCGTGAATGAAACGGTCGATGAATCCGCGCTGAAGCGCTGGAGGGAGGACAAGTCTTATCGTCCCAAGAACTTACAAGAGTGGCAGAAAGGACCGGGACAACCCTTTAAAAACACCAGAAGAACACATTAACCGATCATGGCTGCTTTGGATGATCTCACACGCACCCGCCCCTACGTTTCGCTGGTCCTGCCAGATACACCGCCACCAGCGGCGTAGGTCAAATCGTCAATTCGGTGGTGGGCGATCTCAAAACCGAGTTGAAGCTCAGCGACGATGATTCGACCAGAATTCTCCTGGGGAAGAAGCGGACACCGCCGACGCCGGACTCCGCCGGGCATTCGTTCACTACACGGAGGAACGCGCCCCGAGCTGGCTAGCTCCAGACGAAACCTCCGAGATCAAAGATCTGATCAACCACCTATTGGTTGTCCTTCGCAAAGGCAACCTGCTGGGCGTCTATGGATCGGACCCGGCGGTCAAGGCAATCCTGATGCGCCGACTTAGCCAAGACGGTGGGACCGGAGCCTTCCAACACCTCACAACGATCAATCGAAAGGTGCTCACCGACGCTTTCGTGCACGGTCCCGCGAGGACGCTTTGGTTGAGCGGCATCCATCGCCGAACCGCCGTGAAGGCGGATTCCAAGATCCTGAGCGGGATCGAACTTCAGGCCGCCCTGAACCCGCTGGACGACCAAAGCTATCACTTTACCGCCGTTCGAGCCGTGACCGAATTGGGGTTTGGGACCAAACCGGTCGGCCTATCGCAGCGACGCTCAAACGTTTGGATCGGCATGACCAAAGACTGGGCGGACTTCCGCAACCAGGCGAAAGCCATCTTTGCCGCCGTCAAGAAGGCGGAAGAAAATCCAAGCGGCCGGCTGGCGGCGCTCCCGGTCCTCGCCGTTCCCGTGTCGAGTAGCGCCGATGTTTCGGGGGCCTTCGACGTGGCCTTGATCCCGCCAGAGCTGCTTGCCGACGACCCTAGCGCCGATTCAAGCCGCCTTGAGGAGGCGGAAAAATGGGCCTACCGGGCGCGGTTCGAAATCGTGGGAAGCGATGGGGCCAGCGTGCAGGTGAAGGGGTACCTGGATGACGAGTTGCTCGGTGATTTTCATCTCAACGTGACCGTCGATGGCCCCGATCGCGTGCATGTGGAAGTCGAAAGCGGAAGGGCTTCCGATGCCGACGAGGAACAATTCAAAGGGATGGCGGCCGCTTTGAAGACGGCTCGCTGGCTCAAGGTGCGCTACGAAACGGGCCAGACGCTTAGCGACGGAAGCCTCTATTCGCAGCGATTCCGCGATCTGCCGTTTGAGGGCTGGCGCTTCGAAGAGCTAGGGGAGTCTGGATCGGCACGGGAAACCAACCCGAAAGGAGAGAAACCCACGCCTCCAGATCACCCACAGCAATTCTCGGTGGATGCCATCGGCGATCAAGATTCGCTCTTCTGCTGGGTCGCAAACCATTGGTTCGGGCTGTCTGGATTGGGTTCGGACACCGGCTGGCTGATCTGCGACGATGGCGCTGGAGAAATCGCGGATTTCATCCACCTCGATTTGGACCCAGAGGATGGCGGACGCCCGGTCCTCAGTCTGATCCACGTCAAGGGGTCCAAAAGCGACAAGGCAAACCGAAGCGTGTCGGTCTCCGATTACGAAGTTGTGTGTGGGCAGGCAGTGAAAAACCTCCGGTCGCTCGACCAGATCAACCTAGCCGACCAACTCGAAGATGGCGCTGGGAAAGAGGTCGCGAGAGCCACCTGGCACGATGGAACCCATGTCGGCGACCGGACCGGAGCCATCGCAGCGCTCCGAACCCTTGGGAGCAACTACCGGCGTCGTGTCATCGTCTTTCAACCACGGGTCACCAGGACCGCCCATGCGTCCGCACAACAGGCGATCGATGACGGCTCACAAGGTGCCGAAGCCAACCGGCTCAGGCAGTTGAACACCTTGCTTCTCGGCGCAGAAGCCGATTGCCGGGATCTCGGGGCCGAATTCCTGGTGCTGTCGTCGAGTATTTGAGAGGACGACCATCGCCCCAAGACCTGCGGCTCGACCATTGGCTGGTAAACTGAACTAAAGCCCGATGACCGAGATGGTGGATTTCCATCTGGCACGCGAGTGATTTCGCCGAGCATCTTCCGATTTGAAAGGAGTGATGCCTCCAACTTCCTCTCACCGAATCGCTTGGCTCGACACCCTCAAAGTCATCGCTGGCATCCTCATGCTCATCGATCACACGGCCGTTTACGTCGGAGGACTGCCTGATTGGGTTCGGCTCTACCTGACCCGCTGCGTCGAGCCTCTCTATGCCTTCACCCTGTTTTACCTCCTCGCCAAGAAAGGGAAACCGATCGGTTGGAAACGTTGGAGCCAACTGGCAGCAGCGGCCGCCGCCGAATGCGCCCCAATGACCGCCTATTTCGGGCCACCACCGGCATCCTCGCTAGTTTCGCGATGGTCACTCCACTAGCCCTCGCCATCCGGGCTGCGCGCTCCACTGACACGGCTGTAGTTGCGGTCTCTGGTTGGGCGGCTTACGATCTCTGTCGGAATGCTCGCCGTTCGACTACGATCCTCTTCTGGTAGCGGGACAAGCAATGGTGGCGGGAACCTTCGCCGCCACGGGAGGGCGATCGCTTCGTTGCTCTTAGTGCAGCAATATCGGAAATTGCTAGTCGGGATCAAGGACAGCAGCGCATCTTTGGGTTGGCGGATTTACCCCAACATCATGACGTTGATGGCCTACCAGCCCGTTGCGATTGGTACGGTCTGGTTGGTGAAAATGCCGGGAGGGAGGTCAGGTCCGGGAATCGTGTTGCGCCTAATCGCAAAGTGGACCCTTCGATTTTACCTCGCATTGGTCTTGCTGCGGTGGGGATTGCAAATGGCGCTTCGCTAGCCGCCCAGCAGGCCGTACCGCCGACGGTGACCGTTACTCTCTTGGTGTCAAGATAGTGCCCAGCCGTCGTCCGTGTGATCCGCGTGGCGAAGAAACCTTCGTGCCGCGATCAGCCCTTCTTGTCGTTGATGAAACTGCCAGCTTCCTTCCTCAAAACGTGAAGGGGCTTTTGTCTTCAATCCCTTTTCACTGCAGCCATTTCAGCAAGCTCCAGAAGCCCGCCACCGGTAGTAGGCGTAGCTAGCCGGAGGGGCGGATGGCGATCTTGACTCGATGACAAATTTCTCGACGTCGATTGCTCCTGAAAGTCGCTGAACAGGCGCGCCAGCTGGATGGTCGATCGAATCGTGTCTCACCGAGCCCGCTTCAGCCGCATCGACTCGGTTGCCTGATCAAGATACGCGCGTCGCCATCCAGTTCCATCTGCTTCCGGTGAAGTGCATCGATCTCTTCGCCCTGCCGCAGCCCTGCAAGACGAGCGGAAAGATCTTGTATCATCTGATCCGGAACGGTAAGCCGCCAGCTTTTCACCACTTTGCTTGCTCCACCCACCCTGCATGCGCTAGCCTAACGATCATCTCGAAATCAACCTTGGAGTGATAGAGCGCCCGCTGCTGCTCAAAGGCGTCCACGCCGTCGAAGGGAAGGGGACTTGGAAGTTCCAGCGCGCCCCTGACGGAAGCGGGCGGCTTTCCGCCCGGCGGAAAGCGGGATTTGCAGCGTTGCAGCATCGCGTTGGCGGTTGTCTTTGCGCTCGCGATCTTGGCTGGGTTGGCACCGGCTTTTCGAAGATAGGCAAGCTTCCATTTTTGGACCTGCCCCGGCGAAAATCGACCCAATCGGTGGCAATCCACCTGAGCCAACCATTCCTCGCGCCCGCCGTTGACGTAGTCGTAGCGCGCTTTTGTGTTGGGAACCTTGTGAATGTCTGCGACCAACTCCTTCGGAAGGCGAGTGTAATCGGAGAGCGTTCGCAGGTGCCACTGATCGCCACCCCTACCGCCGCTCAAAATCCTCTCGCCAACGGTCACGGGTGGCTTTTCCTCTTCCGGCTCCTGAATCGGTTCGGGGCTGGTCTCTCTCAACGGACGGCTTGTATCCAGATAAGGTCGGGTCCCACCTCTTTGAAACCAAGCGAGGCAACCGCGCTTTAGCCCCTACTTCGCGCCTTGAGACGTACCTAGGTTGAATGCCTCGGCGCCCTTGTAGCCTATCCTAATCGAGTAGTCTTGGGTTTCGAACCGACACCATCTCGAACATAGACCTGCTGCACAGTCGCTCGATCCAATGGCGAACGTCTGATTTTCCGGCAGCGATTTCTCGTCGCTTTAACTACCGGTTTTTGGAATTTCCATTGATTGGGTGATTCTGATGAATTTTGCTGAGCCACTTCTTAGCCACTTTTGGTGTTCGCAAGTGTGCTATAAAAATTTCGCACGTCCAGCAATTGTAATCCATTAACTACCAATGACAAGCGAAACAAAACTGGCACAGCTGGGCACACTTAGAGCATTGAGTTCAAGTAATTGACGCCAATTATGTGGTCGCTTTAGTTTTAAATCCGATCTTCGCCTTTTTGTAGCATCATCCCACATGTTGTGCTTTAGCAGAACCCGCACGGCGTTAATCACCAATGCCAAAGATGACAGAACGGCAACTTACGCGCCCAGGGCGCTCTCTTGGCGGCCTAGAAAACCAGGCAATACGCACTGCCACCGTAAAGCCGAATAATTTCGCGGCAGTCCGGCCAGACAGGAGAATGTAGGTGCCGGATTCCGTGGCCTGAGGATCGGTGCGGGCGTAAAATAGTAGATGCGCGGTCGACCTGGCGGCGCTGGAGGGCGCCTCCTACTACTCTTTGGTCAGCCGGGATGGGATTCGACGCGGATGCGCAGGAATCTTTGGGTCCTCGAGCCGCGCGGGATGGTCACCAGAATTCGCGGGTGCCGCCATCGTCCTCGACAATCGCCTCCGGTGACGCCAGCCTCCGTCCAGCCGCCGCCCAGCGAGTCCGACCACTCGGGCGATAGGCGATGCCCGTGACCGGCCGATGGGCGGGTGTAGGTGAGCCGGATGAAAGAATCGGATAGCCTCACCGTGATCCAGCCGAGCCTACCAGCCACGGGTCGAGACCAAATGCATGCTCGATCAAGCTGGCGAGTCCGTCCCCATCCGGAATCGCCCGAAGCAATGCCAACGCCGGGATGATCTGCACCCATCGCGAAAAGGAGCCGGGGAGGGCGCAGACTGAGCGTAACGGATAGTTAGGGATACTGGTTGTCCGTTCCTTTATCTGCGGAGACGGCTGTAAGGTGGCTGCCGCTTTCGATGATGACGGCGAGAGAGTTGCCGCTCGCCCAAACCAGGTCGGGTGACGATTTCGCCGATGATCGGCGCGTTGGGTGACTGCTGCATACCGCGCTCGCCGACATAGTTCCAGGGGGCGGATCCTGGGCGACGTAATGCGGATGTTTGCGCCCGGCTCGATGTCGTTCGCCGCCTCGGCAAAGGCGGGAGCGTCGCCGGTGTCGCGCCCGCGAATCACCAGCGATGTCGCTCCGGGCTTTGCGTTTCGTCAGCGGAGAACTGTGCGACGGGCATCCAACACCGCCGCCCCGCGCGGCAGCGCGACATCTGGGAATCGACCCCGATCGCTTGTGGTCCGCTGTCATCAACTAACCTGAGTCCGGAGCTGTAGAGGTTGACGGTTCCGGCGGCTGCCTCGGCATCATCTTCGCTGGCGGTCGGGTGGCAGGTAAACCTCTGATGGGTTCGCTCGCGGCGGGAGACGGTCGCGCAGGACCGTGGCTACCGCCGGATTTGTCGAATGATTCTGCGGTCCGGTACCGCTGCCGCTCACGACGAGCACGATGGCATTTCCCCGTCTCCAACCTTGGCCGCGAAGCGACTTCTGGACAAGCCCGGCAAGGTTCGGCGTCCGCTGGGTCGCTCGATTGCCCGCTGCCCCACGCGGGCGGCTCCCCACGCGATTTCATAGGGGGCGAGGTTCCGCGAGCTGATATTATTTTGGGAAGCGTGAAGTGTCGCGTATCGTCGGCGTCCTCGATTCGAAGCACAAGATCGGTCGGAAACGCCCCCGGTCTCGTCGGCGGCGACCAGCACGGCAAGGGTAACAATCGCCCCTTGGGGTATATCGACCTCATCAAAGGCAACTGACAACCTGATCGCCCCCATCATTGACCAGCTCCAAATCGGTGCTCGTCAGGTTCACTGACCCATCGGCTGATTCCTCCGCATCATCTCCGCTTGAGGCAATCGCAGCCGCGACATCTGACACGGTTACGTAGAGGGTGGCAATGCCGTAGGACCCAAGTGCATCTTCCACCCGGATGACGATACTGTTCTCCCCAGAATCGGCAGTAGAGGGGGGTTCCGCTCAAAGCCCCATCGGCCGGAGACCTCCAGCCAAAGGAACCCCGGATAGCTTGCAAACGACAATGCCCCCACCCCGATACGGTTCCCGGATAGGGTGCCGGAGTAGCCTGCCTGGCGACGGCGTCCCCGCCCCGCAAAGACCCGCTGATGAAGGCTGGGGGGCGTGCCCGCGATCGCCGCGATCGCCGCATCCGATCTTGCCGAGCCGGAAGAATCGCACGTCGTCGAGCCTCCCGTCGAAAGGTATCCGCCGGGAACGGTTTTGCCGAGGTGGTTGTATCGTCGACGCTTCGATCGACTGCCATCGCTGGGTTGATGTCGACGACCTGACCGTTCACGAAGAGTTTTCCCGTGTTCCCGGCTATGGTGACCGCGACGTGCGTCCATGTCTTAGTTGGCAGGCGCGCCTGAATCTGTCTGCTGCTGCGCGCCCTCGTATTGCAAGGCCAAAGCGGTTCAGCGCTGCTTTGGCCTATGGGAGTCAGGAAGATGAAGCGGTCGGTTTCCACGCCCAGATCAAAATCCGGGCTGCCACGGATCGCCCCCGTTCCAGTAGACCCAACCCGCAAACCCGCCCAATCCGTCGAACTGCCAATGCGGGGCGACAACTGCACCCAATCGTGTTCGCCGTCGAACCCGAGGCCTGGCCGTGCTTTCCAGCGGTGAACTTGGGCGCGCCGACCAGCATCGCGGCATGGGCGCCGGTCGTCGCGTCGCGCGCATGCCCATCGAACGAGAATGCCGCCGAACTGCCGATTCCCGTATCGGGCATTTCCCGCCGATAGGCAATCGGCGATTCATTGTCGCGATAGACCTCCCTACCGCCTGCCAGCCGTCATCCCCATTTGATCCGGCGGACGTCTTCGACCCAGTTGTAAATGGCGTAGCGTTCCACAAACGGGGTTTGGTCCAGCATGTCGGTGATCGCGCCCACGGTGAGCGCCTGTTGCTCGAAGGTGGGATCGCCACAGTTCGTCCAGTTTGCCCCGTTGTTCCACTCCGTCACCCAAAGCGGGCGCTGGACGACGTCGTAGATGCCTTTGAGGAAATCGTAGAACTGGCGGGCGGCGCCGACCGGATCCCCGGCATTCCAATAGCAGCGGTAATAATGCACCGGAACGTAATCGACGCGCAGGCCGGCGGCGTCCGCCTGATCCATGAAGTCGTAGAGCCAGCCCAAACCTCCGTCCGAAACGGCTGGCGCGCCTGCCCGAAGCCCCGGCCAAAGGACATCCGGCCAAGACCAGATGGCATCCCCGACGGCGAGGTTGGCCTGATCGGGCCGGTCGGGTTCATTGTATCCGAGCACGTGGGTGGCACCCCGCCACCTCCAGTCCTGCTCCAGGCCGGGCCACCAGCGGCTCTGGCGGATCGGGACATATTCCCAGTCGGCCGCCGACGTTCGGTCAATATTCCAGTTGTAGGTCCACCCGACGTTCATCCCGCCTTCGATGTTTCCTCCAACCCCCTTTTTCGTCACCCAGCGCCACGGAAAAATCCGCACATAGTGGAGATTGTCTTCGAGCGCAGAGGGAAGCCGCCCGATTTCCAAGTCACCATCCGCCGCCACATAGCAGCGACTCGTCCCCGTGCCGTTTTCCTCGGTGGCGAACGTCGCCAAGTAACCCCGTTTCAGCCGGAACGAACGAAATGCGGAGGCGGTGTCGCCCAGTAGCGCGTTGCCATACGCCGTATAGCTGGATAGCCTCTTTGATCTACCCGCAAAGTAGCGCTCGGGAAAAACCTCCAGAGGGGCGAATGCGTCCCCATGCGGGAGCACGATCGCACCTTCCCCGAACTGAACCACCCGGGCATTCGCTCCCGCTACCGCTGGCACCCCACCTACCCGAACCCGGTCCAAGAAGGCGGCTGATACCTCAGAGGGACGGAAATCGGTCATCTGAAGCCAAGCATTCTCAGAGCGGAGGTCGATGATCGTCCCCGCGAGCGGATCGCCCGCCCCGGTCACGATCATTCCCCCGCGCCCATCGATGGAGACCATCGCATTGGACAGCGACTCATCGCTCCTCACGGAATCCCTGATGTGAAGTTGGGCGATGGAAGCTGGCTGGCAGCCGAGGGCTGCAATGAGGG
>JAWLBD010000048.1:0-52048 GCA_041395145.1 Verrucomicrobiales bacterium | reverse complement strand
CTCGCCCAGTTCCAAGATGGCAAGACGATCTACGAATCGATCTGCATCGGCTGCCACCAGGCGGACGGCAACGGGTTGAACCTCGTCGCGCCGCCGCTCCGCAAGTCAGAATGGGTGACCGGCGATCCGGTGCGTGCGATCAAAATCGTCCTCTGCGGTCTAGAAGGACCGATCACGGTCGCCGGCAAAACCTATCAAGTTCCCGACATCCAGCCGGTAATGCCAGGGCTGAAAGACAGCCCGGAATTCGACGACCAGAAGCTCGCTGCGGTCCTCACTTATGTCCGCAACGCCTGGGGCAACAAGGCGTCGCCCGTCGCAGCAAAGGACGTCTCCGCCCAGCGCGCGATCCTCAAGGATCGGAGCGAGCCGTTCGCCGCCGAGGACTTGCAGTAGCTTCCCTGCCCGCCTTTACCTGACCGCCGAGGCGATCAGGTTGTAGTTGTGGCGGACCATCGCGGCGATGTCGCTCGATCCAGTGCGCCCTTTATCGCGGTGGCGGAGCAGGCGCCCGATCAAATCGCGGCGCTCGACCGGCTTTCCGACCTCCTCCTGCCACTGCTGCAGGATGTCGTCGAGTTTCTGAAAGACCTCGGTCGTGACCTCGGCGGACGGATCGGGATGCGGGTCGGAAATCTTCTCCGCCGGCGGCTCGACATCTTCCTTCGGCACATACTTCTCGACCGGCTTGGCCAGCACGATCTTCGTGTCATACGCCTTGCCGCCCAGCTTAATCTTCACCTGGCTGCTCACGATCTTGCCGTCGCTGTCGAACGTCATGTGCAGATAGCAAAGCTCCTGCTCGGACGCCGTCCCCATCTGGGTGATCCGGGTGGAGATGAAGATGCCGCCTTCCGGCGTCTTCGTGACCGTCGGGCGGTAGGTGCGGAACGTCGTCCGGTCGGTTATGTAGCGGGCGGCGACGCCGTCCTTGTCATCCCAGCCGCCGAGCGACTGACCGAATTCATCGGAGTCGAAATCGATAGCAAAGCCGCCAGCAGGAAACGCTAAGGCGACCAGGAGAGAGGCAAATGTCCGTTTCATAGTGATCGATGTTTTTAGAAAGAGCAAAATTAGAAGCGACCGCGGACGCCGGCGATCCAGGTCCAGCCTTTGAATTCATTATCGTCGCGCCCGGTGTCGGATAGGATCGAATATTCGAGACCTGCCATGATCTTCAATTCGTGACCGTAGAGATACCAGTTCAGCCCACCATAGAACGAATGATAGGTGTCGCCGCGCATGTCATCGGGCATCGGACCTTCGTCGTTGGCGGTGATCATCCCCTCATAGCGCGGGCGCAGCACCAGCCCCGCCGGATCATCCGTGTCGGCATAGTGATATCGCCCGACGAGCTGGAGGCGGTTCGGGATCAGATAGACGGAGGGTTGCAAGATGATACCCCAAAGATCGATATCGCCATTGGCGTAAAGCACATCGGCGACCATCTCGAAGCGCCCGTTCTCGACCTTCACGCCGGTCGCGATCGCATTGCGGTAGCCTTGCACCGATACATTTTCCTCCTCGTTGGCGTTGAATAGCCAATCCGCGTGCCAGATCTCGCGGTGCTCGGGCATCTCGGGATCTTCCCACACATACCCGACCCGACCGAGGAAGAATCCACCCTGGTTGAAATCGGCGAACTCTTGGTCCACGCCGCCGGAAAACCAGCCAAGGTCCCACCACCAGTGGTCGGACTCGCCGCTCACCGTGATGCCGACCGTCTTGGCGGGAGCCAACTGCTGGACGAGCAGCGACCGCTCCAAGGTGAGCAGCTCGCTAGAGTGGGTCGCGTATTCGTAGCTGAACTTTGGTTTCATCTTCCCGAACGTGACTTTGGTATTGCCGTCCCCAGGAAGCCGTAGCGAAACCGTGGCGTTGTCCAAATCGATGTAATTCCAGTCGTCGTCGAAGTTCGCCTCCGCCTGCAACTCGACATCGTAGAGCACCTTCATCATCGCGCCAAACCGCTTCACCCGCGCTTCGCTATCTTGATAGGTGCCCTGGTCGGCATCCACGTCAGCGTGCTGCCACTGGTAGTATCCGTTGAACTTAAACTGTTGAAGAAATGGGTTCTCCTCGTTCTCGTAGATGTTGGGGATCGACCACATGAAGTCGAATAGCGTTTCACCCCATGGATTGGCGACCTCCTCGCCTCCTTCGGCACCCTCCTCCGCCGCCTCGTCGGGCACCGCATTGGGCGGGATGTAGGTGGACTTTGCCTTCCCTTGTTCGTCGAGGTTGGAGCCGATGTCACGGAGCGCTTTGGCGTCGTCCGTCTGCGCCATGATGGCGGGGGCAGCGGCTAGCGAGAATAAGAGGAGAGTGGAAGCGAGAGGTCTCATAGGGGAAGGCTGGAAATTGCGAGAGAACTGGGGAGCTGAACAGAAAGTTAAGGTTACGAATTCGTATTATTTGCCGTCGGTCGACGTCTGGAGCTTGGCAGCGCGTTCGACGCGGCGGATGTGTTGTTCGAGATTGTCCTTGTTGCCGGTTTTCAATTCGAGCGCCCGCTTCAGTGGCTTGAGCGCTTCGGTATAGCTCTGCCGCTTCACAAACGCATCGCCTAGGGCGAGGCTCGCCTCGAACTCAAATTCTTTGATGTTGGCGGCGCGCTCGAGATAGATCTTCGCCATCCCAAAATCGCCCTCCTCCCCGCGCCGGCTCAGGTACTTGCCGAGCGCGATGAGCGCATCCCCGTTGAAGCTATCGTCCTCGATCACCTTCTTGAAAATATCGGCGGCTTCGTCTTCGCGCCCCATCGAGGTCGCGACTTTCGCCTCCAGCGTGCGGATGGCGAGGCGGTCTTCCTTCGAAACTTCCTCCGCTTCCGACTTGACCTTAAGCCGGTTCATAAAGTCAGACGCCTGCTTCGTCATCCCAAACTGCAAAAGGACTTCCGCGGACCGCAGCGCCGGCTTCACTTCGAGCGATGGGCTTTGCTCGAGCAATCCGAGATAGGCATTGAGCGCCGGGGTCCCGAGGTCGTTGTTGAGATAGATGTCGCCGAGCTGCCGCAGGTCGGCGGGCTTGATCTTCCCGAGGAGACGCAGCACCTCGAACGCTTCCGCCGCCTTCATCTGGTCCCCCGCGTTGATCGCCGAGGCGGCGAGCATCCCCCAGTATTTGTCGTTGGTCGGATCTTCGTTGAGGATGCCGTTGAGGATCGCGTTGGCTTCCGCGAACTTGTTGCCGGTGATCAGGGCATTGAGCAAGCCGTCCCGCCACTGCGGGTTGTCCGGCTCCAGCAAGTTCGCCTGCCGAAATGCTGTCTCGGCACCGAGTTTATCGTCAGAGCGCAGATAGCAGACGCCGAGCAACCCATAGACCCGCGGCTCTTGGTCGCCGAGCGTCACCGCCTTGCGGAGGTGGTCTTCCGCTTCTTTGTAGCGCTGTTCTTTGAGGTGGATGAACCCAAGCATCTTGTGCGCCCGGAGAAACTTCGGGTGCTTCTTGATCGCGATCTCGTAAGCCGTCCTCGCTTCCTCCAGCTTGTCCTGCTTGAAGAGGAGGTTTCCGTAAACGACAAAGAGCGCCGCCGATGAGTTCGGTCCGAGAATTCCTTTGATCTGCGCCTTCGCCGCCTCCTCGTCAGTCTGCATAAGATCGAGGACCGAGCGGAATACATCCATCTCCTCGGGGCTGACCGTCGGCTCGACTTCCGCGCGCGCGCCGAATTCGCCCAAAAACTCCTGCACAAATCGCGGATCTTTGTAAAACGACTCGTCGATCGGGATCAGGCTGTCCCGCTTTGGCGCACCATTCGCCAACGGCAGGGCAGCAAAAATCCCTGCTACGGCGGCGGCGACAGCGGCAAGTGATCTGGCGAGGCTCGCGTTCATGGGAATGAGAAAATCAGAGGCGAGGGGCGCTAGCTGAGCTTGAAGTTGATCGGGCAAATCACCTTTGTCTTCACGGTGCGCCCGTCTTTCATGCCCGGCTCAAACGCCCACTGTTTGACCGCTTCGAGCGCTGGTTTGATGAAGTCTTTGTGCGTCGCCTTGCGGACCTCCGCGCGGGTCACCTTGCCCTTTTCATCGACGATGAAATAGATCACCACCTCGCCAGGCACTCCCTCGCTTTGAAGGTTGCGCGGATACTTCGGCGGGACCTGCTTCACCGCCTTCGGCGGCTGATCGACATCTTCAGAGCTGAACAAATCCCCCATGTTCATGGCGTCATCGCTCGCCGCCATCCCGTTCATGTCGATATCGACCACGATGCTCCCCGCGCCGATCCCCCCGGTGGGCAGCGCCGCGCTGATGTCGAGGCTCGGCGGCGAATCATCGACGAACTCGGGCGGTGCTTCGGGTTCAGCCTCCGGCGGCGGCTCCGCCTCGGGAGCCTCGAACGTCGGGATGTCCGGCGGCGCGATCGCCACCAGATCCTCGAACGTCCGGACCTCGGGCTTGGAGCCATCGAGCATCTGGCTAAGCGGGATGATGGCGAAAAGCCCAGCCGTGACAACCCCGCCAATCACCAGCCCGAGAACCAATCCGCCTCGGCTTTTTTGCGGCTTGAAGACCATCGCTTCGTTGGATTTTGCATCGTCATTCATAGCGTTTTGGGGTTTTTGTTAGTTCTATTTCTAAAGTTTTGTTGAGATCGAGACCTGCCCTGACCCGCCGTCTTTGGCGGCTTGGTGGACCTCTTGCACCACGCCATGCTTGGCACCTTCGTCGCCCTGGATGATCACGGGCGTATCAGGCGATTCCTCCAAGATATCTTTAACGATCTGCCGGATCTCGCCCGAGCTGACCGCCTTGCTGTCATAGATTATCTTATTGTCGTTGGTGACCGCGATGAGGATGCTATTTTTGTCGAGCGCCTCACCGCCAATATCCGGCTTGTTTACCGTTACGCCGGTCTCCTCGACAAACACGGTCGTGACGATGAAGAAGATGAGCAGGATGAACACGCAGTCGATCATCGGGGAGAGATCGATCTGGACGTCATCGGAATCGTCGCTGGCAAGGGACCGTCGCATGCGGGGTGGATCTGGCTAGGTGGAAAGAGTGACCCTTTCGGAGCCTTCCGAAGAGGAGTGAAAAGGGTGAGGCTTTCGAGCCGGGCGAGCGCCGCCTCCAGCGTGCGCTTGCGGCTCCGGATGATCAGGACCACGAAAACGCCGGGCAGCGCGACCATCAGACCAGTCTGGGTGGTGATGAGCGCTTCCTTGATCCCCACCGGCGACTTTAGCTCATCGTTTCGCCCCGCCCGCCGGTTGCGATCCCTGGAAGGTTGAAAGCATCCCCATGACGGTGCCGAGCAGCCCGGTAAGCGGAGCGGCGGCGACCAGCGTCTTGAGAAAGACCGCGCCACAGCGGACGCGGAGCATGGTGGAGAAGCGAATTTCATCGAACCGCCGCCTGACTAGGGATTCGTCTGCCTTCCCGAACTGCGTATAGCGGATGATGTCGCCGACCCTGCCTTCCGCCTCCTCGGGATGTTTGATCCAGCGCAGCCACCGCTTCTGCGAGCGCCCAACCAGATTTGTCCGATACATATAATAGATCAGGTCAAATGCGCTGACGTAAAGAATAAGCGCAAGGATCGCCAGCATGATCATAACCCATCCGCCCGAGCGGAGGATCTCGATCATCTCGTCTTTCGACATGCTGGCGGCGATCACGTTCATGGGTTCAGGCAGGCACTGGAGAGGCATCGATTTCCTCGCCGCCATCGTCATCTCCAGGATCGGTGGAGGGGCAGCTGCGGGCGAGGGGCAGCGGCTTCCTCGTGGGCTTCATCCATCCCGTATACGCCATTCAGAAAAGCGACGGCGGACGCCTCCATCGATCCCAGTTTGCCGCGGGCCATGCGGACGAGCACGCCATGGATAATTAGCGTCGGGATCGCCACGACGAGACCGAGTTCGGTGGTGACGAGCGCCTCGAGGAGATCCCCGACGGTCAAGTTCCGCGGATCGCCGGTGCCGAGGACGGTGATCAGCTTGAAGGTTTTGATCATCCCCATGACCGTGCCCAGCAACCCCATCAACGGCGCAGCCGCCGCTGTCACGGCAAGGAACGGCAAGAACCGTTCGACCTTCGGGCGGACGCCGAGGATCTTTTCGTAGAAGAGCTCTTCGATCATCTCGCGCTTCTCCTCGTAGTGATCGACGCCGACCCGCATCAGCTCTTTTCCGGCACCCTTCATCCGATCGACGATCCCGCCCGCCGCCTTTTGGTTCCCGCTGCGCAGTTCCTCGAGGATCGCGAGGACTTCACGGCGGCGCGGCACCTTGAAGGCAATGATCTCGATCGCCTTGAACGCCGCGATCAACATGCAGAACGCCCCGAGTCCTAGAATACAATAGCCGACATAGCCGCCCTGGGCGACATGCTCGCGAATCGAGTCCTTGCCCGCCTCGACCTGGTAGGCTTTTCCGTTCGGATCGATCGGGATGGCGGCTCGCTCGCCCGCCACAAACGATTTGATCGGCGCGACCGAGGCTTCGTCCAGCGGCAGCACCGACGGCACTTCCGCGTCGTTTGGCACAAGCGGACCCGCCACGTTGCCGTCGTCGCTGGCAAAGTAGCCGCGTGGACCAAACATGGCGATCTTGCCGTCATATTGCTGCCCGTTGAGGAGCGCCTTGCCATCTCGGACATTTCCGCCGGTGATGTCTTTGACGCGCTCGAGCGAAAGCTTCATCATCAACAGCCGCGCCGCCACCCGCTCAGAAGGCGTCAGGTTTGATGCCTTGGATGCCTCCGTGATCTCCTGGATCTCGGCTCCGTAGTATTGCCGTTCATACCCCTGGAGGCGGACCGGAAATTCGCGGGCGAAGTCCTTGAGGACCTGCTCCGCATAATCTAGCTCCGCCTTCCGCGCCTGGATCTCTTTCATCAGGACGACCTGGTCGCGGGAACGGGCGATCTTCTCGCGCTCGAGGAGCTTGTATTCCTTGGACAATTCCGCCTGCTTCTCATCCAATTCCTCGATTCGCGTCTCCATCGGAGAACGCTCTTTAGTGATATCGTCGATAATCTTCGAATGCTGCTCGACCGCCTGTTGCAGGCGTTCGTCTGCCTGCTCGATCGCTTTGTCGATCGGCGCAGCTAATCCCGGCGTAGCGGCAATGCCCACCGCAGCGATGAAGAATAGCGTTCTGATGGGAGAAAACTTCATTTACTGTTTCGGCGAGATCTTCGTCGGCACGTTGACAAACCCGATGTCCTCGGAGCCTTCCTTTACATTGATGAGTTGGACGATAGAGGGACCAAACTCGTGCGCACTCTCGAACACCCAGCCGGTCGGCGAAGGCGTTCCGATCAGCGCGAAACTGCCTGATTGGTTGGCGGAAAACGCACCCGCCAGCCCGAAGTAGATCGTGCTCACCTGCTGTTTGGTGCCATCATCAATCTCCCGAAGTTCGGGATGGATCGAAATGTTGGAGGCAAACTGATTGACCATCTTTAGCGCTGCGCCGAGCGCCTGCGCCCGGACAGTCAGGCGGTCTTCTTTCTCATCTTTCAGAATGCGGACCGGCTCCGCCAGATCGCTCTGCAGCGGAGTCGGCAGGCTAGGATACACCTCGAAAAATGTTTTTTGGAGCGAGGCGATCTCCGATTTTAAAAGATCTAGAGCATCGACCAACGCCACTTTTTCTTGGCTTTGTTCGACATTCACTTCATCGGCTTTTCCCGCCTCTTCCTTTTCTGCGGCAATGCTTTCCTCAAGCGAAGCGACCTCCCCCTCTAACCCGGTAATGGTCTGCTGTAGGATGCGCCGCTGCACCTCCCACTCCGAAATATCTTTGTCAATCGAGGATACTTTCTCCATCCACTCGCCGATCTTGGCGCGCAGGATCTCCGCCTTGGCATCGCCCTGCGCCGGGGCTCCGCCAATCCCCGCGAAAAACAGGGCTGCAGCAGCAAAAGGCGCGGCGATTAGGCGCGGGTGGGACTGATTGAAGGGGGGGAGATTCACGCGCTACAGATGGCGCTGCCACCATCTATCGTAAAAGGGATTGGCGTTACGGTTTGTTCACAAACACAACAAATGTGACATAAATGTAACAGGCTGACATCCTTCAAATTTTCCTTATACTTATGTATGCGCCAGCGAAAAGGGGCACCGGTTGCCCGGTGCCCCTTTTGGGTTCTTCAGGTTTAGCTGTGTTCGCGGCTACGACTCTAGAACCGGTTTAACCATCAACGAACCCCTGTGAATCCACCGCTATTGAGCCGATACCTGGAAGAAGACTTCGGTGCGTCCATTTTTAGGCACGACCACCGTCACGGTTTCTGTCCCGTCACCGTTGTCGATGACCGACGCGGTGTAGTCCACACCTTCGGTAGCTGGGGCACCGAAGATGAGGTCTTCGCTAAGGAAGTGGGCGAACATCAGGCTATCGTCCGTGCTGCGGGTGTATTCGAACGTCGTGGTGCGTCGTCCTCGGCGACTGCCTTGGGCAGATTCGAGATCGCCGCCGTCGGTCGGGTCGGGGGCAAAGGCGAAGGCGGCGAAGTTGCTGATGCCATTGCCGTCGAAGTCATCGCCGATCTCCGGCGTTTGCCGCCCCTGATCCGCCTGGGATGTTGAGGTCCGCCCACGCCGTGTAACCGCCGCCGCCGATCGGGTCGGTCGGGATGTCTCCGAGGTAGCCCTGCTGGTCGAGGTAGGTCCACTTCGCCATCCAATTCTCCTCGCCGAACGCGCCGCGGTAGTTGACCGCCTGCACGAAGTCGGCATCCGCCGCCGGGATGTTGCAAACTGTCGCGCCATTGGCGACCCAGAGCGAGCTGGATGCGGTCGGGCGCAGGTCGATTCCCCGACAGGGACTTTCGAGTGGCTGATCCCACGGAAGCCCGGAGTCGTATTCTCCGTGTTCCCAGTGCCATCGATAATCGCCTGCTCGAGGGCGCTGGGCGTTCCGCCGGCGCCGCTTCCTAGTCCAGCACCGAACAAACCGATGGTGTTATGCTCAAACTTGAGCAGGTGCCATCGTTGATCCGCTGGGTCATGTCGGCGTTGTTGTCCACGGTGACAAAGAATCCTTTGAAGTCGTGGAAGACAGAGTTGCAGTATTGACCGGCGAAGTTGTCGCGCAGGTGGAACCCGTTTTGGTACCGTCGAAGTCGCCGCCTGCCCCGATCCGATGTAAGTCGCATTGTAAAATGCGGGGTCGCAAACGGCTGGAGGTTCTTCTGCGGGCTGCCGCCCCATCGTGCTCGCCACCGAAGTTGCTCTTGTCTGGCTTCTGGATGGCAACAAGGAACTGACGCGCGGTATCCCTCGTCGATGTCGTAGCAGTCGTCTTCGTTGAACGCCATCACCATGTGGTGGACATCCACCGTCCCGCCGAAGAACTCGATTCCGTCGTCGGCGTTGTTGAACACCTCCACGTGATGGATCTCCGTCTCGTTGCCCACGCAGCCCAGCGTCAGCCCGTTGATCTCCGAGTTGTTAACTGGGTCGAAGATGTAGCCGCCATAGCGGATCGACACGTAGGCGAACACTCCTGAATTGTCGTCGTCGTGGATGCCGCCGTAGCGGATGAGCGTGCCCGCCGCGCCGCCGGTGGGGAAGCCCTCGATCTCGCGGGCGACGTAGTCGGTGCCGCCCTCGGTCTCGAGGAAGCCGTTGCCCCGGCAGGTTGGCGGGATTGTCGTTGAGCCGCGCTTTGCCGAGGATGATGACGCCGCCCCAGAACTGGTTGTCGTCCAGGGTGAGCGGTCCGGCGTCGCGCTCCTCCAAGGCGGTGAACACGATTGGCGCCATCGGCAAGCCGCGGCCATGATCTTCGCTCCACGGGCGACAACCAGCGAGCCGCGGGTATCTTCGGCGAGGTCTTCGGTGCCGTAGATCGTGGTGCCCGGCTCGATCGCGGAGGGTCGCGCCTGGCTCAACGAAGATTGTCTTGCGCATGATGTAGTTGTTGTTGGTAGTCCACGTCGTGTTTGCCGTGATGTTGGCAGTCACTTCGACATCGGCTTTGACCACCGGGTTGGTGTCCGGCGCGAGGTATCCCTGCTGGTCGAGGTAGGTCCATCCTTTGAGCCAGTTTTCCTCGCCAAAGGCACCCCGATATTCCACTACTTCGATGCATTCGGCATCGCTGCCCACCGGAGCGGCAAGCGTGGCGCCGTTGCATTCCACGCCAGACTCTGCGGGAGCGGGCGGGGATCGACGGTTCCGTCGGGCAGGTGGTGTGCGCAACACTGCGGAGGAGCGGGTTTTGCTGGGTGTTTCCAATGCCGTTGATGATCGCCGTTTCTGGCGCTGTGCCGCGCCGCCCGCGCCGCTGCCAAGCCGCCGCCGAACGTCCCGATCGTGTTGTGTTGGAAGAGTAGGTCGGTCCCCACGCGCGCCTGCATATCCGCGTTGTTGTCCACGGTCACGAAGAAGCCCTTAAAGTCGTGGAAGATCGAGTTGTAGTAGCGAGCCGCGAAGTTGTCACGCAGGTGGAACCCGTTGTTGGCCGTCGAGGTCGCCGCCTGACCCGACCCGATGTAGGTCGCGTTGTAGATATGCGTCCGCGAAAACGGCTCCAAGTTCTTCTGCGGGCTGCCGCCCCCATCGTGCTCGCCGCCGAAGTTGCTCTTGTCGGTCTTCTGGATCGCGAACCAGAACTGGTTCTTGCCCCGGTAGCCCTCGTCGAAGTCGAAGCAGTCGTCCTCGTTGAACGCCATCACCATGTGGTGGGTGTTGACCGTGCCGCCGAAGAACTCGATTCCGTCGTCCGCGTTGTTGAACACCTCCACGTGGTGGATCTCCGTCTCGTTGCCCACGCAGCCTAGCGTCAGCCCGTTGATCTCGGAGTTGTTGACTGGGTCGAAGATGTAGCCGCCGTAGCGGATCGACACATAGCAGAACTTGCCCGAGTTGTCGTCGTCGTGGATGCCGCCGTAGCGGATGAGCGTGCCCGCCGCGCCGCCGGTGGGGAAGCCCTCGATCTCGCGGGCGACGTAGTCGGTGCCGCCCTCGGTCTCGAGGAATCCGTTGCCCGGCAGGTTGGCGGGATTGTCGTTGAGCCGCGCTTTGCCTAGGATGATGACGCCGCCCCAGAACTGGTTGTCGTCCAGGGTGAGCGGTCCGGCGTCGCGCTCCTCCAGGGCGGTGAACACGATCGGGTTGTCCTTGGTGCCGACCGCCATGATCTTCGCCCCGCGGGCGACGACCAGCGAGCCGCGCGTGTCCTCGGCGAGGTCCTCGGTGCCGTAGATCGTGGTGCCCGGCTCGATCCAAAGTGTCGCGCCCGGCTCGACGAAGATCGTCTTGCGCATAATATAAGACTTATCGTTCGACCAAAGGGTGTCGGTCGTGATGTTTGCGGTCACCTCCACATCAGTAGGATTAGCCGAAACATCAGGGGCGAGGAACCCCTGCTGATCGAGGTAGGTCCAGCCGCGAAGCCAGTTCGCATCGCCGGTTTCGCAGTTGGGACCTGGAAAGGCGCCGCGAAAATCGACTTGCTGGATAAAATCGGCATCGCCAGCCTCAATCGCGGCAAGAGTCGCTCCGTTGGCGGCAACCACCGGGCTGTTCAATTGCGGCCGGGGATCAATCACTCCGGACGGGCTGTTCGTATGCGCCGTATTTTGAAGCAATGGGTTTTGCTGGGTGTTGCCTGTGCCGTTGATGATAGCCGTTTCCAAAGCGCTGGCCGCCGCGCCGCCCGCGCCGCTGCCTAAGCCGCCGCCGAACGTCCCGATCGTGTTGTGTTGGAAGAGTAGGTCGGTCCCGACACGCGCCTGCATGTCCGCGTTGTTGTCCACGGTCACGAAGAAGCCCTTAAAGTCGTGGAAGATCGAGTTGTAGTAGCGACCCGCGAAGTTGTCACGCAGGTGGAACCCGTTGTTCGCCGTCGAGGTCGCCGCCTGACCCGATCCGATGTAGGTCGCGTTGTAGATATGCGTCCGCGAAAACGGCTCCAAGTTCTTCTGCGGGCTGCCGCCCCCGTCGTGCTCGCCGCCGAAGTTGCTCTTGTCGGTCTTCTGGATCGCGAACCAGAATTGGTTCTTGCCCCGGTAGCCCTCGTCGAAGTCGAAGCAGTCGTCCTCGTTGAACGCCATCACCATGTGGTGGGTGTTGACCGTGCCGCCGAAGAACTCCGATGCCGTCGTCCGCGTTGTTGAACACCTCCACGTGGTGGATCTCCGTCTCGTTGCCCACGCAGCCCAGCGTCAGCCCGTTGATCTCGGAGTTGTTGACCGGGTCGAAAATGTAGCCGCCGTAGCGGATCGACACGTAGCGAAAACTTGCCTGAGTTGTCGTCGTCGTGGATTCCGCCGTAGCGGATGAGCGTGCCCGCCGCGCCGCCGGTGGGGAAGCCCTCGATCTCGCGGGCGACGTAGTCGTGCTGCCCTCGGTCTCGAGGAATCCGTTGCCCGGCAGGTTGGCGGGATTGTCGTTGAGCCGCGCTTTGCCTAGGATGATGACGCCGCCCCAGAACTGGTTGTCGTCCAGGGTGAGCGGTCCGGCGTCGCGCTCCTCCAGGGCGGTGAACACGATCGGGTTGTCCTTGGTGCCGACCGCCATGATCTTCGCCCGCGGGCGACGACCAGCGAGCCGCGCGTGTCTCGGCGAGATCCTCGGTGCCGTAGATCGTGGTGCCCGGCTCGATCGTGAGGGTGGCACCAGGCTCGACAAAGATTGTCTTGCGCATGATATAGGCATTATTGGCGGTCCACGTGGTGTTCGTGGTGATGTTGGCGGTCACCTCGACATCAGCAGCATGTCCTTTGGGGACAAGGGATGCGAGCAAACCGAGTGCCGCGATGGCAGAGGTTATGTATCTCATGGTATTTTAGGTTCTCTTGGGTTTTGGGGTAAATATTTTCGTCTAAAAGTCGAATGAAATTCCTATACTAAAAACACGCCCTCTTTTGTAACGCTCGAACGTTACATTTTCGCCCTCGTAGTATTTTCGCTCCTCGAGGTCCAACAGGTTCTCAGCAGCAAATTTAAGCTTCCCCTCGACCTCGCCTAGGCGGATTTTCTTACTAAGTATCAAGTCGAGCGAGTGCGTTGGCTCTTTATAAACATTCGGCGTGAAAACATCGCCGGTGATACTGTCTAGAATCTCGCTCGTGAAGTTATAAACCAGGTTGGCATTCAGACCCAGTTTCTTGTTTTCGTAGCCGAGGGAAAAATTGTAGATGTAGGTGGGTTGCCCTTCAAAAACCGACGCCGTGGACACCCCAGCATTCAATTGCTCCAACCCCGGGGTCACCAAGGAATCGATGTAAGTGAAGTTGGTGGAAACCGTAAAGTCGTCGAAGAGCCGCTTTTGAAGTTCGAACTCGATACCCTGAAGGGTCCCTGATCCGAAATTCTGCCAGGACCGGAGGTTCCCCTGCCTAGTGGTCATGATCGGGCTATCCAAATTTTTGTGGAATAGGCTTACCGCCATCATCTCCAGACCGGCGAATTCCTTAGGTTCGGGAAACCACTCCCAACGCAAGTCGAAGTTGTCGATCAGCGTGTCGGTCAGTTCGGGGTTGCCTCGGATATCATCACCCGTCCCCTGATCGACGATCCTGATGGGTGCAAATTCGTAGAACGTCGGGCGGGCGACCGTCTTCCCGTAGGAGAGCCGGAGCTTGTGGCTATCGTCCTTGCCAAACGACCAATTCAGCGATGCGGCGGGCAACGCGTAGTCGTTGGCGATCGGCTCCGGCAGGTTGGTCGCGTCCGCGACTCCCGCCGGGTTCAACTCGGGGATGATATAGAAGTCGCGTTCCTCTCTCTCGAGGCGGACACCCGCCATAAGCTCGATCTTTCCGACCTTCGCCGTCCCCATCAGATAACCTGCTTCGAGGAGGGTGGAGGCATCGACATTACGCACCGTCTGACCAGCGGTTGTCAGATCGCGCACCTCGTAGCCTTGGGAAGCCGCCGAATTGAAACGGTATCCGTCGATGACTTCCGGAGAGTTCACCTTTCCGGACGAGAGGAAATCGACCCCCGCCTGGTCGTTGGGAGCCGCGTTGCTCCCGGTCAAGTAGGTGAAAAGCCGCCCCCGGACCGAGCGCTCGCGCACAAAACGATTGAGTCCGATTTTGGCGGTGAAGCGGGGGCTATCTTTCTTTTGGGGGTCGTAGATGAAGGGGACCGTGAGATCGGCGCGGACGTTGTCGCCCTGCTCTTCGGTCGAGAGAAACTCCCGGAAAGTCGGCTCGGTATTGGACTCTCGCGTAATGTTGCGGACGGTCAGCACGCGGCCTAGTTCGGGACGGAGGGTCGAGGGGTTGATCCCCTCGACCTCAAGGAGCGCCGGGTCGGCGTAGTCAAGCTCATAGAGCGCCAAGAACCGGCTGTCGGGGCGAAGCTCGCTGGAGTTTGCGCGGCTCATCACCCAATCCACCCGCGGACCATCCTTCCCGTTCACATCGTGGCGGAGAGTTGAACGATTTCAAGATTGCGGTCCAAGTAGCCGATCTCATCGAACGCGAGATGCCCGATCTGCGCGCCCCGAGATAATTTTGCACAAAGAACCCCCGATTCTCCTCGGTGATCGGTTCAGTTGAGATTGCTCCTCCCGACTCGGCGACCTTGCGTGATCTCGTCTTGGGCAGAGCGGTAGCGAAAGAATGAAAAAGCAACTTCGTGGTTTTTCGTCGGGCGGATGCCCGCCGAGGCGAGCAACCCCCACTCGACCTCTTCGGACGACTCTGTCTGCGTCTGCGCCTTATCGATAAGAATAGGCGTGCCGGGTCCGGAGGGGCGAAAGGCTCTGACAACCTCCTTTTCGGGGATGAGCGTATATTTTCGACCTCGCGTTAGGTTGAGCATTACCCCGAATTCACCCATCGGGATCTCGAAGGCATCGCCGATACTCAAATCCATACTCGTGTTAAACGGGGCGTTTTCGGCGACGCCGCCTTGAAACATCGAACCACGGTTGTGGACCAGCCCCCACTGCTCCACGGCAGGCTGGCGCAGCGCCTCGATGATCGGGATCTCGGACGGTCTCCGCGCCGCGCGGGGCGCACCGCTACCATTCGCCAACCGGAGCCAGATCGGCTGGGAGATCGCTTCCCGGCGCGTCCCCTAGAAAATCCATCCTACGGTCGGGGTTTAGATAAATGGGCTGCCCGGTGGTCTGGTTGTTTGCTTTGATCCCATAGCTAAAAGATAGGATCCGCTCGCTGGGAAATCGCTTTGGGATGATGTTGACCGAACCAGCCGGCGAATTCGCCCGGCATGTCTGGAGAGAAGGTTTTGACGATGTCGATCCGCTCGACGAGGTCGGTGGGGAAGAGGTCGAGTTGGACAGCCTTGCGGGACGGGTCGGCGGAGGGGACGATCGCACCGTCGACGAGCGTGTTGGAATAGCGGTCGCCTAGACGCGGATGACGGCGTATTTTCCGCCGACGATGTTCGCCCCTGCGGCGGTCTTGACGGCGGCTCCGACATCGCCAAGCCCCTTGTTGGAGAAGTCGGCGGATCCGATGCTGGCGACGAGTTGCTGGAGTTCCTGCGGGTTGAACAACCCCTGCTTTTGATCCGTCGGCGCTCGCCGAAAATTTCGACCGCATCCAATTTGAAGACGTCGCTTTCTTCAATCGGGCGCGATTTGAGCGGCAGTTTTACCACCGAGGCGCGGTCGGTGCTGACATACAATCGGATTTCCTGTTTGATGTATGCCCGACCTTGGAAATGATCAGATCATATTCGCCCACCGGAAGGTCGGTGATGACAAACTCACCGCGCGAGTCGGTCTGCGCCCCGCGCCCGGCTTTGGAAGAAAGACCGTCACATCACCGAGCGGCGCGGCGGTCGGACCGTCGTCAAAGATCAATCCCACGATGGTGTTGCCCTGCCTTTTTAGCTCTTCGGTGAGGCTGACCCTGCCCTCCTCTGCGGCGGGCGGCGCCCCGGATCGACGCCGGTGCGCTCCTCCGGCGCCGCCGACGGCGGCTCTCCGCCCTCGATGGGAGGGAGCAGCGGGTTGGGCGGGGAACGCTGTCGGGAGGAGGGTTCACGGGGAGTTCAGGCTCTGCGACCTGCGCGGCGAGACCCGGCGGGAGTAGGGTGAAGGCGCAGGCGGCGATGGGCGAGAAGCCCACGGCGGGAGGGAAATTCATTGTGGGGATCGCACGGTGGCATGAGGCACGCGGCTAATACGCAACCTCACTAATTGATGGTTATCGCTGATCAAAATCTATTGAGGTAAACATTTCGTCACAGCGTCGAAATGTTACCATTTCGCCTCTTTCTCTATCTGTCACAAAGCCGTGACAATCGCGCGATCAAATCGCCGTGAAGTATACGTCACAGGAATTTAGTTCCCCCGCCGCCCCGGCTGTTTATCGATAGGACGCCTCCCCCGCCGCGACCCCGTTTTTCCGGGCGTAGAACACATTCAACAATTATCTACACTTCTATTGGGTCAAAAATAGATACCTGGAAATCCAGGGGGCGGCGGCGGGACCGGCAGGAACGGGCGAGCCGAGGATAGGGCAGCGCCAAGAATCCCAACGCCCAGCCCGCAGCGAATCGATCGCCCTCTCGGCGGCATGTTACTCCGCCGCCGAATCGTCATCCCAGACGAAAGCGTAGCCGACGCCCCGGATCGTCCGGACGGCATCCGCGTGGCGACCGAGCTTTTCGCGCAGGCGCCGGATGTGGGTATCGAGCGTGCGGGAGTAGATCCGGTCGCTATAGTTCCACACCTCGCGGAGGAGGGCGTCGCGCTCCTGCGGCATGCCCTCGCGTTCGAGCAAAACGGTGAGGAGCTTGAATTCGGTGGGCGTCAGCTCGAGCGCCTGCCCTTCGAGTTCGCAGACGAGCGAGTAGCGGTTGAGCTTAAACGGACCGCGGCGGATCTCGCCGCTGGAGCTGCGCCGCTTGATCCTGCCGAGCACCGCCTTGACCCGCAGGCAAAGCTCGCGCGGGCTGAAGGGCTTGACCACATAGTCCTCGGCTCCCAGTTCCAATCCCTTGATGCGGTCGATCGGGTTGGCGCGGGCGGTTAGCATGATGACCGGAATGCCGCGGCTGCGGGTGTCTTGCTTGAGGTGCCGCATCGCCTCGAACCCGTCCATCCCCGGCAGCATGATATCGAGGATCATGAGGTCGATATGCTCGCGGAGAGCTTTGACGATGCCGGTATTCGCATCCCCGCAGGTGACTACGGCGTAGCCCTCGTCTTCCAGGTTGAGACGGATTAAATCAGCGACATCGCGCTCATCTTCAACGATGAGTATTTTGCATAGTAGGGTGAGCCGGAGCGGGAGGCTCGCCACTATTAGCGCATCGCAGCCGCTGCTGCGCCGACCAAGCTGTTACATTTATGTAACCGCGCGACCGCCGGATTTCCGCCTAAGGCGCGGGATTATCGGTCAGGTAAAGAGCATTCTCACTAGGCGAGGAGCCGCTTTGATCACCTTGCCATGGACATCGGTCAGGCGGTAGTCGCGCCCCGGAACCGGAACGTGAGCTTCTCGTGATCGAAGCCGAGCAGGTGCAGGATCGTCGCCTGGAAGTCGTGGACGTGGACCGGATCGCTGGCGACGGAGAACCCGAGTTCGTCGGTTTCGCCATAGACGGTGCCCGGCTTGGTGCCGCCGCCGACCATGAAGAGCGAGTAGGCGTCCGGGAAGTGGTCGCGCCCGAGGACGCTGCCTTTCGCCGTGCGCCCCTCGCGGAATGGCGTGCGCCCGAATTCGCCGCCCCAGATGACCAGCGTATCCTCCAGCAAGCCGCGTTCTTTTAAGTCGCGGATGAGGGCGGCGACCGCGCGGTCGGTGCCGGCGCATTTTTTGGTCAAGCCGTCGCGGATATCCTCGGACGGATTTGTGCCGTGGAAGTCCCAGCCCCAGTCGAAGAGTTGGACATAGCGGACGCCGCGCTCGACGAGGCGGCGGGCGAGCAGGCAGTTGTTTTCAAAGCGGGCCTCGCCCGGCTGCGCGCCGTAGGCGTCGAGCGTCTCTTTGCTTTCCTTGCCGATATCCATCGCATCGGGCACCGACATCTGCATGCGAAAGGCGAGTTCGTATTGGGCGATGCGTGTCAGCGTCTCCGGGTTGCCCATCTCCTCCGCCTGCATCTGGTTGAGGTCGCCGAGCGCGTCGAGGCTCAGGCGCCGCAGGTCGCGATCCATGCCGGGCGGATCGGACACGTAGAGGACCGGATCGCCCTGCGACCGGCATTGCACCCCCTGGTAGACGCTGGGCAGAAAGCCGCTGCCCCACGCGCTCTTGCCCGCGCTCGGGCTGGTGCCGCCGGAGATCAGGACGACGAAGCCGGGGAGGTCGGCGTTGTCCGTGCCCAGCCCGTAGGTCACCCACGATCCCATCGACGGCCGCCCCTGCCGCGGCGATCCGGTGTAAACGAGGAGCTGCGCCGGGGCGTGGTTGAACTGGTCGGTGTGCATCGACTTCACGATCGTTAGCTCGTCGGCCAGCTTCGACAGCTCGGGCAGCGCGTCGGAGATCCACGCGCCGCTTTGCCCATGTTGTTTGAACGTGCGCGGCGTCCCCATCAGCTTCGGCACGCCGCTGGTGAAGGCGAAGCGCCGCCCTTTGAGAAACGCATCGGGGCAATCCTGGCCGTCGCGCTTCACCAGCTCCGGCTTGTAGTCGAGCAGATCCAGGTGCGGCGGCGATCCCGCCATGTGCAGGTAGATCACCCGCTTGGCCTTGGGCGCGAAGTGCGGCTTTTTCGAGGCGAGCGGATCGGCGGCCGCCGCCCCCGCCTGCCCGCCGAGGAGCGAGGATAGGGCGACACCGCCGAGCCCGACCTGGCATTGGTGCAGGAAGTGGCGGCGGCGCGTGGCGTGCTGGAGCAGGGCAAATTCATAGTGGCAAACTAGGCGATTCGCGGGCGCGGGCAAGATATGCCCGCGGAGTCGTCAGGTTCGTTTCCATTGATTACGCGGAGGCGGTCGGCGAGCATTTCGCCCGCTATGGAATCAGACTCTCCGAATCCAGCAGCCGCCGCTTGTAAAGACGCGCGCCCTCCGCGAAGTGGCGCCACCTTCTCGGGCGGCGAAATCGTCGCGGTGCTCGGCAACTTGAATGGCGCGGGCAAGACGACGTTTCTCAGCCGTGCTCTCCGGTCTCCTCCGGCTCGACTGCGGTAAAGCTCACCTACGGTGGTCAGCCATCCGGCGCGACCGGACCGAGGGAGCAGGCGCTTCGCGTTTTCATCATGCCGATGCGCCGCTGCTCTCCCCAAGAATCTGAAGTATGCGCAATCTGGCGGCGATCCTCCGCATCTACAGTAAGGACAAGCGGGGGGATCGAAGATGCGGCCGCTGATGTTCTCAGCGAACTCGACCTCTGGTGAGGCGGTAAAGGGCGCGGGCAGGCTGTCGCGCGGGCAAGCCTACAAGCTGATCCTCATGCGGCTGGATCACCAGCCGGGCGCGGACATTCTGATCGTCGACAGGCCGTTTGCCTCGAGCGTGGATGCGGAGAGGCATCCGGGTGTTCCGCCAGCACGCGCGCAAGGTGGCGGCGTCGGCGGAACGGTTATCTATTCGACCCCGGTTACCCGATCTCGCCGCCGGGTTCGCCGACCGCGTCCTGCTTCTGCATGAGGTCGCCTCGCTGATGACCTCGGCGGCGCGAACCTACCCGATGGCGAAACCTTGGAGGCAAAACTCGCCAGCCTGCGCAAAGAAAAAGGAACCGATGAACGCCGAGCGACAACTGGCTATCCGGATCAAAATGGCGTGCCGCACCAAGCTGGGTGCACAGATCGGTTGAGCCAATATCAGAGGAAGAAGTGGCGGGAGCGGCTGCTGCTCGCCCTAGTTTTCTTCCTATCTTCGGCATCCTTCTTCCGATTCTGGGTTCGTCTGCGGAGTCGCTCGATTTGGAAGATCCCCGGTCATGCTGCGGTCTCCTCGCCGATCGCTGGGTTAGCGCGGCTTGAATGGGCAACAATCTACAGCGCATTTGCTCAAGCGCAGCGCCTTAGTAGAGTTTCGTGCCCACCGAGGTCGATTCGTAAGCTGCGCAGAACATGGCTGATTCTTGCAGGATGGCGCTGCCACTTTCGTTCTGATCCCGGCGGCGATCAGGGTTTGAGGCACGCACGGGAAAATGCCAACGGACGCCCTGTGTAGCATCGCCCTTCTGCCGTTCACGCGATCATCGTCTCTCTGTTCGTAGCGCTACCAGTCGTGAACTCGCCTCACGGTGGCGGATCGGCAAGGTGCTCGCATTTCTTTGGATAAGTCCCGTTGCGCCTTAGCGATTTTCAGGCCGACATCGCGATGGCGCACCTCATTCAGGTCGCGGAGTTTGCCTGGCTCGCCATTCCGCCCTCGTTGGCATTTGGCGCGGCGGCGGCGGTTTGTCAGGGCAATTGGATGGCAGCGGCGCTTCTTGGCTTGGGATCGCTGCTGGCAGGCGCTGGCTTCGATGTCATCCGCCGCCGCTATCGGGACCTTTGCCAATCGTGACTTCGTTTTAGGGAAGAACCCAACAATCCCAAATCGCTGCCACTAGCTTCCGCTAAATACCAAAGCACGGACGTTCCTCTCGACGCCGACGAGGCTCCGTTGAACCTGCGCGATGCCCGCGCCACATGCCGCTAAAGGAATCGCGGAGGAACTCGATTCACACTGGGGAAGATGGGGATCTTACGCCGCCTGTACTTGGCTTTGGCTCAACGAACGCGAACGCCTCGCAACCGCCGCCCTTCCGCCGCCGGACGGATGGTCAGTTCGCCTTATCTCTTCATCTATCAGTGCCGCCACCCTATTCATTTTCTTCGGGAGCGGCTTTATCTATGAAGGAGGAATCACTTTTCTTGGTTTTGGCGCAGCGATCATTCATCCTATTGAATTCTCCGCTCCCAAAGGAGTAGGACCGATTTCCATTTGTCCGCTGGATTAAACGGAACTATTCTCTGCTGGCGACACTCCCCATCGCACCGGCAGACGCAGTCTCTGCTTGGCTCAAAGCGCGATGCTGCGCAGCCGATCGTTGCTTACCCGCGACGATTACGCGCTCGCCGCCGCAGTCATGGCTTCGCCTTCGCTGCCCGTGGATTCTGTTTATCCCCAATATTTATCTCCCTAACCATCCCCATCGCCCTGAATGTGTCTACGCAGGTGCTCCACGCCGAAAAACAAATGCGATCGGAATGGATAGGCATTCCAGCTCATGCTCTTGCCGGTTGGGATGTCCCGCGACGGTCGCGATCTTCTATCTCGCCCCCGACTACCTCCTGCACGCGACAGCCGCAAATGTCGCCTCCTGCGGCATCGCCTTCGCCTATCAGCGCCATCAGATCCGCCGGGCGAACCGGGTCCGCTTGACGCGATCTGGTGAGCGGAAGGCTCATGTGTAGAGACGGCACTCCTGCCTGTCGCGGATCTGCAGCATCGGCCATCAAGCCGCGAGCGTTGCAAGAACGGCAGCGCATCTGCCATGCGACAAGAGTGTCGGATCGACAGCTCCCTGCCGCCCTACTTCCGCCCGAAGTGGGCGGCGAGCAGTCGAGGGCGTTGTCGTCGGCGGAGTGTTTCGGCGGCTTTGATGGCAGCGCGCTGGAGTCGGTCAGTTCGGCGATGCCTTTTTGGCGAAGCCCGAGCATGGCATCCATCTCGCCTTGGGTGAAGGTGTTGCTCTTCGCCCGCTGCCACGGATCTCGACGAAATCGAGGTCTTCGGTGAGGACGAAGTTGGCGTCCACCGAGGCGTCGCGGTCCTCCACGTAACAGAGGTCGAGGATCGGCTCGCCTTTGTAGATGCCGCAACTGACGGCGGAGACGAGCTTGCGCACCGGCCACTCGGTGATCTTGGCTTCGGCGGCGAGCTTGTGGCAGGCGATCGAGATGGCGACGCAGGCTCCGGTGATCGAGGCGGTGCGGGTGCCGCCGTCGGCTTGCAGGACATCGCAATCGACCCAGATCGTGCGGGGACCGAGGCGCTTGAGATCGACGATGGCGCGGAGCGAGCGCCCGATGAGGCGCTGGATCTCCATGCTGCGGCCATCGATCCTGCCCTTGGCGCTGTCGCGCTGTTTGCGGTCGAGCGTGGAATACGGCAGCATGCTGTATTCGGCGGTGACCCAGCCGCCGGGCACGTTTTGGAACTGCATCCAGCGGGGCACGCCCTCCTCCACGCTGGCGGCGCAGATCACGCGGGTGTCGCCGAAGGAAACCAGCACGGAGCCAGCGGCGTGCGGCGCGATGCCGGGGAGAAAGGAGATGGGGCGAAGTTGGTCGGTGGAACGTCCGTCGGGTCTAGGCATAGTGGCGGAAATTAGGGTTGTGCGCGCGAGGCGGCAACCCCAGAATCCCCGCCTTTTCCCCATCCCTATGCCAGAGAACCAAATCGCCACCGCCCGCGTGCCGGGTAGCACGTCGAACATCGGACCCGGCTACGACTGCCTCGGCATCGCGCTCGCCCTGCACAATGACGTGTGCGTCGAGCGGCTCGACCACCAGGGCGTCGAACCCGCGCACCGCATGGTCGAGGCGGCGGCGGCGGCGTATTTCTCCCGCGCGGCGGTGCCGTCGTTCGGCTTCCGCTGGTCGATCGGCGGCGAGGTCCCGATCTCGCGCGGGCTGGGCAGCAGCGTCACGCTCCGGCTCGGCATCATGCAGGCGCTGGACGCGCTGAGCGGATCGCCTCTGGGCAAGGAGGCGCTCTTCCAGATCTGCACGGAGCTGGAGGGACACCCGGACAACGCGGGGCCGGCGGCGTTCGGCGGCTTCATCATCACCAACGCCCGAGGCGATTACTTTCGGTTCGAGGTCGATCCGAAGCTAAAGTTCGCGCTGCTCATCCCGCCGTTCGAGGTGCTGACCGAACCCGCCCGCGAGGTCCTGCCAGAGAGCATCAGGCACGTGGACGGCGCGCGCAGCATGGCCAATGCGTGCAGCATCACTGCCGCCTTCGCCACCGGCGAATACGGGAAGCTGCGCGGCGCGTTCGAGGACTACCTGCACCAGCCGTATCGCCGCCATCTCGTCCCCGGCTTGATGGAGATCATCGCCGCCGGCGAAAAGGCGGGCGCGCTCGGCGGATTCCTCAGCGGCTCCGGCTCGACAATCTGCTGCCCGGTGCTGGAGGACGAAGCCGACCCCGCTGCCGTCGCCGCCGCGATGCGATCCGCCCACCAGACCGGCGAGGGAGCCAGCGTCCGGATCGTCACGGCGGACAATGCGGGCAGCTCGGCAGGTCAGGAAAGCTAAGGCGCGGCGCGCGGAGAACCGCGAATTCCCGCTGAATTTCTGGCGATTTCTCCCTATAGTGCGCCGCATGGAAGCGATCCTCGAACCCATCATCCGCTCCCCGCGAATGCCCGAATACCTCCGGCTCTTAAACGAGCTGGCCGAAGACGAGGCAAGGCGGCGGCGCGAATTTGTCGAAAGCCTAACGCCGGAGCAAAAGGCGGAGTTCATCGACGGCGAGGTGATCTTGCATTCACCCGCGAGACGCCGGCACCTAAACGTGACCGGAAATATCTTCTCTCTTCTCCGGCAACACGTCGGAACGAACCGGCTGGGCGAGGTGTTTGTCGAGAAATGCCTCGTCTCACTCTCGCGCAACGACTACGAACCGGACATCGTCTTTTTCCGCCGCGAAACGGCGGCGAAGTTTACCGAAGACCAGATGAGGTTTCCCGCCCCGGATCTCGTCGTGGAAGTCCTCAGCAAATCGACCGAGGCATTTGATCGCGGCGTAAAGTTTGAAGACTACGCCCATCACGGGGTGCGGGAATACTGGATCGTGGACGCCGATGCCAAGTCGGTCGAGCAATACGTTTTGCCAGAGGGCGAGCGGCGCTTTACCCTCCATGAGAGGCTCGCCCACAGCACGCTGCGCAGCCATGTCGTGGAAGGCTTCGAGGTGCCCATCGCGGATCTTTTCGAAACCGGCGATGCGGGCGAAGACGGCGGCTGATCCGCGCATGAAGGAATCGCTCGAAAGCCTCGAAGAATTCGCCACCGATGTCATCCTGGAGCGCCGGAATGACTTTAAGGCGAAGTCGCTGCGCGTCGCTCTCTTCGGGTTGTCGAAAGTGTTTTCGCGGCTGGTCGCCCTGCGGCTCTGGCTTTTCCGCAACCGGATCAAGCGCGAGCGCAACCTCGGGTGCCTGGTCATCAGCATCGGCAACCTGACTGTCGGCGGCACCGGCAAGACGCCGGTCGTCGAGATGTTCGCCAAAGCGCTGCGCGACCGCGGGCGCAAGGTCGCGATCCTGAGCCGCGGCTACAAGAGCGTGAAACCGCCCGCCAAAGACCGGCTCAAGGCGCGGATCGACGGGCGGACGGTCGCGCCGCCGCCGCGGGTGGTGAGCGATGGCGAGCGCGTGTTGCTCGATTCCAAGGTGGCGGGCGACGAGCCGTTCATGCTCGCCACGAACTTGCCCGGCGTGGCGGTGGTGGTGGACAAAGACCGGGTCAAGGCGGGGTCCTACGCGATCCGCGAACTCGGCGCGGACACGCTGCTGCTCGACGACGGCTTGCAATACCTGCGCCTGCGACGGCGGCTCGATGTCGTCCTGGTCGATCGCTACACGCCCTTCGGCAACGAACACATGCTGCCGCGCGGGACGCTGCGCGAGCCGCACGCCAACCTGCGCCGCGCGACGTATATCTTCATCACCAAGAGCGATCCCGACTGGGACAGCAGCGAGCTGATCAGCCGGATCCGGCGCTACAACCGGACCGCGGAGATCATCGAATGCGCGCACCACCCGCTCTACCTCCAGCGGCTCGGGTCCGACGAGCGCACGCCGCTTGCCGCGCTCAAGGGCAAATACGTCGGCGCGGTCAGCGGCATCGCCATCCCAGAGAGCTTCGAGAGCGGGCTGCGGCGCCTCGGTGCCCAGGTCGAACTCGTCCGGCGGTTCACCGACCACCACCGCTACGAGGAGCGCGAGATCAACGAATTCATCACGCGTTGCGTGAACCGCGACATCGACATGATCGTGACGACGGAGAAAGATTCGGTCCGCCTTCCCCCGATCGAGAACCCCGAGGTCCCTATCTATTACCTGCGCGTGGAGATCGGCATCCTGCGCGGTCACAGCACCTGGGATCGCTGCATCGATCTCATCTGCGGAAGGGGGGAGTAGGTTAGTTATTTGTTATTTGTTATTTGTTATTTGTGATCGCGCTTATATCCGGGGCGTGACGCGGTCCTTCATTGCTTCGCCGAGGCGTGGCGCGGGGCGGGTCGATCCGGCTTGCCGGTAGATATTGAGCAGGACGCCGACCGCGCCGAGGGAGGCGAGCAAGCTGGAGCCGCCGTAGCTGATGAACGGGAGCGGCAAGCCAGTGTTCGGGAGCACCGAAGTGGTGACCCCGATATTGAGCGCCGCCTCCAGCGAGATAATCGAGACGATGCCGATGCCCAGCAGCCTGCCGAAGGCATCCGGCGCGTGCGCCGCGACCGAAACACCGGTATAGAGGATCAGGGCGAAAGCGAGCACTGTACACAGCGCGCCGATCAAGCCGAGTTCCTCCCCGATCATCGGAAAGATAAAGTCGGTGTGGGCAAACGGGAGGTAGAACATTTTCTGCCGCCCCTCGCCGATACCCAGCCCACTGATCCCGCCCGCCGCGTGGGCGAGCCAAGACCGGTATTGCTGCAAACCGGCGCCGTGCTTGTGCGCTTCGAGATCGGTGAACGCGACCACGCGCTCGACCCGGTCGCCGGGCACCACCTTATCCAACGCGGCGATCCACTCGGGTTCATTCTTTGCCGCATGGATGAGCAGAAAGTAAGATCCGACAATCGCCGCGACGATCGGGAGCACGTAGAACCAGCGGACGCCCGCGACGAAGAAGACCGAGAGGACGGCGAGGCACAGCACGATGGAGGTGCCGAGGTCGACCTCGCAGGCGATGAGCAACCCGGGGATCGCCATGAGCAACCCAGGATAGAGAAAGCCGCGCTTAAAGGTCCGGATGTCCGCCTGGCGCCAGTGAAACCACGCTGCCAGAAAAACGACCGCCCCGAATCTCGCGAACTCGGAAGGCTGCACTTGGGTTGATCCAATCTCGATCCAACGCTTGGAGCCGTTGATCTCCTTTCCGAGGACAAAGACTGCGGCGAGCAACAGGCAACTGAGGACGAACCCAACCGTCGCAAGCTTCAACCACCACCGGTAGTCGATCAGCGCCATCACGCCGCACAACCCAAGCCCGCAGAACAGGAAGATGCCCTGCCGCTTCACCTCAAAGTAGGCGTCCGCGCTCTGCGGCCCCGAGAACAGGGCGAGGCTGGTCAGCATGACGATGCCGAGGGCGCACAAGCCGACGACCATCAGCATGAGAAGGTGGGCGCTGCGGGCGGTCATCGCTTCTACTTGGCGGGGATGGTGATGGTCTGGCCGGCGCGGAGGTTCTTGGCGTCGGCGATGCCGTTCGCCGCCAAGATCTCGGCGACGGACACGCCGAACTTGCGGCTCAGCCCGTAGGCGGTGTCGCCCTTCGCGACCGTGTAGGACTTGGCGGCGGCCGCCGCCGGCGCGGCGGAAATTCTCTGGGCGGGCGGCGGCGTGGCGCGCGGCGTCTCGGTGCGCGCGGTGTTTTGCCCCTGCGCCGGCGGCGGCGTGGCGCGGCGCACCGTCTCGGGCGCGGCGGGCGGCTCGGCGGTTCCGCCGACCGGCTGCCGCTTGGGCACGTAGAGCGACTGCCCGACTGAGAGGTTGTTGCCGCTCTCCAGCCCGTTGAGGCGCTTGAGTTCGTTCAGGGCCACGCCGAGCTTTTTGGCGATCGAGGTTAGGTCGTCGCCGCTCTTCACCCGATAGTGCTCGCAGTCGCGCAATTCCTCCTCGGTCGGGATCTGCGCGATGAACGCGGTCTGGTGGGCGGCGAGCGTGCTGGCGCTCCCCGACCGCACCGGCCGCGCCGCCTTGTCCGACTCTTGCTGGGAGGCAGTCTCGGGCGACACCGGCACCGGTTTGCCGTCGCTCATCTTGTTGAAGAAGTAGATGCCGCCGAAGGCGAGCGCGTGGACGATGAGGAACGCGGTGACCGCGAGGCGGAGCGTCATGCGCTGCTCGCCGCGCTCCTCGACCCAATCTTCCTCCTCGGTGGTGGTGGCGTGCAGGCGCGTCTCCGCGCTCAGCCGCTTGAGGAGACCTTGGCGCTTCGCCCGCTTGGGGCGGCGGCTGTTGCCCTTTCCCGGGCTGATCGATTTTCTTTTTTTCGTGCTCATGCTGGTAGCTGGTTAACGATTTGGCAAAAGACATCCCCGCGCTGCTCGTAGCCGGTGAACATGTCGAAAGACGAGGTGCCGGGAGAAAAGAGGACCGCCTCGCCCGGCGCGGCGAGATCGCGCGCGCGGCGCACGGCGGCATCGAGGTCCGCTGCGGTCTCGCACGGCGCGGCCCCGTCCCAGGCGGCGGCGAGCGATTCTTTGATCTCGCCGATCAAGACGGCGGCGCTGACCTTTTCGGCGACCAATCCGCGCAGCGGCGCGTAATCGAGCCCCTTCTGCTTGCCGCCGGCGATGAGGACCACGCGCCCCTCGCGCCCGGCCAGCGCGCTTTCCAAGGCGTGCAGGTTTGTCGCCTTCGAGTCGTTGAGGAATTCGATGCCGCCGATCGCGCGGACGAATTCGCAGCGGTGGCGCGGCGGCACGTAGGCTTCGGCGGCGGCGAGCATCGGCTCCCACGCCAAGCCGCGCGCATGCCCGGCGGCGAGGCACGCCATCAAATTTTCGGCGTTGTGCCGGCCGCGCAGTCTGCCGAGCGGAAAGGCGCAGAGGCGCTGCCCCTGAAAGTGGATCGCCCCGTCGCGCAGCGCGAAATCGAAGCCGCCGGCGAAGGCGGAGAACGTGATCGTCTTCGCCGCCAACCCGGCGATGCCGTCGCGCCCGTTGACCACCGCGAAGTCTGCGGCGGTCTGGTTTTCAAAAATCCGCATCTTGGCGCGGCGATAGTCGCCGATGCCCGCGTAGCGGTCGAGGTGGTCGGGCGCAAAATTCATCCACACCGCGACGGCGGGGCGGAACGTCTCGATCGCCTCCAACTGGAACGAGCTGACTTCGAGGATCGCCGCGTCGAGCGGGCGGGCGAGCGTCTCCGAGTAGGCGACGCCGTAATTGCCGCACGGCTCGGCGTTGATGCCTGCCGCCTTGAACATCGCGGCGGTCAGCTCGGTCGCCGTCGTCTTGCCGTTGGTGCCGGTGATGGCGATGGCGGCCGCCTCGCTCAGGCGGAAGGCGAATTCGATCTCGCCGATGATCGGCGCGCCGAGCGCCTGCGGCAGCTCCCAGTTCAAATCGATACCCGGGCTGATGATCCCGAGGTCGTAGCCGCCCTTCGCCGCCGCCTCGACCGCCGCCGGACCGGTCGCCACGCGGAAGCCCTCGCCGCGCAACGCCTCGGCGTTGGCGGGATTTCCGGAATCGAGGATCTCGCATTCCGCGCCGCATTGGCGGGCGACGCGCGCCGCCGCCAGACCGCTGCGCCCCGCTCCGAGGGCGGCGATCTTTAATCCGGCGAACTGTGCAGGCTGGCGCATGGGTGTTTTGTTAGGGTCGGTCGGCTAGCGGAGCTTGAGGGTGGCGAGCCCCATGAGGGCGAAGATGATCGAGAGGATCCAGAAGCGGTTGATGACCTTGCTCTCGTGCCAGCCCATCAGCTCGAAGTGGTGGTGGATCGGCGACATTTTGAAGATGCGCTTTTTGCGGAGCTTGAAGCTGCCGACCTGCAGGATGACCGATCCCGCCTCCATGACGAAGACGCCGCCGACGAGGACGAGGAGCAGTTCCTGCTTGCAGCAAAGCGCGACGGTCCCGAGCAAGCCGCCGATGGCCAGCGAGCCGGTGTCGCCCATGAACACTTCGGCGGGGTGCGCGTTGAACCAGAGGAATCCCATGCAGGCACCGACCAGCGCGGTGCAGACGATGGCGAGTTCGCCGGCGTATTGGCTGCTCGGGAGGTAGAGGTATTTCTCGGAGAGGATGGCGTGGCCGCAGAGGTAGGAGAAGAGCGCGTAGGTGATCGCCACGGTGATCGTGCAGCCGGTCGCCAAGCCGTCGAGCCCGTCGGTCAGATTGACCGCGTTGGAGCAGCCGACGATGACGAGCGGGAAGAGCGCGATGGCGAAGTACCCCATGTCGTTGATCAGCGGCTCCTTCAAAAACGGAACCCAGAGCTGCCGGATGAAGCCGCCGGTGCCGGGGTGGAAGTAGAGGAAGATGCCGACGGTCAACGCGATCCCGAATTGGCCGGCGAGCTTGGCCCGCGCGCTGATGCCGTCCGACTTTTTCTGCTTCACCTTCTTGTAGTCGTCGGCGAACCCGAGCAGCCCGAGCCCGCCAAAGACGAAGGCGGCGACCCACACGAACGGGTTGTCGGGGCGCGCCCACAGGAAGGTCGAGAGCATGACCGCGCCGAGGATGAGGACGCCGCCCATCGTCGGCGTGCCCGCCTTGCCGCCATGCAGCTCGGCGAGTTTGTGGACCTCTTCCGCCGTGCGGATCGGCTGGCCGACCTTCATCGAGATGAGGCGGCGGATGACCCGCGGACCGCACAGCACCGCGACCACCCACGCGGTGAGGCACGCGCGCCGAAGGCGCAGCGTGATGTATTGAAAGACATTCAGCAGCCCGACTTCGTCCTTCAGGAGATGGAGGTAATACATCATGGGGCGTCGGAATCGGCGAGGGCTTTGAGGACAAGTTCCATGCGCTACGCGCGGCTGCCCTTGGCGAGGGCGAGGTCGCCGCCTCGGCGGTCGCGCCCAACCGCGCGGCGCAGCCGCATGCGGGAGGAAAATTCTTCGACTTGCGGCACGCCGCCGTCGCGCGCCCCCTCCGCGATCGGGGAGGCGAGGTCCCCAACCGTGAAGACCGCATCGATCTTCGCGGCGGCGGTCGCCTCCCCCACCCCGCGATGCATGGCGGCGGCTTGGTCGCCGAGTTCGCCCATGAAGCCGAGCACGGCGATGCGGCGCCCGCCGCACGGGATCTGGGCGAGCGTCTCCAGGGCGGCGCGCATCGAGGCGGGGTTCGCGTTGTAGGTGTCGTCGAGATAGGTCACGCCGCCGATCACCGATTTGCCGAGGCGCCCGCCGGTGAGCTGCGCCTTGCCGAGCGCCGCCGCGATCGCCTGCGCCGACATGCCGAACTCACGCCCCGCCGCGGCGGCAAGCAGCGCGTTGGCCACCATGTGGCGGCCGTGGACCGGGAGGGAAACGCCCGCCGACGCGCCATCCATGTGCAGGGTAAAGGCGATGCCGTCCGCCGAGACGCGCAGGTCCGAGGCGGTCACGTCGCCGCCTGCCAAGCCTGCGCGGACGACGCGCGCCCGGCAGCGCCGCGCGATCGCGTCCGTGTAATCGTCTTCGTTTTGCAGGATCACGGCGCCGCTTTGGCCGACCGCTTCGGCGAGCATCCCTTTTTCCAAAGCGATCGCGTCGCGCGTCTTCATGTGCTCGAGGTGGGCGACGCCGATGTTGGTGATGATCGCGAGGTCGGGTTTGGCGATGGCGGCGAGCGGGGCGATCTCGCCAGGGTGGTTCATGCCCATCTCCCAGATGCCCGCGCGGTGCTCCGGCTTGGCGCGGAGGATGGTGAGCGGCAGCCCGATGTGGTTGTTGAGGTTGCCCTGCGTGGCGCTGGCGGGGCAATGCGCCTCGATCACCGCGCGGACCAAGTCTTTGGTCGATGTCTTGCCGCTGCTCCCGGTGATCCCGATGGCGCGAAAATCTTTGAGCGAATCGCGATAGCCGGCGGCGAGCCGCTGGAGCGCCGCGAGCGTCTCCGGCACCCGGATAAAGCCGCAGGCCAGATCCTCCGGCGCGCGCTGGGCGATGGCGCAGGCGGCTCCCTTCGCCGCCGCTTCCCCGAGAAAGTCGTGGGCGTCAAACCGGTCGCCGACCAACGCGACAAAGGCATCGCCCGCGCCGACCGCGCGCGTGTCGGTGGACACGCCGGTGGCGATGGCGCGCGGGTCGCCGGCGATCAATTCGCCGCCGCAGAGATGCGCGAGGGTCTGGAGGTCGAGGTTCAGGCTGAGGTTCGGTGCTGGGGTTGGTCGGTTAGCGGAGGGCGGCGCGGGCGACGCGGCGGTCGTCGAACGGCACGCGGCCGTCGGCGAATTCTTGGTAGTCCTCGTGCCCTTTTCCGGCGATGAGGATGATGTCGCCGGGCTGGGCGAGACCGATGGCGACCTCGATCGCCTCGCGCCGGTCGAGGATCGCTTTGAAGCGCCCGGACCGCATGCCCTTGGCGGTGTCGTCGAGGATCGTCTGCGGGTCTTCCTTGCGCGGGTTGTCGGAGGTCAGCAGGCAGAAGTCGCTGAGCGAATCGGCGGCGCGCCCCATGAGCGGGCGCTTGGCGCGGTCGCGGTTGCCGCCGCAGCCGAAGACCGTGATGAGCCGCTCGGGGTTGAGCGCGCGGAGGGCGTTTAGCACGTTGACCAGCGCGTCCGGCGTGTGCGCGTAATCGACGAAGACTTTGAACGGCCGGTTGCCGGAGACCGACTCGAGCCTGCCCGGCACCTGCGGCGCGCGCCCCAGATTTTGGATCGCCTCGCGCAGGTTCAGCCCCATCGCATTGGCGGCGACGAGGGCGGCGAGCGCGTTGTAAACATTGAACGCGCCGATCAGCGGCAGGCGGACGAGGAACTGCCGCCCTTTCGCCTCCAGGGGAAACTGGGTGCCGTGGAAATCGTAGCGCGGCTTGCCCGCCTGGAAGTCCGCGCCCATCCCCATGCCGTAGCGCAGCATCGGCAGGCGGCCGTCGAACCGCTTGAGCAGCTTCTTGCCGTAGGCGTCGTCGCTGTTGATCACGCCGACCGGCTTTTTTTCGCCGCGCGCGACCTGGTCGGCCAGTTGCTCAAAGAGCAGCGCCTTGGCATCAAAGTAGGCGTCCATCCCGCCGTGGTAATCGAGGTGGTCTTGGGTCAAATTCGTGAACACCGCCGCGTCAAATTGCACGCCGCGCACGCGGTGCTGGGGCAAGCCGTGGCTGGAGACCTCCATCGCCGCCGCGCGCAATTCGTTGGCCCGCATCTCGGCGAGCATCGCTTGGATGTCGCAGGATTCCGGCGTGGTGCGGTCCGCCTTGGCCGGCTTTTCGCCGCCGAGGTCGTAGCGCACGGTGCCGAGCAGCCCGCACGGCTGCAGCGCCGCCTCGAACAGATGCTGGATGAGGAAGCCGACCGTGGTCTTGCCGTTGGTGCCGGTCACGCCGGCGACCTTCAGCGCCTTGGACGGATGCCCGTAGAAAACGGCGGCGGCATCGGCCAGCGCCTTGCGCGCATCCCCCACCCTGACCCACGGCACCGAATGCTCGGCAGGCGGCAGGATCTCCGAGACCACCGCGCCGGCCCCGGCTTCAACCGCCGCCGGGATGAACAGGCTGCCATCGGATTCCGCCCCGCGGAGCGCGAAGAACAAGCTGCCCGGCCCCACGCGGCGGGAGTCGTACGCCAAGCCACCCATCTCGGTATCAAGGGATCCGAAAACTTCCGGGCGCTCGAGCGCGCCGACGATCTGGCGAAGCGTTGTCAATGAGATTGCGGATGAGGTTATGGGGCGGCGGCGACCGGCTCAGGGAGCGAAAGCTCTTCGGGGGAGTCGGGCGGCACATCGAGGTAGGCCATCGTCTGGGAGGCGATGCGGGAGAAGACCGGGCCGCAGACGCTGCCGCCGAAGCGCGCCGCCGGATCGCCCTGCGGGTCATCGACGACGACGAGGCAGGCGATGCGCGGCGCTTGGGCGGGAAGGAAGCCGGCGAACGAAACCGTGTAGCGGGGCGGGATGCGCACGCCATTGACCCAGCCGCCATCGGCGTAGCCCACGCCCTCGATATACTTGCGCGCCGTCCCGGTCTTGCCCGCCACATGGTAGCCTGGCACGCGCGCCTGCTTGCCAGTCCCGTCGTCGCCGGTAACCGCCAGCATCGCGGACGTCATGCGCTCGATGGTCAGGTCGGAGAGCAGCCGCTCGGTTTTCCCGTTCGGGAACTTGCGGACCAGATTGCCGTTGGCACTGACGACTCGGTCCACCACCCGCGGCTGCACTAGCCAGCCGCCGTTGGCGACCACGCAGAGCATGCGGGCGACCTGGAGCGGCGTGGCGCTGACCTCGTAGCCTTTGCAGTGCCCCCAGAGCGAGGCGTTGCTCCATTTTTCAAATTCGCGCAGCTTGCCCGGCGATTCGGCATTCAGGTTGAGCCCCGTTTTTTTGCCGAACCCAAAGGCGAGCGCCGCCTCGAAAAGCTCCCGGCCGCCGATCTGCTTGGCGATCTTGTAGGCTCCGATATTCGTCGATTTGGCAAACGCCATCTCGACCGACAATTCGCCATAGCCATGGTGGTCGCCCAGCGTCTCCTTCATCAGGGGATCGTAGTAGCTGGCCCCCTCGCAATCGATGATCGTCTGCGGGTGGACCAGCCGCCGCTCGTAGGCGGTCGAATACGTGACGATCTTGAACGTCGAGCCGGGTTCGAAAGCATCGCTCACCGCCACGTTGCGGAGCGAGCCGATGCGGGTATTGAGGTTGAAGTGCGGGCGGTTGACCAGCGCGAGGATGTCGCCGGTATGCGGGTCCATCACGATCGCCACCGCGCGCTCCGCCTTCGTCTCGACCATCGCATGATCCAGCGCGCGCTCGGCGATGTCCTGATCTGCATGTCGATGGTCAGAATACGTCGCTGCCGTCCTGCGGCGGGCGATAGTTTCGGTAGGCGGCGACCTCCGCGCCCCGCCGGTCCTTTTCGAAAGGCGGTAGCCTTCAGTTCCGCGCAGGAATTCCTCCATTGTCCCCTCCACGCCTTCGCGCCCTTTGCCGGTCGCATCGAGATAGCCGATGACATGGGTAAGTCGCTCGGGGCTGGGGTAAACCTCTTCGCGTTCGCGGACGTAGATGCCGCCGATACCATTTTCCTCCAGCAACATCTCGATGCGGCGCGCCGCCTCCAGCTCCAGCCCGTCGTCCAGCTCCGCGCTGCCGGTCCCGCTGGCGAGCAGGTCATGCAGCTCCTCGGTCCGATAGCCGAGCGGCCGGGCCAGCACCCGCACCGCGTGGTCGAGAAACTGGCGGCGCAACTCATCGTCGCCAAAGGCGAGTTGCACCTCCCGCACCGAGCCGAATTCATCCTTCCGCGCGCCATACACACCGCGCGCGGCGATGCCCGCATCCCGCAGGTGTGTCAAGTCGGCGACGACGTCAAAGACCGGCAGGCTGCCGGCCAGAAGCTCGCCGGAGCTGTCGTAGATCCCGCCGCGCCGGGCGGGCAACCGCTTGCCATCGAACTGCTCCTTCCACGCCTGCTCGCGATAGTGCTCACCCTGCTCGCCGTGCAGCGTGAAGAGCCGCACGGACAAACCCGCAGCAAGGGAGTCCAAGGACGATAGCAAAGATGAGGGCGCGGGTCTGAAAACCTTTGTCCAAGGCGGTGAGGTTCTGTGGGGTGGATTAAGGGGATTGGAGGCGGGGCGAATCGGGCAGGCCAGAGTCCGCAAGGAGAGGAGGGCAGCGGCGGCGATCAATCCGATCGCCAGCGTTTCTCAGACTCCTCTGTTGGATCGGAGGTCAGCGTGGTTCCAGAGGCGGCGGAAGGCGCGGTGCGAAGGGATGGCGTCCGCCGTGATGTAGAAAAAGCCGCCTGCTCCGATATCGACCACTCCGGCAGCTCGCGCTCGGTTCGGCGGTGGCGGATGACCTCGCGGTCGGACATCGCCTCTAGCTTGTGCGTCATCGGAAATCTCGTCGCGCAGCGAGGCGATCTCCTTCGAGGTCGCGCTTTTCGTTTCCTTTTCGATCCGGTCATTGCGGAGCAGGGCGAGTTTGACGAACGCGAGGCAGAATAGCCCAGCGACAAGGAGGCGGAGCGCCAGTTTCGGGGCGCCGATCGCATTGATGTAGCGTTTTTTGTTGCGGCTCATAGCATGTGTTTTGGGATGCGGTTGGGAGGGTCGGGCGGGGAAATTTCTGCACCGGCGAACGGGCGGGCGTTGCGCTCCATAACCCTGAGCTTGGCGCTGCGGGCGCGCGGGTTTTGGGCGATCTCTTCGGGCGGGGGCGGCAGCGCCTTGCGCAAGACCGGCTCGTAATATTCCGGTTGCTTGGGCTGCGCTCACTTCCGGGCGGTCGATCTCCGGCTTACCTCCATCCGGCGAAAGGCACCCTTAACCAGCTTATCCTCAAGGGAATGGAAGGTGAGTATGGCGATCCGCCCCCCCTCCGCAGCCACTTCGGCGCGACAGCAGGTCACGGAGCGCCTCAAGTTCGTCATTGACGGCGATCCGCAGCGCTTGGAAAGAACGCGTTGACGGATGCGCGCTTGCTCGGCGAGGCACGACGCGCTCAATGATGGAGGCTAGCTGTAGCGTGTTTTCAATCGGCGCCTTGGCTCGCCTGCGGCAATGGCGGCAGCGATACGGCGGGAAGCCCGCTCATCGCCAAATTTCCAAAGGATCTCGGCGATCTCCGCCTCGGCATAGGTGTTGACAATCGCTTTGGCCGTCAGTTCGCCATCCGATCCATCCGCATGTCGAGCGGAGCTCTGCCATGAATGAAAAGCCGCGGGAAACATCCTCCATCTGGCGGGAGGAGGTCCCGACATCGGCGAGGATACCATCCACCGCCGCCACCCCGCAGGCATCAAGGATCGCCCCGATGTTTCGAAAATTCGCGCGCAGGGCAAGAAACCGGCTGCCGAATCGCTTCAGCCGCTCGCTGGCGTGCCGGATCGCCGCCAGGTCTTGATCGACGCCGACCACCTCTGCACCCCGCTCCAGCAGCCGCTCGGTGTGACCGCCGCCGCCAAGGGTCAGATTCCATCAGCCGCTCCGGGGCGGTACTTCGAGGAACTGGCAGGATCTCCTCCGGCATGATCGGAAGGTGATATTGGTCGCTTCAAGGCTCAACGTGATCCCGCTGCGTGCCCCTTCTCCGCCACCGCTTCTACTTCCACTTCCGGAAAGAATCGCGCGCCAATCGCCGCGCAAATCTGCCCCTTCCAAATCCGCGCCCACTCCAACCCCGCTCTGCAACCTCGGGAATCGGGGCAGGTGCCAGCGTGCCGGTGGAAATCCCGGCTGCCTTAGCGCTGTAAAATAGGCTGTCATCGTGGCGGTTGCTAAATGCCCAATCCCTCCGCTAGACGTTGAAAATCAGCAGATTCCGCCTGACCCACCGCCCGCCACCTCTCCGGATTCCAAACTTCAACCTGGGTCCCAGCACCAGCGAGAATAACCTCTCTCCTCCAAAACCAAAAACACGGCAAGTTTCCGCCAAGAAGGTGATACGCCCTTCGTCCATCGCACATGGAAACGCCCGCGAGAAAAAATGTCGCAGCATCAGCCGCCGATCACCTCCCACCAAATCCTCACCCATCCGTTCCAAGTGGCGGCGCATCTCTCCACCGGGAATTAATAAAAGCATCTGCCTCGCGGTCATCAGGCATTGAAAAAAATTCCTCCGCCCCCGGCTGTCGCCTCCAGCGCGCTGGAGCGCCAACCGAAATCCTCCTCCACGCGATGGCGGACGGTTCCGGCAAACAAGGCACCGTTTTGGTTCTTCTCAGCTTCCATGGCTGGTAAATTCATGAAAAACGAATCAAATTATGTTTGGAAGTGATAAAAAGCAGTGGTCCTAAATGGTCGCTATATCTTTAATACTAATTAGACCAAAAAGGCGAGGTTTTTTTGAAATTTTTGCGGATTTCTCGAATTTTTGCGGAAATACCGGGGATTCAAAACGTTCAGGTTTAGACCCATTGCTGGTAAGGTTGATTCCAGTTTTATCAAACTGATCTTAGAATTAAAGCAAATTTTCTCAATTTTCAGATTCACAGCGAATTTCTCGAAGTTCAGCGCAAGACCGCAACCGACGGTTCTGACCGATCGATCAGAGCCGATATCCGGAGGTTTTGATCGCAAATCCGCCCGCTCCGCCACAAATCGCCTCTAAAAAGGGATCTGCCTCAAGGCATCGCCTGCCTATTCGTCGCGTTGCGTATCCCCTTCCCAGTTGAGCTGCTTCCAAATTGAGGATTCGCTGCCGAACAACTGCGCCCCCCTTTGCCCTAGCGGAAAGGGGACTCGATCCTCCTCTGATTCGACCAGGGGTGAACGCAAACCTCTACGCTTCGGTGACCGAGCTACTCTAAATCCGATGCCAAGACCGAAGTTTGGTTCTCGGCTACCGAGCTCCCGCAAGCTTACTGACGACCGCCTCTTGGTCGCTGTCGAACCGATAACCGTGGCAGTTTGGGCAAATCGAGACCTTCTCGACCACAATGGAATCGCAGCCGAGGCAGACTTTATATTTTTTGGGATCGCGCACGATCTTATCGGCTTGGCGGGCGCGTTCGTCACTGGAGAGGTCGTGGGGTTTTTGATCTGCCATGGGATATGGTAACCAACGACGATGGCAGATTCAAGGAGTGCTTGGCTTTTTTGCGCAGGTAAAAAAATAGCCTAAGCGGCGATTCAAGCTGCGTTTCGTGACAAACTAGGCGAAAAAATGCAAATGGAATTTTTGCCGGTAACCCATTTTTGCGGGGCGCATCTATCGCCCGCTTATCTGCCGCCGTCGTGGCGGGTCTCTCGTTGGCGGCATTGCCTGAGGTGCCTGCACAAGGCGGTCCCCAAGGCTCCGTTGTTACTGGCGCATAGGCGACGCCAAGCAGCTGCCTGCGGCCGCGCCTAGTTCCCCCGAGAAGGAAGCCTCCCCGGCTCCCGACCCGCCCAAGCCGCTAGAATCTGGAGGAAACCGCCGATGAGCCAGCGTCAAAAACGAGCAACGACTCCTAAAAAACCTAGAGCTTTTCTTCGGCGTGCTGAAGATCGGGATAATCCCCGCCGCCTACGGGTCGCTGCTTCGGGATTCCCCGATCAAAGACGATTCAGCGGTGGTCGATGGATTGATCGAGCAAACCAACAAAGCTCCTCGAAACATACTACCTCTGTCCAAGGAGCTGAGAAGATCCGCAAAGGCGCGCGGGCGACCATCTCCTACAGGTGACCTATTTCTTACAGCCCCCGCCACCCGATGCAGTGGACCTTTTTCTGCTACTCGATCGGTGGACCGTGGCAGATCTTGGACATCGATGTGCACAATGATCTAGGCAAGATGTTCAAATCTGCGGCGGAAGGCGGGAAAACTGACGCCCGGCAAAGCAGCCCCAGCGCCCGCCGTCCCCACTCCGCCTCCGTCGGAGACGCTTACTCGCCGCCTCATCGGGGTCGCCGACCGTTGCCCTGGAGGGGGGTGAGGAAAAAAGTGACAGCGACCTAGAGCCTAGGACGCTTACAGGAGTGCGCATCCCACCAGTCCGAAGGTGGAGCGTGCGCGCCGGGGCGCTCCGCTCAATGGCGATGCGGGTCTCGATTGACTACGCCTGTCACCGCCGCGCTCCGGCTTCCGCGGAACCAGCTACGTTCCTTCCAATCACGTTACCAGCGAGGGCACGGGCAATTTCCTTAAACTTTTTCTAACAAAACACCCAGTGCCGGGTTCTATTGATTAGAGGCGGGTCGCCTTGGGCTGCCCGACTCTGTTTCGCTTTTTCGTTTCCATGGGGATTCGAACTTAAACCCGAATCCGCTCCATGAAATCCTGCTTGCCCTTTCCAAGCGCCGCCGTGCCGCCATTCGGCGGCGATCGCCCTTTCCACGTTCTATAGCCGCGCCCCAGTCGCGCGGTGGACATGACTTTGAAAACAAGAGCTGCGCGGCAGCCCGGAGCCGGTCTCTTCTCGGTTGCTCTTGGCGATGCAGACCAAGACGGCGCCTCCCGATCTTCTCGTTGCCTCGCGCGATGAATGCCGTCGCCCTCCGGCTCAAGCGGTGGTGACGGCGGCGTTTTCGGAGATCGGCGAACTCAAGGGGCGCGCGTGACGCGATCTTCGCCGACCTAGACGGCGATGGCGACTTAGATATCGCAGCTACTGGGGCGGGCGGCGATATCGATCGACTGGTGGAGAACCAGCCGCCGGTGGGGCGGTTACGGAGATCCCTCGGCACGCCCGCCCGGTTTCAACGCGACCTGGCAGCGGCATTCGGTCGCCATCGCTGCCGCATAGTCGCTCAGCGGCGTACCGACACGGACAAAGACGGCGACCTCGACCTGCTGGCGGGCGAAGCAGACGGCGGCGAGAGATCGCTCCAGGCGAAAACCGGCTGCGGGAGGCGGCGGGCACCGGGAGCGCCACCGCATCGCCCGCCGGATGGACGGCGTGGCACGTCGCGGCGGCGGACATCGACGGCGATGGCTGGATCGATGCGGCATTTCGCCGCCGAGGGGACGCGAGGTCGCCTGGTTCCGCGGCGGGGATCAGCCGCAGTGGACGAAAAACGACCGTCGAGAAAATCTCCTCTCGGGCGCTGCCGCCGTCGGCGCGGTGGCGGACCTGACCGGGACGGCGATCTCGACATCTATGCAGCACGGCGAATCGAAGAACCGGCTCGTGGTTCCAGAACGAGAACGGCGGACCAGGTGGCGGACATTGCGCATCGCCGACCGCCAAGCCGCGACCGCGATCGCCGCCACCGATCTCGACGAAGACGGCGCGCCGGATTTGATCGTCTCCCGCAGGTCACCGAGAACCTGACCGCGTGGCTCAATCGCCTGCGCGAGCGCGGACCGTGGAAGCCGGAGCGCATCACCGCCAACGTCCAAAATGTGGCGGACATCGAAGGCGCGGACCTCGACGGCGACGGCGATCCTGACCTGGCGACGGCGGGCAACGGCGGGGCGATTTATTGGCTGAACCTACTACCGCCCCAGGAGGCGCGCTGCCCTGCGGCGGGGATCGCCTCGGCGCGTCCGGCGCGGCGGACATCGCATCTGCCGATATCGACCGCGACGGCGATCTCGACGCGGTGGTCGCCGGCGAAAAACGGGATCGTCTGGCGGAGAACTTGTCGCGGCAGCCGGGGCAAGCCGCGCACATCGCCCCGCGCCCGCCGTCGGGCTGGCGCGAGCATGCGATCGCTGGCGTCCTTCTGCGGCGGGCAATGTGATCAGGCGGATATCGACGGCGACGGCGATCCCGATGTACCCGCCGCCGCGCCGGAGGAGGGCGACCTCGCCTGCTCCGCCAATCCGCGCCGCGCTGGGGCGAGCTGGGAGCAGGTCGCCATCACCGACACGGCAAAGGGTGCCAGCCAGCTCGCCGCCGCCGACTTTGATCAAGACGGAGACCTCGACTTCGCCGCCTCGTTCACGGAAGACGACGCTCCGGATCTGGGAGAATCCCGGCATCACCGGCGGCAAGGAGGCGCGCGGCGACTGGGTCGAAGTCTCGTCGATGCGCAAGCGCACGGTCTCAAAACGCTGCATGCGGCAGACTTCGATGGACGGGCATCCGGATCTCGCCATGCGGTCATCGACCCGCAATCTGGGCCGATGGCGGGGTCGTCTGGTGGCACAACCCGGTGCTAAGTCGGCGTCCGGGGAGCGCCGGACCATCGATGCGTCTGCCGAGGAGACCGCCGCGCCGGCAGCGCCGATCTGGACAATGACGGCGACCTCGATGTATTCGCCGCCCTTCCCGGCAAAGGCGAGATTGTCTGGTGGGAGCAAATTCGCCCGAGCGCGAACGCCGCCGACCGGGAATGGTCGCGCCGGACGGTGGCGGCTGGATTCATGCCCGGCGCGCGGGCAATGCGAGGCGGCGGATGCCGACCGGGACGGCGACCTCGATCTCATCGCGTCGGGCGACGGCCTCGGGATCACGCTTTCGCCAACCCCGGGCTGAGCGGGTTGGGTGCCGATGATCCCGGAAACCTGCCGCGTGGGAGCCGACGGCGGTTGACGCTGCCGCCAGCGCTTCCGCCATCGCCTTGACGGATCTCGACCAAAACGGGACCGTCGATATCGGCGCGATCGCCGCATGACAAGGCATCCTGGTATCCAAACGCGCCCGAAAACGCCGCCGTCCGGTGGCGCAGCTACTCGCCTACTCGCCGGACAGTAACTTCGCCATGCCAGCGCCCCGCTGCACGAGTCGCTGCCCGCGGTGCAGCCGAAGCAGTGGTTGCCCGTGCGGATGGGGACCTGGCGAAAAATTCCGGGTCGATCTCCCAAACTTTGAGAGGCTCCTCGCCCCGGTGCGGAGCGAGCGGCAGATTCATCATCTGGTTGAAGTCGCAGTCAAAGACATCGCCCTCCCAACTGACGTTGATCGTATTCGGCACATCAACCCGCCGACCGTCGCCGGATTGAACGCATCTTTCAGCGCCGCCATGTAGTCCGCGAACTCGCCATTCCGTTTCAGATACGAGGCGAAGCGGGCGATCGGGCATGTTTGCGATGCAGTAGAGCCGGTTGAAGACGATGCCGAAGTGCTTCTCCATCTGACCTTGTAATCCGCCTCTCCAGCTCCGCTCGATCCGGCGGCAGAAACGCGCCGTTCGGGTTGTAAACAAACGAGCGGCAGGCGGGTCGCGCCCATAACCCAGCGCATTGAGCTGCTGAAAGGCGGCGATGCTCCGGTCGAACACGCCGTCCTCGCGCTGCGCGTTGACGTTGTCCGGCGCGTAGCAGGGCATCGACGCGATGATTTCGACGCGATGCTCGGCGAGGAACTCCGGCACCCATTCATAGCCCGGCTCGCTGATGATCGTCGCGTTGAGCCGATCCATCACCTGGCGCGGCTGCGGGAGCGAGCGCACCGCCTCGACCAGCCGCCGGAAATCGGGCACCATCTCGGGCGTGCCGCCGGTCAGGTCGAGCACCGGGGATCTCGGTGCCGCCGAACCAATCGAGGATCCGGTCCACCGTCTCGCCAGTGATGATTTCTTTGCGCTTCGGACCGGCGTTCACATGGCAGTGGACACAAGTTAGGTTGCACAGCTTTCCGACGTTGAGTTGGAGGATCTCGGGGCGGGCGCGCCGCAGCGGCGACGAGGCGACCTCCAGCGCGCGGTCAAAATCGTTGCTGGCAGAACAAGCGGAAATTCGAGCGGGAAACCATGGGGATCGGATTGGGCGGGAATGCGGAGAAACTTTGTCTCGTCTCGATCAGAACCCTAACGGGAATGCGCCAGACCGCGACCGAAACCGCAGGGCGGGTGCCGCCGCCCGTCAGAACGCGCACGGGTTTGCGCCGCATGCCACCATCGCAGGCAGCGGCAGCAAGCGTGAGCGAGCGGTCTCCGAAAGGGTATCGCTTCTTAGACGCGGCTCGCGGGTTCAGCCTGCCGAACCATCCGGCAACCTGAATGCACAAGGCGAGCCGTTACCTGCAAACCGCCGGACCTTCGGAGAAAGGTCCCCGGGCTTTTGCGTCCGGCGGTCTCTCGCAAGACGGCAACTCCGGCGGCAGACCGGCTCGCGCCGAAGGCGCGCAGCAGGCTGCTGTCCGTGGGCTTCGCCCTTGGAATCGCGGAGGTTCCCGTCCGGACAGGCTATGTTTTTTTGAATGCAGATGGATCGCCGGGAAAGCGATGCCGCAGGTCCAAGACGGCAGGAGTGTCTCTACTGCTGCCGCTTACTAAAGGCAGGGACCGGCCTCCGAGCCGTCCGGCGGAGGGCGCGGCCGAATTTTGAGATTGTGACCTTCACGGGTCATTTGATGCGGCGTTCCTTCGGAACGCGGGGATCGGCGGGACGAAAGACACAGGGCGTTGCCCTAGGCTGGTATGCATGGCTCTGTTGGAGCCAGAATTTGATGCCAAGACTCCCGAAATCGAGACTTCGGAAAACCAGATGTCGCCGAAGGCGTCCGGGTGCTGCCCGTCCCAACGGGACCCGTTATACCGGTACCAGGGTGAAACCCTGGGAACCAAGCCCGACATGTCTATGCGTTCCGAAGTAACGCTGCCGGACCTTCGGAGAAAGGTCCCTCGCGCCAGGCGGTCTCTCGCAAGACGGCGCAACTCCCGGCAAGGGCGTCGCCCGCGCCAAAGGCGGTAGCAGGCTGCCGCAGTCCAGGGCTGCGCCCTTGGAACCGCGGGGTCCCCACTCGCGCAGGCTATGCTATGCCGAAGGCGATGGATCGCAGGAAGGCGATGCCGCCGGTCCAAGACGCCAGGAGTGCCGTCTTTACAGGCTGGCCTGCCGTGGGGCGGGCGGACAGGATCGCTTCAGCAGGCTGAACCAGCGAGCCGCGCATAAACGCGATACCACTCGGAGACCGACCACGCCTGCGCGCCGCATCCGCGCTCGTCGTGCGGGGCGTCCCCGTCCGCGATCTCGGGGAGGTGCCCGAGGCAGCCCGCATCGAACAGCGAATAGGCGGAGCCAAGCAAGTCGCGGGCGGCTGCGCGGGAGGGCTCTCCATAGGCGAGGAACAGGGCTTCCGGGAACGACGGGAACGGCCACATCCAGGAGGTGCCATTGTGGTAGGCGGGCTTGCGCTGCGTGTCCTCATCGCCGCCATAGCGCCCCGCGTAGGGATTCGCCGGATCATTCAGCAGGTGACCGTCGCGGAAAACGGGCAGGGGGTGCGCGACCCGGCGATCGGCGAGGCTGCGCATGCCGCCGGGCGTGAGAAGTTGCTCGCAGGCGCGGACGATACCCCGCCGCAATCTAGGATCGTCGACCGCACCTAGGGTGACCGCGAAGAGCTGGTTCGGGCGCAGGTGGTCGTCGGCGCGCGCCTCCGCCGCCGAGCCGCCGGGATGGATGTGTAGGCAATCGGAGAGCCATCCGCCGGGGCGGGTAAAGAATTGGGCGATGGATTGCCGGACCTGCTCGGCGAGACCGCCCCATTCGCCGCCCTCGATTTGCCCGACGAACCGAAGCGCCGCCGCCCACAGGGCTTGGATCTCGACCGGATAGCCTTCGCGCGGGGTGCCCGCCGGATAGTTCGTGTCCATCCAAGTATAGTGGGACGGGCTGAAGACGAGCCCGCTCGCCGGGTCGGAGCAGATTCCATTTTCGGTCCCGGACCGATAGTTTTGGGCGATCGACCGGAGCGCCTCACCGACCGGCTTTCCGCCGGAAACGCGCGCGCCGAGCGCCTCATCCATCCCGATATGGCCGGCGAGATCCTCCGCCGCCACCGCGAACCAGAGCGGGGCATCGGAGGTCTCGCGGTTCGAATCGTCGCCGCCCCGGATCATATTGGGCAAAGTTCCGCCGCGCTCGAATTTGGCAAAGGTCGCCAGGATCTCCCGCGATTCCTCCAGCATCCCCGCCGCGATCATCCCGCGAAGGAAGATCAGGGTGTCCCGCCCCCAATCCAGAAACCACGGATAGCCCGCGATCACGGTCAGCGAGTCATCGCGCTTCACCACGAAGGCGCGGATCGCCTCGCGGACGATTTCGGAAATTGGCCTGTCGGGAGAAGCGGAAATAGGCATCGGCGCTACGGTGGGACCCCATGTGGATCCCGAATGATACGCACGGCGCGCAGCTTTCGCGCCAATCTGAAGGCCGGGGAGAGGCTACCAATTTTTGATCCAGCTCACCTCGTCGGTGCCCGTCGTGTCTTTCCCGTAGGACCATATGTCGTAGGTGGAATTGTGCATCTCGTCCTCGTTTTCCATCTCGCCATCCTCGTCGAAAATCGCGGTCCGATACTGGAACGGAACGCCGAATGGATCGACGAGGTAGTAGTTCGATTCGCCGTCCTTGGCGACGAGGTTGGTCTTGGTCCCTGGCGCGATCTTTTTCCAAAAGATCTGCTCGCCATCCTCCGACTCCCCATTGGAAGCCGAGCCGCCGACGCCTTTGATCGCGTCAGACCCATCGCCGGTCAGGGCCTGGTAAAGGCACTTGGCTCCGGCGATATCGTATTGCTTCCCATTGACGTTCACCGTCGCTCCCTCGATCGGCTCGGGATAGTTGCCGTATTCGCCCTTATAGCGTTCGAGCGCGGTCTCGATCGCGGCGATGTAACCGCGGGCCTGCTCGGCGGATGCCTTATACTGGACGTATTTGAAGAGCCCGATGGTGAGGGCGGCGAGGATCAGGATGATGGCGATGACCGTGATCAACTCGATCACAGTGAAACCGCCCGAGCGGCGGCTCTGGGGGGATTGGCGGGGCGTCATGGCTTTGTTGTTGCGTTTTTGGGGCGTTAGCCCTGCTGCCCAGAGAGGTCTTGGATAATCTTCACTAGCGGAAGGAAGAGCGCGAGGACGATGGTCCCGACGACGAAGGCGAGAAACACGATCATCAGCGGCTCGAGCATCGAGGTGAGCGCCGCGACCGCGTTGTCGACTTCGTCATCATAGACGTCGGCGATCTTGAGGAGCATCTCCGGCAATTGACCGGTTTCCTCACCGACGTCCACCATGCTCACGACCATGGGCGGAAAGACGCGGCTTGCCTCCAACGGATGGACGATCGACTCGCCCTCCTTCACCGCGTCGTGAACTTTCGAAATGGCATTGGAGATCACCACGTTGCCGGCGGTCTCCTTCGTGATGTTGAGCGCCTGCAGAATCGGGACGCCGGAGGTTACCAGCGTGCCGAGGGTCCGGGCAAAGCGGGAGATCGCGCTCTTGCGCTGCACATCGCCGAAAAGCGGGATCTTCAGTTTGATGTTGTCCACAAACCGTCGCCCACCCTTGGTCTGCGCCATCACTTTCCACAGGACAACCAGCGCGACGATGATGACGGCGATGAGCAAGAAATTGTTCCCCATCCAGCGGCTCGCGCCGACGACCGCTTTGGTCAGACCGGGGAGCTTGTCCGCGCTGCCAAGCATGTCGGTGAAAATCTGCTCGAATTTCGGGACGATGACCATGAGCAGGAAGACCATGATCGACACGGCGATGAACATGACGATCACCGGGTAAACCATGGCGGCGACGATCTTGTTCTTCAGCTTCTGCGCTTTCTCCTGATACTCGGCGAGGCGGATCAGGGAAAGTTCGAGCACACCGCCGAGTTCGCCCGCCTTCACCATGTTGATGTAGAGCTTGTTAAAGATCTTCGGGAACTGGGCGAGGGACTCGGAGAAGGTCGAGCCGGTCTGGACCGAATCGGCGAGCGCATTGATCGTGCGCTTGAGGACCGGGTTCGGCTCCTGCTTTGCCAGGACGGTCAGCCCGCGGAGCAGGGGCAGACCAGAGTCGATCAGGGTGGCGAGCTGCCGGGTGAAGATCATGAGGATTTTCGGCTTGATCTTGCCGCCGGCGAAGAGCGTGCCCGCTTTGGCCTTCCCCTTTCCCTTGCGTCCAGCGCGCCGCTTGAGCGCCGCCGAGCCTTTGCCCGCCTCGAAAACTTGGGTCGGATACAGCCCCGATCGGCGGAGCTGATTGATGACATCGGCTTCGGAATCGGCGTCCAAATTGCCGGTGGTCTCGGCGCCTTGAGCATCTAGGGCTACGTAGGTGAAGCTGGGCATAGCAGAGGTGGGCTTGTTTTCTGGGGGGAAGGGGCGAGGGATTATAAAGAAACAAGCTCCCCGTTGTCCATACTGGAATGCAGGGGGAGAGCGGTTTCTTAGGGGAAATTTGGGATTTTGCTAGGTGTATTTGAGGACTTCCTCGATGGTCGTGACGCCTTCGTAAATATTGCGGAGCCCGTCTTCACGCAGGGTGCTCATGCCGAGTTCCCGCGCTTTTTCCTTGAGGACGACGGTCGGTTTGCGCTCGGTGATCAATTCCCGGAGCGGGTCGGTGACGTCGAGGAGTTCGTAGAGACCTTTCCGGCCGCGATAGCCGGTGTCGCCGCACTCGCTGCAGCCTTGACCGGTGTAAAATTGCTTGTCGCCGATGTCCGCCCCCGAGACGCCGAGCTGGAGCAAGACGGACTCGCTCGGGTCATAGGCGGCGCGGCAGGACGAGCAGATTTTCCGCACGAGACGCTGGCCAAGAACGGCTTCGAGCGTGGCGGCGACGAGGAATGGCTCGCAGCCCATGTCGAGGAGACGGGTGACCGCGCCGGGGGCGTCGTTGGTGTGGAGCGTCGAGAGCACCAAGTGGCCGGTCAAAGACGCCTGGATCGCGATCTGCGCGGTTTCGACGTCCCGCATCTCACCCACCAGAATCCGGTCGGGGTCCTGGCGGAGGAAGGCGCGCAGGACGCGGGAGAACGTCAGCCCGATACCTTCGTGGACGGGGACTTGGATGATGCCGTCGATGTCGTATTCGACCGGGTCTTCGGCGGTGAGCAGCTTCGCGTCGATCGTATTGACCTCCCGCAGCGCGGCGTAGAGCGTCGTCGTCTTCCCCGCGCCAGTCGGGCCGGTGCAGATGAAGATGCCGTTCGGCTTGGTCATCGTCGCGCGGATGTATTCGAGGATGGCGGGCGGCATGCCGAGCGCATCGAGGTCGAGGCTGACGCTCGTTTTGTCGAGGACCCGGAGCACGACACTCTCGCCATAGACGGTGGGCAGGGTGGAGACCCGCATATCGACCTGGCGGTCGCCGATGCTCTTGACGATCCGGCCGTCCTGCGGGATCCGCCATTCGGCGATGTTCAGGTTGGCCATGACCTTGACCCGCGAGATGACCGAGCGGGCGAGGTGCAGCGGCGGCGGAGCCATTTCATAAAGCGCGCCGTCCACCCGGTAGCGGATTTTGAAATCCTTCTCAAACGGCTCGAAGTGGATGTCCGACGCCTTTTCTTTGATCGCCTGGTTCATGACCAGATCGACATAGCGGACGATCGGGGCGGAATTGGCGTCCTTTTCCAGCTCCGCGGCGTTGAAGTCGTCGCCCGGACCGCCGCCCACGCCTTCAAAGAGCTGCTGGGCATTGATATCGTTGCCGTAGAATTCGGAGAGCAGGTCGTCCACCCGGTTCACGTCCGCCACGATCGGGATGACCTCTTTGCCCAGCGCAAAGCGGAGGTCCTCGACGATCTGAGGGTTGAGCGGGTCGGTGAAGGCGACGTGCAATCCCTCTGCCGCCATCTGGATCGGCAGGGCTCCGTGCAGGCGCGCCATCCCGCCGGGGATCAGGGCGAGGACTTCCGGCGGCGGCTCAAAGCGCGACAGGTCGAAGTAGTCGGTGCCCAGTTCGTCGGCGAGCGTGGCGTAGAACTGGTCTTTGCTCTCGAGGATGCCGTAGTTGATCAGGACTTCGATCACGCTCTTGCCGCTGTTGAGCAGCTCGTTCATGATGTCCGACCGCTGCGCGCCGGTGATCAGACCGCGCCCCACAAAAAGATCGAGGACTTGTTCGGGATTCATCGGGGAAAAGGGGTAAAATGCTTGGGGGAAATGGGATTGGGGGGCGTTAGTGGCTGTCGGACATGGTCACTTTGATGACCTCGCCCGCCGTCGTCATGCCCGCCAATGCCTTGCGGACGCCATCCTCACGCAGCGTGCGCATGCCCAACTCGCGGGCGCGCTTGCGGAGCTGCGGCGTGCTCAGGTTTTGGTTGATCATGTGGCGCGCCTCGTCGTCCACCTTGAAGACTTCGATGACCGCGAGACGCCCGCGGAATCCGGTGCCGCGGCAGGTCTGGCAACCCTTCGGCCCCATGATGGTGGCGTCGGCGAGCTGGATCGGGTCGATGCCCAGCGCGCGCATTTCCGTCTGGGTCATCGATCCGGGTTCCTTGCATTCTTTGCACAGCTTGCGGACAAGGCGCTGCGCCATGATCGCGCGGACCGCCGAGGAGACGAGGAACGGTTTGACCCCGATGTCGGCGAGACGGGCGACCGCGCTCGGCGCGTCGTTGGTGTGCAGGGTGGAGAACACCAAGTGGCCGGTCAGCGAGGCGTTGATCGCGATCGACGCGGTCTCCAAGTCCCGGATCTCCCCGATCATGATGATGTTGGGCGCCTGGCGGAGGATCGAGCGGAGCGCCGCCGCGAACGTCATGCCGACGTCCTCGCGCACCTGAACCTGGTTGATCCCGTCGAGCTGGTATTCGACCGGATCCTCGACCGTGATGATCTTGCGGTCCGGCTTGTTGATCGTGTTCAGGCAGGCGTAAAGCGTGGTCGTCTTACCCGATCCGGTCGGTCCGGTGACCAGCAGGATGCCGTCCGGCAGGCGGATGAGACCATCGAAGGTTTCCTCGTCGTCGCTCAGGAAGCCGAGTTCGGCGAGCCCGAGCTTCAGCCCGGATTTGTCCAAGATACGCATGACCACGCTCTCGCCGTGGTTGGTCGGGATCGTGGAAACCGGAGGTCCAGCTCGCGCTGCTGACTTGACCTGGATGCGCTCGTCCTGCGGCAGGCGCTTTCGTCGATGCCTGACTGACCCGGCCGCGATTTTGATCCGGGCGATGACGGCGGTGTGGAGCTTGAGCGCGGGTGGTTGTCGATCTCGTGCAAGACACTGTCGATCCGGTAGCGGATGCGCAGCGATTTCTCTAGCGGCTCGATGTGGATGTCCGACGACCGCCCCTTGAACGCTTCCATCAGCATGTTGGAGACCAGCCGGATGATCGGCGATACTGTCGCCCGCTTCGAAGCCTCGCCAAACTCTACGCCTTGCCCGTCAATCGATGCTTTCAAATCCTCCTCGTCACCGTAGTAGGTCAGAAATTCTGCCGGATCTGCTCGGGCGTGGCGCAGACGAATTGGAGTTCGTTTTTGAGGACGAACGGAAGGCTGTCCAGCGTCTCGAAGTCGAATGGATTGGTGACCGCCACGGTCAGGGTCGCGCCCTCGAAGTTAATCGGCAGAATCTTATAGCGCTTGGCGATGTCCTTGGTCACCGCAGGGATCGCGTCGGGCTGGGGGCAGGACGACGGCGAGGTCCACGAATCTATGCCGGATTGGTAGGCGGTAGTCCGGGCGATCGTCGATGTCGGTGACCAGCCCCATGCGGGTCAGCACATCCACGACGGATTCGGTGCCCCGTGCCTGGGATCGGGCGGTTTCCTGATATCGTCGTTGGTGACAAGCGAGGCGTCGACCAAGACTTCGAGAAGGCAGCACCTTCGTTCGAATACACGGCAGTAATCGGAAGTTTGAAAAAACTGGGGGAAAGATTAGCGGCAGTCGCAAATCGCTTACCGCTGGTAGGGGGACCGCAGAAAGCAGGGCGCTCACCGAAGCAAGCGGAAAACACCGCCCCGCCCGATCACCTAACGATCCCCAGCCCCAATCTCTGGGCAAAAAATCACCGCCTCCACAGCCCGATTCGGGCGCGAAGATCGGGCAAAAAGCACTACGCCTTCCAAAAGCACTACGCCTCCCGGGTCCAGCTCCGGCTTGAAATCCGCCGCGTGATACGAGTTGCGGACCAGCGACCGGAAGCGACGTGCCGGAATCCTTTTCCAAAGCGATCGCACGATACCGGTCGAACGTCTCAGGATGGATGTAATCGACGACCGGAAGGTGCTTAAGGACGGGCGCAGGTATTGCCCGAGCGTCAACACGGTGACGTCGGCGCGCAGGTCGTCGAGCGCCTCCATCAATTCCGCCTCGGTCTCCCCAGCTCGAGCATCAGCCCGCTTTTCGTCGCGCAGCCGCTCCCGCTCGCGCGCCATTCGCGGGCGCGCTTCAGGACGAGCTGAGCGCTCGTATTTCGCGCGGGACCGGACCAGCGGTGGCGGCGCACCGTCTCCAGATTGTGGTTAAAAATGTGCGCACCGGGCGTCCATCACCGTCTCCAGCGCATCGTCCTTGCCGTTGAAATCGGGCACCAGGATCTCGATCACGATCTTGGGCTGGCTCGCGCGGACCGCCTCGATCAGTCCGGGCAAAGTGATCCGCCCCGCCATCGGCGACATCATCCCGCGCCACCGCCGTGATCACCACATGCCCGAGTCAGTCCGCGCGCCGCCTCCGCCACCCGCTCCGGCTCATCCGCTCCAGCGCAACGGGCTTCGCCGTCTTCACCGCGTTAAACCCGCACGCCCGCGTGCAGCGGTCGCCCGCGATCATGAACGTCGCCGTCCTCGCGCTCCAACATTCCCACCGGTTCGGGCATTGCTCCCTCGCACACGGTGTGCGCGCAGGTCGGAGACCAGCCCCTTGGTGGATCAGAAAACGGATCGCGCGGCAGGCGGACCTTGATCCATTCGGGCTTTTTCTCCTTGTGGAGTGCCGGGTCGATTTTGGCGGACATGCTTCAGTTCTTTGACGTAAAGGATTACGCATAGCCGGGGCGGGTTACCCGGAACAATCCCGAATTGCCTCGGAAAGGCGCTCCCCCGTGCGCCCCTCCCACGCAGAACAACCCTGCCAGAATCCAGCGAAGCGGGACCGCCGCCACCCAACCAGCCCGGCGCTCGCGCCACAATAGGTCGCCCCCCTGTTTCGCCTCGTTCTGCCACCAGCCGCGAAGGCGAGGGCATCCTCGTGGCGCAGGACTCTGGCGGGCCCCCTCAACCGCGTGGCGGATGCAGCGTCGCAGAATTCGCCGTAGCCGATGGCAGGCGGCGTGGACTCAGAAAGCGCGGGGTCGGCTACCCGGCCGCGCGCCGCCAGCTCCGGTCGCCGTAGATCCCGGCAAAAATCCGCCCGAACAGCGCCAGCCCCAGCAACGCCAGGCCCGCGCCGCATCCCACCTTCACCGCCATCGCCCCGGCGGTCCCCTCCCCGATCAACCGGTCCGCCACCGTGGCGAGCACGCGAAACACAAACCACCCGATCAGCGACGGCAGGGCGGAGGCCAGCCAGTAGGCGATGGCGACCTTGAGTCCTTCGAGCATCCAGGTGAAAACGGCGGCGGCAGGCTTCTTGCTCATGGGGGAACATCAGCCCCAGCCGCGCGCGGTCAACCACGATCCACATGCCCGCCACATCGCCCGGCGGGCGGCGGGCGGTTCCGATCCGCCATGCTATCCTTTGGAGCCTTTCGGGCCGCCGGGATAGCGGATGGCGACCCAGTGTTCTGTTAGATGCGGGACTCCTTGCCCGGACAGCCAGGCGTCGGCCATCGCCCGGCGCACGAGGCAAAAAAGCCGTCGGCGCGAGGCTTTTTGGACGGGGCGCAGCGGATCCCGGAGGGTGAGAGCTGCAGGCGGGCAGCTCGACTTGATTCTGGCTCATCCTCCAGTGGCCTTTTCGGCTCCGGCTGGCTTTGTGAACCTCCCCGCAGTTGAGGCCTAGACTGGTGATCCTGCGCCGCCTCTCCCTTTGGAATCCCTGAATTGCCGATGGGGTAAGGAGCGCTGTCGGGCAATCAAACGCCGCCCATCGTCAAGCCAACCGATTGATCAACGGCAGCGATAGAGCCCCAGCCAAACCGCCTCCCCCATTGACCGGCGGCGCACGCCAATGATTGCGGATGCCTCGGCGAGGCGTCCCTACCCGGCAAGCGGGCGCGCGGGAGCCGATTTCGCCATGAAATCTGGCGAAATCGGGCGATGATAGCGGGCAGCCGTGCCCTCCCTTCGC
>JAWLBD010000047.1:0-52148 GCA_041395145.1 Verrucomicrobiales bacterium | reverse complement strand
CCGGTTCGGGCGGGAGGTCGTGTCCGTCGCCATGCTGGCGGAGAGCGAGAAGCTGCCGTTTAAGTTCTTGGAGAACATATTGGCGGACCTGCGGCGCGCGGGATTTGTGGAAAGCCGGCGCGGAAAGCTGGGCGGGGTGCGGCTGGCGCAGGCGATGGAATCGATCAAAATGGGCGCGGTCATCCGGGTGATCGATGGCCGCCTTGCCCCGATCGGCTGCGCGAGCGATTCCGCCTACGAGAAATGCTCATGCCCGGATGAAGATCACTGCGGGCTGCGTATGTTGATGATCGATGTGCGCAACGCGCTGGCCGGCATCCTCGACCGCTACACGCTGGCGGATGTGGTGGCGGTGACGCTGCGCAAGATGGAGCGCGACGGCGTGACGCCGGACCTTGGTGCGGCATCCGATCTGCCGCCGGGCGGAGCCGCCGCCGGGGGAGCCGCCGCCGAGGAGGAGGCGCGCCCCGAGCATCCTGCCGATCCGCACGATGGGTTCCTCAACTGGCTGGTCGGAAAGCCGCTGAAGCCCTGACGCCCCCCAACCTTTTCGCCCCCACCATGGAAACCTTCCATCTCATCGCGGTGTTCGCGATCCTCGCGACAACCTTTGCCTTCTTCGTCAAAGAATGGCTGCCGCCCGACCTCGTCGCCCTCGCCGCCTTTGCCCTCTGCGCCGTGCTCGGCATGCTCGGTGCGGATGATATCGGCGCGGTATTCCAGTCGAGCGCGCCGCTGACGATCGGGGCGATGTTCATCCTGAGCGCCGCCTTGACCCGGACAGGCGTGATCGAAAAGCTGGCCCAGCTTTTCCAGAAGGCGGCGGGCAAGAGCGAGCTGCGCGCCCTCGCCCTGCTCGCCTTCTTGGTCGTGCCGCTCTCCGCCGTCATCAACAACACGCCGGTGGTCGTCGTCTTTTTGCCGGTCGTCATCGGGCTGGCCCGCTCGTCCAGCTTCAAGGCGTCCCGCCTCCTGATCCCGCTCTCGTTTCTCTCCATCCTCGGCGGCACGCTGACGATCTTCGGCACCTCTACGAACATCCTCGTGCGCAGCGTCGCGATCGAACAAGGCATCGAGCCGTTCGGGGTTTTCGAGATCACGCCGCTGGGGATCGTCTACGCCCTCATCGGATCCGCCTATCTCTTCACCATCGGGCGGCGTCTCCTGCCCGACCGGGACACGGTGTCGTCGCTGCTCGGATCGGAGGACACGAGGGATTTTTTGACGACCGCCGAGGTGCGGGAGGGCGCGCAGGTCACCGGCATGCCGCTGGGCGAAACCGAGCTGTGGAAGAGCCGGCTCTTCCGCGTCTTCTACGTGGTGCGCGCCGGCCAGCGGATCGAGGACGTCCCGCTCGACCAGCTCGTCCTTGCCGAAGGCGACACCATCGTGCTCAAGGCGTCAGCGCGGGGGATCTCGGAGATCGCGGAATCGACCGGCCTGACGTTTTTGAAAGGCGAGGGCAGCGATCGCGCCGGGGCGGTCAAGATGGTCGAGGCGATGGTCGGCCCGCATTCGGAATTCGCCGGCAAGACGCTCGCCACCCTGGGGCTGCGGCGCCGCTATGGCGTCGTGGTCGCGGCGCTCCACCGCAAAGGGGCCAACCTGCAAGAGCGCCTGGCCGAGGTCCCGCTCCAGCTCGGCGACACGCTCCTGATCGAGGGACCCGAGGAAAACCTGCGGCGCTTCGAGGCGCGGGAGGAAGACATCATCTTCCTCAACGACGAGGTCGAGCGGCCATTCCGCCGCCGGAAGGCACCGGTCGCCATCGCCGCGATCCTCGCCGTGGTCGTCGCCGCCGCCTTCGGCGTGCCGATCCTGACCGCCGCGCTCGTCGGGGCGGTCTTCGTGATGGTCGCCGGGTGTGTCGATCCGCGCGAAGCCTACCGCAGCATCGAGTGGCCGATCTTGTTCATCATCTTCGGGATGCTGGGGCTGGGGCAAGCGATGGAGAACACCGGCGCGGCCAGGCTCGTCGCCGAATCGGCGGCTGGCGTGCTGGCTCCCTTCGGTCCGGTCGCGGTGCTCGCCGTCATCTACCTGCTCGCCTCGGTCCTGACCGAGGTGGTCACCAACAACGCGGTCGCCATCCTGCTCACCCCGATCGCGATCTCCATCGCCGCCGGCATGGATGTCGATCCGCGCCCGTTCGTCGTCGCCATCATGTTCGGGGCGAGCGCCAGCTTTGCCACCCCGATCGGCTACCAGACCAACACCTACGTGTTCGGAGCCGGCGGCTATCGGTTCTCCGACTTCCCGAAGATCGGCGTCCCGCTCAACCTCCTGCTGTGGGTGGCGGCCATCATCCTCATCCCGGTTTTCTGGCCGTTCTAGCCGCGCGACAAATCCTTTTGCGGTGACCGCAGGCGGCGGGTAGCGGATACCATGACCGCACCCCGACTCCTCGCCGCCCTCTCGCTTTCCATCGCCCTCGGGCTGACCGCGTCGCCCGCCCAAGCCCAAGAAACCCAAGACCAAGAAACCCAAGCCCGGGGCCAAGGCGCCGAGCCAGCGAAGGCTGAGGCGGGGCGCTGGGCGGCGGACATGGAGCGGTTTGCCAAGGCGGACGAGGAAAAGCCGTTCCCGAAAGGCGGCGTCGTCTTCGTCGGCAGCTCGAGCATCCGGATGTGGAAGCTCGGCGATTCGTTCCCGGATCTCGGCGCGCTCAACCGCGGCTTCGGCGGGTCGGAGGTCTCCGATTCGGTCGAGCACGCCGATCTGCTCGCCATCAAACACGCGCCGCGGGCGATCCTCATGTATGCGGGCGACAACGACATCGCCAAAGGCAAATCGGCGGAGCGCGTGCTCGCGGACTACCAAAAATTCGTCGCCAAGGTCCGCGCCGAATTGCCGGGCGCGCGCCTCGTTTACATCGCGATCAAACCGAGCCGCAAGCGCTGGAACCTGTGGCCCGAGATGGAGAAGGCCAACAACCTGATCAAAGAGTTTAGCGAAAAGGGCGAAGGTCTCGCCTTCGCCGACATAGCCGCGCCGATGCTCAAAGCATCCCAGCCGCCGCCGGAGGATCTCTTTCTGGACGACGGCCTGCACCTTTCCGCGAAAGGCTATGCCATGTGGAAAGAGGTTATCGCGCCGCTCATCGATCCCAAGGGCGACCAGTAGCGCCGGGGGTGGATCCCCCTCAATGCACGCGTTGACCGGGCACCGCGCCGGTGTCGGGCGAGAGCAAGAACACGTCGCTGCCGCCGGGACCGGAGGCGATGACCATGCCTTCGCTGGTGCCGAATTTCATCTGCCGCGGCGCGAGGTTCGCGACCATGACGACGAGCCGCCCGACGAGTTGCGCAGGCTCGTAGGCGGCTTTGATCCCGGCGAAGACATTGCGCGTCTCGCCGCCGCCGAGGCTGAGCGTGAGCTGGACCAGCTTGCGGGCTTCGGGCACTTCCTTCGCTTCGATCACGCGGGCGACGCGCAGATCGACCTTTAGGAAATCGTCGATCGTGATCTGATCGGCGATCGGCTCGGCTTCGAGCGCGGCTCCGCCATCCTCGGGCAATGCCGGATCGGCGGCGGTGCCGGCGCCTCCGGCCGGCTGGAGGTCTTCTTTGCTTTCTTCGATCATGGCTTCGACTTTCTTGGGATCGACCCGCTGCATCATGTGCTCGAACTTCGCGACCGGCGTGCCGGCGAGCGGCGTCTGCGCGTCCGACCAATGCGCGACCGGCGCATTGAGGAGCGCGCCGGCTTTCTCGGCGAGATCGGGGAGGACCGGCGCGAGGTAGATGGCGAGCTGGCGGAAGAGATTGAGCGCCACCGTGCAGACGTCCTGGAGCTGCTGCGCCTTCGACTCGTCTTTGCGCAGTTCCCAGGGCGCGTTGTTTTCGACATACGGATTCGCCTTGTCCGCCAGCTCCATGATCAGGCGCATCGCCTTGGAAAAGTCGCCCGCCTCATACGCGGCGGCGATCGGGTCCCCGGCGGCGGCGAATTCGGCGAACAATCCGCCGTCGTCCGGATACTCGGCGGACAGCCCGGTGTCTTTGACAAAGCGCGCCGTCCGGCTGGCCAGGTTCACGACCTTGGCGAGCGGCTCGCCGTTGACCCGCGCGATGAATTCCTCGGTGTTCAGGTCGAGGTCCTCGATCTTGCTGCTCAGCTTCGCCGCGTAGTAGTAGCGCAGGTAGGCGGGGTCGAGGTGCTCCAGATACTTGTCGGCGCGGATGAACGTGCCTTTGGACTTCGACATCTTTTCGCCGTTCACGCCGAGGAAGCCGTGGATGTGGACGCGCTCCGGCAGCGTGGTAAGCCGGTCTTGAGCATCGCTGGTACCAGAACAGGGTGTGGAAATACTGTATGTCCTTGCCGAGGAAGTGGTGGATCTCGGCGTTGTTGCGCCACCAGCCGTCGAAGTCCTCACCGGTCGCCTGGCACCACGCCAGCGTCGCGCCGATGTAGCCGATCGGCGCGTCATACCAGACATACCAAAGTTGCCGGGGCTGTCCGGGATCTCGAAGCCGAAGTAGGGCGCGGGGCGCGAGATGTCCCAGTCCTTGACGGCTCTTTGAGGAAAAATCCTTTCAGGTAATTCGCGCTCTCCGGCGGCAGCTTGCCGGGCGTCTGCGTCCACTCATCGAGGAAGCCGTGCATCTTTTCGATTTGCACGAAGAGATGGGTCGCGCTGCGGACCTCTAGTGCGTGCCGGACAGCGTGCTGACCGGATCGATCAGGTCGGCGGGCGAAAACGTCGCGCCGCACTTCCCGCAGTTGTCGCCCGGCTGGTCGAGGGATTTGCAATTCGGGCAGGTGCCGCGCACGAACCGGTCGGCGAGGAAGGTGCCCTTCTCGGTGTCGTAGAGCTGCTCGACCTCCTTCTCGGCGATCATGTCCGCCTTGCGCAGCGCCGCCCAGATCTCGTCGCAGATCTGCCGGTTTTCCGCCGAGTTGGTCGAGCCGAAATAGTCGAACGAAACGCCGAAGCGGGCGAAGTCGGATTCGTGCGCCACCTTCGCCTCGGCGATCACTTCCTCCGGCGTGCGCCCTTCCTGCTGGGCGCGGATCATGATGGCGGTGCCGTGGGTGTCATCGGCGCAGATATAGACGCAGCGGTGCCCGCGCAGCCGCTGGAACCGCACCCAGATGTCGGTTTGCAGATACTCGACGAGGTGCCCGAGGTGGATCGGGCCATTGGCGTAAGGCAACGCGGAGGTGACGAGGATTTTCCGTTTTTCGCTCATGGTTTTTGGCTTCGCCCCCGCGCGCAAATCGCGATCTAACGGGGGAGGGAAGCAATCGGCGGATCGGCGCGATTCGCAACCGGAATCGGGCGGCCGCTGTGCTGGGGGATTCGCGCAACCGCGTAAGGGAGCGGCTTTCCCGCCGACAATTTACCGGGTGCGTGCCGCATCGGGTTCGCTACCATCTAACGCCAATCTACGCCCATGAGCCGATTTACCACTGCTGCCCTCGCCTTTCTCGCTGCCGCCCTGCCTGCCGCCGCCCAATTCGATCTCGGCGGCGGGTTCGGTGCGCCAGCGGACGGCGCGAATTTTGCCAAAGCGTCGCTGATCGCGGAGGTGGATTCGGTCGAGCCGGGCAAGCCATTCTACGCGGCGCTGAAGCTGGAGATCGCGGAGGGCTGGCACACGTATTTCAGCAATCCGGGCACCGGTCAGCCGCCGACTATCGAGCTCACCCTGCCCGGCGGATTCACCGCTGGACCGCTCCGCTTTCCCGCCCCGCACATCCGGGTGACCGACTACGGCGGCGGGATCAAAAGCACGACCCACGATTATTCCGGCGTCGCCATCCACCCGATCCTCATCACGCCGCCGGACGATTTGGCTGGCGAATCGGTGACCTTCAGCGGCGCGGCAAAGTGGCAGGTCTGCAAAGAAAGCTGCGTGCAGGAAAAAGCTGCGGTCACGCTGAAGCTCCCGGTCGCGGTGGCCGGCGACGCCAAGCCGAGCGCCGAAGCCGAGGCGATCAAAGACGCCGTCGCGCGGAGCGAGGTCGGCGCACCGCTCTGGATGGCGACGGCGGCGGTCGATGGTGAGGTTCTCACGGTCACGGCGAAAGTGCCCGATGGCACAGAGGTGCCGGTGGACCGTGCCCACTTCGTGCCCTCTGCCCAAAACATCGCCGACGCCGACGCCGAGCAGAGCGCCGAGTTCGACGAATCCGCGCGCACCTTGAAGCTGACGCTCAAGTCGGCACTGGCGGATGGTGCCGCGCTGCCGCCCATCGGCGGCTTCCTCATCGTCGAACCCGATGCGTTCGAGGGCGGCGAGCCTGCGGCGTATTACCTCGCGACCGAGGGAGCCGAGCCGGAGGCCATGGCGTCCGGCGGCGGCGAGACGCAAACCGGCGAGGAGGCTCCAGCGACGACGCCGAGCTTAGGCGGCGCGATTCCGCCAAACGTGCTCACCGAGGAGCGGAAGGCGTTGATCAAGGAGATTGTCTCATGGGGTAAGGTGGAGTTGGGTGAAACCGACCAGGAGGTCACTGCCCAGTCAGCGGAGGGAGGAGAACTCGGCGAAAATAAGCTGCTCTCCATCTTGGTGCTCGCCTTGCTTGGAGGAATCGTCCTAAACCTGATGCCCTGCGTGTTTCCGGTCTTGGCGATTAAGATAATGGGCTTTGTCCAGCAGGCCGGCGAGGATAGGGCAACGATTAGGAAGCATGGGCTGGTCTTTGGTGCTGGGGTAGTCAGTTCGCTTTGGGTCCTGGTCGGCGCCCTCCTTCTGGTTCGCGCATTCGTGGACCCGAATGTTCGCTGGGGCTTCCAGCTCCAGAACCCGGTCTTCCTTCTTCATGATCGCCGTCCTCTTCATTTTCGCCCTCAGCCTCGCGGGCGTCTTTGAGATCGGCACCTCGCTGACCTCGGTCGGATCGGGCGCGAAGAAACACTAGCCTGTGTCTGGGTCATTCTTCTCTGGCATCCTCGCCGTGGTCGTCGCCACGCCCTGCACCGGTCCATTCATGGCGGCGGCGCTCAGCTATGGGTTGTCGGCACCCGCCTACCTCACGTTTGTCGTGTTCACTTTCCTCGCCATCGGGATCGCCTTACCCTATGTGCTGCTATCGTTTTTCCCGGCGCTGATCCAGAAGCTGCCGCGCCCCGGTCCGTGGATGGAAACGTTCAAACAATTCATGGCCTTCCCGCTCGTGGCGACTTGCGTTTGGCTCCTGTGGGTCTTTGGAAAGATCACCGGCGTCGATGGTATGGCGCTGATCTTCGCCGGTCTCATCGTCGGGGCGTTTGGCGTCTGGATTTACGGCCGCTGGGTCACGCCCGTCGCCAAGCCCGCGAAAAAATCTGCCGGCTGGATCGGGCTCGCCCTGTGCCTCGGCGGGATGATCTGGTTCGGTGCCCAAGGTTGGAGCCAGCGGGCGGTGGCGGCTGACCTGGCTCCGACCGTGGTCAAACACGGCATCGAGTTCGAGGTCTTCACCCCGGAGCGCCTTGTGCAACACAGGAAGAAAAAACGGACCGTTTTCATCGACTTCACCGCCGATTGGTGACTGCAGTGCAAAACGAACGAAAGAGTTTCTTTCGACGAAGTTGGTTCCGATAGACTAAAGCAAATTCTCGCCCGCACCGACATCATCCCGATGCTCGCCGATTGGACGGTGCCGAATCCGGTGATCGACCAAGCGTTGTTCGAATATAAACAAGGCGGCATCCCCTTTGTGCTGGTCATCCCGCCTGATGGTCCCGCCGTCCAACTGCCGCAGATTCAGACCGCTGGAACGGTCATCAAGGCTTTCCGGCAGGCCGGCGTCCTCGGCAGTTCGTCATCGAGCTTTTAGCCTCAGATGAAATCCCTCGCGCCGATCTTCGCACTCGCCGGATTGGCGTCGATGCTCGCCCTCGGCTTTTGGCTGGGAACGCCGGAGCGCGGAGCCGCCTCGATCCGCGCCTGCCGCTCGCGCTCTGCCGCCATTGCCCGGCGAAGTGATCGAACGCAGCGGAGTCCGCTGGATTCCTTTACGCCGGAGGCGGTCGTCCGCGCCGCCGGTTGGGCAAACCGGTTCTGCTTAGGGTCTCCGCCGACTGGGATCTATACCGTGTTGAATGATCGATGGCTTTCCAAAGGAAGGTCTCCTTTCGGAGCAACTGAGGGAACTCCTAACCGGCGGCGCATCGTTCCGATTTATGCGGATTGCACCGAATTTGATCGGTCGTCGGTCGTTGCTTTTCGAATCGCAGGAGGGCAGCACTCCCTACTGGCTCGTCATCCCGCCCGAGGGACCGGCGATCCGATTGCCGCAAGTCATGATGACCGCTGGGATCGTCAAAGAGGCGTTCCAACAGGCGGGTGTCGTTCCGCGTTTCACGCTTCTGAGCCTATGAGATCCTCGCGCCGATCCTCGCTCTCGCCGGATTGGCGTCGGTGCTCGCCCCGGCTTTTGGCTGGGAACGCCGGAGCGCGGAGCCGCCTCGATCCGCGCGACCTCGCCGCCCGCGACCTGCCGCCATTGCCGGGCGAGGTGATCGAACGGAGCGGAGTCCGCTGGATTCCCTTTACGCCGGAGGCGGTGGTCCGCTGCCGAGAATCGGGATTTCCGGTCTTGGTGGTGGCCGACAACGACTGGGAGCCGCTGGGCAAGATCAATCTGTGGTCAGTCTTGGGAGGAGAATGCCAACCAGCCGCGTCGATCCGCGAACTTCTCAATTCGCGGGAGGTCGTTCCGTTCCTCGCCGATGTGACGTTACCCCATCCAGCTTTCGATGAATTGTTGGCGGAGGCGCGGGAGGGAACCTACTACCTGTGGCTCGTCATCCCGCCTGAGGGACCGGCGATCCGATTGCCGCCTTGTTTATCGCCCAGAAATGTTGCCGATGCCTTCACGGCGGCTGGGGTTCCGATCCAAAACGGATGGATACCTTAGGTGCTAGGCGAACGGAGACCTATTTCTCGGCTTCGCCCGATTCGACCACGGCATAGGCGTTGTGGTTGTGGATCGATTCGAAATTCTCCGCCTCGACCCGGAACCAGGAGATGTTGGCGTCGTCGCGGGCGCGGACGGCGACGTTGCGGACGAGGTCTTCGACGAAAACCGGGTTGTCGTAGGCACGCTCGGTGACGTGTTTTTCGTCGGGGCGTTTGAGCGCGCTGTAGAGTTCGCAGCTCGCGCACTTTTCTACTAAGCGGATGAGATCTTCGATCCAAATCGGCTCGCGAAAGCGGACCGAAAACGTCACGATCCCGCGCTGGTTGTGCGCGCCCCGTTCGCTGATCGCCTTCGAGCAGGGGCAGAGCGTGGCGACCGGCACTTCGACGGTCAGGACAAAATCGGTCTCGCCGCCGCGAACCGCATTGACCTGGAAGACTACGCCGTAGTCCATCATCCCCGGCGCGCCGGTCCGCGGAGCCTTCTTCTGGATGAAATACGGGAACCGGATCTCGATGTGCGCCTGGGAGGCATCGAGCCTCCGGATCAGTTCTTGGGGGATCGCCGCGATGCCGCGCACGTCTAGCTCGGGGCCGTGTGAGTTGAGCACTTCGATGAAGCGGCTCATGTGGGTCCCCTTGTAGTGGTGGGGCAGATCGACGGCTAGGGCGGCGGTCGCCACCGTATGCTGGACTTCGTTCGCCTTGTCCCGCACGCGGACCGGATAGCGCAGCCCCTTTACGCCGACGCGGTCGATCGGGACGTTTCGGCTGTCGCGTTCGCTCTGGGTGTCCTTAAGGTCTTGCATGGCAGCGGCTCGCGGCGACTGGCTTAGGGCTGAAAATGTGATCTCCAGAAAGAAAAAGGAGGCTTGCCCGGGGCGGGGCAAGCCTTCCTCGAAGATGCGATGTTCGCTCCGGGGCGACCGGCTAGGGCAGCCTCAGCGCAAATTAGGGCAGCATGTTCAGGCACCGGGCGCGCTTCACCTCGCGGGTGACGCGGCGATGCAATTTGGCGGAAATCCCGGTGATGCGGCGCGGCAGGATCTTGCCGGTCTCCGAGGTGAACCTCGCGAGGAATTCCGGATTCATAAACGTGATTTTCTCGGCCGGCAGGTCGAGGCGGCGGCGGGGCATCTTCCGGTTGTTTTTCCGGAAACTGATGAGGCGCTCTTTGGTCTTGGGCTCCATTTTTTATCTAGGCGGTCTGGTGTTGGCTCAATCTCTAGCGGATCTCGCGATGCAGGGTGCGGCGGTTCAAAAAGGGATTGAATTTCACCTTCTCGAGGCGGCCGGGCGTGCGCAGGCTTTTTTTGTTCCGCGTGGAGACGTAGCGGGAGGTCGGTTTGCCCTCGGCTTTCGCCTCGGTGCATTCAAGGATGATTAGGTCTCGTGGCATTGGGGCGGGTATCTTAGCAGATTAATTGTCGTCATCAAGTGAATCTCCATCTTCGTCGCCGGCGCGGTCTTCGGCTGTCCCGAAGAGCATGTCGCTCACCCGGCGATAGCCGGAGATCTCCATCTCCTTCTCGATTTGCTCTTGGCACTCCATCGTAAAACGGGCAAACGGGATCGCTTCGAGCCGGGCATGCGGGATCTTTTCGCCCGACATCTCGCAGACGCCGTAGGTGCCCTTGTCGATGCGCTTGAGCGCCTCTTCGATCTCGTAGAGCGCGTCCTGTTCTTTCGAGAGGAGGCTGAGGGCGAAATCCGGTCGTAGGCATCGCTGCCCGCGTCCGCCTGGTGCATCCCAAATGCGCTGGCTTCGCTGCCCTCCGCCCGGTTGCGCAGGTTGTCGGCGGTAATGCATTGGTAGGCTTGGTCGATGAGGTGATCCCGCAGTTCGGTAAGTTTTTGCTGCTGCTTCAGGACAAAGCCAGTCGGCTTGGCGACTTTCGCCTCCTTTTTACCGTTCGGGGAAGATTCTCTCTTCGGAATTCGGCGGGTTTGTTGGTGACTTCTTCGTCACAGCGGTCTTTGGCGTTGCCTTCTTTTTCGATGCGGTCTTCGGGGCGGTTGCGGGACTTCTTTTCGTGGCGGCAGCTTTTTTCGCAGGGACCTTCTTGGCGGTTGCCGTCTTGGGGGCAGCAGGCTTAGCAGGCTTTTTAGCGGGCGCATTTTTTACCGCTGGCTTCTTGGCAGCGGGCTTTTTCGCCTTTCCGCCGCCTGCGGCGGCCTTCTTCTCGGCAGCTTTTTTAGCCATGGAAGTGATTCTTTAGAGTTGATAATAAGTGGGTTAGGTGCCCTGTGACCTGCCCGCCCCGGGGCGAAGGGCGGACACCCTTAAGGGACTTTGATTTCCTCCGCAAGGTGAAAAAGAAAATGGTTCAATTCTGCGAATCGAGAGGAGAATTTGGCGAAAACTATAATCGCCAAAATTGGTCAGCGACCTGCGGTGGTGGCGATGAATCGCGCTCGGGAGGCTGAACGACCAAGGGGTTGCGTCCGGGGCGCTCTCTCGCGCCCCAGGCCCAAGGTCTTCGGTGTCTTTTTCAATGAGGCAATGCGCGCGCCCCAGGCCCCTGGCCTTCGGTGTCTTTTTCAATGAGGCAATGCGCCGGAAAGGTCGCGACTTGCCAGGCCGCAAAAGATCGCTATTGTCCCCCTCCTTTTTTCCCGGTTTGCGCCGGGATGAAAATGTCGCCAACCAAAGAAACAGCCTAATTATCAAGACCCTATGAGCGCCCAATCCGCTCCCGCCGCCACCGCCCCCGCCGCCAAGTCCGCCGATGCCAAAAAAGTCGGCGAAGCGATGTTTGGTGCTGAGGTCCTCGTCAAGTGCCTCGAGCGCGAGGGGGTCGATGTTATTTTCGCCTATCCGGGCGGGGCGTCGATGCCGATCCACCAGGCGCTGACGCGGAGCGAGAAGATCCGGACGATCCTGCCGCGGCACGAGCAGGGCGGGTCGTTCGCCGCCGAAGGCTACGCGCGGGCGACGGGCAAGGCGGGCGTCTGCATGGGGACGTCGGGTCCCGGCGCGACCAATATGGTGACGGCCATCGCCGATGCGTTTCTCGATTCGACGCCGCTGGTCTGCATCACCGGGCAGGTGCCGCAGACGATGATCGGGCGCGGCGCTTTCCAGGAGACCGATTTCTTTGGCGTGACCCTGCCGGTGGTGAAGCACAGCTATCTGGTGACCGATCCGAATGACATCCCGCGCATCGTGAAGGAGGCGTTTTACATCGCGCAGACCGGCAGACCCGGCCCGGTGGTGATCGACATGCCGAAAGACGTGCAGGAGACCAAGATCCACCCGGTTTTCCCGGATCGGATCGAATTGCGCGGATACCATCCGGAGCGGGAGCTCGATGACGTCGCGTTGAATGAAGTGATCGGTTTGATCAAGCAATCGGAGCGCCCGATGATCTACGCGGGCGGCGGCATCATCTCCGGGGAAGCCCACGACGAGTTGCGCGAGTTTTCCGAGCGCACCGGCATCCCGGTTTCCACCACGCTGATGGGGATCGGCGGGTTCCCGGAGACGCATCCGCTCTCGCTGAAGTGGCTCGGCATGCACGGCACGGTTTACGCCAACAACGCGGTGAATGAAGCCGACCTGCTGCTCGCCCTCGGCGTGCGCTTTGACGACCGGGTGACCGGCAAGGTCGAGAAGTTCGCGGAGCACGGCACGATCGTGCACATCGACATCGACAACTCCGAGATCAACAAGAACAAGGTCGTCAAACTCCCGATCCTCGCCAACATCCGCGAGGCGCTGCAGCGGCTGAACCAATTGCTCGCCGCCGCCGGCTACGAGCGGCAGAGCAGCGAGTGGTCGAACTACCCGGAGTGGTATCGGCAGATCAACGAGTGGAAGGCGCAATTCCCGATGACCTATCCGGAGACGGACGAGTGCATCCAGCCGCAGCATGTGGTCCGCCGCCTGTGCGACCTGACCAAGGGCACCGACACGATCATCACCACCGGGGTGGGGCAGCACCAGATGTGGGCGGGTCCAACACTACGACTTCGACCAGCCGCGCCGCTTCATCACCTCGGCGGGTCTCGGCTCGATGGGCTACGGCTACCCGGCGGCGATCGGCGCGAAGGCGGCTTTCCCCGAAAGCCAGGTGGTCGACATCGACGGCGACGGCTCGTTCTTGATGAATGTGCAAGAACTCGCCACGGCGAAGGTCGAGAAGCTCGCGGCCAAGGCGATCATCCTGAACAACCAGCACCTCGGCATGGTGGTGCAGTGGGAGGATCTGAAATACGACTCCAACCGCGCGCATACCTTCCTCGGCGATCCGGCGCACGAATACGACCCGAGCCATAAGGACGAGACGAAAATCTATCCCGACTACGTCCAGATGTGCGCGTCCTTCGGCGTGACCTGCGAGCGCGTCATCCACAAGAAGGACCTCGACGCCGCCATCCAGCGGATGCTCGATTCCGACGAACCCTACGTCCTCGACGTGATGGTGCCCTACTACGAACACGTGCTGCCGATGATCCCCGGCGGGATGACCTACAAAGACGTCATCACCGAACCCGTGAACAAAAAGGTCCGCGACCAGATCGGCGTCGGCGGCGGCGCAACCCTCGGCGGGCGGGAGATCCCGACGGCGCTGTAGCGGATAGACCGGTCGATGCGGGGCGATCTCGCGCCACAGCATCAGCGGTTGGTTCGCGCTCCCGATTTTTATGCCCCTCCTCGCCCACCCAGAAGTCGATCCCGAGGGATTGATCCGACCCTTTCTCGGCGATTCGATGCCTTGGCTCTACGTCGATTCGGTCGCGTGGACGGCGGTCGGGCTGGCGGGGGCCGGCTTGTTCAGCTCCCGCTTTCTCATCCAGTGGCTGACCTCGGAGAAGGAGAAAAAGCTGGTCGTCCCGCCGCTCTTCTGGCACCTCAGCTTCTGGGGCAGCGTCTTGAACCTGATCTACGCGCTGCACATCGACAAGCTGCCGATCATCCTCGGCTGCTGTTTCCTGCCGTTTCTCTATGGGCGCAACCTTGTCCTCCTCCGGCGGAGCGGCGGCAAGCATCTGAAATAGGGGCGCTTCCGCCTTCCCGGGGATACCTCCACGGAAATTTGGACTCGAATTTTCTTGCGCCGGCAAAAACTGCATGCAGAAATAGCATCGATGCATTCAGTTTTCCAGAGTGTGATCGCCACCGTCACCATCGCCATCGTGGCGCTGTCTGTTCCCGGATACCGGGCGGAAGGTGCCAGCGGCGATTTTCCCCCCGGGTGGCTGCCGGTGGCAAAGTTGGGGGCAGAACCGACCTGGTCTGAATTCCGGGAGATCGAAGACCGCATCCACCTCTATCTGCCCGGCGAGGGAAAGGCGGTGCGCGGCGTCTTTGCCTGTTTCGTCTTCCACAGCGCGGACCCGCGCGAGTTGGCGGACCTGTGGAACTTCGCGCTGGTGACCGTGCCGTGGCCGTTCGAATTCGATTTAGGTCACAACGACCAGCGCAACGGTCGCTATAAGCTCGGGCACGAGCCGGGCGACATGGGGGTGTTATTGCGATACCTCGGGCGCGCGGCAGAACAGACGGGGCATCCAGAGCTGGCGACCGTCCCGATCGTCGGTTGGCTCGGGCAAAACGGATCGCATCTCTGCGCCGACCTCTATGCGCGTGCGCCGGAGCGCGTCCTTGCCTGGGGAGACTCGTTCCCGAACCGGTTGAGGCAATATCCGCAGTTGACCGCCGCCGTCCCCTTCGCGTTTGCGTGGGAAATCTCTAATGGCGAACTCCGGGATGGGATTAGGCGCTATAAAAACGAAGGCGAAGCGCCCGCCGACCTCAGTTGCCGGGCGACCACTTATGGATTTGGCCACGGGATTTATTCGAAGTTCAATTTCTTCATGCTTTTCCTCGACCGCTGTATCCGGCTCCGGCTGCCCGAATCGATACCCGATCCCGGCGAGCTGGCCGCCTTGCCCCCGGTTACGCGGAGCGAAGGATGGGTCGGGGATTTCGACCCGATCAGCGGCTGGAACCCGATCGCCCCGGCGAAGGACGAGGCGGCGCTGGGCGCGAAGTATCCGGTTTGGTTTCCGGACCGCTATGCGGCGTTTTCTTGGCGGGCATACCACTCGTCGTGCGCGGATCTCGAAATCGCCTCGCCGAAGCTATCCTATTCAAAGCACGGCGGGAAATGGGGGACCGAAGCCTGCGGGCTCGGCTACGGCGGCTATCTTTCGGCATCGGAGCCGCAGGTGTTTTCGGCGAAGGTGAAAGGTGGCGACTATGCGAAGGTCGAGTTTTTCGATGGCGACCAGAAGCTCGGCGAAGCGACCGCCGAGCCGTGGACGAGGGACGGGATCAGGCTCGAGCCGGGATTGCGCGTCCTCTACGCCGTCGGGGTGAAGGCGGATGGCTCCCGCGCGGCGAGCCGCCCAGCCCTCGCCATGGTCAAACCCTAGCAAAAATCTCCCTATGCCCAGCCTGCCCGCCCATCCCAGCCCCCAAGCATCCGCCTCGCCGCAGAGCCTGGCGGAGACGGTTTACGAGGCGATCCTCGAGCGGATCTTGCGCGGGACGCGTCCGCCGGGCACCGTATTGAGCGCGGTCCGGTGGGCGGAGAAGCTGGAGGTCAGCCGCACGCCGGTGCATGAGGCGCTGCGCATGCTGAGCGCGGATGGGCTGGTCGAAAACCCCGCCGGGCGACGCGCGCAGGTCGCCCGGTTCACCTGCGATGACCTCTGGGAGATCTTTGAGATGCGGAGAATCCTCGAGGGACCGGCGGCTCAACTCGCCGCCGGCCGGATGGACGGGCGGCAGCTCGCCCCGCTGCGGGCGGAATCCGACCTCCTCGCCCGGACGGAAGAAGCGGACGGCTGGATGCGCCGCTGGTCGGACTTCGACGAACACTTCCACGCCGCCGTCGCGGCAGGCTGCGGCAACGGCCGCCTGCGGCGGGACATCGGGCGCTACCGGCTCGTGCACCGCGGCTTCAACCGCATCGCCACCGACTACGCTTCGCTCCAGTCCGCCCACGCCGAGCATGTCGAGATCTTGAACGCGCTGGAGGCGGGCGACGGCAGAGCCGCCCGCGCCGCCATGGAATGCCACATCGCGCACTGGCAGCGCTACTTTGTCGAACGCTTCCGCTAGAGGCGCACCCAACCCCGACCGCTATGAAATCCACCAGACGCCGATTCTTCCGCACCGCCTCGCTCACCGCCGGCGGAGCCTTTTTCGCCCCGCTGCTCCGCCAGCTTCACGCGCAGGCAGCCGGGCAAAAGTTGCCGCCCCGGTTTGTCTTCGTCGTCGAGGGCAACGGGCTCGAATGGCGGCAGGTCACCCCGCTCGGTTTTCCGAAGCGCTCCGAGGTCACCGCCGGGGGCGGGCGGACGCCGACCTCGGGCGGGATCGACGCCTCGCTGGTCGGCAAGGATTTGCCCGAGGCGCTCCAGCCGGTCAAAGAGTTCCAGGAACAGCTCACGGTCGTCAACGGATTGTCGGGCAAGGTCGCGGGCGGCGGGCACTCGAGCGACTTCGGAGCCCTGGGCGTTTACAACTGCGGGAGCGGGGTGGGCAGCAGCGGGCAGCCGAAGGGCGAGACCGTCGATGTCGCGCTCGGCAAGCACCTCGGCGGCGTCTTCCCCCATGTCGGGCTCGGGATTTCGGACCGCCCCGAACACGATGTGATCTACAATTCCTCCGCGTGGGGAGCCGCCCAGCCGATGCCGACGATCTGCCAGCCGATGACCGCCTACGGCCATCTTTTTGGCAGCGTGGGCGGCGGGGCGTCCAAGGCGGAGTTCAACGCCAAGTCGAACCTGTTGGACTTTTTGATCGAAGACGTAAAGCGCCTGGAGCGCGAGGTCCCGGCGGCGGAGAAAGAAAAACTCGGCGCGCATCTCGGCGGCTACGAAGAGATGCGGCAGCGCCAGAGCCGGCTCGGCGCGATCGAAGGCACGCTGCGAAAAGCGGCGCCGGACATCGGCGACAAGTTTCGGTCCGAGGTCGAATGCGACCGGCTCGATGCCCATTTCGACCTGGCCGCCGCCTCGCTCATCGGCGGGCTGACCAATGCGGTGACCATCGCCTCGGGCGTCGGCAACCCCTATTTTAGCGTCAAGTTCACCGGGCTTGGGATCGACTTTGGCAAACACGGGATCGGGCATGGCGGCAGCTACAACGGGATGACCGCCGAGCAGATGAAAGTGAAGATCCGCAAGTTCCACTTCGAGATGATCGCCGGTCTCATGCGCAAGCTCCAGGCGGTGCCCGAGGGCGATGGCACGATGCTGGACAACACCTGCATCGTTTATCTGTCGGACGCCGCCGAGGGCCACCACAGCCGCTGCCGCGAGTGGCCGATGGTGCTGCTCCCCGGCAAGTCCACCGGGATCAAAGGCGGCCGCTACCTGGAGGTTCCCGTCTATGGCGAATCCGGGCACCGCGAGATCGGCAATCTCTACACCACCCTCCTCCACGCCGCCGGCGACCAGCGCGCCTACTTCGGGCAACACGATGCGATGCTCAAAGGCGATGCCGCCGGGGATGGTCCGCTGGAGCAACTGCTAGTTTAATGGCCGCCCGTATCCACTTTCGATTCCGCCCGATGGACATGCCAATCCCGCCCCGCAAAAACCTCGCCTCGGGATGGCTATATAACGCCCTCGGCGTAACGGGCAATCAGGATCGGCGGGAACCCAGGGTGGTTACCCTGGGCTTTGCTTTGAAACGCCTTCGGCGTAGGGAGGGCGAGCCGGATCTGGCTGGTTTTGGGCGCGACAGATTTGGGGTTTTGAGACGATCTGGATCATTCGGAATCGCGGCGATCCGTCGCGATGTGGGGCAATCGCCTTCTCGCTATGATCGGCTGTGTGATCGAGACCTCTCTTGCGTTCCATCGTATCGGCAACGCCTCGATAAAGGCGGCACCTCGGTCGCACCCACGCCGAAGGCGTCCCACATCAAAGCCCAGGGTAATCACCCTGGGGAAAGGGCGTGGCATGAAGGCAACGCCGAAGGCGTTGGAGAGCGGTGTTTAGTCCCAGGCGTATCGCTCGTCGATTTCGGCACCGTATTTCCGGCAGATTCGGCGAAATTCATCTTGAAACGATTCTTTGCGGTGGTGCGCTTCTTGGTGCCGGATGTAATCGGTCGCCGCTCTGACATGGTTAGGGCTAAGCGAGAAGGCACCATAGCCTTTTTGCCAAAAGAACCCGCGAAGGTCGGGCGACTGTTCTTTCACCCATTTCGAAGACTGGCGTTTCAACTCGCGGACCAACTCAGCCACCGAAATCGTCTTCGATTGGCGGCAAAGAATGTGGATGTGGTCGGTGAAGCCCCCGACCTCCATCGCCGGGGAACCCATGTTCCGGCAAGCGCCGGCAAGGTAGGCAAAGCAGCGTTTCCGCAGTTCGGGATCGGCGAAAAACGCCGCGCGATCCTTGGTCGAAAAGACGAGGTGGAGGTAGCTTTGGCAAAGCGACTGAGGCATCGGTGGCTATATAACGCCTTCGGCGTAACGGGCAATCAGGATCGGCGGGAACCCAGGGTGGTTACCCTGGGCTTTGCTTTGAAACGCCTTTGGCGTAGGGAGGGCGAGCCGGATCTGGCTGGTTTTGGGCGCGACAGATTTGGGATTTCGAGACGATCTGGATCTCTTGGAATCGCGGCGCGCTGGCGCGATGTGGGGCAATCGCCTTCTCGCTATGATCGGCGGTGTGATCGAGGCATCTCTTGCGTTCCATCGTATCGGCAACGCCTCGATAAAGGCGGCACTTCGGTCGCACCCACGCCGAAGGCGTCCCACATCAAAGCCTGTGGTAATCACCCTGGGGAAAGGGCGAGGTGAAGGCAACGCCGAAGGCGTTGGAGAATCCGGATTTCGACGCCGGTGCCTACCCGCTACTCTTGTTGCGTTGCTTTTGGCGCTGCTCTCCCAAACTCCAGCGAACGCCGCCACCGATCTCCGCGCGTTGGTGATCGCCAACGCCAACTACCAGGGCGGGAATCCGCGCCGCAGGCGATACCACGCTGATGCGGCGGAGCGGGCGTTGGCGGAGGCGGGGCTGGCCGTGGCGCGGCGCGATGATGTCGCCGACCTCCGCAAAGGAAGCGTTCGCCTCGTCATGCCCGAGCGGCGGGATCGCCGCCTTCTACTACGCCGGATCGGGCAGCGCTTTGACTGGAAGCGCGAGCGCAAGATCAAGGGCGAAGACGGTGCCGAAGTGAAGGAATCCTAACGGAAGCGCCAGCGGCATCCGCGCGGCGAAAGAAATAGCCCCTACCATCTGGATGAGGTCGCCCGGATCTTTCGGGAGAAATCCGGTGCGCGGATACACCTATTCTTTTTCGATGCCATGGCACCTCATGTCTCGGTGAAACCCGAGGACGAAGGGCTGATCGAACCCGATCTTGCGCAATGGCTCGTCTGGCATGATCTGGTATGCCGCCCCGCCCGAGAAAGCCGCCTTCGCCGAAGCCGCGCGAATTTGATTTCGGCGGCAAGGTCCGCGACCTCGCGGCGTCGCTGGGCGGCTGGTCGGCGGCGACATCGGAATTGGCGGCGGGTCAATCGCTCGCCGCCCGACCTTCGGCGGATGGCAATGAGCCGCCCCCGAATCCCAAACCCGGTGATGCGTGGACCGATCCGCTCGGGCTGACGTTCTGCTGGTGCCCGCCGGGGAAGTTTACGATGGGGATCGGCGACGCCTCCGATCCGCAGACGCGAGATTCGCCAAAGGTCCCCGCCGAGATCAGCGAGGGCTTCTGGATGCAAAAATACGAATTCACCCTCGCCGACTACCAGCGGATCCGCGGGCGTTCGTTTGCGAGTAATGACATTCTCATCCCGCACGGGAATCGACCGCTGACGGCGGTAAAAGGTCCCACCGCGCTCGACCTGGGACCCAAGACCGTCGCCGAAGCAGCGCGAAAGGCGGGCGCGATGCCGGACGGCTGGGAGTATCGGTTGCCGACAGAAGCGGAATGGGAGTTTGCGTGCCGCGCCGGGGAGCCGGGAGCCTATTCGTTTGGGGACTCGGTTCAGGACCTTGTAACGCTACGGAAACTTCGCGGACGCGGCGCTGCGCGCGAGGACGACTCGTGCCACTATGCGGCGGATTTCGCCGACGACCTGACCGGCGTCGGTCCTGCGCCGGTCGGTGCTACGCCCCAAATCCCCGGGGGCTGCACGACATGCATGGCAATGTGAGCGAATACGTCGCCGACCACTATGCGCCAACGTTGCCCGGCGGCACCGACCCGCTCGTGCGCCTCGAAAAAGGCGGCGACCACATCGTCTTGCGCGGCGGAGCCTGGTGCAGCACGCCGGGAATTGCCGGGCGGGATTTCGGAATTACACCCGGCTCAGCAACAACGACGTACCAATCGAATTGGCGAAGTGCTCCGCCTTGTCCTAGCCCGCACCAAGCCGAAGCCATGACGATCCGCCCGCTCATCCCGGCGCTCCTCACCTTGGTCGCCAGCCACGATTCCGCCGCCGCCGCCGCGCCGCCGGTCCAGGCGCTTTTCCAGAATGCCTGCACCGACTGCCACGGCGGCGCGAATCCCAAGGGAGCCATCTCGCTGGAAGGAATCGACTATCGGCTCGCGGCGGGGAGCGATTTGGAAAATTGGACGAAGGTCCTCGATCAACTCGTGCTCGGCGAGATGCCGCCCGAAGACGGCGATGAGATCACCGAGGCAGAGCGGGCGGAGGCGGTCGCGTGGATTCGCGGCGAGATGGTCAAGGCGGGGCACGCCCCCGAGAACAAGCTCGAACGACCCGGCTACGGAACTATGTGCCGCACCACGTGCTCTTTGGCGAAAGCCCGGCACCGCCCGCCTTTTCGCCGCCGCGGCTGTGGAGGGTGCGGCCTGCCGTTTACGATGAGCGGATGCGCGCGCTCGACAAGAACGCCCCGTTCGTGCGTCCGTTCTCGCTGGGCGCGGGCGGTCACGGGTTCAAAGATTACGCCAACCAATACCGATTGGGCGGTGCCGATCTGAACCAGCTCATGGCCAATGCGAAGCTTGCCGCCGCGTCCTTGACCGAGGTCGCGCCCGATAATGGTGGCGCGAAAAAGGGACCGCGCACGCCACAGGAATTCTTCGCCATCGTCCATCCGCCCGAGGCAGAGGCGACGGACGCGCAGCTCCGCGCGGCGATCGATTGGCTTTTCCCGCGCGTCCTCCTCCGCCCGCCGACCGAGGTCGAATCCGCGCGGCTGATCGAATTTGCCCGCGCCAGCATCGCGGAGGACGGGAAGCTGCTCGGCTTCCGCAATCTGCTCGCCGCCATCATGCTCAATCCCGAGGTCGTTTACCGCTCCGAGCGCGGTGCGGGCCAGCCCGACGAATTCGGTCGCGTGCGCCTCAGCGACCGCGAGATCGCCTATGCGCTGGCTTACGCGTTGACCGACTCGCGCCCGGACGATGCGTTGTTGGCAGCCGACTTGGCGACGGCAGAGGCAGTCCGCGGGCAGGCGCAGCGCCTCCTTGATGACGGCAAGGTCGCCAAGCCGCGCATCCTCGGGTTCTTCCGCGAATACTTCGAATACGCGGGCGCCGCCGATGTGTTTAAAGACGAGGAACTCTTCCGCTCGCATTCGCCAGAGACGCTGGTCGAGGACACCGACCGGCTCGTGCTTTATTTTTACGAGCGGGACAAGGAGGTCTTGAAGGAGCTGCTCACCACCCGGCTCAGCTTTGTCCAATACACGGAACGCAACGGCACCCCGGAGCGATCCAGCGCCAAGAACCACGGCGCCCACCTCGCCTATAATCTGCCGCCGGATTGGAAATGGCATGCCGATCAGCCGGTCGAATTGCCAGGCGACCAGCGCGCCGGGATCTTGACCCAGCCGTCGTGGCTGGTCGCGAAGAGCGGCAACTTCGACAACGACGCGATCCGCCGCGGGCTGTGGGTGCGCCGCAAGCTGCTCGGCGGCACCATCCCGGACCTGCCGATCACGGTGGACGCCCAGCTCCCCGAGGACCCGGAAAAAACGCTGCGCGAGCGCATGGGGGTGACGCGGGAGAAGTATTGCTGGAAGTGCCACAGCCGGATGAATCCGCTTGGCGAAACCTTTGAAATGTTCGACCACTTCGGGCGCTGGCGCACCCGCGAACTCGGCGAGCCAGTGCTGTCCGCCGGGCGGATCGACTGGAGCGGCGACGCGGAGGTCGATGGCGAGGTCGGCGATGCTGTCGAGTTGGTCCGCAGGCTGGCGGGCAGCGACCGCGTCCGGCAAGTCTTCGTCCGCCATGTCTTCCGCTACTTTATGGGGCGGAACGAAACGCCCGATGACGCCGCCACGCTGCGCCGCGCCGACCGAGCCTACGCCGAAAGCGGCGGCAGCATGAAGCAGTTGATCCTCTCGCTGCTGACCAGCGATTCATTTCTCTACCGAAAAGGATAATGCGATTTCCGAAACCAGTTCGCGGACTGCTGCGCGGCGCCGCCCGGCTTGCCGCCGGGTTGGTGCTGCCGGCGGTTGCCGGAGCCGACCAGCCTGACCTGGGCGGATTCAAAAATTCGGTCGCCCCGCTGCTCGAACGCTTTTGTTTTGAATGCCACGATGAGGCGACCGCCAAAGGCAATCTCTCGCTGGAATCGCTCAGCCCCGACCTCCTCGGCGGCGATGACTTCGAGGCTTGGCGGATCGTCGAAGACCAATTGACGTTTCGCGAAATGCCGCCCGAGGATGAGGCTCAGCCGAGCGAAAACGAGCGCCAGGCGCTGCTCGGCTGGATCCGCGGCGAACTCCGCAAAACGATGATGCCCGGCGCGGCGACCCGCGAGAAGCTCGCGCTTCCCCAGTTCGGCAATTACGTCGATCACGAGGCGCTCTTCGGGCAGCGGCTCGACCGTGTGACGCCCGCGCCGCCGCGGCTCTGGCGGCTGCGCCCGGAGATCTACGGCGGCATCGCCAGCCGGCTCAGCGACCGGAAAGCGGCGCTCTCCAACGCGCTCAACGTCCTCGATGGACCCGAGATCAAAGACTACGCCGCGCCTTATTTCCTCGATGAGGCGTCGGCGACGCAATTGGTGTCGAACGCCAAGCTGATCGCCGATGCGCAGCTCCAGACCGGGCGTTTCAAAGCGCTGGCGGGCGAGTCGCCGCCGCCGGATGAAGCGGTCGGCAAAGCGCTCGGCGATGCCTTCCAATTGGCGCTCGGGCGGTCGCCCACCAGCGAGGAGCGCGATCGTTTCCTCGCGCTCTATGAAGTGGCGGCGGCGGCTCACGATCACACCGGCGCGGCGCAGGCGATGCTCGCGGCGGTCGTCCTGCAGCCGGAGTTTATATCGGCAGGAACTTGGGGTGGGGGACCCGGATGAATTCGGCAGGGTCCGGCTGGGCGAGCGCGAGATCGCCTATGCGCTGTCGTATGCGCTGACCGACCAGCCGGTGGCGGAATTCTTGGCGGCGGCGGATCGTGGGGAGCTGGCAACTGCGGATGGGGTGCGCAAGCTGGTGGTCGAGCGGCTGCAGGACGGCTCGGTCGAATTTCAGAAGAACCCGCGCTTGCTCCAGTTCTTCCGCGAGTATTTCGATTACCCGAACGCGTCGGAGGTTTTTAAGGACCAGCCGGAGGGCGCGACGCACAACCCTGAGATTTTGGTCGGCGATCTGGAGCTGACCATCCGGGAGATCGTCAAGGCGGATCGCCGCGTCTTGGCGGAGCTGCTGACGACGCGGCGGTTCTACGTGAATACGCGGTGGGACTACGACTCTGGCGCGAACGAGGTCGCCATGCGCAAGCGCCACGAAAACGAATGGCCGATCCATGCCGCCTACAGCCTGCCGCTCGATTGGCGCTGGTCGCCTCACCTGCAGCCCGTCGAGTTCCCGCCCGGCCAGCGCGCGGGCGTCTTGACCCATCCGGCGTGGCTCGCGGCGTGGTCGGGCAATTTCGACAACCATCCGGTCCAGCGCGGCAAGTGGATCCGCACGCACCTGCTCGGCGGCACCGTCCCGGACGTCCCGATCGGCGTCGATGCCCGCGTGCCGGAGATCCAGCACCGGACGTTTCGGCAGCGGTTGGCGGTCGCGACCAAGCCCGCCGAATGCTGGCGATGCCACAAGAAGATGGATCCGCTCGGGGTTCCGTTCGAGCGCTACGACCACTACGGCCGGTTCCAGCGGCTCGACGCAGGCTTGCCCGTCGATGTCGCCGGCGCGATCTCCCGCACCCGCGCGCCAGGGCTGGATCGGGGCGTCTCCGGTCCTGCCGAGATGATGGCGGCGCTCGCGGACTCCGAATTCGTCGAGCAAGTTTTCGTCCGCCACGTGTTCCGGTTTTTCCTCGGCCGCAATGAGACGGCCGGCGACGCCAATGCCCTGCAGGATGCGCACCGCGCCTATCGCCAGAGCGGCGGCAGCTATCGCGCGATGGTGGCGTCGCTCCTCTGTTCCGATTCATTTCTCCTCCGGCAACTCCCACCCGAACAACAGCCATGATCAACCGTCGAACTTTCTTCCGCGGAGCCACCCTCGGGCTAGGCGGTCTCTACCTCGCGCCGTTCATCCGCCAGCTTGAGGCGGCAGGCGGCCAGCCCGCGCCGAGGGTCCTGTTTTTCATCCAGGGCAACGGCGTTTACCCCAACGAAATCCAGCCCGCCGGCATCGAGCGCCCGAACAACCCGGACAAGCTCGAAGACCGCCCGCTGGCCGGCCACGAACTGCCGGAGAGCCTCCGGCCGCTCGCGCCGTGGGCGGGATCGATGACCCTGCTGCACGGGCTTTCCGGGCGCATCGCGCGGGGGAGCCACAATTCGGGGTTCGCCGCGCTCGGCTGCTGGCCGATGCAAAAGCGGGCGTTTGGCGAGACCGTCGACGCCGCGTTGGCGAACCGCCTTGGCGGCATCTTCCCGCATGTCGGGCTCGGGGTGACGAATAAGCCGGCCAGCATCGATTACAACCTGACGGCTAGCGCGAAGGGCGCGGCGCTGCCCACCCTGATGAACCCGGTGCTCGCCCACCGGCAGTATTTCGCCGCGGGAGCCGCCGGTGCCGCCCGGAAGGAATTCGATGTCGATACCAGCTTGCTCGACTTCATGGCCGACGACGTCCGGCGGATGCGCGCCCGGCTCGACGGGTCCGAACGGGAGAAGCTCGACCGATACCTCGGCGCATTCGAGGCGATGAGCGGGCGGCAGAGCAAGCTCGCCGCCATGGCGGATCGGATTGCGCAGGCGGCGCCCGCCATCGACCCGAAGCTCGGCGACTACAGCGACACCCGGACCGGTCCGACCGGCGTGTTCGACCGGCTGGAGGCGCAGTTCCAAATCGCGGCGGGCATCATGGTGGCCGGCTTGTCCAACGCGATTACCGTCTCGGCGGGCGCGGGTCCGGACAAGATCGGCTTGAGCTGCCTCGGCACGGAAGTTGGCGCGGCCGGCGGCTACGTCGGGTCGCACAGTATCGGTCACGGGGCGAGCCTTCATGGCAAGAGTTCGGGCGAATGGCATGCGCTCATCCGCAAGGCTTGTTTGGAGAAGCTCGCCGGATTCCTCCGGACGCTCGAATCGGTCCCGGAGGGCGGCGGCACGATGCTCGACAACACGCTGGTCGTCTATCTGTCCGACTCCGCCGAGGGTCACCACCCGCGCTGCGAGGAATGGCCGTTCGTGTTGATCGGCGACCTCGGCGGGCGGCTAAGGCTGGGCGACCGCTACCTGCGCTACCCGTGGTATGGGATGCCCGGCCACCGGACGATCGCCAGCCTCTATCTCTCGCTGCTCCATGCCGCCGGCGACCGCCGCGCCGCCTTCGGCATCGATGACGTCAACCTCCGCGACCTCGACCAAAGCGGTCCGCTCGCGGAAATCATGGTCTAGGCTGATGCGGAACCGCCTTCTAGCCATCGCGATCGCGCTCGCCGCCGCCGCCGGCTTTGCCCCGGCTGAACATCGCGCCGCGCTGGTCATCGATACCGCTGCGGCGGAGGGCGCGGATCCGGCGCTGACTGCGGCGCTCGAAAAACACGGGTTTCGCTGCGAGGCGCTCCACCGCCCAGACGCCGCCGCCTTGAAAGAAAAGCTCGAAGCGTTCGCCGCCGCCACCCCGACGCGCGGCACCGCCTTGGTTTACTTTCGCGGCGAGGTTTTGCCGGGCGAGATCAAGGGCGAGACGGCGCTGTGCCTCGTGCCGGCCGGAGCCCAGACCGGGTCCGCCAAAGAGATCGGGCGCGGCGGCTATAGCGTCCCCGCTTTGCTCGGCTTGCTCGACGCCCGGGGCGGCAGCGGCGCCAACCTCGTGCTGCTCGATTCTGCTTCCGAGCTGGATCAGCCAGGCAGCAGCATCGGCGGCGGGCTGGTCGCGAGCCTTGATGCATCGAAGTGGGCGGACCGCCTCGGCCAAGGCGGGCGCTTGCTCGAAGCGATCCGGGGCGCGAGCCATTGGGTGGCGGGCGATGCCGGGGTTCCCGCCGAGCCGTCCGCCGCCATCGCGCCGCCGGACTCGTTTGCGGTCGGCGGGAAGGCGGGGGACGAATGGGTTAATGCGCGCGGCATGGTGTTTTGCTGGTGCCCCGCCGGTTCGTTTGTCAAAGGAAGCCCGGCGGGCGAAGCCGGCCGCTTTCCCGACGAAGCCCAGCGGGAGGTGCGGATCGAAGACGGTTTCTGGCTCGGAAAGTTCGAACTCACCCTGCGCGAAAGCATGGTCGCGCCGTGGGGCAACCGGACGGCCGCGACGCACAAAAACCATCCCGCCACGGCGCTGAAGCGGTTCGATACGGCGACCAAAATGCTCGATGACTTCACCAAAGCCGAGCGCGCCGCCGGCCGCCTGCCGCCGGACTGGGAATACGCGCTGCCCACCGAAGAGCAGTGGGAATACGCCGCCCGCGCCGGCACCGCGACCGCCTGGTCGTTCGGCGATGAGGCGGGCCAGCTCCCGCGCTTCGGCAACTTCGGCGACAAGTCCTTCTACGACACGCAGAGCGTGTTTTCGGCGAGCGCCCACCCGGACCTCGACGACGGAGCCGCCGGTCTGGCGGTGGTGGGATCATACGCGCCAAACCCATGGGGGCTTCACGATGTCCACGGCAATGTCGCGGAGCAGTGCTGGAATCCATCCCCGAAGGGCGGCGGCGAGATCACCCTCAAGGGCGGAAGTTGGGTGAGCACGCCAGAGTATTGCCGCAGCGCCTTCCGGAATCGCATCCCGAAAGATCCGCAGGAAAATTTCGTCGGCTATCGCGTCGCCATCCGCAAGGCGATGGATCGCTAGCTGGCGACAGGTGCCGCTAGCCCCGCTCGCGACGCTGTCCCCCATAGTCCGATGTCATCCCGAAGGGCACCGCCGCGCCGAAGGCAAGCCGCATGGCACGAAGCGCAAACTCCGCATGTTGGAATTTGAGAGGGAGCGGGCTCAACCCCTGCTCCTATCCGATTCGGTGCTTTGGTTAGTCTGCGATCTCTCCGCCAGAAACTCTCATGCAAAAATCCGTGAAGTCGTCAGCCCGATACTCTGTCTCACCAGTCTCGTGCGACCAAAGAACCACCCTCGTTGCCGAATTGTCCTCGCCGGAATAATCAAAGCAATAGCAATCACCGGAGCCAAAATCCGCGAAGGGAAGGAGGTGATCCCAGTTGCTCTTATCCATATCGAAGTTGGCTAGCCAACCTCGCCAACTGTTCTCGTAGTTGTGGACGATCGATTCCCAAGTCATCCTTGGATCTCGATCATCCATCACGGGATAAATGTGCACGTAGCCGATCCCAGTTCCGTTGTGCGCGAGCAACCATTTTCGAAAGTCGGATGGCAACGTTCTTTTAAGCCCTGCCTCCGCACGGGCGATCGCGTCATCTGTGGTGCCGATCTGCCGTCGTCGTTTCATGCTGGGTATCCGTCGGCTTGACAATATGACTGCCTCAAGGAGTCGGTCGATGGAGTTTAAGTTGGCGCGTTTTGCGGGGGGATGATTCCGTCTTCTGGTGGGCGATGCGGATCAGGTATCTACTCCAAGATTTTGGGAAGACAAACCTCCGCAAGGGTTGGTGGCATTCAAACCGGGGAACGAACAGAAACACTGATGCCGAGATTCCGCTTATTCCTGGAGGGATGCAGGATCGTAGCCGGTGGTCAGGAGCGCCAGCGACGCAGCCATCGAGTCGCCAATGCGAGGATCCGCCCTGGCAGGGTTGGCGCAACCGGGGATGCGCCCTCCGGGTTGGATCGACTTTATCGGAAAGACCGGTGGCTGCGCTCGCCTCGGGTTCGCTGTGCCGGCTACGATCCGGCATCGCGCAGAGATGTCGAGCCGATCAACGCCCCATCGCTTTGCCTGTTAGTACCAGGACGCCGTTCCTCTCAACCCCGATTGACCTGCCTGCTAACTTTTTATGATTCGAGGCTTTGCCGATAGCTTTGGATGATCGCTAGGATGCCGATTCTACCATGCAGCCGCCGCAATCTCTGGGATCGCTGTCGTTCACGCCGCCCCGGCCAGCATGTCGGTCAGGTGGGCGGCACCTGTAGTTGCGGGCAGTGCCAAATCGGCAGAAGCTCCACGATGATGAGATTCGCCTATTGTCTCCTGCTTTCGACGGTCCTCTGGGTTTCCGGAGCTAGCGGCGACATCCGCAAGGTTCGCGCGTTGGTTGACGAATGCCTCGCCGATGGTTGGACGGTCCACTCCGACCAAGTTCGGATCATCGCGACCGGTCCTAGGGTCAGGCTGTTGGATAAGATATCGCTGCCTTCAACAACGTCGGAAGAACAACTGTGGGAGCAGTATGGGGTGGACGCCGATCTCTCGGTGGTGATCCGCGTTACCCCGCTGGTGAGCGAAGCAGAGTTCCGGCACCTCTGCGGATTTCGTGACCGCCTTTTTGAAGAAAGGGTCCGCGAATGGGAGGAAAAGTATGGTAGCCCGCCCCATCCCAAGAATCGCCTGGCTCTCAAAGAATCCATCGACGAAGCCTATCCGCTGCCATTTTGCCACGGGGGCGGTCTGACGGTTTGGTTCGCTCCCACCTACGCCTGGTGGAATTCTTCCGCGCGCCCCGGGAAGCCCGCCGGTGAGTTGGAAAAACTCCGCGCCGCTCTAGCGGAGCAATTCACCCCCTATGAGCCGGGCAAGAGAAAGCCCGATGGGAAGCGCCCCGAATCTGAGGGAAGGTGAGTCGGCGGGAGCAGGATGGATCTGGTTACGATCCTGCGTGCCGGCGGCATCTTGCTACGGATTGGAGACCTTTACGCGGAAAAAACTGGCAGTTCTGCCCACCAGGCTCCCGAAGTCTTGCCCCTCAAAGGTGACCGTGTCGCCGGTCGCGATCTTGGAGGCTACCGCCGTCCAGCCCGCGAGCGCATCCGATCGTTCGAGCGTGTAGAGGAAGCCCGGCCCGGCGGTGCAGACGAGTTGGAATCCGGCGGCGCCCTCGCCCCAAGCGACGATCGTTGGAGGCGGGACGTCGAGCGCGATCCAAGCGCGGCGGAGGGTCGGGTAGCCCGATCCGTTGCGGATAAACCAGACCGATACGAAATCCCAGCCGGCGGCTTGGAAGGTGCTGCGCTGGTAAAGCGCCGCAGTCGCCAGCCCGGTGCCGGCGGCGGATTGGGCTTGCCCGCTGGTCGCCGTGTCCCAGAAGCTGGCTTGGACGGTCGAGTCGCCGATGAAACTGCGGCGCCCGATCAATCCGCCCACGCGGGTCGCGCCAGAGACAGGCCCGGCGGAGTAGGCGCGGATCACGTAAGCCTCAGACAAGCTACCGACCAACCCTCCGACTAGGTCGGATCCCGTCACGCTCGCCAGCGTGTAGGCGTCTTCGATGCGGGGACCGGTGAGGATTTCACCGACCAATCCGCCGACTACGATATTGCCGGTGGCGGAGCCTTCCGCCGAACAGCGGCACACTGCTGCCGCACCGCCGCGAGGCGCCTTACCAGGTTCCGACATAGTTGTTGCCGACCACCATCGCCTCCACCGCGCAGTCCTCAATGACGGCGCTGAAGCCATCCCCGGTGAGGGCGCCGATGTAGGAGTCGCCCCGAACATAGGCGTTGGTCAGGGTGAGGTTTTTGATTTCAGCACCGCCGCCCAGGCTTCCGAATAGCCCGATGCCGTTAGCGCCGGGGCGGTCGATGTGCATCCCGGAGATTGAATAACCGCGCCCGTCGAACGATCCGGTGAAGTTGGCGATCGGCTGGAATCCCTGCCCGCCATTCCAGGACTGCGTTTCCGACGCATCGAGATCGCCCGCGAGATGGTAGGTTCCGTTGGCGGGGAATGCGGGATCGTTGCCGATCATCTGGAGGTCGGCGGCGCTCGAAAGCTGGATCGAATAGAGGAAAGTCGCGGCAAGCTTCCGGTGGCGGTCCGCGGTGAAGCTGAGGCTTGGCGAACCCGAGACCAGCAAGCCGCCCTCGAACCAGCCTGTGAAGAGGTAGTTCTGCGCCGGTTCGGCGAACAGTGAAATCTCGGTGCCAGGCAGATAGCTGCCCGCCCCGGTAAGCGTGCCGCCTTCCGAGGGATCCGCTTCCAGTTCGACCGCATAGGCGGGGACGGTGTGCGTATAGGTCACCGCGCCTGAACCGGGCAGCTCAACCAACTGCGGCGGGGCATCGGGATAGCCGGGAATGTTGCGGAACTCGATCAGATAAGATCCCTCGGGCAATCCCGACCGCGCCGCGCCGGCGTCGATCCAGTCTGGCGTTCCGACGATGCGCCAGTCCATCGCGCCGCCGCCGGGGATCGCGTCATTCAGGCGAACGGCAAGCGATCCGGTCGAGGCGGGCGGCACTTGCACGAAGCGGGCGACGACCTCGCCCAACCCACCGGCGATGATCGCGGCGGCGTTCGGGCTTTCCGCCGGGGCGGCTCCCTCCCAGCCGTCGAACCGCCAGCCGGGCGATGGCTGCGCGAGGAGCAAGAGCGAGCGCCCGCGCGCGAACGACCCGAGGTAAGCCGGACCGCAGACGATGCCGTCGGGAGCGATGACGACCGATCCTGATCCCACGTTGGTGATGGCGACTGCGGCATTCGCTCCGGTGTCCAACGACCAGGCGCGGTCGCTTTCGGGAACCCATGCCCAGACCGGCGAGGGGGACTCAGGATCGTCGGGTATGCCGCGCTCCAGCGTGGCGCGGAGGCTGTAGGCACCGGCGCTGGTGGGCGTGAAGGTCGCTTCCAAAATGGCGGAGCCGAATGGCGGCAGTGCCGCGATGCTCTCGCCGATGATCGTTTCGGATTGACCGGGCGCGGTGAGGAAAAGGCAGAGGCGGAACGTCGCGTCCTCGCCTTGGGTCCGCAGCTTCAGCGTCGCCCGGTGGGATTCGCCGATCTTCAACGGCTGCCACGGCTGCGCGTAGCGGTCTTCACCGGGGATCGCAATCTGGAGGGCATCCGCACCCAGGGCGACCGGCGCATTGCCCGCCGCCAGGACAACCACCGAGGTCGCCGCGCTGCCCGGCAGCCCGGAGCCATCGGTCACCGAATAGGTGAGCAGGTGGGAGCCGGGGCTGAGCGCCACGCCGCCCAAGGTCGCGCCCGCCCCGAGTTCGCCGTCGAGCGATGAGGTCCACGTGCCCGGATTTGCCAGCAAACCCTCTTCCGGATCGATGAGCCGCGCTTCCAGATACCAGCCGAACTCAGCAGCCGATTGGTCTCCGGACTGCGGCGACAAGATCTCGACCGACGGCGGGCGGTTGGGCAGCGTCAGGTTGTCGATCTGCGAAACCGACGTGCGAAACCCATCGGTGGTGAGCAGGCGCAGCGACTTCCCGCCGCCGCTCGTACCAACTGCGCGTCGAAATCTGTAGCGTCTCGCCTTCCACCGCCGCAGAGACAGGAATCCACGATGCCCCGCCGTCGTGGCTGGCGAGCACAAGATGCTGGAGCGGCTGTGACCTAACCACCGGCGTCGCCTCGACCGGCGCGCTCCAACGTATTGCCAGGGTGTCGCCGAGCACCGATCCGGACGCCGGGGCGAGCAGTTGGGCGGAAAGCGCGGGTGCCAGCGCGTGATCGAAATAGGTGATCCCGGTCTCCTGTTGGTTGCGGACCACCAGGCGCACCGCCGAATCGGGGAGGTCGCAGCTCGCCGACCACCAGTAGCGGTCGAGCGGCGGCGGCTGGGTGACTTGCGCTTCGTCGGCGATGTCGAACCCTCTCCAGAAGACGATTTGATCCGACGCATCGAATGCCACGATGTGATATTTGGTGAAGGCGGGATCGCGCAGCGTGCCCGCCGTGCGCTGCGCGAATGAGGTCGCATCAAATAGCCGGATGGTCCCGAGGTCGGGCAGGTGCCGCGTCGAACTCGGATGCCTGACCGTCGCCATGCTGAGGAAGACGCGCCGCGTGCCGGGCGGCGGCGGATCGGCAGCCGGTTCGTCTGCGGCTACGGCGGTCCCCAGCAATCCGGTCAGGTAGTTCCGCAGATCGGTGAGCGTGTCCGGATGGATCCAGCTCGGTTCGATCGCTCCCATGATGTCGATGAGCGGGACGGAGCCTTTCCACGCATAGCCCGGCTTCGAGGTGTGGACGAACCGCCCGGCCGGACCATCGACTTTGAAGGTCGAATTCGGCTCGTTCACAAAGGCGGTCACGCCCTCCAGCGGTTTGCCTCCGGACGCCTCGTAGGCGGGCAGGTCGTATTGCTCTGTGTCGAGGTAAAGCCCTGGTCCGCCGTGGCCAAGTTCGTGGATCGTCGCCTTCGCCTTGTCGGCGGTCACGAAGAGCGTGCCCCGGAAAAGCTTGACGTTGGCTCCCTCGACACCTTCGCCCAGAACGCCGGGCGGCAACAAGGCGACCGTGAAGGGCGTCGAAAAATCGGTCCCGAGAAACCAATCTCCCAACCCCGCGATCTTATTCGTGCTAGCGATGGCGGCGGCCAGCGGGTAGAGCGATAATCCGTAGGAATAATCCGCGCCCGGCGCGTAGGTGATTTCCGGCGCGATCCGGATGTCGATGTCCTGCCGCCGGAGAGGAAGCATCGCGGCGAGCAAGTCCTTCAGTTGATTGGCAAAGCCGGATGCGTCCCCCGCCGAGCCGTAGCCGAGGACGTGGACCGGCTGCACGAGCAGGCGGAATGGCACGGCGACCGGAGGGTTGAAGGCGAGGTTTTCGGCGATGATCGGGTAGAGCTCGCCAGCGTGCGGCGAATCGGGATAGCCAGACACGCCGGTGGTATCGAGCTGGATCGTCAGCGGCGCGGTGGCTGTCTCGACCGGCGGCAGCAGGAAATTGAACGTGTGCCGGCCATTCGCGACCGCTGCCCCGTTGGCATCGCCGAGGCTGCCCACCACCGCCGGCACCGGCGCGCCCTCCATCATTTCGACCGGCTGGCCGTTGAAGGTGACGCGGACATTCACGCCGGTGACGCGGTCGGCGGAGGTCCCGACCAGCACGCTGAGCAGCGTCTCTTTTCCATAGATGCGATGCCGGGCGACCGCCGGGGAGTCGCCGTGCCCGAGCGCATATTGCCCCGCCACCCAGCCATCGATCCAAAACGAAGGGAAGACCTTCTTTTCGGTCGACCGCCGCCCGCTGTTATTGAAGGCGGCGAGCGAAAAGTAATCGCCGACGCCAGCGCCCAGCCCGCTGAGGAATTCGCCCGGCACCCGCTCGGGACCGGTGGTTTCGCCGTAGTAGTTCGAGGCGATCGGGATCGGCGAGGAAGGCGGATAGACATCGCCGAGCTGTTGTTCGGCAAATGTCCATTCGTAGTGCAGCCCGGTCTGCCCGAGGAAGCTATTGCCGCCGACCTCTGGCGTGGCGGGATCGGCGACCCACCAGCGCTTGTTGCCCCACGGCGACGACCCGTCGGTATTGAGGAATCCCCTGAACCGGTCGAAAACCAGCGCCTGGTGGAAGAGGCAGTCTTGGAAGACCGCCGCCGTGCGATCCACCAGTTTGACCGGCGCGGCAAACTCGCAGCGATTGAACTGCGGCTCTCGCCCGTTGATGGTCACCCCTGCTTGAAAGAGGCAGTCGCGATACTGGACGTCGGGCGGGTAGAGCAAGTTCGATCCCCGCTGGGTGACCTCGCATCGCGTGAAGGCGACGGTCGACCCCGGTGCCCAGCGCTCGCTGTAGGGCATGTCGTCGATCCTCGCGTCGGCGCCCAATCGACTAGATCGACCTTCGCGTCGCTCACTTGGACGTTGCTCAGGATCGGGCTTTCCGCGAAAAACCAACCGCTCAGGCTCCGCTTACCACCTGGATCGAAACCGCGCTCCCCAGCGTCAAAAACGTGCCCTCGCAATCGCTAAAACTTGCATCCGCATCCGTCGCGGTGACGCAGCCCTTGGCAGCCGGAGAAACTGCTCAGCCCGCTCCCCGCGAGCAGCCTGACCGAGGCATTGCTCAGCGAGGCGATGTCTTGAGGATGCGCAAAAAAATAGCTGCCCCCGGTCACCGCCCCGGAAAAGACGACCGGCTTCGCCGAAAAACTAACCGACGTGCCGCCGAGGTTCGCGTCCTTCAACTCGAGCGATCCCGTCCCGAAAAGCGATCCGCTGGCGACCGTAGCGCCGTCCACCTTCAGCGCGCGCTCGCCCGTTACCGCGATGGTCAGCGTGACCGGGTCGGGCGCGCTGATCGTCTCATCAAAAAGGAGCGTTCCCGCAGCGCTGTTGCCGGTGATCGTGGCGGTGCCTAGCGGAAGCGAACTAGATTTCTCTTCATCGCCTTCTAGGTAATGGCGGACCACCGCATACGAATAGGTTCCCGGCGCGAGATCCGCGTCATTGTAGGTCCCGGAAAAACTGCTTCCCGCCACATCGACCAGCGTTTCATCGCCCCGCTTCAGCTCGAGCCGAAACGTGGTCGCATCGCCTCCGCTGTAGGTGAGGTGAACTTTGTCGATCCCGACGTAGTTGATCTCGGCAGGCGATGTTTCTGGGAGGAACGCGACCGATAGGATGGCAGCCGCCGCGATCCGGCTGTCGCTTGTCGCGATCTAGGCAGGCGGTCCGCGTCTGGATTCCGCACGAAGTAAGGGGTCGGGGTCATCGGTCGGTCCTTTCTGATTTTTCCAAAAACTACCCAACGCCAAATCGCCGCACAAGGGCACCGCGAGCGCCCCCGACCGATTTCGCCAAAATACGCGCAGCCGAGTGCGCTAAAGCACCGATTTCAGCACCTCGATGCAGCGCCGCCACCGCTTGCGCCCGCGCCGCCGGTGGCGCATCCTGCGCCGTGAAGCGCGATCCCCAAACCCGACTCGTCCCCAGCTGGGCGCTGGTCTGCTTCCTCTGTGCCGAGGCGCTGCTCGGCGCGGCTTGGTGGCGGAGTTACTTCTTCGTAGATTCAGTCTTTTTCTTAGATTCACCACATGCCGTTGGGGCATTTGGGCATCGGATCGGTGTCTTTAAGATGGGATTCGGACGGAGTAAAGCCGGTTCCTTTGAATCTTCGTCCGATCCTGTCCAAATGAAACCGATAACACCTGATATGCGGGATGCACATGAACCAGAACTTCTTATTTCTCCGGTTTCAGTAACCTTTCCAAAATCCGCTTCCGTCGAATGGTATGTTTTCCAAATTAGCCACTGGCTCGCCATGCTCCTCACCGCCCTCGCCTTCGCCCTCTACGTTGGCGTCAGGCGTCGCCGCATCAGAAAGGATCAGCGAATTCTCGATGAGGGAGGCGGCGTCGAGGCGGAAGGGGATGTCCCATAGATCGTTAAAACTGGGTGGCTGCCGGCAATGCGTTGGTGGGTATTTGGTTTGGGTTGGAGGCGATTGCAAGGGGGCGGCGGGCGGCGCAAGGCCCTCGCCAGCGCGCCGAGATCCCTGTGCCCCCTGACGCGCCTGTAGCCAGCCTCGGCTTGCAGCAGCCCGGCCGCCGCCCAGCTGATTGCCAGAAAGGTCAGCCCACCGCAAAGCCCGGTGACTTCTTGGTTGGGCAAATCACGGAACGCGACGAACGCGCAGCTCACTGCCAACAGCGCAGTTCGGATCGAACCGTAGTTTGCTGGGAAGCTATTCGATTCGCTTTTGGAAGCTTCTGGAGGCGCGTAGGGATTCATGTCGGTGAACTAAAGTGTGCATCGCCTCACTTTAACTTCAGCCGGAAACAAGCCGCCTCTTCGTCGTTGCGGACGAGGAGGTAGGCTCCGGCGAGGGCGGGGGCGTTCCAGGTTTTGGAGCCGCTGGTGAGGGCTTCGAGGCGGGCGACCTCGCGGAGTTCATCGGGGTTGGTTTCGACGAGGACGACGTCGCCGCGCTCGGTTTGGACGAGGATGTGGCTGCCGCCGTTGACGAGGAGGTTTTGGCCGTAGCCGTAGCGGCCGTCCTTCCAGGTGCGCTCGCCGTCGGCGAGGCTGATGCAGGCGAAGCGCCCTTCGTCCAGACCGTAGGCGTGGTCGCCTTGGACCAGGGCGGTGCTGAATTTGGTCTTCAGTTGGTTCGATTCCCAAAGCTCCTCGGCGGCGAATCCGTCGCCGCTGGGGGTGAGGCGGATGAGCTTGGCTCCCTGGTCGTAGCTGGCGCTGACGAGGACGCGGTCGGGGGCGACCGGGACGGGCTGGCCGACTTTGGGCATCTTGCCGGGCCAGGGGTGCGACCAGAGTTTGCCGCCGCCCTGCGGATCGAAGCCGGCGACGGAATGCCCGTTGACCACGAGGATCTGCTCGCGGCCGGCGAGGGTGGCGTGGACCGGCGCGGCGTAGGCGGCATCGTCGTCGCCCGCCTGCCAGAGCGGCGCGCCGTCGGCGGCGGCGAACGCCATGATCTCGGGGCCCCCTTTTCCGCCGGTCACGATGACCTGGTCGCCGATGAGGAGGGGCGACGCCGCCTTGCCGTAGGTGATGTTGTCCCGCCCGTCGAGGATGTGGCAGGTCCAGATCGAGGCTCCGCTTTGCAGGTCGAGGCAATCGAGGATGCCGGTGGCTCCGAGCGCATAGACGCGGTTGTCGCGGAAGGCGGGGGTGGCGCGCGGGCCGTCGCCGCCGAGCGGCTCGCTGAAGCGCACCTGGTTTTCGTGCGCCCAGAGCGGCTCGCCGGTGACGAGGTCGTAGCAGCTCACGATCTCGGCATCGCCGCGCTGCTCCTGGGTGAGGACGCGGCGGCCGGCGACGGAGAACGACGACCAGCCCAGCCCGATCGGGCGCCGCCAGAGTTCCTCCGGCGGGTGCGCCGCCCAGTCGGGATCGATGGCGACCGGCGCGGTGCCGAGCCGGGTTTCGCCGAGAAATCCATTCCAGTCAGCGGCGTCGTCCGGCGCGGGCGCGAGGTCCCCGGCCGCCGGAGCCTCGCCGGGCAGCTCCGGCAGCAGGGCATCCTTCGGCTTGTCCCAGACAAAGCGGAACTGGGGCAGGGACGAGCCGTCGCGCGAGCCGTCGTAGCGCACGACCGAAACCGCCGCGCCGGCGGCGACGAGGGCGATGCCGCCGACAATGGCGACGCGCAAAAACTTTCGCTTCCAAGGCAGCCGGTTGAAGAAACAAAACCAGAGACCAGCGACGGCGAAGGCGAGCAAAGCGAGCGCCGCCGAGACGACCTGCCGCCCGTAGTAGTCGCGGTAGTAAAGGTAGGGGATCGGGCAGAGGCAGACGAGCAGGATCACCAGCGGGATCCACCCGCATGAATTCCGTTTCGGGGAGGGCAGTTGATCGGGCATGCCGGCACCGAATCCGAGATTGGGCGCTTGTCACGAAGGATCGCTCCGCCGCTAAGCCGTCCCGAGATAGCCGACGGCGGCTTCGAGGGTGGCGGATTCGCCGCCGCGCAGGCAGATCTCGAAGTAGCCTGGGGAGAAGAGATCGCCCTCGCCGCCGAGCCCGCGCTGGGCGTCGATCGGGTGGGGGATGTTGTAGTGCCACTCTGGCTCGGGGATGAAGGCGGAGCCGCCGCCGCGCATGGCCAGCGCGCCGCCGATGGCGAGCGGGAAGCGGAAGCCGTCCTCCAGCGGCTCGACCTTGGCGGGAAATTGGTGTTCGGGTCCGAGCATCGCTTTGGTTTTCTCGTGGAAGCTGCGGTCCTCGATGTCCGGGCGCAGGATGAGGCGGATGCAGTGGTCGTCGGGCAGGGCGCTTTCGCCGCCGTCCGCCGCCTCGCGGGCGACGCGCAGGCGCAGCGTATTTTCCCCGGCGATGAGGGCGGCGTGGAGGCGCAGCGGCACGTAGTAGCCCATCCCGCACGGCACCTCGAAGTCCCAGCTGGCGTCCCCGCTGCCGCGGACGGCGAATCCGGTCTGCACGGCGGGTCCGATCGCCTGCGAGTAGCCGCAGTGGACGAGCCAGGCGCGGCAGCGGGCGAGCACGATGCGCCGGTCGACCGGGAAGTCCGGATGCGGGTTCGCGCCGAGCAGGCAGTCGTAGCCGCTGAGGATCTCCGCCCAACGCCCGCGCACCTGGGCCATCGCGCCGCGCCCGTTGGTCAGGATCGCATAGGGCGGCGCGCCGCCTTCGCTGCCGTTTAGCTCGGACCCGGTGGCGCTGAGCTTTGGCGCGAGGTTTTCCAGCGGCGGCAGGCGCAGGATTTCGGTTTCCGCGCGGTGGATGCCGCGCGCCTCGAATGAGGCGAGCACCAGCTTGGCGGGCAGCGGCGCGGACCCGTCGTTGGGCGGCGGAAAGATGAGGGCGGCGTGCGCGGCTTCCTCCTCGCCGGCCCCGGGGAAGGCGATGCTTTGCACCTGCGCCAGCGTCTTGTCCGGCGACCGCAACTCGGCGCGAAACGGCGCGGGCGATTGGATGAGCAAGGCGTGGCGCGGCGGCACGCAGACGGTGCGGCGCGAGTCCTGCGGCCACTGCCAGCGCGCCACGGGCGGGTAGTCGCCGGTGCCTGCGGCGGCGGCGCACAGCGCCTCGGCTCCCTGATCGCGCAGGATCGCGGCGGCGTCGTCGAGATCGAGCGTGCCGGGCACGCCCTGCCAAAACGTGATCGCCTGGGCGGCGGCGGCGCGAAGGCGCTGGCTGGCATTGCGGTCGGCGGCGGCATCGGGCTGCCAATCCTGCGCCGACAGGCACCGCGCGCCGCCCGGCGGCACGGCGACCGAGAGCCGCTCGCCCGACGGCTGCGGGCTGAGCCGCTCGCCGGTGAGCAGGTCGACCACATCGCCTACCGGGAAATCATCGGCTCCCAGGTCGCGTGGGTTTCGCGCTCGGCGTCGGTATTGACGACCACCAAGACAGCCCCGCCGCATGGGGGCGGATCGCTTTGCCACGACCGCCGCGCCGCCCTGCCGGATCACGTGGAGGGACGCGCCGCAGTGGAAGGCGGGATGCCCGGCGAGCAACGCGTTGAGCCGCCCGATCGCGGCGACCTGGTTCGTCTCCGCACCCCAGTTGAGCGGCGGTGCCTGGTGGACGTAGATCTTTTCTTTGGCGAACCATTCGACGCCGTTGGTGATGCCAAAGCCGCCCGCGTGCGAGCAAAGCGCGGCGAGCGCGGTGCGGGCGCGCGCCCATTCCTCGGACGAGCCGGCCAGCCGGTTGTTGTCGTGCGTTTCGGAAAAGTGGATGAGCAGGCCGCGCTCGTCGCTCTGCGCCGCCGACCACGGCAGGTAGCGCTCGATCGCGCCGCGGTCGTAGGTCTGGAAGAGTTCGGAATACGCCCAGTTGAGATTTGAATCGCCGAGCAGGCGCTGCATCGTTTTGATCGGCTCGCCCAAGCCTTCGAGAAAGAAGAGGGCGTCCGGATACTGTTCGCGGACGCGGGCGATGATGTAGCGCCACGCCTCCGCCGGGATCATGTAGCCGGCGTCGCAGCGGAAGCCGTCCGCGCCTTGCTCGCACCAGAATAAAAAGACGCTGGCGATGTAGTGCCACAGCCCGCGGTGGGCGTAGTCGAGCTTCGACAGATCCTCCCAGGTGATGCCCCACGCGCCGGGGGACTCGAATTCGCCGGCGTCGCCGCGGGCGAACCATTCGGGGTGGTGGACCTGGAGCCAGGACGCCCAGCCGGTGTGGTTGTTCGGGATATCGAGCAGGACCTTGGCCCCGCGCGCGTGGCAGGCGTCGGCGAGCTCGCGGAATTGGTCGAGCGGCGTGCTCCGGCGGTCGAACTCGGCGAGCGCCGGATCGACGTTCATGAAATCGAGCGCCGCAAACGGGCTGCCGAACCGCCCCATGCGCCCGAACGTCGTTGGCGTGGGGAAGATCGGGAGCAACTGCAGGTAGCGGAACCCGAGCGTGCCGACGATGTGGTCGAGCTCGGCGGCGACATCGCGCAGCGTGCCGGAGCGCGGGATCGCGGTGTAGCCTTTGGCCTCCAGGTCCAGCGCGGCGGCTTCGGATTCGGCATCGCCGCCGCCGGCGGTTTTGTTCGCGCCGAATTGGCGGGCGAACGCGCAGTAGATCGAATTTGCCGCGCAGGTGTCGGCGGGTTCGACTTTGAGGCGCACGTTTTCGCCGTCGGGCCAAACCGGTTCGTCCGCGCCCTCCGGCAGGAAAAATGCCTTCGCCTCGAAGCTGCCGACCTCCGCCAGCGGCAGCCGGATCTGAAACTTGCCCGGCGCGGTTTCCGCCATCGGCAGGTCCCACCAATCGCGCCCGAGGATCGCCGCGCCTTCCTCTGCCTCGGCGATGATCTCCGCCCGGCGCACCGCCGCCCGCCCGAGGTTCGTCCGCAGGAATGCCTCGCCGGATTGCCGCTGCGGCAGCTCCAGCTCAAATGAAAGCGCATCGCCGGCATGGGCGATGCGCGAAGTTCCTGGGGTGGGGGTATGAATCACGCGCGGCGACCTACAGCAAGAACGATGCCACCGCAAAGATTGGCTCGATTTCTGCCTGCCGCGCCGAGATGACGCCGCGCGCGGCACTCTACTCGTGATCGACCTGCGGCTGCAGCCAGTAGAGGATCGACATGCGGGCGGCGATGCCGTTTTCGACCTGCGTGTTGATCAGGCTGCGCTCGTATTTCATGGCGGCGTCGCTGACCTCGACGCCGCGTTGACCGGCCGGGGTGGAGCAGGTAGATGCCCTCTCGCCGGAGGTGATCGAGCCGCTTGTCGGTGATCCCGTAGTTTTTGTGATACTCGCCGAGGGACGGGAAAAATTGATCGCTCATCCGCTCGAGCTGGATGCGCAGCAGATAGGTGGCGTCCGGCTTCCAGTCGAACGCCTCGGACCACGAGGCGAAGCGCTTGAACTCCGCCGGAGCCTGCTCGGGGATCAACCCGCAGGGACCGAAGACGCCGACTTCGGCGCCGAGTTTGATCAAAAGCCGCTTGGTCGAGCGGGCGACGCGCGAGTGGAGGAGGTCGCCGACGATCAAGATCCGGCGGCCGGTCAGGTCTTCGCCAAAGACTTCCTGGAGCGTGAAGGCGTCGAGGAATGCCTGGGTCGGGTGCGCATGGTTGCCGTCGCCGGCGTTGATGACCGATGCCCTCGTGTTCCGCGCGATCAGGTCCGGGATGCCGGAGCGCTGGTGGCGCACGATGAAGTAATCGACCTTCATCGACTGGAGCGTGTCGATCGTGTCGAGCACCGTCTCGCCCTTGGTCACCGAGGAGGATTCGACATCGATGTGGACGACGTCGGCGGACAGGCGCTTGGCGGCGATCTCGAATGACGTGCGCGTCCGGGTGGAGGGTTCGTAAAAGAGCGTGAGCACCGTCTTGCCCATGAGCGGCGGCACCTTCTTCACCGACCGGGCGAAGAGTTCCTTCATCGGGCGCGCGTTGTGCAAAACGAAATCGATTTCCTCGCGGTCGAGGCTTTCGATGTCGAGCAGGTCTTTGCGGCGGTGCATGGGCGGTTTGGTGGGTGCGTGGCTTGGCAACAGATAGCCAGTGACTAATAACTAATAACTAATAACTAATAACGAAGATCGAATCCCTAACTCGTTAAATAGATCGCATCCTCGCCGCCGTCTTCCTCCACCTCGGAAAAGCGGACTTGGACGTGGGCGTCGCGGTCCGCCTCGATGGTTTCGGCGGCGAAGTCGGGTTGGAGCGGCAGCTCGCGGCAGCCGCGGCGGTCCACCAGCACGGCGAGGTCGACGCGGGCGGGGCCCGAAATCCATGAGCAGGGCGAGCGCCGCGCGGGTCGAGCGCCCGGTGTGGATGACTTCGTCGAAGAGCACCACGTCCGAGCCGTCGAGCGTGACCGGCAGGTGGGTGCCGCGTAGCTTGAGCCGGTCGAGGTCGCCGATCTCGCCGAGGTCGTCCCGGTAGAGCGAGATGTCGAGTTCGCCCATTTCGAGGTCGCCAGGCGTCGCGCAGGCACTCGCGCACGCGGTGGGCGAGGACGACGCCGCGGGTGTGGATGCCGACGAAACAGGGCGGCGCATCGCCATAGCGGGCGCGGATCGCCCCGGCGAGCTGGCGGATCGATTCTGCCACCCCGGCTCGCGTCTTTGATCTGCTTCGTCTCGGGCATCTTGTTAGATTTAAGGCTGCGCTTGAGCCAGCCGGTGACGCGGGCTGCCATCTCGTCGCAGGCGGGGCCGTTGAAGACATGGTCGCCGCCTTCGATGGTGAAAAGCTCGGGGTCGTTCTGCGCCTCGGCGATGATGTCGAGCGACTCTTGGTAGGGTACGACATCGTCCGCCGTGCCGTGGACCAGCAGCCAGGGGACGCCGATCTTGGCACCCAGCGGGGCGACCGAGCCGATCGCCGCCATGTCCGCCTGGTAGGCGCTCGACAGCGGGCAGCTTTCGTCTTCCCACATGCAGCCGCTGTCCGGCGTCTCGCCCCCGAATTCGGTGTCGTAGAATTTCTTGGTGTGCACCATGCCGGCGAGTGAGACGAGCCATTTGATCCGGTCGTCGGAGGCGGCGCGGAGGACGCCGACCGCGCCGCCCATGCTGTGCCCGATGTAGGCGACCTGGTATCCCTGCGCGGCGGCGGCGTCGATCATCGCGCCGAGGTCGCCGACCTCCTTGGTGATCGTGCAGTCGGCGAACGCGCCGCCGGATTCGCCGTTGCCGGCGAACGAAAACCGGCAGGCGTGGATGCCGTCGGAGGCGAGCCGCTCCGCCAGCGCCAGCGCCCAGGCGCGGTCTTTGTTGCCGGTCACGCCATGCCCGATTAGGGCGAGGCGCTTGGAGCCGCCGGCTCCGGGGTGGAAGGCGTAGTCGAGTTTTTCTCCTGAGGGGTTGAGGATGTCTCCGGTCATAGGTTTCCATCATGGCGGGCGGCACCGAAATTGCCAACCGGATTTGTCGCGATCCGCAGGTGGATTTCCGAGAATGGGGGATTGCGGCGCGGAGCCTTTTCGGCTCGGATGGCATTCCGACCCATTCCTACGACCGATGGCCATCTGGTTCTACGCCGACGATTCTCGCCAGCAGTTGGAAGTGACTGCCGAAAAGCTTCACGATCTCGCCGAAGCAGGCATCGTGCGGGCGGACACGTTGGTGTGGCGCGAGGGAATGCCGGAGTGGGTGACCTATGCCAGCGCCTTCGGAGTCGGGAGCGCCGGAAGCATCGATCTGGCAGGTCCGTCTCCTGCGGCGGCTTCGCTTTATCCGGGAGATCCGGAGAATCCCTACGCGCCGCCCGCCGCCGCGCCGCTGGGCAAAGGTTCGGGCTCGGGCGCTTTGCCATACCGCCCGGCGGATGGCGGGGCGATCGCCAGCTTGGTCTGCAGCATCGTGGGTCTGTTTTTCTGCCTCCTCGTATCCATCGCAGGCATCGTGTTGGGGCACACATCGCTGGCGCGGATCCAGGCATCGGATGGGAGGCTCGGCGGCGAAAAACTGGCCATCGCCGGATTGATCGTCGGTTATCTTGCGCTTGCGATTGCCCTCGTCGGCATCATTATCGTCATCGTTCTAGATTAATTGCTCCCTATGGCCACTTGGTTCTACGTCAACGACACCCGCCAACAAGTCCAGGCGACCGCCGCGCAGCTCGCCGCGCTGGCCGCCTCTGGCGCGGTCAAACCCGACACTTCGTCTGGCGGGGAGGGCTTGCCCGGGAGGGCGCCCCCTATAGCGAACTGCGTGAACTCGGCGGCGAGCCTGGGTGCCGGAAACGGGTTGGCGACGCCTTCGGTTCCTGCTACGGAGGCGGGGGAGGACGAGAACACGATGCCGCAGTGGGGCAACCAGGCGGCGGGAAACCCTACGCGCCCCTTCCACATCGACCGCCTATCAGCCGACGCCCTACCGGCAGACGGACGGCATGGCGATCGGGCAGCCTCGTGTGCAGCATTTGCGGGTTCGTCTGCCCGATCACTTTTATCGTTGGTGTCATCCTCGGGCACGATGTCCTTGAACAAAATCCGGATGTCCAACTACCAGCTCGAAGGCGATGCTCTGGCGAAGGCTTCTCGATCATCATCGGATACATCGATCGGCTTGATGGTCATCGGGATCATCGTCTATGTCCTATTTTTCGCGGCTGTCTTTGGTGCATCTCTGATTAAAAAATGAATTGGTTCTACGTCAACGAAGCCCGGCAGCACGTCGAAGTGAATGCCGACCAACTCAAAGCAGCTCGCCGCCGCTGGCACGGTCAAGCCGGACACGCTCGTCTGGCGCGACGGCATGGCGGACTGGCCGCCCTACCAGCAGGTCAAGGCGGAGGTCGAAGGCGGGTCGCTCGCCCCAGCCGAATCGCCGGGTGAGTCCGCGCCTGCGGCATCCGGCACGCCGCCGGTCGATCATGCCCAGCAGGCATCGGCGGACTCGCCAGCGGCGCCCGTCTCGAGCCGACACCCGAAAACCCGTAGATGCGGTGCCGCAGTCGAACCCGGCTCCCGAGCACCAGCCGTCGCCCCACATCCCGGCGCAGTCGAATGACGCCACCAGGCGGTCGCCAGCATGATCTGCGGGATCGTTGGGCTGGTCATGATCCCGATGTCGTGCGGCTGCGGATTGTTTCATCTGATCGCCGTTCCTTCCTCGATCACGCGTCGTGCTCGGTCACCTATCGCTGCCGCGCTTCCGGCGGGCGCTCTACCAGATCGGGGGCGAGAGCCAGGCGAAGGCGGGATTGATCACCGACACATCGGGCTGGGCATCGCTTGATCGGGATCATCATCGGCATCGTCGCGGTGGCTTCCGATGCCTGAGCGGCAGCTTCAATTTCGGTCCCTGAAAGGTCGACGGGACCCGCTTGCTTTTTAGCCCGCGACCCCGGTAGTTCGGACCATGATCCGATCTGCCAAAGCCAGCCCCGACTCTGCTTCTGGTGCTTCCTCCTTTCCGCTGTCGTGGCAAGCGCGGCTTCGAAGTTCTGAGGATCCCACGCCGGCGCATCTCGGCACCGACCGCACCTACCGGTTGCATCTGCCCGGCGGCAAGGAGCCTGAGCGCCCGCTCGCCTTGATCCTCGCCCTGCACGGAGCCTTCACCAATGGCGCGATCACCGAGGAGCTGACCCAACCCGGCTCGATGCCGATGGTGGCCTCTGCTGTCGCCTACCTCGAATGCCGACCCGCGCGGCGGTCTCGGTATCTGGGATTCTTTAGCCCGCCCGCGCCGCCGAACGAAGCGGGGCGCAAGCCGCCACCGGGCGGACGACATCGGGCGCTCAAGGCGCTGACCGATGCCCTAGTCGCGGAGAAGATCGCCGATCCGAAGCGGATCTACGTGACGGTTTCTCCAACGGCGGATTCGCGACGAACCGGCTGGCGCTCGATCTCGGCGACCGGATCGCGGCGGTGGGCGCGGTCGCCGGGACGATGCCTCAAGGTGCAGCCGCCGACCTCGGGAAGCCGCCGCGCCCGATGCCACTCATCTACTTCCACGGCGAGGAAGACAAGATCGTCGGCATCGGTGGCGGCGACTTCCTCACCAAAGGCCAGCACTGCCTGTCCGCCGATGCCCTCTGCGCCTGGTGGGCGGCCAAAAACGGCGCGGCGGCAGAACCGGAGCACGCCGCATTGCCCGACGCCGACCCCGCGGACGGCTGCCGGGTCGAGCGCCTGTCGTGGCGCTCCGAGAACGCGCCGGTCGTCTTTTACAAAGTCATCGGCGGCGGCCACACCTGGCCGGGCGGCTCGGATAAACAGCCGGTGCAACTGCTCGGCAAAACAACGCGCGACATCGAGGCGTCGCGCCTGATGTGGGATTTTTTCAAAGCGCACCGCCTGCCTTAAACCGGCCGCATTTCATATTACCCCCCGAAGAATCGCGGGCTCGGCGGCACCTTCACAAGATGCATCCCGGCGGCGATGGCGGCGAGGAATCCCGGCTCGGCATCTTCGAACACAACCGTCTCCGCAGGCGGCGCGCCCAGCTTCTCCGCCGCCAGCAAAAACAGATCCGGCTGCGGCTTGCCCCGCCCCGGTCCCACATCCGCCGGCGTGACGATCAGGTCGAAAAGCTCCAGCAGTCCGGTGTGCCGCAGCGACTCGACGACGACCTCCCGCGTGCCGCCCGTCCCGATCGCCATCGGCTTGCCGCGCCCGCGCAGGTCCTGCAGATACCCGACCATCTCGGCGATCGGCTCGACTTCGCGCAATCCCTCTAAATAGAGCCGCGATTTGGTGGCCGCCACTTCGAGCGGGTCCGGTCCACCGCCGAACTCCGCATTCAAAACGCCGACGATCTCGCGGGTCGGGATGCCGCCCATCCGGAGAAAGCGCTCGACCGGCAGCGAATACGGAGCCTGATGCGCGGCGAGCGCGCCCTGCCACGCGCGGTAGTGCAGCGGCATCGAGTCGATCACCGTGCCATCGCAATCAAAGATATAGGCGGCAAAATCACGTTCGGGAAATGGGATGGAAAACGGGGCCAAGGCGCGGGGATCGGGGATAGTTTCGGGCATAGGAGGAGCGGCGGATCGCGAGTGCAAGGCCGACTTCTCCCGGCGGAGATTTCGAACCTGGTCGAGCTTGACCTTGCACCCTCGCGCCAGCGGCCCCATGGTTTCGCAGATTTGAGAACCCCTGATAATGATGAGAACGCCTCGCCACTTCCCTGCAAAATTCGTGCCGATCTTGCTCCTGTTGGTCTGCTTGATCGGATTGTCGGCGTCGCCTGCGCCTGCCACGAATCAAAAGCCGGACCCGGCCGTCGAGCTGGAGAAACTTCGGCGCGACTACGACAGCCTGCTCAAGCTTTTCCAGCAACTCGAAGCGCATCTCAAAGACGAGGCGAAAAAGCGGGAGCAGCAGAAGACCACCACGGTCGCCCCGCCGTTTGAGCAGACCAAAGCGGAGCTCGACCGCTGCCGGGCGGAGTGCGAGGCGCTCAAAAAGCGGCTGGCCGACGCGGAGGGGCGCGCCGCCAAAGCGGGCGAGCAAACCCAGCGCGCCGAGAAAGGATACCAGGAGGCAGTCGCGCTAGCCGAGCGATTGCAGGCGTTGCTCGACGCGAAAGCAAAGGAAGCTGATCAGATGATCGCCGCCGCCAAGAAAGCGGTCGATGACGCCGAGGCACGCGCTGCCGAAGCGAAGCGGGAATCGGAAAAGGCAGCCGCTGACCAGAAGGCGATGGCGGAAAGTCTGGCCAAAGAAAGGGCGGCAAAGATGGAGGCGGAGCAGCAGGCGCAGGCGGCGCTCGCCGCCGCAGAGCAAGCCAAGCGGGAACGGTCGCAATTTGAAGCCATGGCGCAATCCGCCGCCAAAAAAGCAGACCAGTTGACGGCGGACTTCGCCGCGCTCCAAAAATCGACTGCCGAGCAGCTCGCCGCCGCGAAGAAAGCGCAGACTGATGCCGAAGGGCGCGAGGGTGAGGCGAAGAAATCCGCCGAGCAGGCCGCCGCCGAGGCGAAGGCGATGGTCGAGCAAGCGGCTGCCGCGAAGAAGGCGCAGACCGATGCCGAAGGGCGCGAGGGCGAGGCGAAGAAATCCGCCGAGCAGGCCGCTGCCGTGGCGAAGGCGATGGCCGAGCAAGCGGCTGCCGCGAAGAAAGCGCAGGTTGAGGCGGAGGGGAAAACCGCTGAAATGCAGAAGCGCGTCGAAACGGCCGTTGCCGAAGCTGAAATGATGGTGATGGCCGCGAAGAAGGCGCAAGGCGAGGCGGAGGCGCGGGTGGTCGCGGCGCAGGAGCGTTGCGAGAAGATGGCGGCAGAACGCGCGGCGCTGGAGAAGGCGATGGCCGCTGAGCTAAAGGCGGCGCTGGAGGGAAAGCGGGATGCCGAAGCGCGCCGCGAGGAACTTGCCGCCAAGCTCCATGAATGTGAGGAAGGCGGGAAAAAGCTCGCCGCCGCGCTCGCTGCCGCCGATGCCGAGGCAGCCAAACTGACGGCGCGTGCCGAGAAGGCGGAAGCGGAACTTCGCCAGGCAGCGGCTTCCCTGAAGGAACAGATGGCGAAGGCGGGCGAAATCGGCGAGATGGACCGCAAGCTCCGGCTTTACGAGCGCGCAGAGGAGTCTTGGCAGAAAGAGCGGGAGGAATTTGCGGCGAAGCTCGCCGCCACCCAAGCCGACATGGAAAGCGGGCGCGCCGAAAGCCTTGAAGCGATCGCCGCTTCGGACGCAAAAGCAAAATCCGTCGCCGCACAGCTAGAGTCCGCCCAGAAAGAAATCGCCAAGCTCTCGCTCGCGGCGAAGAACGCGATGGGCGAGGCCGTCGAATCTGCCGGCAAGTTAGAGGCGGCCGCGTCCGAGATGGCGGCGATGCGCAAAGCGATGGCGGAAAGCGAAAAGGGGGCGAGCGCTCTCGGCGAAATGCGCGAAAAGCTCGCGGCGATGGAGGAATCCGCGCGCGATTGGAAGAGCGAGCGGGCGGCGCTGGCGGCGAAGCTCGAATCTGCCGAGGGCAGGATCGAGGCGATGCGCAAAGATCTGGCGGATTCGGAATCGATGGCCGGCCAGCTCGACGAGTTGAAGGCGAAACTCGGGCAGGAAGCGGCCGCCCGCGAAGAGGCGGAGAATTCGGCGACGACCATGCTGCTCCGCCTTAAGTCCGAACAAGAGGCGGCGGCGCAGGCTCGCGCCGAAGCCGCCGCGGCGCGCAAGGCTGCCGATGAGCTGAAGGCGAGGCTCGCCGCCAAGCCGGAGCCGGAACCCGCCAAGCCGATCCTCGTCTCCGGCGTGGACCCGGTGCTCTACGATGTTTTGGAGACCGAGCTGCACGCCGCGCACCAGCGCGCGCTCTCCCAGATGCAGGCGGTTCTCGCCGCCTTTCCGGATGCGCGGTTCGAGGTTATCGGGCACGCCAGCAGCGACGGCGATGACGACGCCAACCTGCGCCTGAGCGCCGACCGCGCGGGCACCTTCGCCAAGTTTGCCGCCGGTCAAGGCATCGATCCCGACAAGCTCACCGTCATCGCCTCCGGCGACCGCGAACCCGTCGCCAGCAACGAAACCGCCGCCGGCCGCCGCCTCAACCGCCGGATCGAAATCCGCGTGATCCGCTAAGCCGAACGCTGCGGCCGCGCCGCTAGATTCGGGGGATCCGGCAGGTTCGGCCTTCCCCGGCTGCGCACCAACGCCTACGGTTCAATCCGGGATTCATCTAGGTTGGGGGCAACAAATGCGCCTCATCGGAAATCAGTCCTGGAAGAATCCGCCGCCTTCGATCGATTCGGAATCGGACTTCGGCTGCGGCGGATCGCCGGCGTTGTCGGAATCGAGGATGCGCATCTCTTTGATCGCGATCACGCCGGTGATCTTCGTCTTGGCGCTCGTGACCATGACGGAATCGGCGGCTCCGTCTAAGGTGAAGACGCCGAGGCGGGTCCACTCGAATTTTTCCCAGCCGCCGGTGGCGCGCTCGGCGGCGAACGGAACCTCATATTTTTTTTCGCCAAAGGCGAAGATCGCCGTGCCGCCGGCGGCGGTTTCGGGCATCGAGTAGAGGACATCCACATAATACTGGCCGGCGGGCACCGGGTTCTTCCAGATCGCGCCGGAGCCGGCGGCGAGCCATTGGTCCACCGCGCCGATCTCTTTGTTGTAGCGGGCGAGTCCGGCGGGTTCGGCGGCTTTGGCGGTCAAGACGATGCCGCCGGCCGGGATGCCGCCATCCTCAATCATCGGGGCGTCGCCACCGGTCGCCGGTGCCGGATCGCTGGCGGGTGCCGGGGCTTCGCCCTCGGGCGGCTCGGGGATCGTTTCAGCGTCCTCCTCCAGCTTTTCCAAGATCCGGTCGATTTCCTCGCCGACCTTTTCCGCCGCCGGGTCATTGCCGCTGTCAGACAGCTTTTTGCGGATCTCGCGCAGGCGTTTGAGATAGGCGTCGTGCAGCGGGCGGCGGGCGGCTTTCGCCTCCTCATGGAATTGGCTGCGCAGCGCCTCGATCTCCGCGTCCCCGGTCCCAAACTCCTGGCCTTTGGAATCCCGGACCCAGAGCAGGACAATCACCAGCAGCACGAGGAAGCCGACAAAAAGGATCTTTTTGGCAATGGGGCTGGGGTGGTGGATCATCGCGTAATCATGCCGCCGCCTCCGCCGCGCGCAAATCCGAACTGATCGATAGCCCCGCGCGTTCCGCTTTGCACCGCGCGGAGATTTGCCTAATCTGCGGGATGACCCCGACCCGATGCCGCCGCCTCGCCCTCGCCGCCCTGATCGCCGCCGCGCTCAGCCCGCAGGCGACCGCCGATCCGCTTTCGCTAAAAGACGGCGACCGCGTGGTGCTGCTGGGCAACACCGTGATCGAGCGCGCGGCGAGCTACGGCTACGTGGAGGCGGCGCTGACCGCCGCGCACCCGGACGCGGCGATCACGTTCCGCAACCTCGGCTGGTCGGGCGACACAGTCTTCGGGGATGCCCGCTCGTATTTCGGTCCGCCGGAGGAGGGGTTCCAGCGGCTCGAAGCGCTGCTCAAAGACCTGAAGCCCAGCGTCGTGATCGCCTGCTACGGCGCGTTCGAAGCCTTTGATGGACCGGAGGCGATCCCCGGGTTCATCGGCGGCTACGGGCGGCTGCTCGACATGGTGGACCAGGCGTCGCCAGGCTGCCGCGTCTGCCTCGTCTCCCCGCCGCCGCTCGAAAACCTCGGCGCCCCCCTCCCGGATCAGGCGGAGACGAATGCCTCGCTCGCCGCGTTTCGCGACGCCATCGGCAAACTCGCCGCCGACCGGGGCGAGGCGTTCGCCGATCTCTTCGCGGCGATGGGCGGCGGGTCCTCGGCGATCCCCGAAAATCCGCTGACCGAAAACGGCGTCCATTTCACCGAATCCGGCTACCGGCAGCTCGCCGCCGCCCTGCTCAAAGCGATGGGCGTCTCCGCCGACGGCCGCTACCACCTAAACGCCGACGCCCGCGGAGCCGAGATCGCCTTCGCCCCCGCCACCCTGCCGTTCGCCGGTCCGCCGACGCTCACCGCCGCTGGATTGGAAAAAGGCAAATACACCATCGCCTCCGACGGCAAGGCGATCGCCGGGGCGACCGCGCAGGAACTGGCGGAAGGAATCGCGCTCGAGGGATGCGCCAACGCGGAGCGGTTCGAGAAACTGCGCCAATCCATCATCGTGAAAAACCGGCTCTACTTCCACCGCTGGCGCCCGGCGAACGAGACGTATCTGCACGGGTTCCGCAAACACGAACAGGGGCAGAACGCCAAAGAGATGCCGATGTTCGAGCCCCTCGTCGCCGAGAAGGAGAAGGAGATCGCCGCGCTGCGCACTCCGGTGAAGGAGACGATCAAGGTCAACTGATCGCGGCGCCGACGCTCGGGCAGCGAACGGGCGTTCGAATCGTTGAGAGGGACGGGCGGCAGATGCGCGCCTTTTCCGGCGATCAGGCAATCCTCAGAACGTGCCAGTCGTCCGCTGACCGCCTGTGCCGGAGTAGGCGCATTGAGCCTAAGAACGCGGCGAATGAGATCGTTGAAATGCCTTATGAAATGCAATCTTGCCGCCGCTGCTCTTCTCTTCACCTGCGCGCCCCTCCTCTTTGCCCAAGAAGAAATCCGGCAGATCGAAGGCAAGCTCGAATCAATCACGATCCCCGAGATCAGGCTGGAGAACGCCTCGCCCGCCGATGCTATAGATACCGTCCGGAAGTTGGCGAAAGAACACGATCCGGCGAAAGAGGGTCTGAAGATCGGCTTGGAGCGTCGGCACACGGCGGAGGTGAGCCGGGTGGTTACGCTGGAGTTGCGCGACGCGCCGGTTGGGCTGGTCTTGGAAGCGATCGCAACGCAAGCGAACCGGACATTGGAGTTGCACCCGGAAGGCGTCGTGATGCGGCGTTCCTTGAACATGCCCATCGCCCACGAGGGGATGCCGAGCCGGCGGATTTTGGTGCTCGATTCTGACCCCTTTTTTGAGATGGATTCTGAGACGGGGTCGGTGGTGAAACTCCGGAATGCCAAGGAGGTCGTGGAAGAAATGGGGGTGTCCTTTCCGGATGGTGCCACGGCTCAGTTCTATCCCGCGTTGAGCATCCTAGAGGTGCAGAATTCGCCGCAGAACCTCGACACGATTGAGGCGGTCTTTGAAGTGATGGACGGGCGATGGACTCCAAAGCAAATTCGGCTCGCGGCGAAAGTCTATGCGACAGATCCTGCCCATGCCCTGGCTGTCGTAGGGGAAAAGCGATCGATTCGCGCGATGCAATCGCAACTCAGGGAACTTTTGGAGCGTGATGAGGCTGAGCTAGTCGCCTTCCCGGCGGTGGTCACGCGGA
>JAWLBD010000046.1:0-53010 GCA_041395145.1 Verrucomicrobiales bacterium | reverse complement strand
CCGCGCGAGAGCCGCCCGCAGCGGTGCAGGCAGCGGTCGGGGAAGGCGCGCGGCTGGCCGCCGCCGTCGCGGAAGACGACGATCCACTCGCCGAGGATCTGGGCGGCGACCGGCTTGGCGCGGCGGAGATCGCCGGACGCGCACGCCACATACCAAAATTGTTTGAGCCGGCACATCGGGGTCAAATCGGGGCGACTTTGCGCATCGAGGCGGACGCCTTGAGCCGGAGCTGGCAGGCGAGCCGGGCGTTTGGGTGGTGCGGCGCATAGACATCGAGCGATTCCGCCTCGACCCGGTCGGGCGGGTTGGCGCATCCGCCATCGACCTCGACCAAACAGGTGCCGCAGATCCCGCTCCGGCACCCGAACAAGATCGGCGTGTTCGCGGCGGAGAGGACCAGCCCGAGCTCCGCCTCCGGCGCGACCGCGACCGGCGCGAATGCGGTGCCGGGGAAATCGATGTGGATCTCGGGTTCAGGCATCGGGCTGGAATCGGCTCATCGCGCGGCGGTTTTGCTGCAGGTAGCGGGCGACGGAATTGCCCGCCATCAGGCTCATCTCGCGGTTGGCGCGGTTTAGGTGATCGACGGGTTCGACGAAGGCGCAGTAGGATTCGATGGCGGTTTCCTGGAGCTGGCGGCTGCGGTGCTGGCCCTCGTTTTCCTCGCAAAAACAACGCCGCATCATGGCGAGCGCCTCGGCTTCCTCCATGCCGAAGTGCTTCGAGCGCAGCATCCGGTAGATGACCGGAAAGGTCGCCGGCTCATGCCAGAACAGCCCGTTGACCACGGCGGAGAAATTGAAGTGATCTTTCTGGCAGCCGAAGACGCCCCGGTTGATCGCCCATTTCTCGAAAGCGGTGGGCGGATCGAGCGAGCGCCCGATATCCAGCGCGATGATCCGCGACGTGTTGAAGTGGTGGCTTTCGTCCATGAAGTGGAAATAGCTGATCGCCGACGGGACCGGCGCCGATGCCTTGTCCGGGTCACGCGAGTAGTGGGTCGAGAGGTGGTGCTGGATCAGCTTGCCGTTGAGCGTGCGCAGCCCGCGGACGAGCAGGTATTGCGAGGCGAGGAACGCATTGTTCGACGACATCAGCGCGTAGGCTTTGAGCTGGAGGCTGCGCCAGAACCGCTGCGCCCGGTTGTTGCTGCTAAAGATCATCGTCTCCGTGTAGGGACCGCGCATCGGATAGGTGAAAAGGCGCTCGCCGAAGAGCTCCCACTCGACCGTCTCGCTGACCGTCTTGAACGCGTTGATGTGGGCGCGCTCCTGCTTGCTCTCGAAGTCCAGCGTATCGCAGACCACGCGGAAGTCCTCCAGCGCATACATGCCGGCGGCGGCGACCTGGTTGAAGAAAATCGTGGCGATCTCCGAGCTGATGATCTGGTTGAAGTAGGCGACCCAGTAGAGCTGGTTGAGGAGGATGCGCTGGGCGGGCGTCGCCTCGTCCCAGAGCGGCGTGGCGTAGAGGAGCGAGAATTCCTCCGGGTTCCACGCGACGTCGCGGCAGGCGGCGAAGTCGAATTCGGCGGCGGCGCGGTCGATCGAGGCGGTGTGGTCCTGCTCCTCGTTGCGGCGCTGGTTGAGCGCGAGCTTCCGGCAGGTTGGCCCGTCGTCGAGCAGGCTTTTGGATTGCCGCTGGCTAAGGTTCGGGTGCATGTTTGGCGGCGGCGGGATGGCTGGCTCCGGCGGGAGCCTTGAGCGGATAGATGAGCTGGGAAAGCGGATCGGGCGAGTCCTTTACGCCATAGGCATCCGGGTAGCCGCCGCCCGGCAGGCGCGTGCCGAAGAGCCGGTCCCAGACGATCAGGTTCGCCCCGAAATTCCCGGCGACCTCGCTTTCGCTAGAGCCGTGGTGGCGGTGGTGGGCGCTGGGCAAAACGAAGACCTGCCCGAGGATCGCCGCCAGCCGCGCCGCGCCGGGGACCCGCCCATAATCGAGGCTCGCGTGGCGGAAGAGATCGAGCGAGGCGGTCAGCGCCGCGCCGGCGAAGAATGCATCGGGGCGGTCGACGAGATAGCCGAGCAGCGGGTTGACGAGCAGATAGACAAAAAGGAAATGGGTGAGCAGCGAATTGCGCGACGTGACCCACACATCGACGCGCGCGGCGGTGTGGTGGCAGCAGTGCAGCTTCCACAGCCCCGGCGACCGGTGGAAGAGGCGGTGCTGCCAGTAAAAGAGGAAATCGACGAAGACGAAGTTGAGCAGAAACGCGCCGACCCAGCCCAGCGGCACGACGTTGGCGAAATCCGGCAGGGCGGCGGGCAGGGCGCGGGAGGCGAGCAGATAGCCGCACGCCGGGATGACCGCGCCTTGGAACGCGAAGCCGCTCAGGTGGATCGCCCAGTCCCACGGACCGTGGCGATTCGGCTGCCGCCGCCCGAGCCACGCCTCGCCGCCGAGGAGCAGGAGGAAGGCCAGGAGCGGGATGTAGAGGAGCCAATCCATGCCGGGGAGCAGGCTAGCGCCGGCGGCGGACCTTCGCCAGCCACCAATGCAGGCCGACGAAGAGAAACCGCCAGTCGCGCAAAAATTCGGGCGGCTTTCCCTCCACCGCATGCCCGGCGAATTGCAGCACCCAGCCGAGCGCGAACATCGCGGCGGGCGCGGGCCAGAATCCGGGAAACGCGATCAGCCCGAGCGAGAGCGGCAGCGAGGCGGTGATCAGCGGGATGCCGATCAGGTGGCAGATCCGGTTGACCGGATGCTGGTGGCTCGCCGCATAGCGGGCGACCCAGTCTTTCATCGGGCGTTTTCCGAGATTCATGGCTCGGGCTGCGGATCGCGCGCCGCCTTCCGCGACCAGATCGAAGGCGCGAGCTGGTTGATCTTTTGGATGAACACGGCGATCGGGCGGTCCATCGGGACCAGCGAGGCGGGGTTGAACCGCATGTTGTCGTAAACGCGGCCGTCCTCGCCCTGCAGCGCGCGAAACGCGCGTTTGGTCAGCCACAGCAGGAGGCGTTCCTTCAGCCAGCCGAGCGGCCCGCGCCGCTTTTTGGCGAGGAAGATCGGCTGCACGAACGTCCTCCCGAATTCGACCGGGCGGTAGGCGAAGACCATGTGCAGGGTGGGGAAGGCGAAGCGCCCGATGAGCCGGAGGTGCTGCGCCATGGTCAGCAAGCCGAGGCTGCCGGCCGAGTAGCGCATCGCATAGCCGTAGCGCCCGCCGGTGATCCACGCGGCGAGGCGTCCCCTCCAGCCGTCGGCGGGTATCTGCCCGGCGAGCGCGAAGTCAATCTGCCCGCCGCCCGCCTCGCCGATCTTTAGATCCATGTCGATGGCGAACCCGTGGACGGTGCGCAGGTGCTGCGGGTCGATGCCGTTGATCATCGTGACGTGGTGGTGGCAGCTTCGCTCGTAGGGTCGGTCAAAGCGCACCGCCAATTCATCATCCGCCCAGCCCTCGAAATCCGGCAGCGGAAACGCCGCCTCCCGCGCCGGGAACACCAGATCGCGCCGAATTTTCGGCGGTGGCGTAGGGTTGCAGGCAGGCGTTGGGCGGCGTCGGCTCGCCGCACGGGATGTGGCGGCAGGCTCCGGTGCCGTCGAATTCCCAGTGGTGGAAGAAGCAGGCGATCCGGTCGCCTTTCACCGTGCCGATCCCGAGGTCGGTCCCCATGTGCGGGCAAAAGCCATCGAGCGCGCGGACCGCGCCGTCCTCGCCCCGATACAGCGCGACATGCTGCCCGCAGAGGTTCATCGCTTTGACCGCGCCGACGCCGATCTCGCCGGACCGGCAGGCGAAATACCACGCCTCGGCGACCACGTCCCAGTTTTGGAACACCGGCATGGCGAGGAATGGCTGGGTGCCTGCGTTTTGGTGGCGGCGCATCGTGGGCGGCAGGATCGCAAAGGCGGCCGGTCCGGCCAAGCCCCGATTGCCGCCCCGCCGCCGCCGGCGATTGAACAAATCCGGAGCCGGCCCGGTCGAAGTCTGCGACTGCCGGGTGTTCAGGCGGTTGTTATCAAGAGAATCCCCCGCTATGTTAGCCTAACGATGCGACGAATCCCACCACATCAGCTATCGCCTCCCGCCGACGCCCCGTCCGGCGGCGCGATTGCTGTGGGCGCGCCCGCTGACCAGACGCCCGCCCGGCGGCTGGGAAGGCGCGGCGGATTTACGCTGCTCGAGGTGATCCTCGGGCTGGCGATCCTCTCTCTCCTCATCGGCGGGATCTACGCGCTCGCCCGCGGCTCGATGGAACTCAGCGCCGATGTGGCGGTCCAGCAGGCGGAGGAAACGCGCGTCCACGCCCTGGTCGAACTCTGCCGCCGCACATTTGAGATGATGCCGGGCAACGCCAAGTTCGAGATGTATCCGCACAAGGACGGCGGCTACAACGTCTATGATGTGGTCTTCACCGACTACCCGCTCGCTTTCTCCTGGCCCGGCGTCCCGGCCGGCTCGAAACAGGTGATCTTCTCGACTGAAAAAGACGCTGCCGGCGCGCTGCAGATCCGCCTCACCTACCTGAACGAAGAGGAAGCCGAGGAGCGGGAGACCTCCAGCCGCCTGAGCGCCGATGTCGGGACCAGCCTCGTCCTCATCGACAATATCAAATTGCTCGAATGGCGCGTGTGGAACCCCAGCGAGGGCGAGTCCGGCAAGTGGATGGAAGAATGGGAGGACACCGCCCGGCGGCCGACCTTGGTCGAGATGCACCTCACCTTTTTCGGCGACGAAGTCCCGATGCGCGCCGTTTTCTGGGTGCCCACCGTGGTCAGCCCCGAGCAGATCGTCGGCGCGATGTCGCCTTCGGGATCGGGTCAACCCGGCGAGGGCGACCAGCCGATGGTCGGTCCCGACGGTACCAGCCGATCCCCGGCGGCGGCGGCGGCAATAACGGCGCGGGCGCAGGGCAGCCGAATGTCCCAGGGCTGCCGCCCGGTGCCACCGGCGGTGGCGGGCGCGGCGGCGATACCCAAGGCGGCGGTCGCGGCGGAAGTGGCCGCTCCATCAACATCCCCGCCCCGGTCAGACCATCCGGCGGGGGCGGCGGCGGCCCCCGATGACCTGCCCGAATCTCCGCTTCCCAAAATTGAGAAATCTGCGATAATCCGCGTTTGCTAATAAGTTAAAGTGAAACTTCGACCCACAGATCCCAGCCAGCCGGCGACCGCGATGAGCGGCCGCCGCCGCAAGCGTGGCGTCGCCATGATGGCGGTGTTTTGGCTGCTGGCGGTGCTCAGTCTCGCGGTTTTCGTCGCCGTGCAGGTCGTGTTCAGCGACCTCGGCGCGATCAACGGACAGAAGAAAGGATTTATCGCCCTCCAGCGCGCGGAGATGGGCATCGCAGTCGGGGCGAACCCGCAGGTCGAGGAGATCGACTACGAATTGCTCCACCAGCAGTTCGAAGACTACTCCGGCTTTGACGTCAAACTCATCGGCGAGGGATCGCGCTTCAACATCAACTACATCCTCAGTACCGAGGACCGCGACCTGCTCTACAATATCTTCACCTACTTCGGCATCGACAGCGAACTCGCCGAGAAACTGCCGGTTTACATGGAGGACTGGATCGATGTGGACGACCTGCGCCGGGTCGGCTCCGACGGCTCGGAGGCGGACTACTACGAGCAGGAGTTGGGCATCCTCGGCTACCCGTTCAACCGCCCGTTCTACTCCGTGGACGAGATGCTCCTCGTCCGCGACTGTAGCGCCATCGCCGCCTTCTCCGCCCGCTGGCGCGACTTTTTCACGATCTACAGCGGAGGCCGGCTAGATGTGAACGAGGCGAGCGCCGAATTGATCCACCTGGCCTGCGAGTGCGACTTGGAGGATGCCCAGGATTTTGTCCAGATGCGCTACGGTCCGGATGGTGAGGAAAATACCGAGGATGACCAGCGCTTTCAGAGTGCCGAGGAAGTCATGGCGCTCCTCAATGTGGCGTTTGACCGGCAGGAGATCGTGGCGAATCGGATCACGATGAATGACACGACGACCCGGATCGAGAGCACCGGCTACATCGGCGATTTCAAAAAACGCATCATGCTGGTCGTTCGGAACCGCAACAATCAGCCGCAAATCTTGTTTAGGGAGGAGGCCCCGGTCTATTGACGGGAACGCGCCGCCGCCTAAAGCGATAATCCATTTCCATCCCCAAACCCCCCAGTGAAAAAATCAGGACAAGAAGCGAGCCTCTGCTGCCCCGGCGAATCCGGCTGGCAACGCTGGGTCGCCAAGGGACTCGGCCAATTCGAATTGGCCGAGGAACTCTCGCTTGAGGAGGCCCCGGACGGCCCCGCTGAGTTCCGCGAGTCCCGGCACTACGCCTTTCCGGCGGAGGGCGTCCACGCCGCGCCGCTCTGGGTCGCGACCGTCGAGCAAGACATGTTCGAGGACCTCGCCGGTCTCCATTTGGAGAAATTCGGTCTCCGGCCGGATGGTGGCGAGGGCAAGCTGATGGATATCGACACCGTCGAGCTCGAGGAAAGCCGCGCGCTGCTCCTCGCCTCGATCCTCGCCAAAGGCGTGACCCATCCGCTCCCGACCGAGACGCCGCGCGAATTCGCCCCGTCCCCGCGCTTTTTCCCAGTGCCGAAAGACAGCGCCGCGATCTGGCGGGAACTCGGCAAACTCATCCTCGTCGTCAACCGCGGGCGGGAGCTTTGCTACTTTCAGGCGCTCACCTCGCCGGAGATCGACGAATTTACCGCCTCGGAGATCCGCTGTATCCTGCTTCAACTCGAGGGGCAAGGCGTGCTCCAGCAACTCGAACGCCTCCACCTCTGGCTCGACGATTGCCCGCCTGACGCCGCCGCGGCGCTCCAGGAAAATCTCGGGATCGAGGTCGCCCCGGGCAAGAAACCCAACCCGACCCTGCCTGACGAGCCGTGCGGGCTCGTCCCGACCGATGTCGCCGAGAAAAAGCGGCGGGAGGCGCGCGCCAAACGCCTGCGCATCATCCTCGCCGCCCTCGCCGGTCTCTACATCATCGGCATGGGGATCTGGATCGGTAACTATGCGCGCATCCAGCTCAAGGCTAACGCGCTAGAAGCAGAAGTCGCCGCCAAGCAGGACGAGTTCGACCTTGTCAACGAAACCAGGCGCCGCTACGACGCGCTCAAACCCGCGATCGAACCGGAATTTTTCCCCGTCGAGACCATGTATAACCTGTTCGAGCGGCTGCCGCCCCGCGGCATCCGGTTCAAGCAGATCGACATCACGCCCGAGCAGGTTTTCGTGAGCGCCGAGGCGGTCAGCCAGCCGGTCGCCCTGAGCTACCAAAACCAGGTCAAAAAATCCGCCGCGCTCGGGAAATTCGAATGGTCCGCCCCGCCGCCGACGCCCAACCGGCAGGGGCGCGCCGACTTTAAACTCACCGGAAAACCAATCGTCAATGGCAGCCCTCAAATCTAGCGAAAAGCGGCTGCTGACCCTCTTCGGGTTCGTCGCTTTCATCATCGTCAACGTTTTCGTCTTCCGCTATATCACGGCGCATAAGATCGAGGCGGAAACGGCGATTACGACCTCCGAGCAAAAGCTCGCCGACTATGAGGCGTTTGTGAAGCCGGAGCTTCCGGTGGCCCGCGGGAAGAGGCAGTGGCTCGATGCGACCCAGCCAGTTTTTACCAGCGAGGACATGCTCCTCACCCAGCTTTTCAACATCGTCCAGAATGCGGCGCGGCTCCAGGGTTTGGAGCCGGTCATGAATACGGATCCCCCCGTTCGCGATCCCGCCGCCTCGCCCTATGCGATCAAAGCGATCGTCAAAGCGGAGGCGAAGGGCGAGATCGGCGCGCTGATCAATTGGGTGCTCAGCCTGATGGACAATTCCCAATTTCGGGCGATCACGAAAATGGACGTCAAGGCGGACGCCAAGGACGCGGCGCAGCTCACCCTGAACCTGACCGTCGAGCAATGGTATAACCCCCGCAGCGAACAACTTGTCGCCGCCAGCGAATCCGCGACGCCCGCCGCCGCCCCGCCGAGCAGCGCCACCCGCGATGTCCCGCCAGCGCCGGCACCCGGTGGGGAATCCGCCAGCGCAGGATCGGGGGCGGATGCGATCCTCGATGCCATCGGGGCGACCTCGAATGCCAGTCCGGCCGCGCCTGCTGCGGCGGGCGAATCCGCAACCAGTGCGGAAAATTCTGAACCGCCGACCCCCTCGGGAGGTCCGAATGAAGGTCGGGGAGTGGTGGCGCCGCCAAGCGGTGCCGTCCTCGCCGCGCCGCCGACCAACCCGCAACCCCAAGCGTAGATCCGACCATGAAGCCGACTTCCCTGATCCCGCTCACCTTTGCCGCGATGATTTTCGTCGCGCTGCCCGCCTCGCCCGCGAGCGCCCAAGGCACTGCCGAAACCGTCCCGTTCAAGCCGCCGACTTTTAACAAATCGCGCTTCAACGACATGCTCGAAAAATCTCCCTTCATGTTCGAGGTCGTGCCCGAGGTGGTCGAAGCGCCGCCGGAGGAAGATCCGCTCGAAGATTGGTCGATCGTTTCTTATGCCGAGGTTAAGGGCGTTGCCCGCGCCACGATCAAGAACATGCAGTCGGGCGATCTCGTAAAGCTGCAGAGCGGCGAGACGGTGGATGGATTCACGCTGCGGACGATCAACTTTTCCGGAAACATCAAAGATGTCGAAATCGAAGTCGAGAAGGGCGGCAAGGTCGGCAAGATCGGCGTGAGCGACAAGCAGCTCGCCGCCCGCGCCGCCGCTCCCCAGCAAAAAGGCGGCCCGCCAAGCTCGAACGTCCGCGCGCCGCAGCAAGCCGGGCGCCCTCAGGCACCCCAGGCGAACAATTCGTCCGATTCCCGCCGCCGCCGCGTGGTCCTGCCGCCGCAGTCCCGCTAGCCACTTAGAAAACATCTCCCACATAAATCCCAACTCTCTGCCTGAAATCCCGATGGGACGCCTCATTTCCTTCTCCGCCAAAGCCTGTCTCCGGAGCCGCCGTGCTCGCGCTCGCCATCGGGGCGATCGCCCAAGTCGTGCCCCCGCCTTCCGTGCAGCCACCTCAACCTGCCGCCGCCGATCAAGGCGACGAAGCTGCCGCCGCCGATGACAACGCCGCGCCAGCCCAGCCCGCCGACACCGAAGCAGACCCCGCCGCGGTAAACCCGGACGCAAATCCTGCGCCGACGCCAACCCCGACGCCAACGCCCAACCCTGTCCCGCCGGTCATCCCGCCGCGCGTTGTGCCGCCCAGAACGACCACTCCCCAGCCGGCGACTCCGACTCCCCGCCCCGCTATCCCGGGGATCAACCCGAGCGGCGCAGCGAACGGGAACGCCGGGGCGCCAGCCAGCCGCGGCGGCGGCAGTTTCACCATTTCGGGATTTGTCGCGGCGGAAGCCGATGTCGTTTTGGCGGAATACGCCGACCTGACCGGTGACAAGATCATCTTCAGCCCGACGCTCCAAGGGGTGACCATCACCCAGCCGGCGCAAGAATTCGAATCGCGGGATGAGGCGATCCTCTTTTTCAAGGCGGTGCTACTTATCAATGGAATTACCCTAGTTCCGACAGAGCAACTTGGCGTGATAAAGGCGGTTGGTGGACAGAGTCCTGCAGGTTCGGGAGAAGGACCTCCACTTTACAAAGACCTATCCAATGTTCCTCCTGGCGAAAAGATGATCGCTTACATAATGAAGGTTGAAAATATCGGGGCAGATGAAGCGGTTCAGACCCTGCAGACGGCAGTGCAACTGCACCCATATGGAAGACTGGTTGCGGTTCCAAGTGCCGGGGCAATCATCATCGTAGAGAATGTGGCTCTCATTCGCCAAATGGAATTAATCAAGGAAGAGATCGATGTGGCCGGCGGCGATGTGGGGCGCGTGTGGATCACGCTGGAGCGGGCGACGGCTGACACCGTCAAAACGCTGATCGATCAGATTCTCCAGGCGCAAGAGCAAGCGCGCAACCGCGCCGGCGGCCGGACGGCCACCCCGGTGGTCCGCACGCAGCAGCAGCCGCAGAGCCAAAACACGAACATCCCGCCGATTCCCGGGCTGAACGTCGATGCCAACGCCAATAACAACAACGCGGCAGCGTCCTCTGGCAATGCCACCACGATCAACCCGGCGCAGCTCGACACTTCGACGATCCAGGTGATCGCCGACGCCCGGACGAACCGCATTCTGGTCATCGGCGGCAAGCGCGACCGCGAGTATATCAAAACGCTCATCGAAGACTTCGATGCGCCGAGCGAGGTGAAGCGCTTCCTCAAGCACCGCCTCCGCTACCAGAAGGTGTATGAGATGCTCGACGTGGTGGAGAACGCCCTCCAGCCGTTCGTGGACCAGGGCGTCAGCGGAGCTGGCGGCGTCGGCGGCGCGCGGACGACTTCGACTTCCAGCCGGTCGCGGACCAGCGCGTCGAACACCACTGGAGGGATCGGCGGAGCTGGCGGCCTTGGCGGTCGCGGCGGCAGCGGGCTGAGTTCCGCCGACACGCTCGGGGCTGTCGATGTCGAGCCGCCCGAGGCGCGCATCGTCGGCAACAACACGATCATCCTCGGTAACCCTGCCGACAACACGCTGATCGTCTCCGGTCCGCCGGAGCACCTCGAAGTCGTCGAGCAGCTCATCGCCGACCTCGATGTGCGCCCGATGCACCTCTACCTGTCCGTCACCATCGCGGCGGTCACCTTGACCGACGACCTGAGCTACGGCATGGACATCCTCCGCACGGTGGACACGTTCAATGTCGCGGGCGAAACGGTGAGCGCGGCGGGAATCTTCCGCAACGGCGGCGGCACCGGCATCCTCGATGTCGGCGCGCTGACCGATGTGAATGCGATCACCGGGGCAGCCGGGACCGTCACCGGTTTGAACACCTACTTTAAAGCGGGCGAATTCCTCAACGGCTACCTCCGCGCCCTTGAATCAACCAGCAAGTTCAAGGTCCTCTCCCGGCCGTTCGTCTATACCGCGAACAACTCGCGCGCCGAGATCTCCAGCGGTCGCAGCGTGCCGATCCCGCGCAACCAGCAGAGCTTTATCGGGACCGGCAACACCCAAAACTCGCTCAACAGCACTATCGATTATGAGGATGTCCTCCTAAAACTGGAAGTGATCCCGCTGATCAACTCCCTGACGAGGTGACGCTCGAGATCGTCCAGACCAACAACGACATCATCGGCAACCAGATCATCAACGGCGACGGATCCCGATCATCAGCCGCCAGGAAATCGACTCGAAGCTCATGGTGCCGAACCGCTCGGTCATCGTGATCGGCGGCTTGATTACGGAAAGCGAGCGGGACGGCGTCTCCGGGCTGCCGATCCTCTCGCGCATCCCGTTTCTGCGGCATCTGTTCAGCAACAACTCGACCGAAAACGACCGGACCGAGCTTCTCGTTTTCATCCAGCCGTTCATCATCAACGGGACCGATGACCTAGTCGATGGCAACCAGGACCAGATCCGCCGGACCGTGCTGGGTGAAGACGCCCTCAATTTTACAAAGCCGCCGATCGATACGAGCGATCTGTTGCCGCTGGAATCCGATGCGCCTGACGCCTCGCTTTTCCCGATCTTGGCGAGACACGCGCCCGAGCCTCGATCCGAAAATGCCAGCCGATGGCATGGATGAATCCGACGGCGACAGGCTGGAAAAATGGCGCGCTCGCTTCAAGTCGACCGAACGGACTAGCCCGTTCTCAAACCGGCGCTAAGCACCGCTCGGGTATTGGACGGGACAGGTAAACAGAATCTGCCATGCGATTCGGCAGTTCGGGGCTGATACGCGCGGGTTCTTACTCGAAATTAACGCATATTGTAGACTGGGCGGCGAGGTATTTGATCGCTCCCGGCAGGGTGAACCGATGCTCGCTGACCCACCCCGACCCCTCCCAGAGGAGGATGGATGCGCGACGCCCTGCATAAACAGTTCACCAAAGGGATGAGCCACCTGGCTTTTCGATCTGGTTGGCTATCGACTATTTGCGAGGAGGCGAGCGATTCCATTGCCGCTTCCAGCTGGAAAAAGCACGCCCCGTGAATTTGGCGCGCCTCGCCGTGGACGGCGCGGGCAATTGCGCTACGATGGACCTAATGCCCGCGTTTGCTCCGCCTGCTACTGCTAGCCCCGCCATCGACCAAATCAGCGTCGAGGCGCGGGCGCGCGCCTTCACCAAGCGCAGCATCAAGGCGGCGACCAAAGTCGCCGGGCTGAAGCTGGCGGTGAGCATGATGGACCTGACGACCTTGGAAGGGGCGGATACGCCGGGCAAGGTGCGGCACCTTTGCGAGAAGGCGATGCGCCCGATGGACCCGCGCTTTGGCGTCCCCGCCTGCGCGGCGGTCTGCGTTTACCCAAATCGGGTGGGGGACGCGCGGCGCTTTCTCGGCCAGCGCAGCGGCGTGGCCGTCGCCTCGGTGGCGACCGCGTTTCCCTCCGGCCAATGCCCGCTGCCGACCAAGCTGGACGAGGTCCGGTTTGCGGTCGGCGAGGGGGCGGATGAAATCGACATGGTGATCGACCGCGGCGCGTTTTTGGGCGGGGATTTCGCCAAGGTCGCCGACGAAATTGCCGCCATCCGCGAGGCATGCGGCCCCGCCCATCTCAAGGTCATCCTCGAAGTCGGCGAACTCGGCACCTACGACAACGTCCGCCGCGCGAGCGACATCGCCATGCGCTGCGGCGCACACTTTATCAAAACCTCGACCGGCAAGATCCCGAAAGCGGCGTCGCTGCCAGTCACGCTGGTGATGCTCGAAGCGATCCGCGACCACTACCGGGCGACCGGTCAGATCATCGGCATGAAGCCGGCGGGCGGCATCCGCACGGCGAAGGAGGCCCTCGAGTATCTCGTCATGGTCAAGGAGACGCTCGGCGACCGGTGGCTCACGCCCGACCTCTTCCGGTTCGGGGCCAGCTCGCTGCTCACCGATGTCGAAATGCAGATCGCCAAGATGGCGGACGGCAGATACCAGGCGGCAGAGTATTTTTCGATGCCCTAACGAAGCACCATGGCAGACCCAGACCACGCTGCGGCACCCTACCGCGTCCTCCTCTACTACCTCTACACGCCGATCGCTGATCCGGAGGACTACGCCGAGCGGCACCTCGACCTCTGCCGCCGGCTCGACCTGCGCGGGAGGATCCTCATTGCCGCCGAGGGCATCAACGGAACTTGCTCCGGGACAGCGGAGGCGACGGGAGCCTATATCGAGGCGATGCGCGCCGACCCGGCGACCGCCGCCATGGAGTTCAAGATCGATACGGCGGATGGGCACACCTTCAAGAAATTGTTCGTCCGCCACCGCCCCGAATTGGTCACGCTGGGGCTGGAGGATGATATCGACCCGAACCGGCTGACTGGCTCCCGGCTCTCGCCGAAGGAATTTCGCGAGGCGCTCGCCGCCGCGGCGGGCGATCCCGGCACGGTCGTGCTCGATGGGCGCAACGAATACGAGAGCAGGATCGGGCGCTTCGAAGGCGCGATCTGCCCGGATATCGAAAACTTCCGGGACTTCCCCGGCTGGCTGGCGGCGCATCGCCAGGCGCTGGAGGGCAAGCGCATCCTGACCTACTGCACCGGCGGCATCCGCTGCGAAAAGCTGTCCGGGCTGCTCCTGCGCGAGGGCTTCGAGAACGTCTTCCAGCTCCACGGCGGCATCGTCACCTATGGCAAAGACCCGGAGGTCCGCGGCGAGGGATTCGAGGGGCAATGTTACGTCTTCGACGAACGCATCGCCGTCGAGGTGAACGCCGCCGATCCCAGCATCGTCTCCCACTGCATCCGCTGCGGCGAAGCCTCCGCCCGCTACGTCAACTGCGAGGTCGATCCCTGCCACGAGCGAATCATCCTGTGCGAAAGCTGCGAACAGGTCACGGGGCGCTGCTGCCTGGCGTGCGCGCCGCTGCTTAAGAGGAACCCCTTTCGATTCGTAGATCGGTTGGGTTCGGAGGCTGCGTCAACCCGGAGGAGTATGGCTCCCCGCGGTCAGATTGTCGAGGAAGAGACAGCATTCTCGCTGGAACCCGTGGATCTACTCCTAATCGTAATTGGATCCGACACGATCCAACGGTATACCTTCTACTCAAGCGTTCTTGAGGCTCAAAGCCAAAGTACGATCGCGAACATGGGTTCCGCAAATCTGGCCCACCTCACCCGATTTTTGAAGAATCCGCGCTCCGCGACCGTCAAACCGCTGCGGGAAATTTTGATCTGCCCACAAATTGCTTCGTAATTCTTAAAAATCCGGCTATCATAACGATTTCAAGCTAAACGCGAAAATCACCCATGGACTTTCCCTTGCTAGTAACCCTTGCGCAGGCGGCTCCCGGCGTTGCCCCGGCGGTGGAATCGGCTGCGGCGGTGCCCCCGCCCTCCGATGGGCTGAGCTTTGCGCTGCAGGAATCGACCTTGCCCGGCATCATCATCTGCGGCGTCCTGCTGGTTATGTCGAGCTTTAGCTGGGCGGTCATGCTGACGAAGCTGTGGACGATCCGGGGGGCGAGGAAGGAATCGCGGCGATTTTTGGAGTCGTTTCGCGGGACGGGCGAGCCGCTCGAGCTATTTGAATCGGGGGTCGCTTTCCGTGATGCGCCGCTGCCGCGGGTGTATGGTGCGGCGTGCCGGGAGATGGTGTTCCACCTGCTGGCCAGCGCCGCTATGGAGGAAAAGGGAGGCTCCGGGCGGGCGACGCCCTCGCAGTTGGAGGGCGTGCGCACGGCGATCGACCGCGCGATGGGCGAGGTCTCGCTCCGGCTGGAATCGCAGATGACGCTGTTGGCCACGGCGGTGAGCGGCGCGCCGTTCCTCGGGCTGCTCGGCACGGTGTGGGGCGTCATGGATACGTTTAGCGGCGTGGCGGCGGCGGAAGGCGCGGCTAGCCTGAAGTCGATGGCGCCCGGCGTTTCCTCCGCCCTGGTCACCACAGTGGTCGGGCTGCTCGTCGCCATCCCGGCGATGTTCGGCTACAACTTTCTCGTCAACAGCATCAAGGCGCTCATGGCGCAGATGGAAAACTTCGCCGCCGAGCTGCTCAACGAATTTGACCGCAACTACATCGACCACCTGGGCGGGCACGCCGTGCCGGCCGCCGAGCACCACCACCACGACCGCCGCCAGCCGTCGCGCCACGCGCCCGAGGCGATGCGCGAATCCGGCGTCGGCCACGGCTATGAGGCGGGCGTCGATGATGAATTCGCGACCGTCGGCTGACCGCCGGATCCCTTTCCCTAATCTATCGAATCGAACGCCATGCGACGCCGCACCCACCAGCTAGGCACGCTCTCCGAGCTCAACATCACCCCGCTGCTCGACATCGCATTCGTGCTCCTCATCATCTTCATGATCACCGCGCCATTCCTCGCCGAGAGCGCGGATTTGATCATCCCGACCAGCAAGGCATCGCGCGATGCGGTCGATCCGTCGAAAGTTTTCACCCTGTCGATCAACCGCTCCGGCGAGCTGGACCTCGACGGCGCGGCGGTCTCGCCCGAGGCGCTGCGGGACGCGGCGGCCGCGCTGCGGGCGCAGCACCCGGATCTCGGCATCCTGATCCGCGCGGACCGTCAACTCAGCATCCAGGATCTGGTCGATTCCATGGATGCGCTCAAAGCCGCGGGCATCGCCAAGGTCGCCGTCGTCACCAAACCGGAGGGCTAGGCGCGCGCGCTAGTTATGGAAGAAGATCGCTCGCCGTTCGGAAAGGTCTGGTTCGCCGTGCTCCTGCTGCACGCGCTGGCGATCTGCGCGCTGGTTTTGACCTGGATGCTCAAGCCGGAGGTCAAGCCGCTGGCCGCCGCCCAGATGGCGGTCGCCGATCCGCCGCCCCCGGACCGGATGGCCGACGATCCGGCGTGGATCGATCCCCAGGATTTTATGGTCGAGAAGGCGCCGCCATTGCCCGACCTGACGCCAGTGGAACCCGATGCGGATACGCCGGACGCGGCGACGCCAGTGCCGCTCCGCCCAGAGGACGAGCCGGAAAGCGAGATCACCCTGCCCAAGCCGCCAGAACCCGAACCGATCCCGGTCCCAGAACCGCCGCCGCCTGCTCCCGAACCAACGCCGGTCCCGGAGCCGCCCAAGCCTGGTCCAAGCTGAGCCGAAGAAGGTCGATCCGCCGAAGCCGACGCCAAAGCCGGAGCCGAAGAAGGTCGATCCCGCCCAAGCCAACGCCGAAGCCTGAGCCGAAGAAGGTCGATCCGCCAAAACCGACGCCGAAGCCGGAGCCGAAAAGGTCGATCCGCCGAAACCGACGCCAAAGCCCGAGCCGAAGAAGGTCGATCCGCCGAAACCGACGCCAAAGCCGGAGCCGAAGAAGGTCGATCCGCCGAAACCGACGCCGAAGCCGGAGCCGAAAAAGGTCGATCCGCCGAAACCGACGCCAAAGCCCGAGCCGAAGAAGGTCGATCCGCCTAAGCCGACGCCGAAGCCAACGCCGAAGAAGGTCGATCCGCCGAAACCGACGCCCGCCCCTAAGCCGACGCCAGTGAAGAAAGCGGAGCCAGTCGCCAAAAGACCGGAGGTGGTCAAGGCGACGCCGACGCCTGCGCCGGGACCGCCGGTCAAGAAAGCGGAACCGGTCCCGGTGCGCTCGGCAGTCGCGGTGCCGGTCAAGCCAGCGATCCCGGCGGGCGGGAGCAGCGGCGCGCCGACCCCTCAGGATTTTTCGTCCTACCACCAGATCATCCATGATGCGATCTACCGAAATTGGGCGCAGCCGCGCGGCCTCTACACCGGCAACCGCGTATACACCAAGGTCAACCTCACCATCCGCAAAGACGGCACCATCCTCTCCCCGCGACTCGTCGCCGGCTCCGGCCACCAGGCGATGGACCAGTCCGTCCTCGACGCCGTCCTGCGCACCGGAAAAATTCCGCCTTTGCCCAACGGCTTGGGCGGTGCTACTTATAACGTCACTATTAATTTTCAGCTAGACTAGAAAATCAAGATGCCCGAATCAACCTGCGCCTCCCGCCTTCGCGCCGCCCATCGAATTTTCGCCGCCGCCTCTGCTGCCGTTGCCGCCGCCGCTGCCATTTTGGTTGCGGCGGGCGATGCCGCCGCGCAGGCGGAAATCACGATCCGCGGCACGAGCAAGCATGTCATCTCCGTCGCGAATTTCTCCGGGTCCGGGGGTGCCGATGCGGCGAACATCGTGCGCGCTGACTTGGCGAAGTCCGGCTTCTTCAACATCGCCCCGAATCCGTCCGGCGTTTACTCGGCGTTGGGCGGCGTCAATGGCAGCGCGCTGGCCGGGACGCTGCGCTCGCCAGACGGCAAAGAGCTATTCTCCCGGCGCTACGCGGGACCGGATCTGCGGCGCAATGCGCACACCTTCGCCGCCGACATCGTCGCCGAAGTGACGGGCGTGCGGGGCATCGCGAACAGCCAGATCGCCTTCGTCGCCGGCGGCTCCGGCAACAAAGAAATCTACCTGTGCGATTACGATGGAGCGAACGTCCGCAAAGTGACCCGCGACGGCAAGATCAGCGTCAGCCCGTCGATCAGCCCGGATGGCTCGCAGATCGCCTACACCAGCTACCGGTCGGGCTTTCCCGATATCTATCTAATCGACCTGCGCAGCGGGTCGCGCTCCCGCATCATCAATGCGCCGGGCACGAATTCCGGCGCGGCGATCTCGCCGGACGGCAAAAAGATCGCGCTGACCATGAGCTGGCCGGGCAACCCGGAACTCTTCGTCACCGGGATGGGCGGCGGCAAGGGCAAGCGCCTGACCAACACGCCGGGCGTCGAATCCTCGCCGACCTGGTCGCCCGATGGCCGCAGCCTGATCTTCACCGGCGATTCCGGCGGGCGCCCGCTGCTTTACAAGATGTCGTCCGGCGGCGGCGGTCCGCAGCGCCTCAGCGTAGGCTACAACTATTGCACCGAGCCGAATTGGTCTCCGGATGGAAAGCGCCTCGCCTTCAACATCCGCCAGGGCGGGTCGCACGCGGTCGCGGTTTACGACTTCGCCTCCGGCCGGTCGAAGATCGTCGCCTCCGGCGGCGCGGAAGACCCGTGCTGGGGACCGGATTCCCGCCACCTCGTCTTCGCCCAAAGCGGCGGGCTGGTCGTCCTCGACGTCGATAGCGGCGCGCGGCGCAGCATCGTCTCCGGCATGGGGGCGTCCGAGCCGTCGTGGACGAGGTAGTTCGTTATTTGTTATCTGTTATTTGTTATCTTCAAAACCGCCCACCTAAACTAAATAAAGTCATGCACGCCCGACTTCTCCCTATCGCCCTCACCGCAGTCTTCGCCTTCGCCGGACCCGGCTGTAAAAACAAAAACGCCGATCCCTACGGCAATGGCGGCACCGGCTGGGGAGCCGATGGAGCCGGCGGCTGGGGGAACGGTGGCTGGGGCGAGGGCGGGAACGTGACCGAATTGCCCGCGCGCGACGAGCGCTATTCGTGGGAGTCGGGCAATGTCCAGCGCGGCGCGTTTTCGCATGTTTACTTTGGCTTCGACCGCTTTGACATCGCGCCCGCCGAGCGGGGCAAGGTCCAGCAGGTCGCCAGCTATCTGCGCCAGAATTCCGGCAAGAGCCTGCTCATCGCCGGATTCACCGATTCGATTGGCACCGCCGAATACAACCGCGCGCTCGGCGAGCGCCGCGCCCAGGCGGTCCGCAGCGCCCTCATCGGTCTCGGTATCCCCGGCGACCGCGTCCAGACCTTGAGCTTTGGCGAGGACCTGCCCGCCGATCCCGGCAACCACGCCGCCAACCGCCGCGCGGAGTTCGGCTTGTATTAGACTGATTGCCAAAAAGATTTAAGCCTATTTATATAAAACCCGCCATATCTTGCGAGCCACAGGACGCCGCGCAATCCGGGCGTCGCGAATCCAATCTCCCCTCCTGGGAGGGGGCGGGGGTGGGTCTGCGAGCAGCGGACGACCTCTGCGGGATCGACCCGTCAAGCGCTGATCTTGTTGCAATCCGTTAAAATCAAAGGCTATACACCTCATCTACCCACCCCTAAATCCCCTCCCAAGAGGGGACTTGCGGCGCGACGCTCAGCCTTATCTGAACCAGAGCAAAAAAGCGCCCTTTGGGCTGCCGATTCCCGCAATTGTTTTTGGCAATGAGTCTAACTAAATCTAAGCATGGTCGAATTCGACGCCGGTGAGCCGCTGACCGACGCCCGCTGCGAGCTGGGCGAAGGGCCAATCTGGTGGGGCGACCGCCTTGCGTATCTCGATATCGTCGGCAAGGCGGCGCACATTTTTGATCCGGCGTCGGGCGAGGATCGGCGCATCGACTTGCCCGAGATGCCCGGAGCCATCGTCCCGCGCCAAGGCGGCGGCTGGATGCTCGCCTCGCAGCGCGGCTGCGCCCAGTTCGACGACGCGGTAGGCGATTTTCAATTGGTCGCCGAAGTCGAGGCGTCGCTGCCGCGCACCCGGTTCAACGACGGCAAGTGCGACCCGAGCGGGCGGTTCTGGCGGGCACGATGGACATGGGAGGAACGCGAGGGCATCGGCTCGCTCTACATGTTCGCACCCGGTGCCGCGCCGCCTCCGATGCTCGGCGGCATCACGGTCTCCAACGGCATCTGCTGGTCCGGCGACGGGCGGATGATGTACATCCGACAGCCCGACCCGCGAGTCTCCGCCTTTGATTTCGATCCCGGTTCCGGCGCGCTTTCCAACCGCCGGTCAGTGGTCCGGTTCGGCGATGGCGACGGCTTCCCGGACGGGATGACGATCGACGCCGCTGACCGCCTGTGGGTCGCCCACTGGGGTGGCTGGCGGGTCACCTGCTTCGACCCGGCATTCGGCGCACGCCTCGCCCAGGTCAACGTCCCTGCCGAAAAAGTCACCGCGTGCTGGTTCGGTGGCACGGCGCTTGCTGATCTCTACGTCACCACCGCACGGGTCGGCTTGGGCGCGGAGGAACGCGAGCGTCAGCCATACGCCGGCGCGCTCTTCCGCGTCCAAGTCGGCGCGACAGGGCTGCCGGCGGTGCCGTTCGCCGGCTAAGAATTTTCGATTCCGCCAGACGGCGAACGCTTTGCCCGAGCGAGGCGCTCCAGCCGATCGGCACCCCACGCCCAGACAAAGCAGACGGCGACGAAGAGCAGCGAAAACCCGATCGTGGTGAGCCAGGCGCCATCCGATCCCGCGCGCTGCTGGGCATACCAGACCAGCGGGTTGCGGAGGAAGCCGTTGCCCAGGAAGAGCGGCAGCGACAGCGCTCCGGCGATGAGGAGAAATCGCTGCGCCATGGCAGGAAGGCGAACCGCCTGCGCCAGCGGGACGGCGAAGGCGGCGAATGCCGCACCGCTCAGCAGCCACGCAACTTCTAAGGCTTGACCCAGGAGGAATATCACCAGTCCCACCGCCGGCAGCAGCGCAGCGACCCGGCGCGGCAGCGTCCCGAATTTCCCCGCCCACATGCCGAAGGCGAAGGTTGGCAGGTGGCCGACTGCCGTGAAGTTCAGGTTCATCCCGGACGCCTCGGTGACCCGCTCGTTCAGGAAAAACTCCGCCGCCAGCGCAACGCCGCCGGCGATCCACAGCGCCCGCGCGCCCCAGCGATTCGCCAGCCGGTCTAGCAGCGGAAACAGGCAGTAGAGCTGGAAGATCACCGACAAAAACCACCACGGCCCAATCGGCTCCAGCCCGGTGCCGAGAAAGTTTCCCACCAGAAAAAACTGCCCGGCGAGCAACCAGCCGTCCTCCCGCAGCGCCGCCGCGAACCCGCCGCGAATCCCTTCGTAAACCAGGTAGCCAACCGCCGCCAGGCAGACCGCCGGATAGATCGCCGCGATCCGGCTTTTCAAAAACGCGCCGAACCCCTCCGCCCGACCCCGCGCGCGGCGGGCGAGCCCAAATCCGCTCAGAAAGATGAAGATCGAAACGCCATAGAATCCCAGAAACGAAAAGCCAATCCGCCACGCATCGAGCGGCTCCGCCTGAAGCTGCGCGATCACGCCATCGAGCTGCTCCGGGGCGAACGAAAATTCATTCTCGCCGGTGGTCGGCGGCACCCAGTGGCAAAAGTTGTGCAACATAATCGCCAGATCGCCGCGCCCCGGAGCATCATGCCCCGCTCCGGCTCCAGATCAGGCCACGGGATGCTGCACGGATCCTTGGCGCATTCGCGTCGGCGTCCCATTTCACCGAGGGTGGGGCGCTTGAAATTAGCTCTTTGGTCTCTGTCTCGCATCATCATTTTCAGACCGTCACTGGGCTGGGCGAACCTTCAAGGCATTTGTCGGTTCTGCTATGCCATGCGAATAGCAGATTTCAGCAAAGCGGCGCAACCCGTCCTGTTCTTGAATCGGGACATTTCTCGCTATCCTTTGAGCCGAATGCCAAAGAGACCTGCGCTTAATTTTGCAAGATCCGCCGAGCCGAGACGCGGGGATCTGCGCTGTTTAGATCCCGGCGCATCGCCAAGAGGGCGTCACGAGTCCAATCTCCCCTCCTGGGAGGGGTCGGGGGTGGGTCGTTGAGCAGCGATCTTTCCTCTAGAGTCGGGCTCGCGATGGGCAGCGAAACGGCAAGCGCAAACCGTAGTGAAGCGAGCTTCGGAGCCTCTGGCTCGCTGCCAGATCCTCCTCAAAGAGGAAATCTGCGGCACGCGACCTGGTTCCTCTGATTCGGTGTGAATTAGCGCGCTTCGAGTGGTCGATTCACAGGATCGTCTTCGGAATTCAATCAAGAGAGTTCAAACTGCCAGATGCTATGGAATCTTCCGCCAGCCTTAAGAGAATTTATTGGCGTCACGCTGATCTCAATTCTGTTTTGTTCATGCGGTCCTGTTCTGGTCCGCCTTCCCAAGGTTCTGACGATACGAAGGAAACGAGGGCGGTAGAACTCCCTCGCTCCGGCGGAGCCGTAAGAGGCAAAAGCGCAGGAAAAGGAGAGGAAAAACCTCAGCCAACCCCGCCTCCCATTCAGTTTGGAGCAACCAGTCCTGAAATAATTGGGGAGGAAATCGGGAGAAATTGGAGACACCTCGAAGGTTCAATGTTTGTCGCGAGATATGAAGAATATCTATTGAGTTTGACCCTCTAAAGACGCGCTTCTGGAAGCCTTAAGGCGATTCCCTCTGGTTCGAAAAAGAGATCGATTCTCTATCAAATTGCACTTCAATCCGATCTCGTTACCCCACTCCTTCCAATTGGCGAGTTTTCGCTCTCTGTATGGACGAAGATGATGTGCGGTCGTTTGCTAGGGCGGTAGGTGGAAAGATTAAGGAGGTCGGCTGATGGGGATTGAAAAACAGTCAGAGTTAACGCCAGCAATACCTCGACAGAAACTGTCGCCCGAGTTCGACTCTCTTGGTTGGTGGAGCGTTTGATGACAACGATGCGAAGGAGGGGCGCGATTTGAAGGTGGCATGGAAGAGGTGGGTCTATGATCTCGGAGAAATTGGAAGAGGGGCGCCCGACAGGACGCTTTTGTCGAGCTATGTCGAAACGGATCGCGAAGCCTCAGGTGTTGCTTACATACAGCGACTAATCGATGGTGGGCAACACGCCAGAGCGAAGGCGGCGGCGGAAGATTTTGCGACAACATTGGTTTACAAGGATCCGCTGGCGGCGTTTGAATGGGCAAACAATCTGCCTGACAGCATGTGGAAGGCGAAGAAACCTTCAGTCGTAATGGCATATAAATCGCTAAAGCGCCAACATCCTGATATTGCGGAAGAGAAGTTCAAGGAGATCACGAACGAAGAGTTGCGGGAGATGTTAAAGTAGGCTTTACCGCAGTCGTGTTTGACGCCAAGGCAGGGTTGGTGGCGGATGTGCATGTCCGAGATCCCAGGAGGTTTTGGTTTCTGGTGACCCACTGCCGGTGAATTCTTTCGGCGTGGTTTTCGATTCCGGCACCGAAGCGGATGGCGGGACCGATTCTCGGCGGTGGCACCGCCGACCCCTCCAGGAGGGCAAGTTGGCTTTGCGACGCCCTCTTTGCGATGCGCCTATCTGTAGGGCGCAACGCCTGCGTCGTGATGGCGGGTAGACTGTTGATTGCCAAAAAGCCGTGCGGGAAAATGAGACCCGAAACCCGGCACGCCTGCGTGATAGGTTTGAGCGATCGCAAAGCCCGCTCGATTGCGCAAGGTCGGGCTTGCGCCTCGCCGCGTAGCGGCAGTTGATTGTAGCCCAGCCTTTCAGAGCTGGGCTGATGCGAGCGGGAGCCATCCGCCGCGTAGCGTCGGTTGAACGCCGGGTTCTGTGATCGCCAGCGCCGGATCAATCCGTCGCGACGCGACAGGGCGGCACAGTGCCGGGGAGGGACCCGGCCTGAAGGACCGGGCTACAAAGTCGGTCGCCACTACGCGGCGGATTCTTCAAGTCGCTTTAACCAAAACCATGACCGGGCTTTTCTGCGATAGGTGCAAATCTTGGCATTCAGTCTAGATGCCGAGTTACCGGGGCGTGCCCATAGGATGCGCGATCGGACCACTTGATTGCGCACGGCCGCGTTTGCGCCTCGCCGCGTAGCGGCGGTTGATCTGTAGCCCAGCCTTTCAAGGCTGGGTGACCGAGCGAAAAACACCCCCGCCGCGTAGCGGCGGTTGAACGCCGGGTTCTCCGGGATCGCCAGCGCCCGGATCAATCGTCGCGACGCGACGGGGCGGCACGGTCCCGAAGAGCGACCCGGCCCTGAAGGACCGGGCTACAAGTCGGTCGCCGCTACGCGGCGGATTCCTTCAAGTCGCTTTATCCAATCGACCGGGCTTTCTGGGATCGGCGCAAGTCCTTCTGGCAATCAGTCCAATGAAATTTGGTGCCAATCTCATTGGGATTCGGGATTCAGGCTGGGCGGATAAACATCCGTTAGATTTGCCCGCTTGATCGCCCTGCCGCCCGCGCCACTGTCGGGATTCCCGATTACCATGGCATCCAACCGCCTTTATTTGCTCGACGGCATGGCGCTCATCTATCGCGCGCATTTTGCCCTGATCCGCAGCCCGATCCTCACGTCTAAGGGCGTGAATACATCGGCGTTGTTCGGCTTTGCCAACACGCTGATCGAGCTGCTCCAGAACAAAGCGCCGACCCATCTCGGGGTGGCGTTTGACACCTCGGCTCCGACGCAGCGGCACGAGGTCTTCCCGGAATACAAGGCGCAGCGGGAGGCGATGCCGGAGGACATCGGCGAGGCGATCCCGAACGTGAAGCGGCTGCTGGCGGCGATGCACATCCCGGTGCTCGAACTGGACGGCTACGAGGCGGACGACATCATCGGGACGCTTGCCGCGCGGGCGGAGGCGGAGGGATCGTTTGGCGAGATCATCATGGTGACGCCGGACAAGGACTTCGCCCAACTGGTGACCGACCGCGTCAAGATCTACAAGCCGGGGCGGCAAGGCGGCGACGCCGAGATCATCGGGGTCGAGCGCGTGAAGGAAGATTGGTGCGTGGCCGATCCGAAGCGGGTCGCCGACGTGCTCGGGATGTGGGGCGATGCGTCGGACAACATCCCCGGCGTGCCGGGCATCGGCGAGAAGACGGCGAAGAAGCTGATCGCGGAATTCGGGAGCCTCGACGAAATCTTGGCCAACACCGCGAAGCTCAAGGGCAAGCAGAAAGAGAAGTTCGAGGAATTCGCCGAGCAGGCGAAGCTCTCCCGCGAGCTGGCCACGATCATCCGGGACGCGCCGGTCGAGGTGAGCTGGGAGGACCTGAAGATCTGCGAGATGGACAAGGCGGCGGTCGCCAGCCTGTTCACCGAGTTCGAATTCAACCAGCTCGGCAAGCGGCTGCTCGGCGATGAATTCAAGTCGGGGCGCGGCGCGGCGGTCGTCGAGGAACAAGGAATGCTCTTCGCCGACCTGAAGACGCTCGGCGACGTGAAGCACGACTACCGGATCGCCGACACGCCGGAGAAGCGGCAGGCGCTCGCCGCCGACTTGCGCAAGCAAAAGGCGTTTTGTTTCGATGTGGAGACGACCGGGCTGGACGAGCGCACCGCCGATCTGATCGGGATTTCGTTTTGCTGGGAGCAGGGCGTCGCGCACTTCGCGCCAATCGCGCGGGGCGAGGCGGCGGCGGTGTTGGGCGACTTCCGCCCGGCGCTGGAGGCGGAGGGCATCGAGAAGGTCGGGCATAATCTTAAGTTCGACCTCGGCGTCCTGTCGTGGCACGGCATCCGGGCGGCTGGTCCGTTTTTCGACACGATGCTGGCGCACGCCCTGATCGATCCCGACCAACGGCACACGATGGACTTTTTGAGCGAGCGCTACCTCGGCTACACGCCGGTTCCGATCGCGTCGCTGATCGGCGAGCGCGACCAGGAAGGCGGGCAGCTCGACATGTTGATGGTCGATGAAAAAAAGCTCGCCGAATACGCGGCGGAGGATGCCGACGTGACGTGGCAGCTCGCCGGAAAGCTGCGCCCCGAATTGAAGCAATACGGGCAGGAGCGCGTCTTCTTCGAGATCGAATGCCCGCTCCTCCCGGTCCTCGTCGCCATGGAGCGCGAGGGCGTCGCCATCGACACCGCCGCGCTGGATGACATCCGCGCCACGCTGGAGAAAAACATCGCCGCGCTGGAATCGGAGATCTATGCGGAGGCGGGCACGAAGTTTAACCTCAATTCGCCGAAGCAGCTCGGGCAGATCCTTTTCGATATCAAAAAGCTGGTCGAGAAGCCGAAGAAGACGAAGACCGGGCAATATAATACCAGCGAAAAGGTGCTCGCCTCGCTGGCCGGGGAACACAAGCTGGTGCGCGACATCCTCGCCTACCGCGAGGCGGCCAAGCTCAAGAGCACCTATGTCGATGCGCTGCCCGAGTTCGTCTTTTCCAAAACCGGGCGCATCCACACCACGTTCCTGCAACTGGTCGCGGCGACCGGGCGGCTGCAGTCGAACAACCCGAACTTGCAGAACATCCCGGTGCGCACCGAGCAGGGGCGCGAGATCCGCAAGGCCTTCGTCCCGCGCGGCGACGGGTGGCGGCTGCTTAGCGCCGACTACTCGCAGATCGAGCTGCGCGTCATGGCGGCGATCAGCGGCGATGCCGCGATGATCGAATCGTTCCGCAACGGCGAGGACATCCACGCCGCGACCGCCGCCCGCGTCTTCGCCGTCCCGATGGACGAGGTGACCAAGGACATGCGCCGGACCGCCAAGACGGTGAACTTCGGCATCATCTTCGGCATCACCGCCTTCGGCTTGTCCCAAAACGTCGGCATCTCGCGCTCCGAGGCGAAAGACATCATCGACGAATACTTCCGCACCTACCCCGGCGTCGCCGACTACATGGAGCGCATCGTCGCCGACGCCCAGAAGCAGGGCTACGTCGAGACGATCACCGGCCGCCGCCGCTACCTGCGCGATATCAATTCCCGGAACTTCACGATCCGCGGAGCCGCCGAGCGCACCGCCATCAACACCCCGATCCAGGGCAGCGCCGCCGACATGATCAAGCTCGCCATGGTCCGCATCGACCGCGCGCTAGACCAAGCCGGCACCAAGACCCGCATGCTCCTCCAGGTCCACGACGAACTCGTCTTCGACCTCTGGGATGCCGAGCGCGAGCAGGTCGAGGAAATCGTCATCCGCGAGATGAAAGAAGCCCTCCCGCTCCCCGGCGGCGTCCCGATCGTCGTCGATACCGGGGTGGGGGAGAATTGGCTGGCGGCGCATTAGACTAGGGAAAGATGTCGGGTGCGCCTTCCTCGTTTGCTGGTTCGTCAGGCTCTCCGAGTAGCGCGTCGGACAACGCAGCATCTTCGCGAGAGGGAGGGGATTCCATCGCCTCTCGTTTCGGCAGGGTAATGTCCAGCCCCTGGGCAGCGATCCGCTTTTCTAGCTGATCGTGCCAGTTCTCAAACACGAAAGCCTCATCATTCGGAAATCCTGCCTCGATCAGGAAGGCGACGAGTCGTTCTAGATCCGAATCCGGCCAGTAGGCGGAAACGAAGCTGAGTGACATTGCTTTCGATTCTGGCGTCTCCATCTGCAAGATCCATGGGGCGACGCCTTGGGGATCCGCCTCACTAGCCCCCATCACCAACCCAAAGATCGCGCCATCCCGAGCCATCGAATCACCGGGGAGGTGGTCGCGCAAGTAGGCAGAGGCGGCTTCAGGGTTGTCTTTGGCGAAGGCTTTGAACAATTCGGTATAGGCATCGCGTTGCCTGGTAGGCGACGGGATCGCCTCAACCCACGCGTTCGCTTTGTCCGGATCTTTAATGGCGAGTTCGGCGGCAACTTTGGGTTCCTCGCTTTCCACCGATATCCTGCCGCCTCCCGGATACCAGACATCTCTCGGCTCCACGCCGTCCGCCGCCGCGTCGATGGCGACCGCCCGCCATCTTTCGATGCAGGCCATTCGATGTTCGATGGGCAACTCGTGAAGCCACCAGCTTGGTCCGGATTCGATCCAGACCATCCCAAGGCGTTCTGCGGCAGCGATGGTCGCCTCTGGAAAATAGGGTGCCGCAAACGCGAGCGCCGGATCGGGTTCAATATCCTCGGCGAGGAGCGCCTCGACGCCGCCCAGCTTTTCGATCAGCGCTTTGGGGCGCTGATTGCCCAGTTCACGGACCAATCCGGATCGCGCTTTGCCCGCGAATTCTCCGAGTCTGGCCAGCGCCTCATCGGGATTTGCACTCGCCCATCCTCCCGCAGCGATCTTCTCCCCAAAGTGGTCGGGATAGGGCTTCAGGATGGTCAAGGTCTTTGCGAAATCAGCGGCGCCTGCCCGGTGAAATAGGATCGATGCCATCTTCGAATTCCCCAGATCCTTCAGCAGACCGCAGTCTCGAAAGAAGAGGAGGCAAGCGATCGGATCGACGGCGCTCCACTCGACGACGACCCGATGGAGGGAGAGATCAGCCTTCTGAAGCGCGAGGTCCGCCGCCGAGGCGGGATCCGTTTCGAGGAGGGCGGGGAATTCCGTTTCCATTGAGGAGCCTTTGGCAATCGAGCCACGAGGATTTCCGCCGTGAACGCGCGGACCCTGCGGCTGAATCTTCGACCAAGTCCTTTGCGCCGGTGGATCAGGCTGATCTAGGATATTCAGCCAAACGACGGAGATTAGCCCTACGGTCAGAGGGACGATGGTCGTAAGTTGTTTGGCGGTCATGGGCGCGGCAGGCGCGGCGTTTCACCCATCTTGTCCCGCCGATTTGGAAAGGTTACCCTGCGCCCGCTACAGGCTTGGCCAGTTAAATCATCGCTGCTGGATCCGGATCGGAGCTTTTGAGCTGGTCGGCGAATTGTTCGAGCCATTCTCGGTTTTCCAGCAGTCGAGCGCAGAGCTGTTCGCGTTTTTCGGCGAACTGCTTTCCGCCGAGTCGCCCTTGGGCAAGCGCTTCGAATTCTTCAGCCAGTTCACTCGGGATCGGTGCCCGGTCGGAAAACGGCAGGACCAAGTCGTCCGCCTCGTCGGCGATTTTTAGGATTTTTTCTAGGTCAGTGGCGATCATCTTGGGGGGCAATCCATTCGTAACCTAGTCCTTTCGGATCAGATTCGGATAACGGTTCTTACTGGGCTAAACGCAGATCCTGCCGGGTTATGCACAGATCAGGAAGTTTTTTTCGTTCGCTCCATTTCTGCGCAGGCGGGATGTCAGGTGGGCAGGCTGGGTTTTGGGGGGAGGGGTGCGAGAAAAACCCGCCGTTCCCCTTTACAAGACGCCACTATTACAGATAATCAAACCAACCCCGCCCGGATGCGTCGCAAAACTGCGCCGCAGACAGGCGCGGCTGTATCCCTACGACACCTCACACGACCGAACCTCACATGTTCGCCAGCTCCCGACCTTTCTCCCTCTGGGCAGGGCTGACCGCTGCAGCGGTCGCCTCGATTTTCCATGCCGCGCCCGCCTCCGGCCAGGATCTGCTCGATGCCTTGACCAGCAAAGTGCAGATTGAGGCGCTCGAAACCTCGATCAACCCGGAAACGGGTGTGGCGGAGGCGAAGGGCGAGGTGCACATCAAATACGAAGACGTGGAGATCTTCGCCAACGAGGCGGAATACTACGGCTCCAGCGGCGACATCCACGCCAAGGGCGACGTCGAGATCTACAAGGCGGGGCTGCTCTACCGCGGAGCCGGCGCGATCTACAATATCGAGACCGAGGAAATCACCGCCAACGATCTGCGCGGCGGTCTGGATCCGCTTTACTTTGACGCGGGCGAGTTCAAAAGCCCGACCACGGAGATCGATGTGATCAACCTGACCGACACGGAGCTGACGACCCACGACAGCGCGACGCCGAATTACCATTTCAAGGCGAAGGCGATCGACATCTACCCGGACGACCGCGTTGTTTTCAGGAAGGTGACGGTCTATGCGGGCAACACGCCGGTCCTCTGGCTGCCGTATTTCAGCCAGCCGTTCGATGAGGAACTCGGCTACATCTTCACGCCCGGCTACAGCAGCAACTGGGGCATGTTCCTCCTCAACCAATACGGCGTGATGATCGGCGACCACACGATCGCCCAATACAAGCTGGACCTCCGCTCAGAGCGCGGCATCGCCGGCGGCATCACGCTCAAATCCGTGCGCCACCGCGAGAAGGAAAACTTCGGCGAAATCCAGCTCTACTACGCGCAGGATAGCGACCCGACGCTGACCCGCACCGGCGTCCGGTCCGAAAGCTCCAGCCGCTCCGAACTCGACCAGGAGCGCTACCGCGTGAACGTCCAGCACCGGATCTACCTGCCGGGTCCGGAAGAAAGCACGTTCTATGTGGACATCGACATCAACAAGCTGAGCGACGAATTTTTCTACGAGGATTTCTTCCCGTCGGAGTTCCGCCTCGACCCGCAGCCGGACAATGTGGTGAGCATCGTGAAGCAATTCCAGAACGCCGAGCTAAACGTGCTCGGGCGATTCCAGGTCAACGACTTCTTCCAGACCGACACGCGGTTGCCGGAGATCGCCCTCGACTTCGTGCGCCAGCCGATCTTTGCCGGATTGTTCTACGAAGGCGAGACCAGCCTCGGGATCTACGAAGAAAACATGGCGGACGCCGCCGTGCGCCGCATCCAAAACACGATCTCCAGCCTCGAAGAACAGCTCGCCGATCCGCTGATCTCGACGCTCGACCCCACCTTTGACGAGGCGGAGGCGCGCTCGATGCTCGACAGCCTGCGCGCGCAGATTGGCGAGGTCGGGTTCACGCGCTTCCACACCTACCACCAGGTGCTCTACCCGAAGATGCTCGGCGGCTGGCTGAGCCTCGTCCCGCGCGTCGGCATCGGCGCGACCGCCTACACGGACGTGGCGGGCGACGGGGCGTCCGATACGCGGATGGCCTACAGCGCCGGCTTTGAGGCGTCGTTCAAGATGACCAAGGAATACAACGACGTGCAGATCCCGTCGCTCGGCGTCGATGAGATCCGGCACATCGCCCAGCCTTATATGGAGTATTCCTACCTGACGGTCGATGGGATGGAAGACGGCTTCCGCTCGATCGACCGCCTCGTCCCCAGCACGCGCCTGCGCCCGCTCAACGTCTCCCAGTTCACCGCCATCGACGACCTCGCTTCGTGGAATGTGCTCCGCCTCGGGATGCGCAACACGCTCCAGACCCGCCGCGGCACCGGCTCTTACAATTGGCTGACCCTCAATTCGTATTTTGACAGCTATTTCGACGATCCGGAATTCGACCGCGATTTCTCGAATTTCTTCAACGAAGTTCGCTGGGATCCGCTTCCGTGGCTGCGCGTCTCGCTCGACTCCCAAGTCCCGGTCTTCGGCGGCGATTTCGATTTCCTCGAAGTCGGCTCCCGCGTGACGTTCATGCCGACGAGCAATTTCGAATTCACCGTTGGGCACCGCTGGCTGGAGGACCATCCGTTCTTTGAGGACAGCAGCCAGATCGACCTGCGCGCCTACTGGCGCGTGACCGACAACTGGGGCTTGGGCGCCTCCCAGCGCTATGAATTCGACGACTCCACGCTTGAGCTCCAGCAATACAGCATCCACCGCGACCTTACGAGCTGGACCGCCTCGCTCGGGGCCATGATTCAGGACCACCGCGGCGAAAACGAATACGGCATCGTCTTCATGCTGAGCCTGAAAGATTTCCCGCAGGTCAACATCCCGCTCAACATCGATCCGAGCGGCGGCAACTAGGCGGCTGCGTTTAGTTTATTTAAACGGGGCGGATTTCTAATCTCCCTTCACCGCCTGCGTCATCAGCGCGTCGAGCTGGCGGACGATCTCCGGGTTTTCGGCTGCCACATTCTTTTGCTCGCCGAGGTCGCTGCTAAGATCGTAGAGTTCTCGGTCGGCTTGTCTGGAGCGCGGGATTTGACCGCCTTCCACATCCCTTTGCGGAGGGCGGTCTTTTCTCGTAGCGCCAGAAGAGATAATCGTGGTGCGGCTGTTCGCCCGCCTTGCCCCGCAGCAGCGGCGCGAACGAAATGCCGTCGATGCCCGCCTCCGGCGTTTTCGCGCTACCAGGTCGCAGGCGGTCGGCAGCCAATCCCAAAACGCCAGCGGCTCGGCGGACTCGGTGCCGGGCGCGATTTTGCCGGGCTCAGCGCGCGATGGTCGGCACGCGGATCCCGCCTTCGTAGAGGTCGCGTTTGAAGCCGCGGAGCGAACCGTTCGAGTCGAAGCGCTCGTGGGAGTGGCCGCCCTCCGAATGCGGTAGATTGTCGCTGGTGAAGATGACCAGCGTGCGCTCGCCGATGCCGAGTTCGTCCAGCAAGGCGATCAGGCGGCAGACGTCGGCGTCCATCCGGGTGATCATCGCGGCGTGGCCCTTGGCGGTGGGCTTCCAGTCGCGGTCGGCATAGGTCCCGTAGTCGGGCACCTCCATGCCATCGCCGGTGGCGCGCCCGCCTTCGTTGTTGGCGTGCGGGATCGTCCAGTGGATGTGGAGGAGGAACGGCTCCGCTTTATGCTCGCGGATAAAGCCGAGCGCCTGGTCCGCCATCACATCGTGCGAATACGTGACCCGCCGGGTGGCGACCCGCCCGCGCGCCGCCTTGTCCTCGCTCAGCACATTACCGGCGAGCGGGAACTTCTCCGCATTCCGCCAGAGGTGGGTCGGGTAATAGTTGTGCGCCTCGCTTTGGTCCAGGTAGCCCATCCAGAAATCGAACCCGTTCTCCAGCGGGAAGCCGGTCGATCCAACGCCGCCCATCGCCCACTTGCCGACGCCGCCCGTCGCGTAACCCGCGTCTTTGAGCAATTCCGCCACCGTGGTGTCCTCGGGCTTGAATTCATATTTCGCGTTCGACCAGATCGGGGTGTGCCCCATGTGCCGCCCGGTCCACAGCGACAGGCGCGACGGCCGGCAGACCGTGCAGCCCGCGTAGAAGTCGGTCAGTCGCATGCCCTCGGCGGCCAGCCGGTCGATGTGCGGCGTCTGGATCGTCTTTTGCCCGAAGCAGCCGAGGTCGCCGTAGCCAAGGTCATCGACCATGATGAAAATCAGATTCGGCTTGGCCGGTTCTGCGGCGAAGCCGGGGGCGGCGAGCGCGGCGGATAATGCGAGGGTGGCAGCAAGGGTTTTCATACCCGCATCATGGGGGAGAACCCCGTCGATGCCGAGCGAAAATCCCGGTCGCCTCTCGGGGGGAGGTGCTGCGGTTTCGCCCACTCACGCTGCTGCCCGGTGCCCGGCTATGGCACAGACTTTTCCGAGGCCCGGTGCCCGGCATTCGCACCCACCAGATCCTCGGCTGCTGGCTCTCCGTCCTTTTCGTCGTCGTATCGCCGGTCTGTGGCTATTCGCCAATGAAATCGTTGGCGCTGAGCGCGCGGGAGGCGAAGCGCCCGCCGGTGTTGGCGGCTCCCGGCGCGCCACTCAAGACGTTGGCTCGGGAGAGGGAGGGAAACGACGCGACCTTCTGGCGCGGGGCGGCCGGCCTGGCGGCGGTGGTCGCCTCTGCTGCCGGAGCGCTGGCTTCGATGCCCGCCCCAGCATTCGTGACGGCCTCCTCCGCTAACCGGAGCGCCGAGCGGATCGCCTCGCGGTCCGCCTTGCCCTCCCTCAGTTCGCTCAAGCCGCGCTTCATCTCGCCGGACAGCGCGTTGATCGTCGATTCAAGTTCCTGAAAGATGAAGCGGGACTGGTCGAGCACCTCGCCGTGCAGGCGCTTCTGGTCATCCTCGTGCTTCGAGTCGAGCGCCTCCACCGATTCGCGCAGATCGCTCAGGCGGCGCTCCATTTCGCCGCGCGCTTCCTCGGTTGACCGCCGGACTAATTCCTCCGCGTTGGCGAGCACGCTCTCGGCTTGCTCCGCGCGGCGCTCCGCCTCCCGGCTGCGCGCCATCGCTTCCAAACACCGCCGCTCCAGATCCTCGATCCGGCTCTCGATCTTCCGGAGGTGCCCTCCGATCAATACTTCGCGGATCTGCTCCACGGTATTCGGCGCGGCGGTTTCGGTCGTCTGAGGAATCGATTCGGTCATCATGTTTGAAGCGTCTGGTTGAATAGAATTGACCAATATTATAGAAATTATAGTAAATCAAGCTAAAATATCCGGAATTCCTGCTTTTTCGGGGCAGGGGTAATCGGGTCTAGCTTGACCGCTCCCGTCCGCGCGGCCATCGTCTGGGTTCGCAGCGCCCTCCGCCGCATGCTGCGGACTCCGCCGTTCCACGGTGTAGCCAAAAAAATTGAGAATGCCCTACGAACCCGACCAAGTGAACCGCGAGAACGCGCCGCGCTCGACGCCGGCGCGGTATTTGTTCGCCTTCGCCGCCGCGCTGGCGGTGGTTTTCGTGTCGGCGAGAATCGATTGGTCGCGGCGCGCGGATCTGGAGGCGACCGAATATCCGACCGGGCTAGGGGACGGAGCCTACTACGACCCGGCGGTCTCGATGGGGACCGAGCCGGACATCTGGGCGCCGAATTTGAAGTTCACCTACCAGGGCGAGGACCACGCGCTCTACCGCCGGACCTTCGGCGGGATCGAAAAGGACGACGGCTCGATGATCGCGGTGGCGCCCGAATCGACCGGGCGCTATCGCGTTTACACCGAGCGTGCCGCCTTGGAGGGTGAAACCGAAGTCCGCTTTTTCCTCAAGGTCGAGGAGGGAGCCTATATCGAATTCGGCGACCGGAAATACCAAAAGGATCGGGAATTGCCGCCGGGGCATTAGTTGCCGTTTTCCGGTGGCTGGAATTTGGTTGCGAGCCGCCGAGTTTTTTATTAACGCATCGAAATTCAACGAAATGGACTCGCTTTTCATCTCCGTATTCGGGCTAGTCGCCACGGCACTATCGTGGCACTCGGTCCGCGCGATCAAAGGATCGAAAACATGGTTTGGCATAGCCTTCCCCTGTGCGGCGGGATGGGTCGTTATGGTGGTCGCGATTTGGATGGGCTCGATTAATATCCGTGCCGGTGGTGGACCCATCGTGATGCTTCTAGTGATCGGGGCGTGTGCTTGGGCGATCGCCATCCTGCGGTCGCTCGAACGGCTGGCGAAAGGCGATCAGTGAGGCGCTTCCCGTGCTGGGTTCAGGATTGGCGGGTGGTGTTTCGCGGACATGGGTCGGATCGCGCTCGCGGCTTGACCGCTCCGCCATCGCCCTTATGAATCCGCCCCTCCAACGACCAATTTCCGCCATGACGATCCGCGACCAAGTTCTCGAAATGGGCAAGAACGCCCGCGCCGCCAGCTATGCGCTGGCGCAGCTCACCGCCGCGCAGAAAAACGCGATCCTGCTCGCCATGGCGGACGAACTGGAAGCGCGGGCGGCGGAGATGATCGCGGAGAACGCCAAGGATCTCGCGGCGGGTGAGGCGAAGGGGTTGACCAAGGCGATGCTCGACCGGCTGGCGCTGGATGAAAAGCGGGTCGCGGCGATCGCCGGCGGCGTCCGCCAAGTCGCGGATTTGCCCGATCCGGTCGGCGAGATCCTCGATGACTGGACGCGCCCGAACGGGCTGCGGATCACCAAGGTGCGCGTGCCGATTGGCGTGATCGGGATCATCTACGAGAGCCGGCCGAACGTGACCAGCGACGCGGCGGTGCTTTGTTTTAAGACGGGCAACGCCACGATCCTGCGCGGCGGCTCTGAGGCGATCCACAGCAACCGGGCGATCGCGGCGGCGCTGCAGGCGGGCGGCGAGCGCGCCGGGCTGCCGGCCAACGCGATCCAGCTCATCCCGTTCACCGACCGGGAAAGCGTGCAGCACATGGCGCAGATGGACCAGTATCTCGACCTCATCGTCCCGCGCGGCGGCAAAGGCTTGATCGAAACCGTCGTCTCGCTCGCCCGCATGCCGGTCATCAAGCACTACGACGGCGTCTGCCACACCTATGTGGACAAGGCGGGCGACCTCGCCATGGCGGAGCGCATCACGGTCAATGCCAAAACGCAGAAGCCGAGCGTCTGCAACGCCCTCGAAACCCTGCTCGTCCACCGCGACGTCGCCGCCGAGTTCTACCCGCGCATCGGCAAGGCGCTCGCCGAGCGCGGCGTCGAGATCCGGGGCGACGCCGAATGCTGCGCCGCGATCGCCGGGACGGTGCCGGCGGCGGACGAGGACTGGACCGCCGAATACCTCGATCTCATCCTCGCGGTCAAAACGGTCGGCTCGCTGGAGGAGGCGGTCGATCACATCAACACCTACGGCTCCCACCACAGCGACTGCATCGTGACCGCCGACCCGGCCGCCGCCGAGCGCTTTCTCGCCGAAATCGATTCCGCCACCGTCTTCTGGAACACGTCCACCCGCTTCAGCGACGGCGAAGAATTCGGGTTCGGAGCCGAGATCGGGATCAGCACCGACAAGCTCCACGCCCGCGGTCCGATGGCGCTCAAGGAACTGACCTCCTACAAGTATCTGGTGCGCGGCGACGGCCAGGTGAAGCCCTGAGAGCGCGGCAGCGGGTGGTGAAATCCGGGAAATATCGTGCAAAATTTCGCCGGATCGGCGAAGTTGGGGCAAGATGAGCCGCCCGCTTCTCAGCCTCTGCGTCCTGCCCCTTTTGGCGTCGCCTCTGCGCGCGCTGGATGCGAACAACAATGGGCAGAGCGATCTGTGGGAGATGACCTATGACTTTGCCGGGATGCCGGCTGGCGATGACTTTGACGGCGATGGCTGGAGCAATGTGGAGGAAGCGGCGGCGGGTACCGACCCGCGCTCGCCGTGGTCGTTTCCCGCGTGGCGCGCGAGGCGGGATGGCGACCGCCTTTCGCTGACTTGGGAGGGCGTGCCGGGAAAGCGCTACCAATTGCTGGGCGGACCCTCACTGGAGGTCGATGGCTGGGAGCCGCTCGGGGCGCCGCTCGCGGGCGAGGCCCATCCGATGGACGCCGAGGTCGCCTTGACCGGCGAGTCCCGGCTTTTCTTCCGCCTTGAAATCGGCGATCAAGATTCTGACGGCGATGGGTTTGCGGACTACGAGGAAAGCCTGGTCGGGTTCGATCCGGCGACCGATCAGACCGGGCGCTTCGCGCAGTTGGATAGCGCGCGGATCACCGCCGGGCTGGCGGCGGCGAACAGATCAGCGTCTCGGTTTACGACGACACCTGCCAGGAGGGCTGGTCCGATCCCGCCGTGTTTGTCCTCCGCCGGATCGGCGGTCTTCAGCCTTTGGAGGTGAATTTCGCGCTCGGCGGCACGGCGCAGGTCGGGGCGGATTACACGCCGAGCCTCGCCGGTGGGGTGGCGCGGTTTCGCCCCGGTCAGCGCGAGGTTTTCATCGAGATCGCGCCGCTCGATGATGCGGAGGCGGAAGCCGACAATCGGTCACGCTTGAAGCGCTGCCCGGTTCCGGCTACGCGCTGGGGGCGGCGACCGCTTCGGTCACGGTCAAAGACCGCGTTTCCGGCATGCCGTCGGCGAAAGAGGCGGCTCGCTTCCTGATCCAGGCAGCCTTTGGTCCCGACCAAGACGAGGCGGGCGACGCGGATCAGATCCCGGAAAACGTCGAGGCGCTGATGGCGCAGGGATTCGAGGCATGGATCGAGGAGCAATTCGCGCGTCCGGTCGGCTTGCTCCAGCCTATGTGCAGTGGGAGGCGGAGCATCCCGAGCTAGAAATCTACAATGACCCGAAGATGAACGCGTGGTGGGGGCGCGCGATGGGGCTGCCCCGCCTGCGTCCCGATGCCGCCGGGGAGCAGGAACCCGACCCGCTGCGCCAGCGGATCGGCTTGGCGCTCAGCGAGATCTTCGTCGTCTCTGACCGGATGGAGGATCTGGCGGTCGAACCGGGCGGGATGGCGAATTACTACGACATGCTGCTGGGGCACGCCTTCGGCAACTACCGCGACCTGCTCATCGATGTCTCGCTCCATCCGTGCATGGGGATGTATCTGAGCCACCTCGGCAACCGCAAGCCTGATCCGGTCGCTAAGACGCACCCCGACGAAAACTACGCGCGCGAGGTGATGCAGCTCTTCAGCATCGGGCTGTGGATGCTCAACCCGGACGGCACCCGGCAGCTCGATGCCGAAGGCCAGCCGATCCCGACTTACGACAACGACGACATCACCGAGTTCGCCCGCGTCTTCACCGGGCTGGCCTTTGGCGGCGCGAATCAGAATTTCGGTCTCTGGCCGCGCGACTTCACCGTGCCGATGGGCGCGTGGGACGCCGAGCACGACCTCGCGCCGAAGTCGCTGCTGCTGGGCGCGGCGACGCCCGCCCGCACCGCCAGCGCTGGCAACGCGGGCACCGCGACGCTCGCCGATGTCAACGCGGCGATCGACAATCTCTTTAACCACCCGAATACCGGGCCTTTCATCGGGCGGCTGTTGATCCAGCGGCTGGTCTCCTCGAACCCGTCGCCCGCCTACGTCGGTCGCGTGGCCGCCGCCTTCGCCGACAATGGGTCCGGCGTGCGCGGCGACATGAAGGCGGTCGTCCGCGCGATCCTCCTCGACCCCGAAGCAAGGTCTGCGGCGATGCGGGAGAATCCGGCGCATGGCAAGCTGCGGGAGCCGTTCCTGAAATGCGTGAACCTGGCCCGCGCCTTCAATGCCGCTTCCCAATCCGGCTGGTATTACCTCGATGCGTTCACCCTCGATCACGTGCAAGAGCCGCTGAAGAGCCCCAGCGTGTTCAACTTCTTCCTGCCGGCTTATTCGCCGCCGGGCGAGCTGGCGCAATCCGGACTCGCCGCGCCGGAACTGCAGATCGTCAATGCGACGTCGATCATGACATCGTCGAATTATTTTTGGAACGCGATCACCGGCGAGCTACACCGCTGGGGCACCGGAAGGTCGGAGTATGCGACGCGGCTAAACCTAGAGCAGGAGATGCTGCTCAACGTGCCGGCCGCCTATGTCAGCGATCCGTCGCCGCCAGTCCCGGGGCTCGACCCGGACCCGCTCATCCGGCGTCTCGATCTCGCCTTGACCGGCGGGACGCTGCGCCCGCAGACCTGCCAGGTGATCCACGAAGCGCTCGCCCGCATCGGTCCGGGCAGCGCCTGGGAGTGGCCGAAGCAGCGGCTCAAGCTCGCCATCTATCTGATCGTCAACTCGCCGGAGTTCGCCGTGCTCCGCTGACCGACCTTGCCTTTATTTATGAAAACGACCCGCCGCCGCTTTCTCGGTGCCGCCAACTGCGCTGCCGTCAGCTCGATCCCGATCCTCAACACGCTGCTTAACCTGCGCGTGGCGGGTTCGGTGGCAGCCGCCTCGGCTCCGTCCGCCGGCGAATACCGGGCGTTGGTCTGCGTCTTCCAGTCGGGCGGCAACGACAGCTTCAACCTGCTCGCGCCCTACAGCGGCGAATCCCCGACGGCGGCGGATGCCTACACCGAGTATGCCGCCGCGCGCTCGGATCTCGCCTTGCCCAAATCGCAGTTGATCGAGGTCTCGCCGCTCAATACGCCGGGGCGCACGTTCGGCGTGCATCACGGCATGCCGAACCTCGCCGCGCTGTTCGAGGCGGGCGATGCGGCGTTTGTCGCCAACGTCGGCACGCTGATCGAGCCGGTCGCCAGCCGCGCGGAGGTGGCGGCGAAGCTCAAGAAGCTGCCGCTCGGGCTTTACTCGCATTCGGATCAAATCGAGCAATGGCAGACCAGCGTGCCGCACTCCCGCTCGGGCGTCGGCTGGGCGGGGCGGATGATGGATCTCATCAAAGACCTGAACAGCAACCCGATCGTCTCGATGAACATCTCCGCCGATGGCAGCAACGTCTGGCAGACCGGCGTGACCGGCGCGGAGTATGCGATCAGCCAAGGCAACGCGCAGGAGCCAAACTCGGGAGGCGCCGTGGCGCTGAGCGGCTACCAGCGGGGCTACGATCCGAACAACGCCTTCACCAACGCCGCCAGCACGGGCACCGATGGATTGCTGGCGGTCGAATCCGCCAACCTGCTGGAAGCCGCCTGGCAGCAGAAGCGGCGCGACGCGCTGGCCGCCTACGAATTGTATTCGGCGGCGACCGCTGGCGACCTGCCGGGCAACGTCGCGTTCCCGAATACCTCGCTGGGTCGCCAACTGCGGCAGGTCGCCCGCGCGCTGATGGGGCGTTCGGCGCTCGGAGCCTGCCGGCAGACGTATTTTGTCAATCGTGGCGGCTGGGACCACCATAGCGAGACGGTGCCGTTGCAGGAGGCGATGCTGCCGGAGGTGGACGGCGCGCTCGGAGCCTTCTGGCAGCAGGTCGCCGCGCTAGGACTGCAAGACCAAGTCCTCGTCTTCTCCGCCTCGGACTTCGGGCGGACGCTGACCAGCAACGGGCGCGGCTCCGACCACGCGTGGGGCGGTAACCATTTTCTCATCGGCGGGGCGTTGCGCGGGCGGCGGATCTACGGCGACTATCCGGGGCTGGCGCTCAACCCCGATTCCGGCGCGGAGACCAACCCGCTGGACACCGGGCGCGGCCGGCTCATCCCGACGACCAGTTGCGACCAATTCTTCGCCGAGATGGCATTGTGGCTCGGCGTTCCCCCGGCGGACCTGCCGCTCGTCCTGCCGAACATCGGGAATTTCTACGCGCCCTCGTCCGGCGTCGCGCCGCTCGGATTCATCCTGTAGGTTGGGTTAAAGCGGAGCCAGAATGGCGGTTCGGCGGTGACAGATCGCCGCGCTGCGCTATTTCCTAGCACATGCCCACCGAAGACGAAGCGCGCGAGGAAATCGTGCAAAACCTGCTCGCCATGCAGCCCCGGCTGCGCGGCTACATCCGCACGCTCGTGCCATCGACCGCCGATGGCGAGGATGTCTTGCAGGAGACGAACATGGTGATCTGGCGCAAGGCGGAAGACTTTGAGCCGGGCACGAATTTCTCCGCCTGGGCGTGCAAGATCGCCTACTTCCAGGTGCTCGCCTTCCGCCAGCGGATGGCGCGGAGCAAGCTCACCTTCGACGGCGAATTGCTCGAGCAGATCGCCGAGGAAGCCGAAGAGGTCGCCGACGAATTCTCGCCCCGCCGCGAGGCGTTGCGCGCCTGCCTCAACGCGCTCACCGACAGCCAGCAGCGCATGCTCCAGCTCCGCTACGCGCACGGCGGCGGCATCGAGCGGATCGCCGAGGAATTCGACCGCCCGCTGGGGTCGGTGCGGCAGGCGCTTTATCGCATCCGCGGCAGGCTGGCCGAATGCATCGAAAAACGGATCGCCCAAAGCGCGGGCGGCAATCTGTGAGAACCACCTTTTGACAAATACGACGATGGACCGCAACCCACCCAATCAAGACGAACTTGGGCAACTGCTCTCGGCGCTCGCCGATGCGGGCGAGCCCGGCGAAATGGGCGACGCCGAGTTTGCGCGCCTGCAAGAAATCCTGCGCGGCAGCCGCGAGGCGCGCCGGCGCTACGCCCGGTTCATGGCGATGGAATCGATGGTCGAGGATGAGATCGTCGGCGGCGGGGCAGAGGTCTCGGTCGTGCAAAACCGGATCGGCCGCCCGGCGCGGCGCGCCAAGGTCATCGGCTGGATCGGCGCGGGTCTCGCCGCCGCCGCCGCTTCGGTGGCGGCGATGATCGCATGGCAGCCGGGGGGCACGGTCTCTGGCGAGAACATCGCGATTTTGTCCGGGATCGATGGTGCCGCGTGGCAGGGTAAGGCGGCGTTCGCCGAGGGGCAGACGCTCAAGGCGGGTGTCCTCGACCTGCGCGCCGGGCGCGTCCACCTCGACTTTCTCAATGGAGCCGAGGTCGAACTGCAGGGGCCGGCGCGCTTTGAGCTGGTCGCCGCCGACCGCGCGATCCTCCACAACGGGCAAGTCGCCGCCAAGGTGCCGGAGGAGGCCGTCGGCTTTACCATCGACACGCCCTCCGCCACGATCGTCGATCTGGGCACCGAGTTTGGGCTGAACGTCGATGCCTCGGGCGAGAGCCAGGTCCACGTTTACGAGGGCGAGGTCGAGGTCTGGCTGATGGAAGGGCGCGAGCCGGTCCGCGCGACCGCTTTGACCACCGAAGAATCCGCGCTCGTCCGCCCCGGCAAACGCGAGATCATCGCCGCGCCGCTGCCGAGGGAGAAATTCATCCGGGTGAGCCGGAGCGAAGAGCCTGACCAACTCGCGCTCGCGCCGGGCTATGCCGAGGCGATCCGCGCGGCTGCGCCGGTCGGCTACTGGAGGTTCGAGAGCGCCGAGGGCGGCGTGCTCGCCAACGAAATGGGTCCCGGCTTCGCGGCGCAGGTCATCGGCACCGTCGAGCTCGTCGGCGCGGAAGGGAACAAGGCAGCGTCCTTCCCCCGCACGCCAGAGGGCGGTGCCATCCTCGTCCCGGATGCCTTCGGCGCGCTGAACGCCTCGGATTATTCGGTCGAATTCTGGGTCCAGCCCGGCACGCTAACCCAGTCGTCGCTCGTCAGCCTCATCTCGCCGGAGGACAACCCGAAGAAGCCCGGCACGCGCGCCCGCGTCTCGGCGGTCGAGCTGCGCAAGCCGCCGCGTAGCCTCGCCGAGCATGTCGGCGCGCTCCGGTTCCAGCACAAGCGCGGCAGCATCAACATCGGCGTCCGCCCGAATTTCCCGCCGGGGCGCTGGCGCCACATCGCGGCGGTCAAGGAAGCCAAGCAGCTAGCCTCTATGTGGATGGCAAGCTCGTCCGCCGCGCCGAAATCGAAAAGCTCGACGACAAGCGCGCCTGGCAATTGATCGCCGGACGCGCCCACCCCGACCGGCGCGGGCGGCAGTTCCGCGGCAGCCTCGACGAACTCGCCCTTTACGACCGGGCGCTTGGCGAGGCGGAGGTCAAGGCGCACTTCGCCGCGCGGCGGTGAGAGGTGAAATCGGGTGTAGTTTGCCAGGCGCTCCCCAGAATCAAAACCTGCACAAGGTGATCCGCCGGGGGCGTCCCGGGACGCCCGCCCCCGGCGATCAGGGCGGCGATGGGGAGTCGGGAGGTTCGTGGCTTCATCGGATCGATTCGTTTTTTTAGGCTGTAGGTTTGGCGCTCTCCCCCAAAGGCGCGCGTTGGCCATGGGGAGGATCGCATTTGCCCCCCAGCTACCCCGCCGCCCAGCCATCGGATGCCGAAGCCCGACATTTTTTTCGATCCGCCCGATCTTTCCCGAAGCGGGGCGCCCGGCGCGGCTACGCCAAGATCCCCTCGACCACCTCGCCGTAGAGGTCGGTCAGGCGGAAGTCGCGCCCTTGGAACCGGTAGGTCAGCCGCTCGTGGTTGATGCCGAGCCGGTCGAGGATCGTCGCCTGCAGGTCGTGGACGTGCACCGGATTGTCGACCGCGTTCATCCCCAGGTCGTCCGATCCGCCGTAGGAAATGCCGGGCTTCACGCCGCCGCCCGCCATCCACACGGTGAACGCATACGGGTGGTGGTCGCGCCCCCAGCGCGGGCGGTTGCCCAGGTCGCCCTGGATGAACGGCGTGCGCCCAAACTCGCCGCCCCAGATCACCAGCGTGTCGTCGAGCAGGCCGCGCTGCTTTAGGTCGAGCACCAGGCCCGCCGACGGCTGGTCGGTGTCCTTGCACTGCGTGTAGAGCTCGGTGGTCAGGCTGTTGTGCTGGTCCCAGCCCGCGTGCATGAGCTGGACGAACCGGACGTCGCGCTCGATCAGGCGGCGCGCCATCAGGCAATTGTAGGCATACGTCCCCTGCTCGGTGACCTGCGGGCCATACAGGTCCAGCACGCTCTGCGGCTCGTCCGAGATATCGGCGAGATCCGGCACGCTGGACTGCATTTTGAACGCCATCTCATACTGGGCGATCCGCGTGGCGATCTCCGGATCGGCGAAGTCGTCGAGCTTCATCTGATTGATCCGCGCGATATCGTCCAGCATCTCGCGCCGCAGCCCGCGGCTCACGCCCGGCGGGTTGTTCAGATAGAGCACCGGCGTCCCCGATCCGCGGAACTTCACGCCTTGAAAACGCGAGGGCAGAAACCCCGACCCCCAGTAAAAATCGTAGAAGATCTGGTAACAGCTCGCCCCCTTGCTCACCGACGTCATCACCACGAACGACGGCAGTTGGTCGGACTCGCTGCCCAGCCCGTAGGTCAGCCACGCGCCCAGCGTCGGTACCCCGGGATCTGCGCGCCGCTGAGCAGAAACGAAATCGCCGAAGCGCATGGTTGACCGCCTCGGTGTGCATGCTCTTGACAAAGCAAAGCTCGTCCGCCACCGCTGCCGTGTAGGGCAAAAGCTCGCTCACCCACGCCGCTTTGCCCCCGCTGGAAAACGGCTCGACCGAGCCAGCATCAGCTTTCCGTCAGCCTTTCCGGTCATCGTGCTAAACCGCTTCCCGTCCGCATAGCCCGCAAGCACCGGCTTCCGCAGCTCCGCCAGCTTCGGCTTGTAGTCGAACAGATCGACATGCGTCGGGGCACCGTTTTGAAAAAGATAGATCACCCGCTTCGCCTTGGGCGCAAAGTGCGGCAGGTCCGCCAACCCGAGCGCCGATGCGCCCGCCAAAGATGCCGGTGCGGTCGCCGCCAACCCATCCCGGTCCAGCAGCGACCCAAGCGCCGCCACGCCATAGATGCCCGTCGACGCCCGCCCAAAAAACTCGCGGCGGGTCAGGTGCAGGTTGTTGGCAAAAAGCGGATTCATGCGTCGGGATTACTACCAACCACCGATACGCCCCGCAAGCCAACAGCTTTCGCCACGCCCCCATCCCAACCAGCTAAATCAAATCGCCTCCACGTCTCCACCCCGGGAAAAGGGAATGCGCCCAGCAGGATTCCGAACCTGCGACCAAGGGATTATGAGTCCCCTGCTCTAACCGCTGAGCTATAGGCGCAACTTATTGATTATCAACGCTTAATTTTTGGGGTTTCGCCCGCTTGTCCGCCTTAGTATCCCGCCTTTCAATGCCTTGCAACTCTGGATGCGCAAAATGGCGAATAAAAAGCAGCGATCCAAGCCTTGGCAAAAGACCCAGACCGCAAATCTGTGGGGGTATTTTCCATCAGGAGGGAATTATGTCCGGGTTAAAGTCCGAGGCAAGCTAAGGGTGGAGAACCTCAGGCCCCGCATCGCCTCGTTGATCAAGAAACCAGAGACGGTCGGTCCAGCGGTTCTGCCCGGACAGTTCTACCCGCTCCTGCGGTTGTTCGAAGGATGCATCACGCGCCTGGGGTGGCTCCCTCGCTCGCGTGGCGGCAGCTCCTGGCGAATGCTGTCGCTCCTCGGGTGAGGTTCGGATGGCACCGGACCTGCTTCGGGCTATGCTCTGCGCGCCATCATGCCTGAATCTGCCCATAGCCCCGAAAATCCCTTTCGCGAAGGACTGCTGACCCGCGTCCAGCCCGAGCCTTGCACCGTCGTCATCTTTGGCGCGACGGGCGACCTGACGCACCGGAAGCTGATCCCGGCGCTCTATAACCTGACCGCCGATGGCGAGCTGCCGCCGGGGTTGCGCGTGGTCGGGTTCGCCCGCCGGGAGAAGTCGGACGAGGAATTCCGGGACGGCTTGGAGGCGATGAACCGGAAGGTCTCGCGGCAGGGGCATCGCGACGAGATCTGGTCCGGCTTTGCGCGCGGCATCCGCTACCACCAGAGCGAGTTCCAGGACCTCGACGGCTACCGGCGGCTGGGCGCGCGGCTCGATGAAATCGACGCCGAGCGGGGCAGCCCGGGCAACCGGCTTTTCTACCTGGCCTCCGCGCCGGAATTTTTCGACGATATCTTGGTGAAGATCCGCGAGGCGGGGCTCAACCAGGCTCCGGAAGGTCGCTGGGCGCGCGCGGTGGTCGAAAAGCCGTTTGGCACCGACCTGGCGAGCGCGCGGCATCTGAACGCGATGGTCAATGCGACCTTCGCCGAGCGGGACACCTACCGGATCGACCACTATCTGGGCAAGGAGACCGCGCAGAACATCATGGTGCTCCGCTTTGCCAACGCCATCTTCGAGCCGCTCTGGAACAACCACCACGTCGATCACGTCCAGATCACCTGCGCCGAGCCGCTCGGCATGGAGGGCGGGCGCGGGCTTTACTACGACTCGGCCGGCGCGCTGCGCGACATGGTGCAAAACCACCTCCTCCAGCTCCTCAGCCTGATCGCCATGGAGCCGCCCACCGATTTGACGGCCGACGGCGTGCGCGACGAGAAGGTCAAAGTCTTCCGCTCGCTGCGCCCGATGCCGGATGCCGCCGCCGTGGCCAAGAATGTGATCCGCGCCCAATACACCGCCGGGATGATCGATGGGGAGAAGGCGGTGGGCTACCGCGAGGAAGACCGCGTCAACCCCGAGAGCGAGACCGAAGCGTATGTCGCCCTGCGCATCTACATCGACACCTGGCGCTGGGCGGGCGTCCCGTTCTACATCCGGATGGGCAAGCGCCTGCCGAAGAAGGGCACCGAGATCTCGATCCACTTCAAGGAGCCGCCCGGCGTCCTCTTCAGCCGCCTCCCGGTCTCCCAGCGCGAAAACGTGCTCGCGATCCGCATCCAGCCGGACGAGGGCATGTCGCTGCGCATGCTCTCAAAGCTGCCCGGCCCGCGCGTCCGCATGGAGCCGGTCAAAATGAATTTCCAATACCACACGTCCTTCGGCAAAGGCAGCCCGGAAGCGCATGAGCGCCTGCTGCTCGACGCGATGGTAGCGACGCCACGCTCTTCGCCCGCCGCGACGAGGTCGAGGAAGCCTGGCGCTTCATCGATCCGATCGATAAGCCTGGCACCAGAGCGACACGCCGCCGCCCATGGCGGAATACGAAGCCGGCGAGTGGGGACCGAAGGAGGCTGACGAATTGCTCGCCGCCGACGGTCGGGAGTGGCGCCCGATTTAGGTGGGGGCGATCGGCGGGCTACGCCTTCACTCCGCTTTCTCAACGTTCGGCTCCGGTGGGTTCAGGACATCGATCACCATCCCGGAGCCGTCGATCGACGGTGATTTCGTCGAAGGTCCAGCGGTTGGCGGATCGGGTGGCGAGGAGGCGGGCGGAGCCGGAGCCGCTGGGTCCGGAGACGGGATGGTGGAGACCGGCGTCCGTCGGCGTTGGCGAGGTTGATGTTGCCGCCCACCATCAGCCACTAGGCTCTGACCGCAGCATCCAGCATTGCGCTTCCTGATCTCAATCCGGCAATTGCATTTGCGGCGGCCCTCGCGATCTGCGCGTTTCAACTATGGACAATCGCCAAGCGGACCGTCAACCAGCAGGCACGACCCCATATAAGCATCCGCAACCTTATCCTGTCGGTCGAAGCCGGTCGCTGGATTTCGCCAAAGTGACGGACAATCTGGGAGGCGAAGGCGCCACGCTCCGAAGTTGCCCCAGGCGGCGATCTCACTTGCCGAGCAAAATGCGCCCGCCGCCAAACTCCCAGCGCAAGGAAAGGGCGAGGCCGGTCGGCGGCGCTGGCTCGGGACCTTGAATCCCTCTCCTGAAAGACACTATGCTGGAAACGCTTGATTGCCCATCGCCGGGAGCGCGTTCGCCTCGTTTGCGGGGCGGGCAAAGGTTGGGAAGTCCGGGGCGCGCGTGCTTGATGCAGAAGAATCCGGTCGCCATGGAGGGGCGGCTCGAGCGCTGCTGGTTGTTTGCGTATCGGATGCCATCGGCGTTCGCAGACTCGCTGCTGCCGCCGGGATTTTCGGCGGTTGAGTTTGGCGGGTTTGGGTTCATGGGCATCGTGGTTTGCGAGATCTCCGGGATGCGCCCTGCCGGGATGCCGCGCGCGGCCGGGCTGCGCTACCGCCATGTCGGCTACCGGCTGCATGCCCGATTCGGCGGGGCGGGCGGAGACGAGGAAGGCGTATTCTTTGTGCGGAGCGATTGCGATAGCGGCTTGATCGCGGCGGGCGGGAAGTGGCTGACCGACTTCCGCTTCGGCGCGCCATGCCCGGTCGAGATCGTGGACGGCGGGCGGCAGACGCTGATCCGGGTCGAGAGCGCCGAGGCAGCCGCCGAGGTCCAGATCGACCGGAGCGTGCGCCCGGAACTGGGCTGGGGGTCGCCGTTCGCCTCGCTGCGGGAAGCCGCCGACTTCCTCCGCTACAAACCGGCCGGCATCGCCCCGGCGGCGGGCGGCGCGGCCAACATCGTGCGCATCCGCCGCGACGAATCCGCTTGGCGGCAGCATCTCGTCGCCGTGCGCTACGCCCGCTGGCGCTTCCTCCGCAGGATGCCGGCGGAATTCGAGATCGCCTACGAGGTCGATCCGATCGACTACCGCTGGGGTCGCGGCGAGATCGTGCTCCCGAGCGGGGATTGCACTTGTGGGGAATGGGGAAGGGCCGATAGCCAAGGTCGGCGGAGCAGCGAGGTCCAGTGCTTTTCGAATCAGCCGCCAAGCTCGATAGATCGTGACCTCGACTAGAGCAGGAGGCTCCGGAGGGAAAAATGGCGGTGAGAGAGGGATTCGAACCCTCGGTACCCTTTTGGGGTACGCCGCTTTAGCAAAGCGGTGCTTTCGACCACTCAGCCATCTCACCGTTTGAGATGAAATCCGGGTGCCGTGGCCAGGCTGACCCGAAGTCTGGTCGGGAAGAAACGCGATTTCTCGGGGGCGTCAACTGATTTGCGGATTTTCGCGCTGGGTTGGTCCGGGGTGGGGCGATGGCTACGCTAAGCCGAGGTGTTCGAGCACTTCCTTGGGAGGTCCGTCGAATTTCGGGAGCGAGACGTTTCCGATGTAGCGGAGGTCGTTGCGCCCGGCGGCAGTCGTGTAGTAGGCGTCCACCGTCAGTTGGCGGTAGCGGGCGAAGAATGCGGCGGCGGACCGAAACGGGGGCGCGACCTCCTCCGGTCCAGGCGCGAGGTCGGCGCAGATCGCCCTTTGCTGCTCGGCGGTTGCCTCGGCAAACGCTTTGCCGAAACGCTTGGTCGATTCGGTGTTGAGCCAAGCGAGTCCACCCCGGATCGCGGCTTTGTCCGCCTCGTGCTCGGGATAGGGCGCGCTGATCCAGTCGTCGATCAAATCGTGGGCGAGCACGGCGGGGTCCGAGGCGGCGGGAGAGCGGTCGTCGGCAGGCAGGATTGTATCGCAGAGCGCGCCGGCGGTGCGCCGCTCTGGTTTGGTGAACGTCTTGCCCCACGGGGGCTTGGCGGGGGTCACCAGATTGGGATCTGCGGGGCGATACGGGATGGCAGGCACCGCCTCGGCGGCGGGCGCGGCGTCTTGGCTGCGCGCGGCCAGTGGGATCGCCGCAGCGCCGGCGGCGATTCTGGCGAGGGCGGACCGGCGTCCAAGCCGGTTGGAATTGTCGGGTTCGCTCATGGAATCAGCCTCGCCTGAAACCGCTGCGCTCCGCAAGGCGAAAATCGCCCTCCTGGGAGCCAGATCCGCGCGGTGCCGACCTAGAATCCGGTCGGGCTGTAGATCAGGTCTCTCCCGTTCCACTGGAGGAACTTCTGCACCTCGGTGATTTCCTCGGCGGTGAAATCCAGCGCGGCGAATTGAGCGTTGGCGAACACGCCGGTTCCGGTCATGCCCGCCTTGATCTGCAGCAGAACGTCTTCCGTGCTCCCGGTAAGTTCGACGCCGGCCGCCTGCGCCCCAGCCGCGATCGTCGCCAGCATCTGCGCGTCTTGCTTCGTCTTATTTTCGTTGACGTTGTCCATGAGCAGACCCATCGCCACGACAGCAATCATGGAGAAAATTCCCAAAATCGTGATGACGACCAAGAGTTCGACCAACGAAAAGCCGCCCTTCCCATCGAGGAGGAAAGTGCGGCGGCGTGCTTTGGTCTGCTGGAGGGATAGTTTCACCTACCCATCATCTTACCATATCCAAAGGAATTTCAAGATAAAAATGCAAAAACCATATTAATTGATATTTACTATTTGGAACGCCTTGGTTATTCCCCTGTCGGGTTATAAATCAGTTCTCTGCCATCCCATTCTAGAAACTGCATGGCGAGTTCCAGCTCCGAATCAGAGAAGTCGGTGTACTGCAAAGACTGAACCGGCGAAAACGCCCTTACCTGAGACGCCCTCCCGGAGGAGATTGAGGACCTCTCCCGAGTCCATCCTTCAAAATCAACACCCGCCATTTGCGCCCCAGACGCGATCATGGCAAGCGATTGGGCGTCTTGCTTTGCTTTGTTGGCGTTCACCTTGTCGTAATTCGCGCTGACCAGTGAGACGGCGATCATCGAAAAAATGCCTAGAACGACGATCGTCACCAGAAGCTCAACAAGGGAGAAGCCAGCTTGGCGTCGTTGTGCGGTGGAGGTGTTATGAGTTTTCATCATAGGCTCGGGTGGATTCTATGGAAATAATAGAAGACCCGAAAAATAATGCAAGGTATTTTTGAGAATTTATCAAAATTGGAGTCTCAATAATAAGAAAGGGGCGGCGGGAGGTGAACTTCGTGCTTGCTAGGAGGGGCATTGATCCGGTATTTTTGGGGTGCCCTCACAAATTGTTCCCCCGATGAACCCATCGCCCAACCCATCTCGCCGCCATTTTCTCTCGACCGCAGCGTTTGCGTTGGGGGCTGGGATAGGGCTTTCAGGCAAAGCGAGTGCCGCACCAACCGGCGAGGTTTCATTTTTTCGGATGCGCCGCCGGCTGCGGCGGGTCGCCTACGCGATCGATTTGTCATTTTCGATGGCGTCGTCGTTGAATGACCGGAGCCGCTCCGAATTGTTGCGGGAAGAGGTAGTGCGCTCGCTGAAGGCGCTGCCGGATGGCATGGAATTCAGCCTGCTTTATTTTGCTGGTCCCTGCTGGCTGCAAGGGGATCGACCTGATGGCGCGGCCTACCGGGCGGGAAAGGTGCCGAAGGCGCGCTGGCGGTTCGCGGAGCCGACAGCGGTGGCGATCGCGGCAGAGGACGTGGTCACCCAGCCGCTCGCGGACCGCGAGATGGGGACTGATTGGGTGCCGGTGATCGCGGCGGCGCTCGCCATGGACCCGCTGCCGGATGCGATCTTTTTCGCGACCGATGATCCGTGCCAGAATTCGAAGGCGCTCTTGGGCTACTTTGAATCGCTCGGTCCGCACCGGGTTCCGATCGATGCCGTAGCCATCGGTGCTCCGGGTTCGTGGGGGCGGAGCCTCGCGGCGGTGGCTGGGGCGTCCGGCGGGCGATTCGGCGTGTTCGAAAACGGGAGGGCATACCTGGGGCGCGATGCGATCCCGTTCATGGGGCGGCAGTTCGACAAAGCGGGCGCAGGCTCTTAGGCGGGCGATGCGGGCGGAATGCGGGTCAATTCTTGCCGCCGGGGAAATGTGGGCTACGTATAGACCCTTTAGACCACCCATTATTCACTATGAGCCAAGAGAAGCCCCAAATCACCGCCTACCTCAAAACCTACTGTGGCTGGAGCGAAGGCGTGCGCGCCATTTTCCGCAAATACGATCTCCCCTTCGAGGAGAAGGACATCATCGCCAATCCGGCGTTTCGCTGGGAGATGGAGCAGCGCAGCGGCCAGCCGCTCTCGCCCTGCGTGGTCGTCAACGGCCACATGCTGGCGGACGTCAGCGGCGAGGAAGTCGAGCATTGGATGATCGCCAACGGGCTGCTGGAAGCAAGCGATGCCGCGCCGGACGCGCCGATCGATTCTGCTTGCACCGACGAGCAGCATGCGGCGATGGAGCAGGCCGCGCGCAGCGGTCGGATCCAGTTCGTCCAGTAGCCGCGAGAAATCGCGCGCAGATGCGAAGGCGGGCTTGCGAACCGCCCCGTTTCTGGCATGGGCAGGATCGGACCACCTGCCCCTTTTTATCCATGCCCGATAACTGCCCCGCGCACATCGTCATCGCCCTCGGTCAGGCGGGCGGTCAAATCGCGGCGGCGTTCTGGCGGCTCCTGATGCTCGAGCACGGATCGACCGCCGGGGGCGGCGCGCGACGGCGAAGCGACCGGAGGCTGGGAGGCGTTTTTCTCGCGGGTCGAGGACGATGACCTCGGGTGGCAATTCCACCCCCGCGCCGTCTTGGCGGACCTCGAGCCGGGCGTCGTCTCGCTCGTCGGCGAACAATTTGCCGGACTGCTCAATCCCGCCAACCTGATCGCAGGGCACGAGGGGTCGGGCGGCAGCTTCGCGCGCGCGCGGCGGACAGGGGGCGGCGGTGCTCGAAGCGCTTCGCGCTCGTCTCTAGGGAGGTGCGCAAATGCCCGCGCCTCGGCGGATTGGTCGTCATGCACTCGCTCGGCGGCGGAACCGGCAGCGGATTGGGGGCGATGGCGCTCCGGCAACTCCGCGCGACCTATCCCAAGGTGCCGATCCTCTCGTGCGCGGTCTTGCCTTCGACCCGGGTCAGTTCGGTGGTGACAGAACCCTACAATGCCTTGCTCGCCATCGACGCCCTGCGGCAGCATGCCGATGCCTGCCTCTTTCTCGACAACGAGGCGCTGGTCTCTGCGCTCGAACTCCGCTGGCGGATCCCCGAACCCACCCACGCCGACCTCAATGCCATGATCGCCGAAATCCTCGGCGGAGCCACCGCCTCGGTCCGGTTTCCGAACGATCCAGGAGGGAGGGCGATCGGCTTGGATGAGGCGATCCGGCAGTGGGTGCCGCGACCTGGGCTGAAGTTCGCGGTGACTGCCGCCCTGCCGCTGAGCGGCCAGCCTGGCGACCTGCTTGGCGACGATTCCCTCTTTTCGTCCTGCCGCCCTGCCGGCGGGATTTTTCACGCGCTGGCGGTTTATTTTCGAGGGCGGCAGGCCAGATCGGGTGCCGCCGCCAGCGCCCCGGAGTTCCATTTGAAGGCGGCCGCGCCGCGCCTGCCGGAGCACGAGGGCATCGTTTTGGTCGCCAACAACAGCGAGATCGGGATGATCTTCGAGCGGATCTGCGCGCAATTTGACCAACTCTGGAGCCGCCAGGCCTTCGCAAACTGGTATCTCGGAGAAGGCATGACCCCCGAAGAAATCGCCGCTGCCCGGCGCGGGGTGGGGGACCTGGCGGGACTCTACGCGCGCTCTGGCGTCCGCCGCCGGGAGCGCCCGCAGGCGGCGAATCTTCCTCCGCCAATCACCGGCGGTCAGATCCGACCATAGTCAACTCAAGGCTGGTCGTGTCAGCTCGCCGCGCCCCACGGTTCGATCCCCGGTATCCAGCGGAATAAATACCAGCAATTCCGCATTTTTTGCGCGAAATGGGAAGAATTCGAAAGGGGGGCGTTGACAACCCGCGCTGGGGGTGATAATAGCCCCGCGTGTTAAAGCAAATCATCGGTCAACAGTCACAATCTAAGGAAGAAACGCCCGCTTCCGCGCCTGCACCCGCCCCGGCGTACGAAGCTCCGTCTACTCCTTCGATCCGCCCCGCTTCCCCCAAGCCTTCCTCCTCCCATTCCGCCACCATGAGTTCCTCCAAAAATATTCTTTCCAACGATGTCGAGATCAAAGGTTCGCTGAAATTCTCGAACGACCTGATCATTGACGGTAAAATCGAAGGCGAGGTGATGTCGGACGGGAGCTTGACGGTTGGCGAAAACGCCCATGTCAAAGGTGAAATCAAGACCAAGTCAGTGGTGATCTTCGGTCGCGTTGAGGGCAACATTACCGTCACCGAGCGCTGCGAACTCAAGGCGAATGCCGTCTTGGAGGGCGATGTCTCTGCCGGGACGCTTTCCATCGAAGAAGGCGCGACCTTCATGGGGCAGTCCTCCGTCGGTCGCAGCGCCCGCCCCGCCTCCAGCGGCGGTGGCTCTTCGTCCACTTCCTCCGACCAGTCGAAGTCAGCGCGCGCTTAGCGCTGGCAATCCCGGCGTCAATCCGGGTGTGAGCGGTGCTTTCTTTTGCGTCCAGATTTTCCCGGCGCCGGATCTCGGTGGTTTGCCCCCATTGCGGGGCGGACCAGGAAGAAGCCAGCGCGGCGGTCTCGAGCTTCTGCCGCGCTTGCGGCGAGCACTTCCGCTTGA
>JAWLBD010000045.1:0-53090 GCA_041395145.1 Verrucomicrobiales bacterium | reverse complement strand
CGGTGATCCCGGCGGGCGGCTACCTCGTCGTGGCGAAGGACGCCGCGGCGCTCGCGGCGAAGTATCCCGGCGCGGCGATCGTCGGCAATTTCGATGGATCGCTGAACAACGACAACGATCAGATCGAGCTGCGCGGCGCGAACGGCAACCCGATGGACTTCGTGCACTATCGCGACAACCAGCCGTGGCCGCAGGCGGCGGACGGCGGCGGCTCGAGCCTCGAACTGCGCGACCCGGATGCCGACAACGCCGAGCCCGAGGCGTGGGCGGCGAGCGACGAGGCGTCGCGCTCCGAATGGCAGACCTACTCGCTGCGCGGCGTGGCGACGAACCCGCGCTTCAGCCCAAATATCTATTCGTTCCACGAGCTGCGCCTCGGCTTGCTCGATGCCGGCGAAGTTTTGATCGACGACTTGCAGGTCATCGAGAATCCGGGCGGCGCAGCGCGTCCGCTTTTGCAAAACGGCACGTTTGCCAACCTCGACCACTGGCGCCTCTACGGCACCCACGAGGAATCGTCGGTCGCCCTCGACGGCGGCAATCCGGTGCTGCATCTCAAAGCCGATGGCCGCATGACCTATCTGCTAAACTTGCTCGAAACGAGCCTGAAGAGCGGCGGCTCGCTCGTCCCGGTCACCCCCGGCACCGAATACGAAATCACCTTCCGCGCCAAGTGGCTGAGCGGCACGCCCCAGCTCCGGTTCGAGCTTTACTACAACAAGCTCGCCCGGCTCGCCATCCTCGAACAACCCGCCGAATCCGGGACGCCCGGCGCGCCGAACTCGCGGCTCGAGCCGAACATCGGACCGACCTTCGCCGGCCTGCGGCACGACCCGCCGGTTCCCGGCGCGGGCGAACCCATCACGGTGAGCGTCCGCCCGGATGACCCGGACGGCATCGCCTCGATCGCGCTGCGCTATGCGGTGAACGAAGGCGCGTTCGAAAACGCGGCGATGGCGGCGGACGCCGATGGCGTGTGGCGCGGCGAGATCCCCGGCCAGGCGCCGGGCGCGATCATCCATTTTACTGCGAGGCGTCGGACACCCTGGGCGCGGCGGCATTCGCCCCGGCGCAGGGACCGGATTCGCGCGCGCTGATCCAGGTGCAAGACCAGCGCGCGGGCGGCACCGACAAACAAAACCTGCGCCTCATCATGCTGCCGTCCGACGTTGCCGACCTGCATGATCCCGATGACATCCTAAGCAACCGCCGCCGCCCGCTGACCGCGATCCTCAACGAATGCGAGGTCGCCTACGACTGCGGGATGCGGCTGCGCGGCAGCATGTTCAGCCGGCAGAATGCGGCGACCACCGGGCTGAACATCCAGATGCCGAGCGACCGGCCATTCCGCGGATCGATCCCCACGATCACGGTGCGCCGCGCGGGCTTGCAGGAGGTCGTCGTCAAACACATCATCGCCCGCTCCGGCGGCATCCCCAATAGCTACAACGACGTCGTCTATCTCGCCGGCCACACCGCCTCGCAGACCGGCGTCGCCCGGCTGGAGATGGCGCGCTACGGCACGGCGTGGGCGGAGGGCGCGTATCCGGATGGCGGCGACGGCACCGTCTTCAAAATGGAGGGCATCCGCGAATTCCAGGCGACCCTCGACGGCAATCCGGAAAGCCGGAAAAAGCCGTTCAACCCGATCGGATGGGTCCCGGCGTTCGACCTCGCCGACCAGGGCGACGACCGCGAGACCTACCGCCACAACCTGCGGATCAACTCGAATTTCGACAAGGATGACTACGGCGCGATCATCCAGATGGCGAAGCTCTTCAGCCTGACCGGCGCGGAGATGGAAGCCCGCGCGCCGGAGGTCATCGACGTCGATGCCTGGATGCGGCAGTTCGCGCTGCTCTCGCTCTGCGGGATCGGCGACACCTACTCGCAGGGCAACCCGCACAATCTCAATTTCTACGTGCGGCCGGCGGACGGGAAAGTGATCCCGATGCCGTGGGACTGGGACTTCACGTTCAACCGCCCGACCGACAGCCCGCTGTGGGGCAACCGCAACCTCGCCAATCTCATCCAGATCCCGCAGTTCAACCGCCTCTTCCTCGGGCACCTCCGCGACCTCATCAACACCTCGTTCAACACCGGCTACATGGACCCGTGGCTGGCGCACTTCAACGCCTGCGCCGGAACCCAGACGACCGCCTATTCAAACTACATCGCCGCCCGCGGAGCCTACGTGCTCACCCAGCTGCCGGCGGCGGTCGCCTTCGCCATCACCACCAACGGCGGCGCAGACTTCTCGGTGGGCGATTCGTTCGTCGATCTCGAAGGCAGCGGCTGGATCGACGTGCGCGAGATCCGGCTCGCCAACGGCACCGCCCTCGCCGTCGATTGGCTCAATGCGGATTCGTGGCGCCTCCGCGTGCCGCTTTCGCCGGGGGCCAATGCGATCGCGCTCACCGCCATCGACTTTCAGGGCAATGCCGTGGGCACCGCCTCGATCAACGTCTCCAACTCCGGATCCGTCGCCCGCGCCTCCGCCGAATTCCTCGCCGTGCGCGAACTCCACTTCCATCCGGCGGACGACGCCGCCACCGAGTTCGTCGAACTCGCCAACCTCAGCGGCTCGCTCGCGCTCGATCTGACCGGCGTGGCGTTCTCGGCGGGCATCGACTTCGCATTCCCGGACGGCTTTCAAATCCCGGCCGGCGGGCGCGCCGTCGTCGTGCAGGACGCCGCTGCCTTCGCCGCCGAATACGGTGCCGGCCTGCCGGTCGCGGGCGAGTTCGCCAATGCGACGCGGCTCGCCAACGGCGGCGAGCGGATCGCGCTGGCCGACGCCTTCGGCGCGCCGATCGCCGACTTCACGTATGGCGACGCCTTCCCCTGGCCTGCGGCGGCGGATGGCGGCGGCTACTCGGCGGTCCTGATCGCGGGCGGCGATCCGGGCGACCCGCTCGACTGGCGCCACAGCGCGCTGCCCGGCGGCAGCCCCGGCGTTGACGACGCCGACCCCGCGCCCGCCGATCCGCTCGCCGACGCAGACCGCGACGGGCTGCCCGCCTTCGCCGAGGCGGCGCTCGGGCGCAGCGACGGCGACGGGTCCGACGCGGGCATCGGTCCCGCCGTATGGGTCGATGCGGAAGGCCATCTCAACGTCGCCTTCATCCGGCACCTGCCCGCCGAGTCCGCCCGCCTCGCCGCCGAGGCATCCGCCGACCTGATCGATTGGTCCGTTCCGCTCGATTACACCGCTGAGGTGCCGAACGGCGACGGCACCGCGACCGTGACCTGGCGCAGCACCGAGCCATTCACTGCGGCGGAGGCGTTCGGAGCCGTCCGCGCCGAGTCGCGGGAGTGACCACCTGCCGAATCGCTCCGGCTCCGGCGGGATCGATCAAAGGAGTTTCAGCGTCAGCGGATGCTCATAGGGCTGCCGATTCGCCGCCTTGACGATGGCGATCACCAGAAAGACCAGCCAAACGAAGAATCCGATCCCGCAGGTTACAAATATCCAGATCGTCCACGAAATATTGAAATTGAGCACGCGAATTCCTTCGGCGGCGACTTCAGGTTCCGAATCCTTTTTGATCAGCCACAAAACTAGGGGGCCGAGGATATTGCCGAACGGGAAGACAAAAAACGCGAGAGACGACAATTCCAAAAAGACGCGCCAATTGGTTGGGGTTGGGGCGGCTGACGGCGGTGTAGGGGGTGTCTGGCTTTCCATCTTTTTACCATAGGCAGCGGCGCGGCATTTCAAGCCCGCGCCAGATAGATCGACGCGATTCCCCCGGTCAGCGGAAGGTGGCGCGGGTCCGCGAACCCGCTGCGGGCGATGAGCTGGCACATGGCGCGGCCGGAGGGAAACTCTTCGATCGAATTCGAGAGGTATTCGTAGGCGCCGCGGCGGCGGGTGACAAAACCGGCGATCTTGGGCAGGACATGGTGCAGGTAGAATCGATAGGCTCCCCGCAGCGGTCCCTCGGGCAGCGAAAAGTCGAGCACGGCGAGCAGTCCGCCGGGGCGGAGGACGCGGCGCATCTCGCGCAGCGCGCCATCCCACGACGCCATGTTGCGCAGCCCGAAGGCGACGGTCAGCGCGTCGAATTCGCCGTCCGCAAACGGCATGGCGAGCGCGTCGGCCACGACCAGATCATCGATCCCGCGCCGCCGCGCATATTCCAGCATCGGCTCGCAAAAATCCGAGCCGGTCACCCGCGCCGCCGGGCACGCCCGCCCGATCGCCTCCGCCAGATCGCCGCTGCCGGTGGCGACATCGAGGACGCGCCAGGGCTGGTCCGCGGCGACGAGCGCGGCGACGCGGCGGCGCCACAGCATGTCGATGCCGAGGCTCAAGATGTGGTTGGTGGCCACATAGCGGTCGGCGATCTCTGAGAATGCCTGATGGACGAAGGCGGGGTCTTGCATCGCCCTGCCGTTACGCCACAGCCCGGCGGATGGGCAAGGAAATTGGCGGAAATTTCCGCTACTCGGGTCGCAGCACCGCGCCCGCCGCCTGCGGGTCAAAGCCATCGGGCCAGGCGGTCGCCGCGTCGTAGAAGGCGCCGCGCAGGTCCGCCTCCGCCAGTTCTTCCGCTGCGGAAAGGTCGGCTCCCGCCAAGTTCGAGCCGCGGAAGCTCGCCTGGCGCAGGTAGGCTTGGGTGAATGCCGCGCCGCGCAGGTCGCAATTCTCGAAGACCACCCGGCGCATCCCGCAGAGCAGGAACTGGACGCCCTCCATCCGGCAGCTTTTGAAAGCGGCACCCGCCAGATCGGTCACCGACGGACCGCCGCCCTGGAAAAGCGTGCGGCGCAAGTCCGCGCCCTCGAACACGCAGTCCGGCATCATCGTGCTCTGGATGCTCATGCTCGTCATGCTCGCGCCGTGGAATGTGTCGCCCGCCAGATCGCAGAACGCCAGCACCGCGTAATCGAAGTAGGCTCCGTCAAAGCGCACGCCGGTGAGATCCGCGCGCTCGAGGCTGGTCGAGACGAGCTGGGCGGCGCTCAGGTTGATCGGCGGCGGGTCCTCGATGCCCTCCCGTTTAAAGCCGAGCTTGAGCGATCCGACGTAGTCTTCCAGCACGGCGGAGCGCGTTTGCCCGGCGGCGGCGGGCAGCGGCCGCAGCGTGATCGGCTCGTCGGGATCGACCTCGTCCTCGGGGACCGACTCGCCGGTCTCGTAGAGGTAGTTGAGCATATCGACCTGATACGTCGTGTGGGCGAGCTGCCGCTCGGTGGCGTTCTCGCCATGCAGCAATTGGTTTTGCTGGATGAGAAGGATGAGCGAGACGAGCGCCGGCACCCCGGCGACGAACCCGAGCGTCCACGTGAATAGCCGCTTGGAGATCACGCGGGCGGCGACCGCCTCGGCCACCGCGGCGATTTCCTTGCTGGGAAAGGCGAGCGGCCGCTCTTGGATCGACCCGACCAGCGCCTGCATCCGCATCGGAAACGAGGACGCCGCCGCGCGCAGCCCGCGCCCGAGCAGCCGCCGCTTGGAAAGCGACCCGCCCTTCGCCAGCGGCCGCAGCCGACGGCTCGCCCGCTGCACCCCCTGCAGCTCCGCCTCCAGCGCCGCCGCCTCCTCGGCCAGCGCCGCCGCCTTCGGGCGCAGGCGCTCGATGGATTCCTCGCACAGGGCGATCTCCATTCTTAAAGCGGCTGTCTGGTCGTCGGGCATCTGTTAGGATCAGTTCGGGCAAGGCGCGCCCGCGTCTGGCGGCGCGCCGCCAATCTCCCCTCCCGGGAGGGTCGGGGTGGGTCCGCGAGCATCGATTTCCCCCGCAGAATCGATCCTCCTGCCATCTCGGCATCGGCTCTCACCACGCGCCCGCGCGGGAATCCGGGGAAAAACTATGTTCGAGAACTCCATCTTTTTGAAATCGGTCAGTTCGGGCAAGGCGCGCCTGCGTCTGGCGGCGCGCTGCCATTCTCCCTCTGGGAGGGGTCGGGGTGGGTCCGCGGGCATCGATTTCCCCCGCAGAATCGATCCTCCTGCCATCTCGGCATCGGCTCTCACCACGCGCTCTCGCGCGGAATCCGGGGAAAACTATGTTCGAGAACTCCATCTTTTTTGAAATCAGTCAGTTCGGGCAAGGCGCTCGCGCGTCTGGCGGCGCGCCGCCAATCTCCTCCTTGGGAGGGGTCGGGGGTGGGTCAGCGAGCACGATTTCCGCAGAATCGATCCTCCTGCCATCTCGGCATCGGCTTCACCACGCGCTCTCGCGCGGGAATCCGGGGAAAAACTATGTTCGAGAACCCATCTTTTTTTAAATCGGTCAGTTCGGGCAAGGCGCGTCCGCGTCTGGCGGCGCGCCGCCATTCTCCCTCCCGGGAGGGGTCGGGGTGGGTCCGCGGCATCGATTTCCCCCCGCAGAATCGATCCTCCTGCCATCTCGGCATCGGCTCTCACCACGCGCTCTCGCGCGGGAATCCGGGGGAAAAACTATGTTCGAGAACTCCATCTTTTTTTTAAATCGGTCAGTTCGGGCAAGGCGCGCCCGCGTCCGGCGGCGCGGGTTCATCTGTTTCGCCTGGCTCCTCCGGTTCGGCGGATGGCTCCGGCATGATCAAGCCGGGCGGATCGACGACGCCGGGCGGCTTGCCTTCGATCATCTCGCGGGCGCCGGGTGCGAAACCGGCGGGGAACTTGGTCGAGCGGTTGTAATACGCGCCGGCGAGCTTTGCCCCGGACAAGTCGCAGCTCGACAGGTCGGCGCCGCGCAGGTCCGCGCCGCTCAAATCGGCACCGGCGAGCGAACAATCGGCAAAGGTGACGACGAGGAATGACGTGTTGATCGCGCTGGCTCCCGACAGATCGCAGCGGCGGAACACCGACGTCCCCATCTGCGCCTCGTCCAGGTTCGCGCCCTGCATCTGGCTATCCTCGAACGTGACCGCCCCGGATAGCGTGCTGTCAAAGTGTGAGTCGCGCAGATCGCAGCGGACGAACTTCGAGCCGAACACCGACGAGCTGCTCGCCACCGTGCCGCGTAGGTCGCATCCGGTGAATCGGCAGAACCGCAGGTCCGCGACGCCGAGCGCCAACCCGGCGAGGTCGGCATCTTCAAACTGGGCGTAGCCGAGCCGCACGCTGTAGAGCGAGACGAGGTCCAAGAACATCGCCGCCGCCTCCGGATCCTGCGCGAACGCCGGGATGTGCTCGGTCAAAAACGCGCGCTTCTTCGGGATGCGCGCGCGCTCGATCGGGATCAGCGTCTCGACCGCCAAGGCGCGCAACGCGGGGTTGAACGCCGCCCGCGCCCGGCCGCCGGCATCTAGCTCGCCATCGCTTTCTTGGTAGAGGATCTCCATCAGCCGCGCCCGCATCTGGGCGTTGGCGTAGAATTCGAGGTCCTCGTTCTTTTCTTCGAGCAGTTGGTTTTGCTGGTAGAAAAACGGGATCGAGATCGACGCCGGGATCAGCGCGGCGACCGCTAGCATCAGGGCGAGCCGCTTGCGCCCGACCACCCGGATGACCAAGGCGTCGGCGGCGTCGACCACCGCGTCGGCGGGCAATTTCTTCCGGTCCGGCCGCCACGAATTCGCGAGGTTGCGCAGGCTGCGGGCAAGGCGCGGACCGAGGAAAAAATACGATCCCACCTTCGCGGTGCGCGCCGCGCTTTTGCCGAATCCACGCAGGCGCGCCTGCACCGCCCGCTCCAGCGCCTCGCGCTCCACCTGCGCCGCCGCCAATTCGCCGCGCAGCGAATCGATCCGCCGCCGGGCCGCTTCCGCATCCGAGGCGAGCGACGCGCGCGCCGCCTGCGCCTGCTGGAGGCGGGCGCGGAGGCGATCCGGATGATCTGGCGGCGGAGGCGGCATCGTGATGGATGGCGAAGCTAGCCGGAGCATACGCCGGGGCAATCGCCGAGATTTCAGCTCCGCTGCGGAACCGCCGCCCACGACGCCTTCCACGCCTCGAGCGCCTTGCCGAGATCCGCCTCGACTTCGGCATTCTCCACAGGCGACTTCTCGCCGATGTCCTGATCGAGATTGAAGAGCTGCGCCGCCCCCTTCTTGCCGCGTTGTTCAGTGACGAGCTTCCACGGTCCGCGCCGCGCGGCGGATCCCCCGTTGACGTCCCAGAAGACGGTGCGCTCGGCCAGCGGCTCGCCTTTCGCCATCAGCGTCAGCAGGCTCACGCCGTCGAGGTTGCCCGGAGCCTTGATCCCCGCCGCCTCCAGCATCGTCGGGAAAAGATCCATGGTCAGCGCGGTGGCGGCCGTTTCGGATCCGGCGGCGATCTTGCCGGAGTACGGCGATCGCCGGAACGCGGTGCCCGCCCTCCCAGATCTGCCCTTTGTGCCCGCGCAGCGTCCGTTCGATCCGCGCGGGTTGGCGCCGTTGTCGGAGCAGAAGATGACGAGCGTATTTTCCAGCACGCCATGTTCTTTGAGGGCGGCAAGGATTTCGCCGATCCCCTTGTCCATCTCCTCGACCATCTCGCGGTAGGCGTTGGCGATGTCCTTCCGCTCGCCCTGGACCTTGCCCGGCGCGTCCTTCATCCGGATCGGCTGGTCGTTCGGTCCCTGGTAGGGGTAGTGCGGCGGCTCGTAGGGCAGGTAGAGGCAGAACGGCTTGCCCTTGTTCGCCGCCAGAAAGCGGAGGGCGTGCCGCGTGATCAGATGCGTGGTGTAGCCCTCTTCTGGCGAGAGCTGGTCGTCCTTCCACCAATCCTCGTAGCCCGCCTGATCGATGTGCGAAAAGAAATCGACGTTGCCGCTCACGTAGCCGCGGAATTCGCCGAACCCTGCTTCACCGGGTTGAACTCAGGCGCGTAGCCGACATGCCATTTGCCAAAGATCGCCGTCGCGTAGCCGAAGCGCCCCCAGCGCATCGGCAAACGTGACCTCCGCGACCGCCAGCCCGGTGTCGCGATGCCTCGCCGCCGTGACCACGCCGCCGATCCCCGCCCGCTGCTGGTAGCGCCCGGTCAAGAGCGCCGCCCGCGTCGGCGAACAGACCGCGCCATTGCTATGGAAGTCAGTGAATCGCATCCCGCCCGCCGCCAGCGCATCCAGGTTCGGCGTCTCGATCGATTCATTGCCAAAACAGCCGATGTCGCCGTAGCCAAGATCGTCCGCCATAATCAGGATGAAATTCGGCGGCGGCGATTCAGCCGAAGCGGATCGGACAAACGCAAGCGCAAGCGCGGCGAGGGCAAAAACGAGCGGGCGGAGGATGGCGATCATCGCCCGATCATACAAGCGATCGAGGCGGCGCACTCTCCAAAATCGAATGCGCCCCGGCGGTGCGGCGTAATTCGCCCCGGAGGGGCGGCGGATCGGTGGATCGCAGCCACCGGTCTCGCCGACAAGTTCGTCCAACCCGGAGGGTTGGCAACAGCAAGCTCCGCCGGCCCTGCCGGAGCGGATCTGCGCTCCGCCGGGAATCCGGTGGCTGCGTCGCTGGCGCTCTAGTCGCTCGATCCAGCATCCCTCCGGGATGAGAGCCGGAACCTCGGCATCCGTGTTTCAGTTCTCAAAAGGGTCCGCGCGCCTGCAGCATTTGCACCCTTGCGAATAGGCTTGTCCTTTCGAAAATTGAGGTATATACAGATGTCTCTTCGCCGCGAAAGGCATCCTCCCAAAAACGGTCATTTACCGCATACCAACTTTAAACTCAATCGAAATTGGCTGGCTCCTTAAGGCTGTTTTCGCGATCATGCAAAACGATGAAAATCCTATTCCTCGTTTTATGGCTTGGTGTGCATCCACGCTACCACGCAAGATGCGGAAAAGTAAAGAAGCACAGAGCGAACTAAAGATTTCCTGTGAACCAATGCAGGGACGTACCGGCACCATGTGGTGCCCAGAAGCGTGTGACCTACGAATTGCCCGGCTACAAGTCTCTGATCATTGAGGAAAATATGGGCAGAAGGGCGTGTACTTCCGACAGGAGCCAGCGAAGTCCATCAGCTCGGTCCTGCTCGATTTTCCTTATGGGTGGGTATTCCTCTGGAGGCGGTCACACCCTATACGAAGGTGAAAGCATGATTATTCAAAGGAGAGGACGAGTACCTTGTTTTGAGTGATCAATTAGAATTTCCACGAGACCTCGGAGAAGTTCGACGATAGGGTTTTCAGGATTGGCGATTCATTTGCAGTAGGCTTTCCCGCCCTTCCGTCCGATGGTCTGAACTTTCGACTGGACGCACGATGCCCGTAAACGATTTTCGAATCAGATGTGGATGGTATCAAGAAAATTGATGGGGCGAAAATGGAGATGTCGTGATAATGATCGGAAAAGTTCCGTCTGCTCCACAAAGGCCGAATCGGCAGGGACGGGAACTGATTGCGCCTCCAGCATTCGCCCCGGGGCGAATCTGTTCCATGTCCGATCTCCGATGGCTGCGTCGCTGGCGCTCTTGGTACCGGCTACGATCCAGCATTCCTCTGGAATGAGGCGGCGCTTCTCGGTGTCAAGATAACGCATCGTGGCGGCTTCCCTTAGCCGCAGATCATTCATCCGTCGCCGCAGAACCGGGCTACCCTTCTCGTCGCGATCGATCGGTCTATTTCTTAAAGCGCAGCAACGCCTCGGTGACGGCGCTTTCTAGCGGGCGCGGATCGGTTTGGCCGAGCTGCTCGGCGACGGCTTCGAGCCGGTGGATCAGGTGTTGGAGCGCTTTGCGGGGCAGCATCCCGCCGGCCGCCGCGCAGAAGTGGGTGCGGCAGCCGAACGGGCGCGCGGCGTAGATCGTGCAGCGCCCGTCCCTGCCGAGCAGCGGGCAGCGCCCGGCATTCGGGTCCGCGCTGGGCGGCAGCGCCTTGCGCCCGGCGGCGCGCACCGCCTGGGCGGCGACCAATGCCTCCCCCGCCGTCAGCATCGGCGTCCGCCCGGTCAGGCGGAAGCGGCAGCATTCGGTGCGCGCCTCGCACTGGCGCGGATGGGCGGCGAGCACCGCCTCGACCTCGGCGTAGATGGCGCGGACTTCGGCGCAGGGATCGGCGGGCATGTTGTCCGGCAGGGTTATCGGCTAGCCGCCGATCGCCACCATGCGGCGGTTCGGCTGGTAGTTGTCGCGAAAGTCATGTTGCTCCGGCTTGCGCGCCACCACGCTTTGGAAAAACGCGGCGAGTTCCGCATCGGTCGCCCCGGCGCGCAGCGGCTCCATGATGTCGAACTCTAGAAAGCTGCCGAGGCACGGGCGCAGCTTCCCGTCACAGGTCAGGCGGAGTTTGTTGCAGGTCTCGCAGAAATGCAGGTTCGTCATCGCGCCGATGAAGCCGACGAGTTGGTCGCGGCCCGGCACCGCGTAGTAGGTGGACGGGCCGTTGGTGCGGAAGTCCGGGCGCGGCTCCAGCTTTCCGTAGCGCAGCTCCAGCATCCGCTTCGCCATGCCCGCCGAGAGAAAATTGTCCTCGTCGAGCACCTCCGCCGTCGTCACCGGCATCAATTCGATAAAGCGGAGCAGCAGGCAGCAGCCGTAGTCATCAGCGAACTCGACCATGTCGAACAATTCGTGGTCGTTGCGCCCCTTCATCAGCACGCAGTTGAGCTTCACTTTTTCAAAGCCCGCCTCGCGCGCCGCCTCGATGCCCTCCAGCGCGGCGGCGTGAAAATCGCGCCCGGTCGTCAGGCGGTAGGACTCTGGATCGAGCGAATCGAGCGAGATGTTGGCGGTGCGCACGCCGGATTCGACGAGGCAGCGGGCGGCGGACTTGCCGCCGCGGTCCGGCTGGGGCGCGGCGAGCAGCGTGCCGTTGGTCGAGATCCCGATGTCGCGGTAAAGGGATCTGCGTAGAAGCCGCCGCGAAGAAGCCGAGGACATCGCGCCGGGTCAGCGGCTCGCCGCCGGTCACCCGGATTTTTTGATCCCCAAGCCCGCGCCGACCCGGATGAGGCGGAGCGTTTCCTCATAGCTCAGGATGCCCGCGCAGGGCAGCCACGCCTGTTCCTCCTGCGGCATGCAGTAGGTGCACCGCTCGTTGCAGCGGTCGGTGATGGACACCCGCAGGTAGGAGATGCGGTGCCCGAATGGATCTTCCATTTCCATGGCGTAAAAGGGGCGGCGGCTGCGCGGTGGAATCGCGCCGCGCTTTGCCTATAGTAGAGGCGCGCAGCGGATCAACCCTCAACCCCCGCTATGCCTACGCACCCCAGCCCATGAAAGCCGCAACCCAATTCCTCCGCGCCGCCGCTGCTGCGGCATGCCCTGCTGCTCGCCAACTGCGCGACCAACACGCCGCAGGGGCGCATCGCCAAATTCCCCGAACGCTTCAACACGCTGCCCGCCGAGCACCAGACGCTGGTCACCCAAGGCAAGATCAAGGAGGGCATGAACAAAGACGCGGTGTTCCTCGCCTGGGGTCCGGCCAATGACATCCGCAAGGGGTCGAAGGACAGCAAGCCCTACGAGGCGTGGACCTACGTCGGCTACGACATCGTCTGGGACTACACCGCCAGCTTCTTCCGCCACCGGCATCACCGGAACTTCTACCATCCGTGCGATGCGGGCTACTACGAGCCGACCGCCTACTACGTGCCCTACGCCGCCGGCCGGGTCGAGTTCCTCAACGAACGCGTGACCGGGTTCGATTGGAAGGCGCGATAAACGCCGATTTTTAAAATGATGCGACCGGCGCTGCCGGAAGGTGCGCGCTTGCCATCGCGCCCCCCACCCATTAGCTTTTCCCATGATCGCCAAACGCCAGCAATTTGACCTGCAAATGACCATCGACGGGGAGCACGTGCTCTTTGCCGAAGGCGAAACGATCTACCAGGTCGCCCAGCGGATGGACAAGTCGATCCCGACGCTGTGCTACGACGACCGTCTGGAGGCATTCGGCGGCTGCCGCCTGTGCGTGGTCAAGGTCGAGGGGATGCGCAATCCGGTCGCCTCATGCACCACGCAGGCGCAGCCCGGCATGGTCGTGCAGACGGCGGCGGCGGATGTCGAAAAATACCGCAAGACGCTGCTCGAATTGGTGGCGAGCGAAAACCGGGAGATCGACGTCGACCCGCTGCGCGGCTACGCCAGCCAAGAGCTGACCGCCTTGGTGGACCGCTACGGCGCGCGCACCGGGCGCTTTGCGGGCAAGAAATCGGGCGCGACGAAGAAGGACGACACGAATCCGTTTTTCCTGCGCGACTACGATTTGTGCATCTCGTGCTACCGATGCGTGCGCGTCTGCGCCGAGCAGGAGGGCGACTTCGCGATCAGCGTGCGCCACCGCGGCTTTGACACCCAGATCACGACCGAGTTCGGCGGCATCCTGAAGGAAAGCGAATGCACGTTCTGCGGGCAGTGCGTGCAGACGTGCCCAACCGGCGCGCTCGCCGACCTCAAGGCGCTCGCCAACAAAGAAGTGCCGGGCGAAACCAAAAAGACCCGGACGATTTGCCCCTACTGCGGAGTGGGCTGCTCGGTCGATGTCATGTCGCGCGGCGACAAGATCGTCGGCGTCCAGCCGGCGATGGACGGCCCCGCGAACCAGGGCGCGCTCTGCATCAAGGGCCAGTTCGCCTTCGACTTCGTCCAGCACGAGGACCGGCTCACCGCCCCGCTGATGCGCCAGCCCGACGGCAGCTTTAAGGAGGTCGATTGGGACACGGCGCTGGAGGCGGCGGCGGAGGGATTCCGGCGCGTCGTCGAAAAGCACGGCCGGCACGCCGTCTATGGCGTCGCCTCCGGGCGCGCGCCGCACGAGGCGGCCTACACGATGCAGAAGTTTATGCGGGCCGGGTTCGGGACCAATCACATCGACAACTGTAGCCGAAGTTGACACGCCCCGACGGTCGCCGGTCTGGCGGCCCAAATCGGACGCGGTGCGATGTCCAACCCGCTCGCCGACATGGCGAAGCCCGATGTCATCTTCGCCATCGGCACGAACATGACGGAGTGCCATCCCGTGGCGGCGACCGGCTTGAAAAAGGCGCTGGCCAAGGGTGCCAAGCTCATCGTCGCCGACCCGCGCAAGATCCGCCTCGCCCGCCTCGCCGACCTCTATCTGCCGATCCGCGTCGGCTCCGACGTCGCCCTGCTCCTCGCCATGGCGCATGTCATCGAGCGCGAGGGCTTGGTCGATGCGGACTTCATCGCGGAGCGCACGGCGGGCTGGGACGAATACCGCGCGCACATCCGGCAGTTCACGCCGGAGTGGGCGGCGGAGATCTGCCAGGTGCCCGCCGCCGACATCGAGAAGGCGGCGATCTGGTATGGCCAGGCGGACCGCGGCGCGATCTACTACACGCTCGGGATCACCGAGCACATCTGCGGCGTGGACAACGTCCAGAGCCTCGGCAACCTCGCCCTCATCACCGGCAACATCGGGCGCGAGGGCACCGGCATCAATCCGATGCGCGAGACCAAAACAACATCCAGGGTCGCGCGACTGCGGCGCGGTGCCCAACAACTTCCCCGGCTTCCAGCCCGTGGTGGACGAGGCCAGCGTCGCGAAATTCCGCAAAGCCTACGGGCGCCCGGACCTCGACCAAGGCAAGCCGATGACCAAGGTCACCGCCTTGAACGAAGCGGGCAAATCGATCTTCGCCATGCTCATCGACGGCGAGAACACGGTGGTCACCGACCCGGACATGAACCACTGCCGCCACGCGCTGGAGAGCCTCGAACACCTCGTCGTCATCGACATTTTCATGACCGACACCGCCCAGATGGCGGACATCGTCTTCCCCGCCACCGCCTGGGCGGAGACCGACGGCGTGCAGACCAATACCGAGCGCCGCGTCCAGCGCCTGCGCAAAGCGGTCGAGCCGCCGGGGCAGGCCAAGCCGGACTGGTGGATCGTCAGCCAGATCGCCCGGCGGCTCGGCGCACCCGGCTTCGAATTCGACTCCGCCAAAGAGGTCTTCAACGAACTCTGCGCGCTGTCGCCGATCTACGCCGGGCTCGACTGGGACCGCATCGACAAGGGCGAATTCCAATGGCCCGTGCCCGAAAAAGATCACCCCGGCACCCCGATCCTCCACGAGAAGGAATTCAAAAACGGGCGCGGCGTCCTCCGCGTCATCGGCTACCGCGATCCCGCCGAAGTCATCGACGCCGACTACCCGGTCTGGCTCACCACCGGCCGCCGCCTGCAAAGCTACCACACCCGCACCCAGACCGGCCGCTCCAAAGGCATCGACTACCTGCTCCCCGAAGAAACGCTCGAAGTCCACCCCGCCGACGCCGAAGCCTGGGGCATCCGAAACGGCGACCAGGTCAAGATCGCCAGCCGCCGCGGCGAAATCGCCATCAAAGTCAAAACCACCGAGCAAAGCCCGCGCGGCACCGTCTTCAGCAGCTTCTCCTTCCGCGACACCCCGATCAATATCCTCACCGGCTCCGGCTACGACCCCGTCACCCAAACCGCCGAGCTAAAAGTCTGCCCCGTGAAGATCACGCCAGTGCGGCGGGGGATGAGGCGCGATTGAGGCGAGGAATCCGACGTCCACCCAATGCAATTAGTCGAGGCTGCCTTCCAAAGCACAAACCGCTATATCGAGGCGCTGGCCAATAGCCGCCGACGGACCCACCAGGTAAACGAGATCGAACTTCAGGAGTACGTGCCTCCAGACGATCAGCAGAACGCGCGATTCACTTATTCTGGGGAAACCGATCAGAAACTCCGTTATCTTGAGGGGATCGCAAAGTTCCAGCCGCAGGAGCAAGCCCAAGAAATCGAGATCACCATTGAGGAATACGACACCGCGACGGGCAAAATGCGGTTTTCCTCGGCTTGCCAAATTACTGCTAATTCTGGCAGGATCGTTATCGATCTCCGGTGGCTCGTCGAGCAGGTTCGAAATTGGCTCGGTGCCCACGGCGCCAACCTTCCCTCTCAATTCCCGATTCAGTTCCAAGGCGATCACTTCGTTGGATTCGACGATGATCTGAACAATCTTAACCAAGAGCAAAACTCCGCCGTCCGGACCGCATTAGGAAGTAAATTATCTTACGTCTGGGGACCACCCGGCACTGGCAAGACCACCCGTGTCCTTGCGACCGCCGTCCGGCAATGTGTCAATCGACGCAAAACGGTATTCGTCCTCGCCCCGAGCAACAATGCCGTTGATAACGCCCTCGAAGCCATCCTTGGGTCGGGCGTGGCGGAATCGAATGTTCTTCGGAGGGGATTGCCCACCCAAAAATTTCTGAACGATCATCCTACTTGCTGTGAGTCAAAGATAACCCAGAAAGAGATTCAGCTACAACGCGACAAAATCCTCCGCATTGAGTGCCAGATACGGCTTTTGCGAGCCAATGAAGTCCAAGCGATCCTAGAAATCCGTTCAGAAACACGCGATATACTCGCCGCCCAAAGGGACTTTCTCACTGGGCAAGCAGGAAACTCAGATTCCCAAGTCTGGAAAGAGATGTCGGATTTCTCGAAGCAGAGCAGGTTGATGCCGCTCGCGCCAAACAAGAGCTGAAAAAGAAACTGGAGAATCTCGGTTGGTTTGCGTCGAATTTCACAAACCAGCAATCTGAGATTCGGCAGATGCTGATTTCCGCCTCCGAACGTCTCGACTCGATTACGGCGACGCTGGAAACTCGCCGGAGAGAAAGGAGCAGGTTGAGCCTGAATTTGATCAAATTCGCGCTGAGCTACGAGAGATTGCCGCGCGAATCAAAGCCTAGACGAAGAATCGGCTCCGCTATCGGATGAACTTTCCGAACTACGCGATTGGCTCAATCAGCATCAGGCTCCGGCAGGGCAATTTCCGCCGTTGGACGACCGCACCCTAGAGCAGCTAGATACCGATCTTCAGGCGGCGAAAGCACAGGTTTCTGGACCGGTCGCACAGACTGGGGACCGCTTGGTCAATGGCATGACATTGGACAAGTTCATCGGCATGACTTTGGGGTCCGCAGTGGTCGCGGATCGGATTTTTGTTGATGAGGCGGGTTACGCCTCCTTGGCAAAGACGATCCCCCTCCTTATTTTGAACGTCCCGATCACCTTCATCGGCGACCACCGGCAACTCCCTCCCGTTTGCGAGGCAGATGACAATATCAGCAAGGCATTTTGGGAAATGCCCTCCATCTTCATCCGCGACGCTTTCCGAATCGCGGAAACTGAGACTCCCTTTCAATTCGGTGAACTTGCCAATCTTTCCGAACCTACACTTGGGCTCGAGACAGTTCGTCTCAAAAAGTCCTTCCGCTTCGGAAACGATCTCGCCGGTCTTTTAAACGAGTTTGTTTATAAATTTGGATTTGAGGGCAATGATGAACACGAGATGCGCATTAGGTGCGTCCACTGCCAATCGATGGATTTCCCAGTAAGCTGGGCGCCAAAATGTGCGAATGCGATGCGATACTAAATCGGGTTGAGCGGTGGTGGAACGCCACCCAAGGAACGAGTAGACTCGCCATTTTAACGCCATACAACCTACAAGTCAAGCTATTGAAAGACCAATTCGAAGCCCGGTTTGGCGAAAGCCCAGTTTCTCACCAAGTTGAGATCCTAAACACCCACCAAGCCCAAGGTCTCGAGTGGGATACCGTTTTTTTCTCCGTTGCCGACGGCCCCTTGCCTCAAAACAATCCTTATTTCACCGATACGGATCTTCCTGCCGGTTTGCAGGTCGTCAACACGACGCTCAGCCGGGCGAAGAAGCATCTGAGAATCTTCTTGGATCAGCAGTATTGGGGCGAGCGGAACATCGGTCTCCTTTCGGAGGTTGCTCGGCGCTATTGAGAAACCAATCGCTTGGCCGCTCCCTGAACCACGCTACCGATGCGCGGTGCCCTTTCTCCCCGAAGACGTCACCGCCTCCGCCTACATGCTTGCGCTGCTGGGCGCGCTTTGCCTTGGGTTTTCTAAGGCTGGGTTTCCGGGGTTGGCGATTGTGAATGTCGTGATCATTGCGGAGGTGTTTGGGGCGAAGGATTCGGTGGGGATCGTCTTGCCGCTGCTGATCTGCTGCGACTTGATCGTGTATCCGCTCTTCCGGCGGTTTGCGTCGTGGCGGGCGATCCTGCCATTGCTGCCGCCGGCGTTGATCGGGATCTTGGTGGGCTGGCGGCTGCTGGGGGCGATCGACAATGAGACCGCGCGGCGGGTCATCGGCTGGATCATCTTGGCGATGGTCGCGCTCCAGGTCGTCCGCGCCTACTTTCAGAATTTCCTCAGATCGCTGCCGGACAGCCTTGGATTCCTGTGGGGCAGCGGCTTGGCGATCGGGGTATCGACGACGCTGGCCAATGCGGCGGGACCGGTCTATTCGGTGTATGCGCTGGTCCGGCGGCTGAAGAAAGAAGACTTCCTCGGGATCGGCGCGCGCTTTTTCCTGCTGGTCAATCTGATCAAAGTGCCGTTCCTCGGCGAGCTAGATATCATCAACCCGCGGTCGCTGCACCTCGACGCCTGCCTGCTGCCGGGCATCGTGTTGGGAATCTGGTTGGGGAAGCGGACCATCGCGCGGGTCCCGCAACATGTTTTCGAATGGCTGCTCTATGGCTTTACGGTGGCGGCGGGCGTGCGCATGGTAGCGTTTTGAATTTCCCCCACCCCACCTGCGCTATGCCTGACCCCAACGCCCGCCAAACCGCCCTGCTCGTCCTCCGCCGCTGGGAGGAAGGCTCCGGCCACATCGACGAATTGATCGCTGGCGCCTGCGGGCGCGGCGGCGTGGGCGGCGCGGACCGCGCGTTCGTCCAGGCGCTCTGCCTCGGCGTGGTGCGCAACCTCACGCTGATCGACGAATTGATCGGCGAGCTGCGCAAGGGCGCGATCAAGCCGGAGCCGCACCGCATCCTCCGGCTCGGCGTCTTCCAGCTCCTGTTCCTCGGCGTGCCGGACCACGCCGCGATCAACGAAACCGTCTCGCTGGCGCGCGGGAAAGCGGAGCGCGGCTTGGTCAACGCGATCCTCCGCAATGTGATCCGGCAGCGCGATCTGCTCAAGGTCATCGCCGAGTCCTACGAGCCGGCGATCCGCTACTCGATCCCGGATTTCCTCTACGACCGCTGGCTGGACCGCTTTGGCGAGGCGGAAGCCGAGGCGCTCGCCGCCTGGTGCGGGCAGCCGTCGGATGTGTATGTGCGGGCAAACCGGCTGCAGCCCGGCGCGGAGGATCGCGTTGCCGCCGCCGAGGGATGCGAGCGCGTGCCCGGCACGGGGGCGGCGTTTTTCAAAGCGGCGACGCTGCCCGAGGCGCTGCTCGCCGACGGCACCTGCTACGCGCAGGACCCGAGCACCGAGCTGGCGGTCAACCTGCTCGACCCGCAGCCCGGCGAATCGATCCTCGACGCCTGCGCCGCGCCGGGCGGAAAGGCGGCGCTCATCGCCGAGCGGATGGGCAACGCCGGCAAGATCGTGGCGTGCGATGCCTCCGAGCACCGGCTCCCCCGCCTGCGCGAGAATCTCGATCGCCTCGGCGCGAGCATCGCCGAGGTCGCCGCGCACCGCTTTGGCGAAGGCGAGCCGCCCTTCCCCGCCGCGAGCTTCGACCGCATCCTGATCGACGCGCCGTGCAGCAACACCGGGGTGCTCCGCCGCCGCGCCGACGCGAAATGGCGGCTGCACGAACGGGTCTTCGCCGCCATGCAGGAGAACCAGCTCGCCATCGCCACAGCCTGCGCCCCGCTGCTCAAACCCGGCGGCGTCCTCGTCTATTCGACCTGCAGCATCGAACCCGAGGAAAACGCAGACGCCGCCCGGCGCATCGCCTCCGAAGCCGGGCTGACGCTCGATAGGCAAATCGAATGCCTGCCCCAGCGCGACGGCTTCGACGGCGCGTATGCGGCGCGGCTGGTCCGCGAGGGTTAGGTTCTCCGCCCTCCGAACCGGTAAACCGCCGTCGCCTTGTCCCCGGTCCGGAGCAGCGCGGCGTGCGCCACGGCGCGGCTAAGATCGCGGCTGGCGGTGGGTGCCGAGATATTGGGATGCAGGGCGAGATAGCCCTTTCGGGTGAACGGCGTGCCGCCGAATTTCTCCAAAGCGATGGCGAGCCGCTCTTCGGCGCCCTGCTTCGATGACAACACAGACGCCGCCTCCGGGACTAGCGATTCAAGCGCCATCCGCGACGCCTCCAGCGCGAATTGCACGAAGGGCGTCGCCGCGCCGCAGGCATCGGACTGCGCCAGCGCGCGATAGTATTGCTTTTGATGCCGCCAGATGACCGACTCGACCGGAGCCATGGCAAAGGCGGGGTGATATTGCGCCAACAAGACGGAATGCCACAGCCGCCCCATCCGCCCATTCCCGTCTTCGAAGGGATGGATAAACTCGATCTCGTAGTGGATCACCGCCGAAAGAATGGCGGGATGGATTTCCTTCGCCGACTTCTTGCCAAATCCGAGCAACTCCTTCATCAGTCCCGGCACGCGGTCCGCCGGCGGTGCCACATGGGCGATCTTCCCGCCATGGGCGATGCCTACCGAGCGCCCCCGCCATCGCCCGGCGCTGCCGACCAGTCCGTTCATCATCGCGGCGTGGGCGCGCAACATCGAGGCGGCAGCCCATGGTTTCCAACGCCCCAGATCCCGATAAGCTTGTAGCGCATTCTCGACCTCTAAAATGTCGCGAGGCGGCGCGACGACCCGCTTTCCCTCCAACAAGGCGGTGACCTGTTCTTCCGACAATGGGTTGCCTTCGATCGCCACCGATCCAGCCACCGTCTTGATCCAGCGCGATCGCCTCAACATCGGCGCCGCAGGCGCTGCCTCGATTCGCTCAAATCTCCCCAGCAGCCGCTCGATGGCGGCAATCTCACGCAACTGAAGCGGGGTGATCTCAAAAGGCGGTCCCATCGCGGCGATAGTATCATGGCGATACTATCATCGCCAACCAAAAAGGGCAAAACCAACTCCTACCCTCCCGCTCCCGCCCACCGCTGATCGTTTTCCCGGGTTTGGCTCCGTTGTCCCAACCTTCTGAATTCTCACAAATTCAGCTACCCTCCCGACGCAGCCCTCAGGATGATCGTCCCGAACTACCGGCAAAGACTCGACCGGCGAGATCGACGAAAATCAAACCGATCGCCGGGCCAGGCAGGATTGGGGCGACCTCCTACCGCGCCGCCGACTCCGCTTTGGGCAGCACGCGGATGAGGGCGGGTCGCGACGCCTGGCCGCCGTCGGCGGTGGCGCGGAGGTGGAAGAAGCGGTCGCCGGGCGGGACCCACGGCGCGGCGGTGATGAAAAATTCTCGCTCGGTCTGGCCTTCGACGATGAGCAGGCCGTTGAGCCCGATGTTATCGACATAGAGACCGTGGGGCAGATTGCGCCCCGAATCGTCGCCGCCGAGTTCGATGCGCCCGGGGAAATCGTGGCGCGTGGCGCGGACGCGGGCGGTGATCGTTTCGCCGGGGCGGATGGCGAAGACGAGCGGCGCGCCAGGATCGGCGGCGGATCCATCTTCGCGCAGGATTTCCACGGCGAGCTTGGCGGGCGGCGCGATGCCGATGTCGCCGAGCGTCCCGAGCGGGCGGGTTACTTCGGTTCCCCGCACCATCGCGGTCGCGGTGATCGCCACGGCTTCGTCCGCCGCCGGGTCGGGATCGGCGGCATCGGGTTCGGCGAAGAGGACGCCGACCGCCGAATGGTGACCGGCTTGGATGACGACCGGCGCGCTGGTGCGGAAGCCCGGCGGCAGGTTGGCGACATCGATCCGGATCTCGCCGTCGAATCCTTCGCGCCGCTCGACATTGAACGTGATCTCGCGGCCGCTGCCGGGGCTGACCTTCGGGTTCGTGCCGCCGACCGAGACAGCGAAGTCCGGGCGGCTGCCCCGGATCTCCAGCGTGTAGGGGAAGCCGTCGCCGCCGAACCCGCGCACGTCGCTGATCCGGGCGAGGAATTCGCCATCCGCCGGCGCGGTGAAGAGCAACTGCGAGTCGCTGCCCGCCCGGCGGCCCGGGTCGTCGTCATTTTCGTAGTAGAGCCGGAAGACGGGCAGCCCGTTGGGCGGCGGCGCGCTGCCCGGCGGCAGCGGCTGGACGACGTAGCACGGCTCGCCCAGCGGATGCGCGTTCGCGGTGGTGCCGAAATAGGTCCAGCGTTTCCCGGAGCCGGGATAGACCTTGAATCCGCTGTCCGGCCCGCGCGGGTAAAGCCAGAGCTTCACGACCTCGCCGTTCGCGTAGAGATATTCGTTGAGCTCCATCTCGCGCCAATTTTGCAGGCGAAAGTCATCGGACGTATCGGAGTCCTTGCCGCGAAACGTGAACCACGAGTCGCGCACCGCCTGCAACACGACGCGCTCGACCGGCTCGCCGCCGGCGGTCAAGATTTCGATCTTCGAGTCGAGCTTGGAGCCGGAGCGGGCGGCGTTGACCCCGACCAAAAGCTCCTGCCCGGCCAGCGCGCGGAAGCGGAAAACGTCCGCATCGCCCGGCGCGCCGATCCCGCCGGAAACCATCGCGGGCAGCGGCACCGGCACCGCCTGGCGGGGCGAGTCATTCGGCTCCGCCTCCGCGACCGCGACCGGGGCGGAGGCATCCTCGGCGGCGGCGGGCATCGGCGCGGCATTTCGCTCCGCCACTCCGGCGGCGACGCCGGTTGCGGGCAGCGCGTAGGATTGGCGCGAGCCGTCGAGACGCGCGGCGACGAACTCCCGCGCGCCCGGTTTCGCCGCCACCGCGGCGGCGGCGTCCGGCTGTTGGGGGAAGGCGTGCAGCTCTTGCAGGTCGGGCAGGCTCCATAGCTTCAGCGATCCATCGGCGGCGGACGAGACGAGGCGGTCGCCGCCCTCGATCACGGCGAGACGCTCGATCGCGCCCTCGTGGGCAAAGCGCGCGTGGCGCAGCGGATTGATCGCCGGCGCGTCGCGGGAAACGAGCGTCCACAGGTGGATGCGGCTATCGGCTCCGGCAGAGATGACGAATCCGCCATCGGGGGTAAAGGCGACGCTGGTCTGCTCGCCGAGCGGTTGGTTCAAAGTGTCGAGCCGCTCGCCATCGCGCACGCGCCAGAGCTTGACCGTCTGGTCGGCGCTGGCGGAGGCGAGGATTTCGCCCGACGGATGGAAGGCGAGATCGAAGACCGCGCCCTTGTGGACGTCGATCGCGCGCTGCAGTTCGCCGCTTTGCGCGCCCCAGATTTTGATCGTCCGGTCGTATCCCGCCGTGGCGATCAGGCTGCCGTCCGGCGAGAATTCGGCGTCGTAGAGCACGTCGCGATGCCCGCCAAATTCGCCGACCTTTTCCCCCGAGGCGGCGTCAAATAGGAACGCGACGCCGCGCAGCCCCGCGATCCCGGTGGCCGCCAGCAGCCGCGATCCGTCCGGCGAAAAGTGGATCGCGTTCACCTTGCCGGGCAGCTCGCCGATCGTGAGCTGGGCGGCGCCGTCCGCGCCTCGGATTTCGATGCCGCGAAAGCTCGCCGCCGCGAGGCGCGCGCCGTCCGGCGAATACGCGAGGGCGGTGATCGGCGCCGCCGTCCCGCTGCCGGCGATGCTGGGAACATCGAGTTTGGCGAGGATCGAAACGTCTTCGGCGGGCGGCTTGGCTCCTCCGCGATCCAGCGCTTGAGCAAGGCGAGATCCGCCTCCGGCACCGGCGGTTCATCGTCCGGCGGCATCTTCGGCTTGGCGCGACCATCGAGCATCCTGACGAGCAGCGACCCCTCGGCATCCCCGGCGCGATCAAATCGCCTTTGCTCCCGCCCTCCCGCAGATCCGCATAGCGTTCGGCGGAAAAGTCGCCTTCAAAATCGGCGTCGTTATGGCAGCCCGCGCAATAGGCGCGCAAGATCGGCGCGACCTCGCGGTGGTAGTCAGCGCCGCCAAGGCTGGCGAGGCGGCGATGCCCAACGCAGCTCCGGCGGCAGCGAGGATTTGCTTTGGCAGTCGGATGGCGCGCCGCCAATCTCCTCCTGGGAGGGTCGGGGTGGGTCAGCGGGCAGCGGACTTCCTCTGGGATCATTCTTTCCAGCGGCGTCGTGGCGGGCCATCGCAAATCCGCTGAATAGACTTGAACGGCTCGGACCCATCCCTAAATCCCCTCCAGGGAGGGGACTTTCGGCGCGTCGCCCTGCTTCACTCGATCCAGTATAAAACACGCTCCCTTCGGGTAACCGACTCCGCCGTCCGCTAGTTCCATTCTCTGTTCGAACATTTTCATGGCGCTAGTGTTGGAACAGAAATTCGCGGCTGGTGAGCAGCGACCAATAGAGGTCTTCGATCGCGATCCGGCGCTCCTCTGGCGCGACGCCGCCGAGCAACGCCGCGAACTTGGCGGACTCGCCGGCGCTCGGCGGGCGGCTCAGGCAGCGGAGGTAGGCATCCTCGACAACCGCTTCGTCAGCCATGCCGGATGCCACCGCCTGCGCCACGGCTCCGCCCTCGGCGGCGAGCTTTTCGTTGATCGTGTTGCCGTTCGATAGGTGGAGGACTTGGACGAGGCTGGGCTGGTTCGAGCGCTCGCACTCGCAGGTGATCTCGCGCGCGTTGCGCCCGAAGGTCTGGAGGAAATACGACTTCACCGCCGAGTCGTAGAGCTGGATCGCCCGCGTGCCGTCTTGGTAAAAGTCGGTCTTCTGGGTGGAGCCGTCGTTCAACGCGATCTCGGTGAACTTGTCGCGCACGCCGGTCGCGTCGCTGATCGCATCGGCGAGCACCTCCGCCATGTGGCGGCGCGGGAAGTATCGGCTGGTGCCGCGTATCGCCCCCGTTGCCCGGCAGCGCCTCGCTCGACCGACGGTAGGTTTCGCTCATGAGGATCGCCCGCATCAGCGCCTTGAGGTCGTAGCGGTTCGCGATCAAAAAGTCGCCGAGCGCCGCCATCAACGCCTCGTTGCTCGCCGGGTTCGAAGCCCGCAGATCGTCGACCGGCTCGACCAGCCCGACGCCCATGAAGTTTGCCCAGACCCGGTTGACGATCGACCGGGTGAAATACGGATTCGCCGGATCGGTCAGCCACTCCGCCAAAACCGCGCGCCGGTCGCCTTCCGCATCCGCCGGGATCGCCGGCGCATCCAGCGGCGCGGGCGGCTGCGGCCTGCCGGTGCGCGGCTGGATCAAATCGCCGCGCGGCTCGACATAGAGCGTGCGCACGCCATCGCCGTTGCGGGCGTCCCCGCCCCACCCTTTTGCCCGCACGCGGCTGAAGAGGTTGGCGAACGCATAGTATTGGTCGTTGGTCCACTTTTCGAGCGGGTGATTGTGGCACTTTGCGCAATTGATCGAGAGCGAGAGAAACGCCTGGCTCACGTTCTCCGCCATCGTCTCCGGATCCTGGTGGACGGCGAAGAAATTGGTCGCGCCGTTTTCGACGGACGAGCCTTTCGCGGTGACGACCTGGCGGACCAATTCATCCCACGGCATGTTCTCCGCGACGCGGGCGCGGACCCATCCGTAGTATGCCTTCACCGCTGCGGGGCGCAGGTTCGCGCCGCTGATCAGCAAGACATCCGACCACTTGTAGGTCCAGTAATCGACAAACTCCGGGCGCCCGAGCAGCGCCTCGACCAACGCCTCGCGCTTGGTCGCGGACCCATCCGCGAGATAGGCGCGCACCTCGGCGGGCGTCGGCAGCTTTCCGACCGTATCGAGATACGCGCGGCGGAGGAAGGCGGCATCGCCGGCCGGCGGGGACGCCGGAAGGTTGAGGCGGCGGAGTTGGGCGAGCACCTCGGCATCGATGAAATTCGCGGTCGGCACACCGGCATACGCGGCATCCGCCACTTCGTTCGGGAATGGCGAGGTGAACCGCGCGATGGCGATCTGCGACGAAAACCAGGCGGTGACCGCGCCTTCCCCCGGTCCGATCACGCTGACCCGCCCGCCTTCATCCACCTCCGCGACCGTCTCGTCCACCGAGGCGAACTTCGCCCAGCGGGTCACGTCTTCCTGCTTCCCGTCGCTGTAGGTCGCGCGCACCGACAGCGCGGCGGACTCGCCGAGGCGGAGCAGCGAGGACCCGGGAAAAACTTCGACCGCGGTGAGGTGCGGATCGTCGTCGCGCGGCGGCGGCGCGCCAGCCGCGATCCATTTCGCCAGGATCTGATAGTCGCGCGAGCCGACCTCCAGCCGCTTGCCGCCCTTGTGCGCCAGCGCGGCGGTCGGCTTGGTCAAAAGCAGGCTGCGCCCCGGATCCCCGATCTCGATGCGCCGGCCGCGCGACTCCCGCGTGATCGTCCAGTAGTCCGCCGCCGGATCGTAGGCGAAGAGCGAAAGCCGGAACCCGCCCTTGCCCGCCAGCGCGCCATGGCACCCGCCGGTGTTGCAGCCCGCCTTTGACAGGATCGGCAAGATCTCGCGGCGAAACGAGGGCGGCTCGTCCGCCGAGGCGATCGGCGCGGCAAGGGCGCTGGCGGCGAACGCCACGCTGGTGAGAAATCGGGTCATCGCAGATTAGATAAGGCGGCAGATCGTGGCACGGATGCGCCCCGGCGGCAATCACGAACCGCCGCTCTATCGCCGCGATTTCGGCGGCAGATCGATAATTGGCGATTCCGACTTCCATTGAAATCGTTTCGAAAAAAAACTTCACACCGCAGAAGATCTTTGTTAGAAAAAGCACACTTTCATATCAACCCGCCATGAACAAGACACCCCACCTTATTCTCGCCCTCACCGCCTGCGGTGCCCTATCTGCGAGCGCGCAAAATATCGGCGTGCGCACAGGCGCAGCCGCCAATTCTCAGACCGAGTTTTCCGGCACGCAGGGACAGGATGGTTGGACCTACGGATACTTCAACAACTCGCAGAGCGGTGTCGATTTCATCCCATTCGACGACTCGTGGTATAACGGGACGGTGTGGGACTGGCCGGCGGGCAACCCGCCGTGGACAGAAGTCAACGCAAACGGCGGGCATCCGAACGGCGACAACAACGGCGACATCCACTCGGCGGTCCGCCGCTACACGGTGGAAGATCTCAACGGCGGCCAGCCCTACGGGATCGCCGCCGATTGGTGGATCTCGAAGGCAAATACCGGCGGCGGCAACGGCGTGACGGGCGAAGTTTACCACAATGGCACCCTGGTCAATGCATCGACCATCGGCGGGACGGACGGGCTCGGCGCGAGCAACGCCAATTTCCTGATGGTCAATCCAGGCGACACGCTCGACTTCGCCCTCACTCCGCAGGGTACCGACCTCGGGTTCTCCGACGGGTCCGACGGCTCGAATTTCGGCGCGCGCATCCAGACGGCGAACCTTTGGAACAACCTCGGGGCGGTCGCCGATTCGCGGCTCGATTTCCCCACCGGGCTGAGCGACCCGCAGGGCGCAAATGGCTGGAGCTACGGATACTACGACATCACCAACAACGGCGCGCCCGATCCAGGCGGCACCGACTTCATCCCATTCCCGACCGACGGCACGACCACCCGCTCGACCGGCAACTGGTGGGATGGCAGCACGTTCGACTATCCGGACGGCAGCGTGCCATGGACGTTCCTCGGCACCGAAAGCGGTCACCCGAATGGCACAAATTCCGGAGGCACCGAAGAATGGGCGGTCCGCCGCTACGAGGTCCAAGCCGGCGACCCGGGCGCCATGCTCGTCGAATGGGATCTCCGCGCGGAGAACCTCAACGGCGACGGCACCTCGATCTTCGTCCTGCTCAACGGCGAGCAGATCGGCGCCGACACGGTGGGCGGAAACGACGGCATCGGCATCCATAATTCAGCCGTCCTCCTCGGGCTTTCGCCCGGCGATGTGATCGATATCGCGCTCTCGCCGCAGGGTCTTACCGACAGCGCCGACGGATCGGACGGATCGCGGTTTGGCGCCCGCCTCTATGCGGTGCCCGAACCTTCCCGCGCCCTCTTGTTGCTCGGCGGTATGGCCTTCGCACTCTTCCAGCGCCGCCGCCGGTAGCCGGCCGATTAAATTTTGACGAATTTTCATCGCAAAGGCGGTTCCTGGCAGCGGGAACCGCCTTTTTCTTCGCGAGAATCTGTATTTCGGAATTGCGAATCATTTTGGTAAACGCTAGCCTCTTCGCCGATCGATCATGCATTGCCCGTATTGCCAGAGCGCCATCCAAGAATACACGGCGGAGTGCCCGCAATGTGGGCTGTCGCTGGAGAAGCTCTACCGCCGCTATGGTCCCCCAGCCCAAGCACTGCTCAACCCGGTCGCCGATCTGACCGGGCAGGTGCCGCCCAAAGAACTTCGCCGGATTGAAAACGCCGCCAAGGCGTTGGAGCAGCGTTTTCCGCAGATCACCTTTCGCGTGGCAATCATCGATGCCGATCCGGAGATGCCGCTCCCGGTCACCGGATGCTGGCTGCTCAACAGCCGGGGCATCGCCAGCGAGATGGAGCGCGGCGGGCGCAATCGCCAAATCCTCTTTCTCGTCGACCCAGACACGCGTCGCGCGGGCTTCACGATCGGCTACGGGTTGGAGCCCTTTATTCCGGTCTCTGCCTTAGAAAAAGCAGCGGGCGCGGGCTGCGCCGACTTTTCCCAAGATCAGTTCTGCGAAGGTATCTGCGCCGCCCTTCAAGCGCTCGGGGATCAACTCGCCGAACGATGCGAGAACCTGCCGCGCGCCTAAGTACCTGCCGCCGCCAGATGAATTCGCGCCGGAGCCGGACTCCGCGGATCTCGCCCAGCAGGCGTCTATTAGGCAGACGGGTCAAACTTCGGCTTGCTAATACCGGGGCGTCGGCTCTACGATCCCGCTCCCATGGACACCACCACCGAAGAAGATCCGAATTCCACCCAGCCGCCGCCCGCCAAAGAGTTTTGGTTCGAGGCGCGCGGCACCTCCCCGGCAGGTCGAGGACGGCGACGTTTTCATGCCGAAATTCGACGGCAGCGGGCTGATCCCGGCGATCGCTACCGACGCCGATTCCGGCGAGCTGCTCATGGTCGCCTACATGAACGAGGAAGCGCTTTACCAAACGATCCGCAAAGGCGAGGCGGTTTACTACAGCCGGAGCCGGAAATGCCTGTGGCACAAAGGCGCGACTGGCAATACCACGTCCAGCGCGTGATCGAGATCCGGACCGACTGCGACCAGGACGCGATCTGGCTGCGGGTCAAGCAGGAGGGATTCCGGCTGCTGCCACGCGGGTTACCAGAGTTGCTTCTACCGCCGGGTCGCCACGCGCGACGAACTCGACCAGCGCGGGGAAGGCGGGCCGGTGCCGCTTTCCCAAGTGCAGGAGCGCAGCTACGACCCGAAAGCCGTTTACGGAAAATAACCCCCTCCCCCGCCCCGATGCGCGCCACACGTACTCCGCGACCGCCGCCACAGCCCTCGCCGCGCTCTGGCTGGTCGCCCGCGCGCCCGCCCAAGCGATCATCGCCCATCGCGGCGCGTCCGCCGATGCGCCGGAGAACACGCTGGCCGCCTTCAACCTGGCTTGGGAACAAGGCGCGGACGGCATCGAGGGCGATTTCTACCTGACCAAGGACGGCGAGATCGCCTGCCTCCACGATAGCACGGCAAAGCGGACGGCCGGCAGCGACGCCAAGGTCGCCGATTCGACGATGCCAATGATCTGCAGAAGCTCGACGCCGGATCGTGGAAAGGCTCCGCCTTCGCCGGAGAAAAAATCCCGACCCTCGCCGAGGTCCTCGCCACCGTCCCCGCCGGCAAGAAAATCTTCATCGAGATCAAATGCGGTCCGGAGATCGTTCCGAAGCTCAAAGAGACCCTTGACGCGAGCGAGGTCAAACCCGAGCAAATCACGATCATTGCGTTCAGCGAATCGGTAGTCGCCGAATGCCGGAAAGCGATGCCGATGATCGCGGCGAATTGGCTGACTGGCTTCAAGGAAAAGGGGCGGGGACTTCACGCCAACGACCGAAACGATCCTCGCCACGCTAAAGCGCTGCGGTGCCACCGGGTTCGAGTACAGGGCAAGGCAGCCGCTTCCGCCCGAGGCGGTCAAAGCGATCAAAGACGCCGGGTTCGGATTTCGCGTCTGGACGATCAACGACACGAGGGTGCCGCCGCCTTCCGCCAGCTCGGGGCGGAATCGATCACCACCGACCATCCCGCCGAGATGCGCGCCTGGCTCTCGGCGAGTAATGCGCCCTATCGACGCGGCGGCGGCGGAATGCGATACTGCCGCAGCGCCGCCCATCAACAACAAGGCGCGGCTCGGCTCGGGCACGTTCAGGAAGCACATAGTTCGGGTTCGAGAGGACATAGAACGCATCGGGTTCGCTCAGCACGTAGATGTCGCCGGTCGCCGGATTGAAAGCGACGCCCTCGGGTTGATAGGAAGCGGGAGGACTCCCGCCTGGGTGCGTGGCACCCAGGTCAAATGTCCCGATGAGGTCGCCGGTCGCCGGATCAATTTCCAAGAGGGTTTCCGATTCGTCCGAAAGGATAAGCACATTTCCGGAAGGCAAGTGGACGACGCCAGCCGCATCGGTGATGCCATAGGTGGCTGCCGATAGGTTGAAGGGACTCGTCGCATTGATCACGGTCCCCACGGCAGGCAGCGAAAACTCGAAGAACGCGACCGAAGATTTCTCTTGGACCATGGCAAACGTGCCGGTCGATGGATTGTAGCTCAGCCCTTCCAACCCGAAGTTATCGGTGGCGGTATTCAGCCCCGAAGCCGCAGAAAAGGTATAGACTTGCGCCGCCGAAATATCGATGGTGATCGGCGAACCCGATCCGATCTCAAATACGGCGATTCGGTCGCGCCGCTCCTCGGTCACCGCAAAAGTATTGCCGCCGAGATAGGCGATCCCTCGGTGTCTTGAAACCCGGTGATGCCGATAGTCCTGAGCACATTGCTTACCGCATCCATCTCGAAAATGCGCTCCGGACCGCTATTGCGCACGACATAAAGCGTGCTGGAAACGGGGTTAAAAGTCAGCCCCGATCCGTCTTGGCTTAGCGGCGCGCCAGTATCGATCCGTGCTAACAGGAGAATAAGAATAGCTTCCGAGATCGATTCCTGCCGAGTGGACAGGTGCCGCCATCCATGCCGAAGCCGAAGCGATTGCCGCCAATGAAACCCGCACCATGGCAGAGCCTGCCCCGGCACCAGAACAAACATCTGAGTCGATTCATGGCGGAATCGAAACAATTTTCGATCCGCAGGTCAACAAAATATTACAAATCGTTCATCGCGACGGTCCGGAGCGATTCGAACCCTAAAGAATCTTATTCGTTCGGGTAGCTCCCCAAAACTTTAAGGAATGCCGTATGCCCTTCGAGACCTGCGATAGCGTTTTGGACCGCCGCGTCTTCGGTATGCCCCATGACATCGACAAAGAAAAAGTAAGCCCAGTCTTTGCGGCGGGCGGGGCGGCTCTCGATCTTCGACATATTGATATGGAGTTGATTAAATGGCTCCAGCGCCTTGAAGAGGGCGCCGGGGCGGTCGTGGATCGAGAACATCAAACTCGTGCGGTCGTTGCCGGTGGGCGGCGCGCTCTTGTGGCTGAGGACGAGGAACCGGGTCGTGTTGGTCGCGCTATCCTGCACGCTTTGCTCCAGCACCGCCATGCCGTGCAGCTCGGCGGCGAGCGCCCCGGCGAGGGCGGCCCCGGCGGGGTCGGCGGCGGCCAGTTCCGCCGCGCGGGTCGTGCTCGATGCCTCGATCTTCTCGGCATGCGGGAAGGCGCGGCGCAGCCAGTCCCGGCATTGGGCAAAGACGGCGGGGTGGCTGTAGATCTTGGCGATCTGGGGGCGCTCGACGCGCGAGATCAGGCAATTCTCGACCGGAATCTGGATCTGGGCGCAGATCTTGAGCGGCGATTCGGCAAAGAGATCGAGCGTCTGGCTGGATGCGCCTTCCGACGAGTTCTCGATCGGGACGACGCCGTAATCCGCGCGGCGGCGCTCGACCTGGTCAAAGACATCCGCCGGGCTGAGCTGCGGCACGCACTCGACGCTCGCCCCGAATTTGTTGAGGGCCGCCTGGTGCGCCCAGGTGCCGGGCGGCCCGAGGTAGGCGATGCGCAGGTGCTGCTCCAGCGCCTTGGCCGCCGACATGATCTCGCGGTAGATCGCGCGGATGGCGGAGCCGGGCAGCCGCCCGCCGCACTCCCGGTTTCGCTTGAGCAGCGATTCGACCAATTTGACCTCGCGCTCCGGCGCGAAAATCTCCAAGCCCTGCGCCTTTTTGATTTCGCCAACAGCATGCACCAAGTCCGCCCGCTCATTGAGCAGGCGGAGCAATTCGGAGTCGATGCCATCGATCTTGGCGCGGATTTCGTCGAGCGTCACGGGCGGCATGATAGGAGGAGCGCGCGCCCGCGCAATGGCAATCGGGCAGGCCGGCGCGCTTAGTTAGTCAGAATCCGACCCGCCCCGGGAAGCCGACGCGCCCTTGCCCTGGCCGAGCGCTTTGAGCGGGAAGTAGAGTAGCAGACCGGCGGCGATGGTCGCCAGCCCGTAGAGGCTCTGCAGCCGCGTGCCCTCGCCGCTGAATGAATTCCAGAGGATCCACGCGCTGGCGGCGAGGAAGACGAGGGGCGTGACCGGATAGCCCCAGCAGCGATACGGGCGCGGCAGATCGGGTTGCCGCCAGCGCTGCACAAACACGCCGGCCACGGCGAGCGCGGACGACAGCGTCAGCGTGATCTGCGTGTATTCGATGATCGTTTTGAACGTGCCGGTGAAAAGCAGGATCAGGGCGAGCGCGGATTGGAAGAGCACGGCGAGGACCGGGACGCCCGCCTGATTTTTGCGCGCCAGAAAGCGGAGCGCGCGGTAGTCCTCGCCCATCGCCATCGAGACGCGCGGCCCCGCCCAGATCATCGCGCTGATCGTCGAGATAAGCCCGAAACAGATCAGCCCGCCTGCGATCGCGCCGCCCCGCTCCCCGAGAAATGCCTTGGCCGCCTCCAGCGCGACCTCCGGCTTGCCGCGCAGCACCTCCGCCGGCGCGGCGTAGAGCATCCCGGCATGGAGCGCCAGGTAGAGCGCGGTGATCGCGAGCGTGCCGCCGATCAGGGCGCGGGGGACGAGGCGCGCCGGATCGCGGATCTCGCCGGCGATGTAGGCGGCGGCATTCCAGCCCGTATAGGCGTAGGTCACCCAGATCAGCGAAACCGCAAACGCCGGGCTGAACGCCAGCTCCAGGTCGCCGGGCAGCGGCTTGAAGGCGGTGCCGGAATCGCTGCCAAATACAAAGGCAGCCGCCGCGAGCGCCGCGACGAGCAGCGCTTTGCCAGCCGTAAACACCGTCTGGAAGCGCGAGGCCGCCCGCGTGGTCGTGCAGTGGACCGCCGCGCACAGCACGATGGTCGCCGCGCCCAGCCAGGTGCCCGCCCCGGCACCCAGCCAACTGGCATCCCCCGCGATTCCCTCGGCATAGGCACCGAGCGCCAGCGCGGCTCCGGCGACCGGCGCGGCGAACCCGACCGTGGCGGAGATCCAGCCGGAGAGAAATCCGGCCGCCGGGTGGATCGCCTTGGAGAGCAGATGGTATTCGCCGCCGGACTGGGGCTGGGCGGCGCAGAGTTCCGCATAGGAAAGCGCGCCGCTCAGCGCGATGACCGCGCCGACCAGCCAGAGCAGGAGGATGACGAAGCCCGACGATGGAAACGCCGCCACCTGGAACCCGAGGCTCGTGTAAACACCGGTGCCGATCACATTGCCGACGACGATGGCGGCGGCGGCGGCCAAGCCGACGGTGCGCATCGGGGATCGGGGCGGGGATTCAGTCATAGCAGCGGGTCGATTTTTTTTGCCGGGGCAGGAAGCCGCGATCCTATGCCGGCCGCGCCTTTCCGCAATGCCGATCAAACTGATGCCGGGGAAGCGGGTTAATCCCTTGCCAAACGGGTGAACGAATCTCCCATTGCCCTTGTCCAACCGACCTTCCATGAAGCACCGACGCCTTCTCCCCCACGCCGCCTGGCTCATCGCCACCGCCGCCGCCTTCGCGCTCGGCTGGAAATTCGGACTTGGGCGCGGCGGTGCCTTCAACCCCGCAGCGGGCGCGGCGGCTTCCGACGAAAGCGCGGTGTCTCGGCTTCTCACGCCAGGTGCCGATCCGGATGCCGACGCAGGAGCGGACCCGGCGTCTGGGCGAGGGTTTGGGCAAAGCGGCGGCTCCCGCGCGGCGGCGGGCGGCGGGATCGCCGAAATCTTGCGCGAGCGCAACCCGCTGGCGCGCATGTCCCGACTGGGCGACGCCTTGGCGAACCTGACCTCCGACGACATCCCCGCCGCGCTCGCCGCCTTCGAAGATGGTCCGCGCGGCGGCCAGCACGATGATGAATTCCGCGCCTTCATGTATGCGTGGGGCGCGCTCGATGGCGAGGCGGCGGCGACGTATATCTTGGAGAACAAAGAGGGGCGGAAGACCGACTTTGCGGCGACCAATGCGGTGGCCGGCTGGGCGACCGCCGACCCCGATGCCGCCATCGCCTTCGTCGATGGGCTGGAGGGCCAGACCCGGCAGTGGCTCCGGCACGGCGTGGTCAAAGGGCTCGCCGAGTCCGATCTCGACCGCGCCTCAGCCTTCGCCTTGCAAACCGAGGTGAGCGCCGCCCGCGCCACCAGCGTGCAGCTCATCCTCGACCAGCTCTTTGAAAAGGGCGGTGCCGCCGAGTTCCAGCGCTGGTTCGACGGCGTGGAAGACGACGCCGGACCGGCCATCGACAGCGTGCGCGGCTTCGCCTATTCGCAGGCGATCAACCGGGTGACCGAAAGCGAGCCGGAGACCGCCCAGGCGATGGTCGAAGCCGCCGCCGGACGCGGGATCGAGGTCGATGGGCGCGCGATCGCCGGCGTCGCGATCCACCGCTTTGAGGACCAGCAAGGATACAGGATCGCCTGGGCGATGGCGCTGCCGACCGGCAAGACCGCGACCAAGGGCTGGCTCGAAATCGTCGGGCGCTGGGCATCGGAGGACCCGAACGAAGCTGCGGCGCGTGGCTCGGCAACCTCGACGCCTCGCCCGAGCGCGCGACGCCATGGTGGCAGGCTTTGTCGGACCGGTGGCGTGGAAGGACCCGGAGCGCCGCCGCCTGGTCGCAGGCGATCGAGGAGCCGAAGGCGCGCGAGCGGGCGCTCACCAATTCGCTCAGCGCGTGGCTGCGCGCCGACCGCCCGGCGGCGCAGGCGTGGATCGCCGCCCACGGCGCGCCGGAGGCGATCGCCCAAAAGGTGCGGGCGGCGAACTGACCGTCCGCGCCCGCCGCGCCAAGATCGGCGGACCCTTGGGCACGATCTGCCGCGTTGCGCCCCCGGCGGGCGGCGTTTGCCTCTCATGACACCGCTCGCCAACCCCGTCTGGTCGCAGGTTCCGTCGATGGATTACGACGGCTTCGACCAGCGCCCGTTTCTCGTCTTCTGGGAAATCACCCGCGCCTGCGCGCTCGCCTGCCGCCACTGCCGGGCGGAGGCGCAACCGCACCGGCATCCCGGCGAACTCGACCGCGCCGAGAGCGTGGCTGATCCGCAGCTCGCCGAGCCTCAACCCGCCGATGCTGGTCCTGACCGGGGGCGATCCGCTGATGCGCGCCGACGCGCTCGACCTTGTGCGCGAGGCGACCGCCGCCGGATTGAACGTCAGCCTTAGCCCGTCCGCCACCGCCCGGCTCCTCCACACTGATTTCGGCGATCTCAAAGCCGCCGGCGTCCAACGAATCTCGCTCAGCCTCGATGGCGCGACGCGCGAGACCCACGATTCGTTCCGCGGGCTGGAGGGCACATTTGACCGGACGCTCAAGCGATCCGCCGCGCGGGCGAGGCGGCGAGCGTGCAGATCAACACGACGCTGACGCGCGGCAACCTCGGCGAATTCGATGCTTTCAAGGCAGCTTATGTTCGCGGTGAAGCCCGCCATGTGGAGCGTCTTCCTGCTGGTCCCGACCGGGCGGGCGGGCGCGGCGGACCTGCCGGATCCGGCGGAAATCGAGCGCGTCTTCGAGGAAATGGCGGCGCTGGTCGGCAAGGCGCCGTTCGCGATCAAAACGACCGAGGGCACCACTTCCGCCGCGTCTTGATCCAGCGGCGCGGGGCGGAGAAGCCGGCGGCGGCCGAGGCTGCGCTCGCCGCTCGGCATCCGGGATGGGCGCGGCGTCATGTTCATCTCGCACACCGGCGTGGTCTCGCCCAGCGGGTTCCTGCCGTTTGATTGCGGCAACGTCCGCGACCGGCATCCGGCGGCGATCTACCGGCGGCATCCGCTTTTCGTCAGCCTGCGCGACAACGATGCGCTCGGCGGCAATGCGGGCGCTGCAGTTCCGGACCGTCTGCGGCGGCTCGCGCGCCCGCGCCTTCGGCATGACCGGCGATCCATTCGCCGAAGATCCGAGCTGCGCCTACCAGCCCGGCTCCGGCTCCGCCAATCCGCCCGCTCCACCCCGCTGGCGGCGGCGGAATCCCGCTACGCGATCGCGAGACTCTCCCACAGCACCTCCGCCGCGTGGCGGGGCTGGAGCCGCCGGCCCTGGGCTTCGGCTAGCCCGTTGAGGTGCATCAGGCAGCTCAGGTCGGCGGAGACGAGATAGTCCGGGTCGCCGGAGAGCGCATGGTCGAGCTTGAGCGTCCCCATCTCGCCAGAGATATGCGGGAACGTCACCGAATGTGCCGCCGAACCCGCAGCATTGCTCGGCTTGCCCGAACTCGGCGATCTCGACGCCTTTGATCGAGCCGAGCAGCTTCGCCATCGCCGCGCCGGTCCCGGTGCCACGCGTGTGGCACGAATGGTGGAGCGCGATCCGGCGTGACCGCCCCCGTCCCAGCGCTCGATCCGAGACCGCCGACGAGAAAATCGCACAGCTCCCAGGTGCGCGCGGCGAGCGATTCGATTCCCGGCTCCATGGCGCCCTCGGGCGGGCGTGCCCGTGCCAGTGCATCGCCGCGCAGGGCCGGACGGCACGATGATCGGCAGATCGCCGACGAAGACCGCCGCCGTGTGCCGGGCGACCTTGCGCGAATTCTCGAAGTCGCCGCCGTTGAACGCCGGCTGCCCGCCGCAGGTCTGGTCGGCAGGCACGTGGACCGTGCAACCGGCGTGCTCCAAAACGCGGACCGCCGCCTTGGCCGCCTCGGCGAAAAAGGCATCGCACAGGCAGGTCATCATGAGGAGGACTTCCCGGCCAGCGGGGCGTGGGTCAGGTGGGGTGTTTGGCATAAAGGCGAGGCAGGTTCCGCTGGCGGCGCGATCCGGCAACCGCGAATTTCCGGTTTCCCGCAGCGCTTTTCGCCCCTAAAGACGGCAACCCATCCCACCCGATCCGACCGCTGCGCCCGTTCCTCCTCCTCTTCAATCTCGCCGCACCCCTCGCGTTTCTCGCGCTTTGGGTGTTCGGTCACTTCTGGCTCGGTCTCGCGATCATGATGGCGGCGCACGCCCTCGCGCTCTACGCCACCCTCGTGCCGAACTGCCAGTGGTGGGGACCGGTCGTCACCCGCTTTGAAACCCGCGAGCGCGAGGTCTGGCTGACCATCGATGACGGCCCCGACCCGCGCGATTTGGGCAAAATGTTAGAGCTGCTCAAAGCGCACGAGGCGCAGGCGACGTTCTTCCTCATCGGCGGCTTGGCGCAGGGCAGCCCGCGCGAGGTCCGGGCGATCCTCGACGCCGGCCACGAGATCGGGCACCACACCTACACGCACCCGGAGACCAAATTTTGGCGGCTCGGCCCGCGCTTGCAGGCGTGGGAGCTCGACCACGGCACGAATGCCTACCGCCGCGCCGCCGACGCCCCGCCCGAAATGCGCCCCCGCGTCTTCCGCGCGCCCGTCGGCATGAGAAATCCATTTCTGCACCCGCAGCTTCGCACCCGCGGGCTCACCCTCGTCGGCTGGACCGCCCGCGGGCTAGACGGCAAGGACCGCGCCGAACCCCTCGACGTCCTCGACCGCCTCAAAAAAGGCATCAAGCCCGGCGCGATCCTCGTCATCCACGAGGGGCGCGACCACTCGCTCGACGTCCTCCGCCTCCTGCTGATCGAATTGTCCACCCAGGGCTACCGCTGCGTCATTCCGGCGGCAGAGCAATTGCGGTAAGCCGGCGCTGGTCCCGACCACTCATTCTCCGGGATTAACGCGATCATCAGGGCAGGAGCACCAAGCCCGGGGCTGACCGCCGAGTACCCCTCTTCGAGGGTCAGTTTCTTCGGATCGCCCTCGAGGACCTACAGGTAACGATCCAAGATGCCCCAAAGGAAGGACTTGGGCGGGAAGAGTTGATTTAGGTCATCCGCAAACCGCCCCCCGTTCAGGCTCCTTCAAAGGAAAGAACCAGCCCTTTTTCACACCAGACAGCGATGACCCGAAAAGGTCTCGCAACTCTCTTCATCCTCTGCGTTTCAAATGAAAGATCGCCATGCTGCTGTTTTGGTGAAGGCGGCGCGCCTTCCGCCGGACGACCCGGAGAGCCATCCGTACGCTTGGGCACCGGCAGGCTGCCGCTGATTCAATCACCATGGAACGCTTCGCTCCGAAGGCGAAAGCGATGCCGCAGGTCCTAGACGGCAGGAGTGCCGTCTCTACAGCCCACTCTTTTCGGACGCTTCGCAATCCGTTTCCCGCCGCCCTTTGGGCTGGTGAGTTCATCGACGGCGGTCTGCTTTTCCTAGTCCGCCACCGCCTAACAAAACTGAAACGCCGGGGAGAGTAGCGCGAGGGCGGCTGGTTTTTCGTGGCCGTGGGCGGCGGCGAGTTCGTTTTCGTTGGGGGTCCTGCCGACGAGGTGGGCGAAGGCGGCATCTTGGCATCAGCGCGCTTGGCGAGGGCTTTCCAATCGACCTTGACGCCGCCGAGGCGGTTTCGCCCAACGCGGCGGCGAAGTGCCAGCGCCAGAAGAGGGTGCCGAGCCACGGCTCGAGGAACCAGCGGATAGCCGTCGGGCGTGGGATAGCCGTGCGGCATGTGCCCCATCCGCTCGGGTAAAGCGCGATGCCGTGGGTCTTGTCGATCTTTGCCCCGGAGGCGCGGGGCGCTCATCACAAAGTGGAACAGGCGCTGAACTGGGTGCCGCGCGCCGCCCAGAATGACTCGGTGCCAAAAACCGCGCGCAGCGTCGATTTGATGTCGCCGCCGGAATCGGCGAACGCCTGCGCCGCCGCGTCCGCGGCTTCGGCGGGCGGCTGATCGGCGATGAACCGGCGGCAGAGCTTTTCCGCGATATAGCGGGCGGTGCTCGGGTGGCGGCAGACGATCTCCAGCACGCGGTCGAGTTCATTCGCGCCCATGCCCGCTGGCGATCGATTCGCCGAGCACCGTCTTAGCGCCGCCGTCGTGGCGGTAGGGGTCGAATTCGACTTTGCCGTGGCGGAGGAAGGCTTTGCGCGGGCGCACGGTCCAGCCGGTCAGCGCGCGGGCGACCTCCATGACATCGTCCTGCGTGTAGCCGCCGTGGACGCCGAGCGTGTGCAGCTCGGGAGGCTCGCGGGCGTAGTTTTCGTTCGGTTTGTCGCCGCCGCTCTCCTTCCGGTTTTCGCGGCCATCCAGATACCAAAGCATCGCCGCGCTCAGGGCGGAAGCGCGGACCATGTCGGGGAATTTGCCCAGCGCGTGGGCGCGGATCACCTCGCGGTCGTCCGCCGCTTTCATCCACCGGCAGTCGCCCTTGTCCGGATGGATATTGAAATGGTCCGACCAAAATTCGCACATCACCTCGTAGAATGGCGCTCGGACAACGCGGCGCGGTAGATCGAGGCGTCGATCATCTGCGCGCGCAGATACTCGGGTTTGCACTCAGCGAACATTTCGCCACTGGCAGCGCGAGCAGTTCAGTAAGCGGATCCGGTGCGTGCAGACCCAATCCTCTTCGTCCCTCAGGCTTGAGCTGCCGCTCGAGCCACGCCTTGGCGGCCGCCTCCAGCGTCTCGCCCAGCTTGCGCGCCGTTTCATAGTCGCCCGGCTTTACCCCAAACGTCGCCCGCTGCAGAACGTGGGCGACGGCATCGATCTCCGCAGCGGCTAGAGCGGTGCGAACGGCGCCGTTCGTGCCGTGGAGCATGAGCGCCTCGGACACGCGCTCGCACGATGACAGCCGGCTCCGAGCAGGGCGCTGCCCCCGGTGGCGAGAAAGGCGCGGCGGCGGATGGGGACCATAGGGATTAGGAGGCGGTCGGCTGCGGCTGATCCATCGGGATGGTAAGCGGGGAGGCGGTCTTCTTGCGGTCGCGCAGCATGTAGAGAAACCAGGCTCCGACCCCGCTGATCGGCAGGTAAAACAACAGCGCGATTTGCCCGATGATCGGCAGGAGGAAGGTGAACGTCAGGACGAAGCCGCCGCGCAGCGTCCGCTGCCAGACGGCGGCGTCGGTTTCCTTGGAAAGCCCGGCACCCACGCGGTAGGCGAGTCCCCGCCGAGCCGAACAGCCCGATCATCCAGGTAGAGGGCGCTGATGCCGACCGAGGTCAGCTTCAACGCGGGATTCGGGATCGCCCCGATGACGCCGGAGACGACGGCGAACAGGATGAGCAACAAGATGCCGACCAGCACCGAGGCGACCGGCGACCGGCGGTAGCGTTCCGCCGTCCCCTCAACCATGGCAGGGAACAGCGACTGTGAGGTGAGCCAATATCCCACCAGCATCAACATGATGCCGAGGATGATGAACACGGTGGCGAATACGTCTGACATGATCATGCGGAAAACATAGCGGGTTTCCGCCGACTTGTGAAATGCGAATTTTTGCCCTGGCGGCGAGATTTCCCGCGCCGGTCGCCCCGCTGCCTCTATCGCTTCGCGACCGCCTTTTCCGAGAGCCGCCTGACGTAGTCGCGGAACATCGCCTGGCAGTCGATGACCGGGTCGCCGCCGCTGGGCTGGACGTATTCGTTGGTCAGGTGCGTGTCGAGCTTGCGCGCCTTCACGTTGTCCTGCCACTGGAGTTCGAAGTAATCGACGAGCTGCCGCTGGAGCGCGGGATCGTAGATCGGGCACAGCGTCTCGAACCGGCTGTCGAAGTTGCGCGGCAGGAAATCGGCGGACGAGATGTAAAACTCGGGCTTGCCGCCGTTGTCGAAGATGAAGATGCGCGAATGCTCGAGGTATCGCCCGACGATCGAGCGCGCCTCGATGTTCTCGCTGTAGTCGTTGAGCTCCGTGATGAGCGAGAACATGCTGCGGGCGATGATCTGGATGCGGACGCCGTGGGAGGAGGCGAGGTAGAGCAGATCGACCGTCTCCGGGTCGGAGAGGTTGTTGATTTTGATGCGGATGCGGGCGGGCTTGCCGGCGCGGGCGAGCTTGATCTCGCGCTCGACCCAGCGGCGCAGTTGGGAGCGGAGGTTGAAGGGCGCGGCGACGAGATGCTTGAGCGAGGGCGGGTTGTAGGGAGCCTGGAAAAAATCGAAGATGCTGTCGATGTCTTTGGTGATGCCCTTGTGCGCGGTGAGCAGCAGGTGGTCGGTGTAGAGCTTGGCGGTGTCCTCGTTGAAGTTGCCGGTCCCGATCGCCGCATAGCGCCGGTCCTTGCCGTTTTCGTGGCGGGTGATCAGGCAGAGCTTCGAGTGGACCTTGAGGACCGGGACGCCGAGGATGACCCGGATGCCGGCCTCGCGGAATTCGTTCGCCCAGCCGATGTTCGCCTCCTCGTCGAAGCGCGCGCGGGGTTCGACGAGAACCGTCACGTCCTTGCCGTTCTTCACGGCGGCGACCATCGCTTTGGCCACGCAACTGCGGCGGGCGAGGCGATACTGGGTGAGCTTGATCGAGCGGACCAGCGGGTCGAGGCTCGCCTCGCGCAGCAGGTCGAGGAATGGCTCGAACGAATGGTAGGGAAGGTGCAGCAGGTGGTCCGCCTTGCGGATCTCCTGGAAAAGCCGGGCGCCGCCGGAGAGTTTCGGCGGGCGCACCGGCGGAGCCGGCGGGTAGCGCAGCTCCGGACCGCCGAGCCGCGGGAACTTCATCAGGTCCTTGCGGTTGTGGTAGCGCGCGCCGGGGAAGAGCGTGTCCTGCTCGCCGAACCGGAGGTGATCGACGAGGAGCTTGAGCACCGATTTCGGCATCTGGTGGTCGTAGTTGATGCGCACCGGATTGCCGGTCTCCCGCGCCCGCAGCCCCTCGGTCACCTTCTCGTAGAGGCTCTCGGTAAAGTCGTCGTCGAACTCCATTTCGGAGTCCCGCGTGAATTTGATCGCCCACGACTCGAAGTGGTCGTAGGGCATCGCGGTGAAAAGCGTGGGCAGCCCGAACCGGATGATGTCATCGAGATACATCACGATCTGGTCGCCCTCGTGGTCGGGCAGCACCTTGAACCGCGGCAGCTCGGACGCCGGGATCTCCAGCAGGGCGTGCCCCTTGCCGCCCTTTCCGTTCTTGTGGGAAAGGCGGACCGCCAGATACATCGGGTGGTCCTTCAGCCCCTGGAGCCGGGCGTTCGCCTTCAGCTTGATCGGCATGATCCGCGGGCGGACCTCGGTCAGGAAATACTCGCGGACGTAATCGTGGAGCGGCTCGGGCAGCTCCCGGTCGGTGACCACGCGGACGCCCGCCTTGCGCAGGTCCTTCATCACGCCGGCGTAAGCGCGGTTAAAGCGCTCGGTCTCTTTCTGGAGGATCGCGTTGACCCGCCGGGCGGTCACGTTCGGGTCGGGGATCTTCAGCTTCTCAAACCGTTTCCCGATCCGGGTCAGCCGCTTGAGCGTCGCCACCCGCACGCGGAAGAATTCGTCGAGGTTCGACGAGCAGATGCCGAGGAACATGACCCGTTCGAGCAGGGGCACGTTGGCGTTGGCCGCCTCCTGGAGGACGCGGCTGTTGAAGGAGAGCCAAGACTCTTCCTTGCTCCGAAAGGGCATCTCGCCCAGCGTCAGTTCCGGGGAAGGCAGTTCCTGTGGTGATTTCGGCATTGAGTAAGGCGGCACGTTTTGCCGCGACGCAATAGATGCTTAGGCTTTCGCAACAGGCAATCGGCGCTCAAGCGATTTTCTGTTACACTTTTTGCCCCCAACTGCCCGCATTTTGCGTTCCCCATGCCCCGAAATCCCATGAAAGAATTCCTCATCTTCGCCGCCATCCTCTTCGCGTGGTTCGCGCTGCAGCGCTGGATTTTGACAAAATGCGGCATCCAGACCTGACTGTCCGGCACCTGCTCGGTCGAGCAACCTGATGAGTCCAAAACTACCCGCGGCGACGCCGAAGGAGAGGCGGAGCCAAACCCTGCGGGACAGCCCACCCTCCCAGACTCCGATCGCCGGTGATCGCGGCGGTTGGCGGCATTCTCGCGAAACACCTGCGCGCCGCGGCGGTTATAGATAAGATCACCGACCACCCCAGCCCCACTAAGCCATGAAATGCCCCACCCTGCCGACCTTGCCGCGATCGCCCTGATCGCCCCCAACCTTTGCCGCCGCCGCCGACCACCACTGGTAGACCTTCCGCGGGACCGCTGGGCACCGGCGAGGCACCGGAAGGCTGCCAGCCGCCCACCGAATGGAGCGAGGCGAAGAACGTGAAATGGAAAGTCGAAGTGCCGGGCAACGGCGCCTCCACGCCGATCATCTGGGGCGACCGGATCTACCTGACCACCGCGATCCAGACCGAGAAAAAGGTCGGCGCGGCAGCGGGGGCGGACTCGCTGGCCAAAGCGCCGTTCCTCGCCCAAAACGACGGGGATGCCCCGGCGCCGCTGCCCGATTTTCTGAAGCGCTTTGACACCGACAACGACGGGCAGCTAAACGAGGCGGAGCGCTCCAAGATGCGCGAGGAAATGCGCGGCCGGCGCGGGAATCGCGGCGGAGGCAACACCGGCGGAAATGGCGGCCGCCCCGGCGGCGGATTCGGGATCGAGAAGCCGGCGCAGGTTTACCAGTTCGCGCTGGTCTGCTTCGACCGGGAGACGGGCAAAGAGCTGTGGACCAAGGTCGCCAAAGAAGAAGTGCCGCACGAGGGGCACCACCGCGACCACGGGTTCGCCAGCGCCACGCCGGTGACCGACGGCGAGCACCTCTACGTTTCGTTCGGCTCGCGCGGCATCTTCTGCTTCGACATGGACGGCGAGAAAAAGTGGGAGAAGGACCTCGGCGACATGCAGACCCGCAATTCGTTCGGCGAAGGCACCTCCCCCGCCTTGCACGGCGATACCCTGATCATCAAATGGGACCACGAGGGCGATTCGTTCATCGTGGCGCTCGACGCCAAGACCGGCGAGGAACGCTGGCGCAAAGAGCGCGACGAGCAAACGTCGTGGGCCACGCCGCTGGTCATCGCGGGCGACAAACCCTACGCGATCGCCGCCGCCACCAACAAGGTCATCGCCTACGACCTGGCGACCGGCGACACGGTCTGGGAAACGACCGGCATGACCGCCAACGTCATCCCCACCCCGGTCCGCGACAGCGAGCGCGTCTATGTGATGAGCGGATTCCGCGGCAGCGCGCTCCAGGCGATCGAACTCGGCAACAAAGGCAAGCTGGCGGCCGGCAACGGGATCGCGTGGGAGCACAACGAGGGCACGCCTTACGTCCCGTCGCCGCTCCTCACCGGCGGCAACCTCTATTTTTACCAGGGCAACAACGCGATCCTCACCTGCCTCGACGCCAAGACCGGCAAACCCCATTTCGAGCGCGAGCGGATCGGCGACATCCGCGGCGTTTACGCCTCCCCCATCGCGGCGGGCGGCCACATCTACCTGCTCGGGCGGGAGGGAAACTGCGCGGTCATCAAGGCGGGCAACACGCTCGAAAGCGTCGCCACCAACAAGCTGGACGAGAACTTCGACGCCTGCCCCGCTGTCGCGGGCAATGCGCTGTTCCTCCGCGGGCACAAACACCTCTACTGCATCGCCGAGGGCTAATCCGAATAACAATCCGCGTTGACTTTGGAGGTCGCCTAGGCGATATTCCGCCTTCGACCCCCCAGTCAATCCGATGCCTCGGCAGCCCTCTCCCCTGCCCTCCTTTTTTTCGTGCCTCGTCGTCGCCATGCTCGGCGCCGGCGGGGGATACTGGCTGGGCAACCGAAAGCGACCTGATCCGCCGCCAGCCCAGGTCTCGCCCCCGGCGTCGATCCTGCCGCCCGCAGGCAGCGCAAAGGAGCCTGACGCCCCGGTCGCTGACGAAGACCAGCCTGCAGAAGCGGAGACCGGGGCAGCCACCATCGCCGAGGGCGGCAGGATCGCGTCTCTGGCGCGCTTGATCGGCGAAGTCGAAGCGAGCAGCGCGGATGCCCTGTGGGCGCAGCATCAAACCCTGAAGCGCGCCGACCGGTCGGGCAGCGAAAACGAGATCGAGCGCAAGATCATCCTCTACCGTCTGGGCGAACTGGAAGGACCAGACGCGGTCCGCAAAACCTTTCACAGCGACGCGAACCGCGCGGAATACGAACATGCCACGGTTTTGGAAGGCTGGGCGCACCGCGATCCCGAAGCCGCGCTCGAATGGTGGGGATCGCTCCCCGACGGGCGCCTCCGCCAGTCGCTGCTCGCCCCCATGGTCCAGGGATACCTCAGCGGGAGCGGCAGCGGCTTCGGGCAGATCCTCGGCCGGCTCAAAGCTCCCGAGTTTGGCACCTACGGGGCGCGGATCATCCGGCACGCCTTGGAAGTCGAGGGAATCACCCCGACCCTCGATCTCTATATCGCACATTTTGGGAACGCCGATTGGAACGCGCGCAACCGGGCGTCCCTGCATCTCAATGCCGCAATCTGCCAATCGAGCGACCCTGCCCCGATTCGGCGCTGGCTGATCTACGGCGCACAGAACGGGTGGGCAGTCTCGTCGAAGGCGCAGAAGGACCTGATCCGCGCGGCCGGAGCCGCTGGCGGCGCAGAGGCATTCGGGTGGCTGGTGGAGGCGAAGACGCCCCAGAACACGAATCTGGACAATCAGTCCAAGCGCCTTTGCGTCGCGCTCGGCTGGGTCCGCGCCGACCTCGCCGCCGCCGCCGATTGGGCGAAGGCGAACCCGAGCGCGAAAGGCGACATCGAAACTGCCTTCCAGCTCGCCGTCGCAAACGCGAAATCGGATCCCGCCCAAGCGCGGGAGTGGTCAAAGCTGGTGACCGACGCGAAGCTGGCGGCGACCCTCGGCGAGATACTCGGGCGTTACGAGGTTCCGCCGGAGGCGGGAGGGCAATCGCCAACGCCGAATCCATAGCGGCGCTCGACCCGCGCGATCCGGACGCAAAACCATGCGTACCATTCCGCCTTGCCCCGCGCCTGCGCGATCCGGTGATCGGCATTCGCCTTCCACGCCGCGATCGCCGCCTCGCTATCCCAATACGAGACCGTAATCCCAAAGCCATCTGCGCCGCGCACGCTCTCCACGCCGAGAAACCCCGGCTGCTCGCGGGCGAGCGCCACCATCTGCTCCGCCATCGCCGCATAGCCGCCGTCTTCCCCGGTCCGCTGCGAAGAAAAGATCGCGGCGTAGTAGGGCGGTTCAGGCGGGTCGGCGATCATCGCGCGATGGGGAAAAATCACTGCCAGCCAAAGCGAGCCATCAGCTTTATCATGAAGTGATAGAGCCCAATGGTCAGCACGACCGACAGCCCGAGGGAGAGCCAGAAGTTCCAGCCCGAGCGGAGCATCCACGGAAAGGCGAGAAACATCGGCAGCGACGGCAGGACAAGCCAAAACGTGTCATGGGCATGTTTGGCGATCTTCGCGGTCTCCACGCCCTCGCCCCTCATCCAGAGGATAGCCAGCACCGAGACGAGCGGCAGCGAGGCGATCAGCGCGCCGAAGGACGGGCTTCGCTTCGAGATCTCCGAGATCAGGGCGATCAGCAGCCCCGAGACGGCGGCTTTGATCCAGAACTGAGCCGAATCCATCGCGTTGCCTAGTCTTCGAGGTCCTCGAATGCCTTGAGCGACATCTTTATCTTCTGCTTGATCGGGATCGACATCTCGCCCGGCGCGCCAGGCGGCTTCATCGACATGGTGAACGATTGGTCCATCTCCATCAGGCGGATCGCCCCAATCGCAGGGTCAAAATAAGTGGTGCCTTCCATTTTGCTCTCGGTGATCTTCATCCCCATCTGCTTCATCTCCTCCATCATCTGCTTTTCCTCTTCCGATTTCGGCTCTTCATCGCCTTCCCCAAATTTCATCGCCACGGTCCCCTCCACCTTAATCTTGGCGGTCGCGCTCCCCTCGATCTCCTCCTGCCCCACATAGGTATAGGTTCCTTTGACGCTGCCCTTCCCCATCGGTCCGAGCGGCAGATCGACCGAGAACTCCCATGAGTCGCCGGGCGAAACGGGCTTTTCAGGAAAGGAGGCGAGGTTGCTCTGGCGCACCATTTCCTTCATGTTGTCCTCGGTAAACATCTGCTCCATGCGGGGCGGATCCGGAGACCTTTCGATGATGGCATCAATCCCTCGATCTTTTCGACCTGGTCGCCAGCCCCAGGATCGCCTTGAACTTCTGACCTTTGATCGCGGCAAAAGGATCGCCCTGCTGCAATGTATCGACCTGCTCGCCATTCATGCTCATCTTCATGGACATCTCACCGTATTCGGTGGTCATCTCCTTTTTCCCTCCGTCCGCCGCGCGAATCTCCATCCCGAAGCCTTGGGACATGGTCATCTTCTGATCCATCTTTTCGCCCGCGACCTCCATGTTCACCGACTGGTTGGTCGTCATTTCACTCCGAGCATACCCTTCCCCGATCTTTGGAGTCCGGATTTGATCTCCACCGGACCATCGGCGGGCTTGGCGGCAAACGAGACGCCAGCGCCGAGGGCGAGGCACGATAGGAGGAACAGCTTGGGTTTCATCGGCGGCATCCTAGGCGCGGCGCGGCGGAGCGCAATGCGATTCGCCTAGGCATGGCGAGCGCGGGCTTCTCGCCCTGCGGGATCAGATTGCGGACATCTTCGTCCGCGAGGGCTGAACGGCGACCATGGCGAGATGGCTCTCCGAGGCCGTCCAGCACAAAGCGCTCCACTTTGGCTAAATGATCAGTCTAAGGTGAGCCGATGCCGCGCACGCAGCGGATCTTTCGGAGAAAGGTCCCTGCCTTTCACCGACACCGCCTCACCAGGAAAATCAGCGCTCCTCCCCGGCGGCGATGCCGGGCCGACAGCGGCAGCAGGCTGCCGCTCGCAGCCAACCTGCCCTATGCCTACTGGGTGATGGCGAGCCGGTAGATGACCATGCAGCTCGGCGGGGATGACCCGCAGGAGCCGAAGCGTGACGAAGAGCCGCCCGTCCTGCACCGATTCCGAGACGGGCACCAGTCCGGCGACGTTGACCCAGTTCGGATTCGCCGGGGAGAAACTGCTGGACACGGAACGCCGCCTCCCCCCTGCATCGCCTCCGGCACCGAGTAGGTGAGCGCGATGTAATCCTGCCCGCCGACCTCGACCCTGGTGTCCAGATCCGCATCCACCCCGCCGGGAGCGCCGACGGGTCAAAGACTCGATGGCGCCGGAGTCGACCGCCGCGCCGATGACGCGCGAGCCACCGATCTGGTCGGTCGCCGAGGTGAAGTCGCCCCGGCGTCAGCATGGGCGTCGATGGCTGGCGAAGTAGAAGCGGTCAGGCGCGCGTCGCCCGCAGCGGCGGGCGCGTCGAGCAGGTTGATGGAGGCGGCGAAGGGTCGGCGTCGAGGTTGCCGCCGCCAAATCCGCCCCGCCGTCGGGATTCAGCCCGCGCCGCTGCCCATGGAGAATCCACGACCAGGCTGTTGGTGATATTGGGATCGGCACCGGAAGGAAGTTGATGATGTTCAGGCCTCCACGTTGTCGTCGTCGCTGTCGGAAATGTTGTTCCAAATGATGCAGTTCGCGATGATCGTTTCGTCGCCGTTATTGCCGAATCCCGCCGCCGTCATCGTCCGGTAGTTGCTTAAGCGATCGTGCAATTGATGATCTTCGGGTTCGAATAGTAGGTATTGAGGCTCGACTCGAAGTCGTTATGGAGTCGCGCCGCCGTCTCGGTCGCGTAGTTGCCGGTGAAGCGCAGTCGCGGATGGTCGGCGACGACTGGGATTGTTGTAGTCAGCGCCGCCGTTGCGCCCGCATTCATTGCCGGTGAAGGCGCAGCGCAAGATGGTGGGCGACGACTGGCTGTTGTTGATCGCGCCGCCGTCGGCCGGCACGACATTCCCGGTGAAGCGGCAGTCTTGGATCGTCGCCGATGCCACCGACAGGCGGACCGGGCTATTTTCGTTGGCGGTGAAATCGCAGTCGTCGAACAACATCCCAGAGGTGCGCGCGGCGCTGATCGCATTCCCAGAGCACCCGCGGAATGTGCAGCGGGTGAAGGTCGGGGTCCGATTGCGGGCATTGACCGCATCAAATCCCTGGTGCCCGGATCGTGCAATCCCACCAGCTCGGGAGGCGGTGCTGATCAGCGCGGCAGTACCTCACTTGTCGCTGAAGTTGGTCCCGGTGGCGCGGTAAGCGGTGATCGCCAACCGGTCGATGATCTCTCTATAGTTCGCCGGCACCGTCACGACATGGTAGCTGTTGGTGCCGATGACATCGCCGGCCGCCCCGATGATCCCATCGCCGTCGGGATCGGCATCGTCCTGGGTCAGGTCGCCGCTCAACACCGTAGGGGCAGCCGGCGGATTCGCGCGCTGCTCGAGCGCCGTCTCAGTGCCCGCGAAGCCGCCGTAAACCGCGACGCCCAGCTTCATCAGAAACGTGCTCGCCCGGTCGTCCGGCGAGGCGCCCTCGCCTTCGTCCGGAAAGTAAACGCCTGACATGAGCCAGATCTCGTCGCCGTCCTCCGCGATCGCCAAGGCGCGCTGTAGATTCGTGGCCGCCGCCCACGAGGCACCGCTGGCTGAATTCGCGGGGTCGGCTCCGGGTTTGACGTGGACGGTGGCGGCGGGAATCGCGGCGGTGGCGCCCGCGCCGAGGAGGAGGGCGAGAATGAAGGTCCGTTTCATGGGTAAGCTCGGGTTACGTTGACTTGACGCTGCCTCTGCGTTTCCGCAGATCAGGGGTCGGTAAGCCCGCTGCCCGTGACATTCAATCCAATTCCGCCCCTGCGCCGACCAAGGCTTTTCCCAATAACGGATCGCCGCCGCCCCACTACCCGGCAGGCTCAGCGGCGAACAATGCCTGGATCTCATCGCGGAGCGGGCGCAGCTCGCCGGTCCCGCGCAAGTCCGCGGCGGGCTGGCCGGCCGTGCCGCGCACCAGCGTGTCGCGGTAGTGCCAGTCGGTATCCTCCAGCGCGCGGAATCCCAGGCGCTGCTCCGGCGGGAGGCGCGATTCCACCCGCTGGGCGACGCCGAGCGCCTCGGGCGTCAGGTAGAGCCGGGCGTTGATATTGAGCCGCCCGTCGAACGCGACCTGCCCCAGGGCGCGGAGCATGGCGTGCTCGCTTTTCACCGTGAGATCGCGCACGGCGACGACGCGGTGGGCGATCTGGAAAAGCGCGGCGGCGCTATCGACCGCGAGTTCTTTGAGCTTCTCCTCGCCCGCGCCCGCCGCCGCGACGTCCAGGTCTGGCGACCGGGCGGCGGTGATGTCGGCGCAGCGGATCAAGCCGCCGCCCTGCAGCGTTTCGAGCGCCTCGGCGTAGCCGGAAAGCGCGAGCCTGCCCTCGACATCGCCGCGCACTTCATCGGCGGGCAACAGCGCCTTGGGCAGCGCGCCCAGATGCCCGCCCTTGACCGTGAGATCGATTTTGAAGGGGACGCCGGGGCGGGTCAGATCGACATCCGCCTGCCCGGTGAGCTCGCCGCCGCCCAGGAAATCGCCGGTGATCGCGGGAAGGCGGAGCGCGCCGTTTTGCATCAAGACAGCCTAGCGATTCGATGTCCTTTGCCACCGGTGCGCCGAGCAGCAAAACCTCCGCGACCCGCGCCCGCGCTTCCGTCTTGCCCGCCCCGCCGCCGAGCTTCAGAAAAAACTCCGCGCCGTTCAGCTCCGCCGCATCCAAGCCAGTCGCCTCGTCCCACAGCCGGGCGCTGCCGCGCTGGATCGAGATCTCGCCGATCGAGATCGTGCGCCCCTGCGGCGGCGGCGCGGCGGGCGTCGCCTTCGGATCGCCCGCGCCGGATGCGGGCGTCTGCGGCGCCGCCGCCACCGATGGGTCCGCCCCGCCGGGATCCGCCGCCGGCGGGTCGCCGGGGTCGGGATCGGCATTAGAATCGCCGGGCGTCTGGCCCGGCGTCGCCGGATCGCCTTGCCCCGCCGCCGGATCCGGCACCGCCTTGCCACCGCCTGCCATGAATCCATCCTGGACCCGGGCGGTGACGGTGCCGCGCTTGGTCGGCAGCGCGACCGCGCCGTCCTTGCGCCGCAGGGCGGAGACGGTGAAGCCCTCGCAGACGACGCGCGGGATCTCGATGTTGTCCGTCAGCACCGATGCGAGGTCCACCTCGACGAGCACCTCATCGATGCGCAGGAACGGCTCGCCGAGCACGCCCTCTTGCATCGGCGGGTTCGGGATCTCGACGCCGCGCAGCACCATGCCGCCCCACGGCGTCCAGCGCGCGGACTCGATCTGGGTGACCGCGCCGACCGCGTGGGTGAGCCGCCCCTCGATCCGCGCCTTGCCCGGTCCCATCAGGTAAAGGTTCGCTCCGACCAGACCGAGCGCGAAAAACAGAGGTGCCGAAGCAACCGCCCAGCCGAGCATCCGCCGCCACGTCCACCGGCGCTTTTCCGGCGCATCGCCCCCGCCTTCCGCACCGCCGGACCCCGCCGCCGGACCGCCGGATTCCTGCGCCGGTGCGTGCGCTTCGCCGCCATCGGTGGGCGGTCCGCTCACCGCTTCCGCCCCTCCTCCCGCTGGAGCTGCCGCCGGAATTGGTCGAGGATGCGGCGCTCTGCTTCGGTCAGGCTGTCCTTGCCCTGCTCGCGAATCTTATCGAGCACGCGATCCGCCTTCTCGGCCAGCGTCTCGGCCGGCGGGCGTTCGATCTCTTGGACCTCGGCACCGGCGGCACCCTGCGGCTTTCGCTTGGCGGGGCGGAACGGCGCGCCCCACGGGTCGCCGTCCCCATCCTCGCCCAGCCTGAATCGCCCTTTGCTGAACTCGCGCTCCAGGCGCTCGCGGGTGAGCTGCCGGCGGTCCGGCGGCGAACCACCCGCGCCCGCCGCCCGCATGTAGAAGATTCCGGCCAGCGCCCCGCCCAAATGCCCGAAGTGCGCGACGTTCGCGAGGCTCTCCGGCAGCCCGACGCCAAGGAACTGCGCGAGGGCAAACGCCCCGGTCACCAGGATCATCGCCAGCCCGAGCGTCCGCGCATAAAGCCGGATCGGCAGGAACGTCCAGATCTCTTGGAACGGAGCCATCGTGGTGAAGGCGAAGAGCAGGGCGAACGCGCCGGTCGATGCCCCGAGCAGCACCGAATTCGCAGAGACAGCGGCGAGCGGCGAATCCGGCTGATACACCATCGCGCCATAGCGCGTGCCCAGCTCCAGCGCCGTGCCTACCAGCCCGCCGAGGAAGAAGATCGCCAGCATCGCCTTCCCGCCCAGATGCCGCTGGATAAACCGACCGCAAAAGAAAATCAGCAGCGCATTCGCCGCGAAATGGAGGAACCCGCCGTGGACGAACAGGCTCGTCAGCACCCCGCCATAGCGGCCGCCTTGAAGATCCTCGATCGAGACCCCGCCCCTCGGGATGAACCTCCCCTCCCCCACCGGCTCCATCCAGTAGCCAAAAAGGTGCTGCACCACAAAAACGCCGCCCATCACATAGAGCAGCAAGCTAAGCGGGGAGACAGGCAGGGTGATCGACGGACCGGGGCGGTCGTCGTCGGCACGCATGTAGTCTCTGTCGTGCAGCGGCATCAGGGGGGGATACAGGAGGATTTTCAAAACTAAGCACAAGGTCCCCCCGCTGTCACCTGCGGGAAAGCGGGGGCGTCTGGGAGAAAGCGCTTGAAACACGCTGCCGCCGCAGGACAACTGGAGCGCGGACCTAGATTTGTGAATCCCCTGAAGAACCCATCCTGACTTATGAATCGCCGGGCGATATGGCTTTCTCCCCTCTGGTCCGCAGCACTGGCACCCGCAATCTGCCTCACCCATGCCTCCGCGCAACTCGTCGCCTACGACGGATTCGGCGAATACGGTGGCGGCGAGCAGATCGAGCAAGGTCCGGCCGGGGAGCCGGGCGAAGGCGCCGACGGCGGCTTCGGCTGGGGCGGCCCCTATAATGTGAGCAACGCGATCAAGGCGCTGGTCCGGGCGGAGGACCGCACCGCCGCTCCGGTGACCTATGCGGCTGGCGAGGTCGCGATCGACGGGGGGAGCCGCGCCCTGCGCTTCTACGATTTCGCCGACGGAACCTACGCGGTCCGCCGCCCGCTTGGGATCGCCTTTGAGGCAGGCGCGGGCGACGAGCTATGGTTCAGCTTCCTCTTCCGCACCAACAACGGCAGCCCGCTGCCGGACCAAGATTTCTTCCAGATCGGGTTCGACGACAACCCGGACGCCTCGGCGGGAAACCCGCGCGCCAGCATCGGC
>JAWLBD010000044.1:0-54111 GCA_041395145.1 Verrucomicrobiales bacterium | reverse complement strand
AATCCGGGGCATCTTGGCGCGCACGCGTCGAACGACCTGTTCGACTTAGGAGCCAATCTCTTCGACAGCGCCGAGCCGCTCGCCACGAATCCGTCGAATCTATTTTCCGCCGATCCGGACCTCCAGCCCATCGCGGACAATGGCGGCGCGGCGCGCACCATGGCGCTCGGTCCAGACTCCGACGCGATCGATGCCGGCTACGGCTTGTTCTCGATCCAAAACGATCCGGCGCTCATGGATGCCCGCGGCTTCGTGCGCAATCTCCTCTCGCCCACCGGCCGGGTCGATATCGGCGCCTACGAGACCGGTTCGCAGGATACCGATGGCGACCTGATGCCTGACGACTGGGAGCTGGCCAACGCGCTCAATCCCGGCGATCCGAACGACGCGGGGCTGGACAACGACTGGGACGGACTGACGAACCTAGAAGAATTCCAGAACGGCTCGCTGCCGTGGGACAACTATTCGAAGAACGGCGACTTCGCGCCGCATCCTGAATTCGTCTCTGACGGTAATACGTGGAGCCTGCAGTGGGACTCCGCCTCGCTCACTCCGCCGACCCAGCGGCAGATCTTTTTCGACTACCAGATCTACACCTCGATCGACCTCGAAGATTGGCGCGAGTTCGGACCGCTGCTGCCGGGCGAGGCGATGACGTTTCTCAGAGAAATCCTCTTCGATGGACCGGAGCGATTCTGGCGGATCGGGTATCGGGTCGATCTCGCCGGCGAAGACTTGCGCGGCGAAGATCTCTCGAATGCCGACCTGAGCGGCGCGGACCTCAGCGGTGCCGACCTCTCCGGGGCAGACCTGAGCGGCGCGTGCCTGCAAGGCGCGGACCTGACCGGAGCCGACCTCAGCGGCTCCGACCTCGCCGGCGCGGAACTCGGCGGCGCGCTGGGCGTCGCGATCGCGGCATTTCCCGGCGGGGCGAACGCGCCGGTGGCGACCTCGTTGCCCGCCTTCGCGCCGCAGCTTTACGCCGCCGATTTTTCGGAGGACCCTGGTCGATCGCACAGCACGGTGGCGTGATGTTCGTCGCCGGGACGACGGTCGCGCAGGCAACGCGTTGCTCCAGGCGCAAGGTGCCACCGTCATCGGCGCGCTGAAGCGAGCGACCCGGCGGGCAGGCGATCTTTAGCCTGCGCCTGCCGACGGCGGATCAAGGCGCGTTTCAATCCGCGCTCGACGCGATCCGCGCGGCGGGCGTCGTCGACTCCGCCGCCGCCGAACTGTTGGGCGAGCCGGACGCCATCCCGGACCTCGCCGCGGCGCATGGGTCGTGGCGGGACTGGGATTCGGGAACCATGAGCAATGGCACCAACTGGGGGATGAAATTCATCCGCGCCCCGCAACTGTGGAATTTCAACAAAGCGATCGAAAAGCGCCTCAACAACGGGCAGTCCAACCGCATCACCAAAGTCGGCGTCGTCGATGCGGGGATCAATCCGCTGCATCCTGAATTCCGCAACCTGCCGATCACGCTGGTGGGCACGCAGCGCCCGGACCGGCTGGTCACGCCGGACTACATCGAACACGGCAACCACATCACCGGAATCATCGCCGCACCCCACGGGGACGGCGGCATCGACGGCGTGACCCCATTCGCCACGATCTCGTATTCCGGCAATGCCTACGTGGCAGAGTTCTCTAGCCGAACCTCGTTCGGGCAAGTCTCGGCGGTCTTGATCGATCTGGCAGAGGCGACCCCGGTCCGCGTAATCAATATGAGCATCGGATACGCCAGCTCCATTCGCGGCAGGGCATCGGTGCGGGACGACGTTCGCGAGTGGGGCAAGATGTTCGCCCAGAAGTGGGTGGAATCGCCCCGTCCACTCCTCGTCGTGACCGCCGGCAATGTCGCCGCCGTCGCCGCGCAAGATAACAGCCCGGCAGGCTATGCCGCGCTCGCCTTGTCCACGCCAGGGATTCTCGTCGTCGAAAACCTGACCACCGGGATGGTGCTCTCCGCCGATTCTGGGCGCCCCGGCAACATCTCGGCTCCCGGCACCGAGATCCTGAGCTGCGGCTTTCCCTCCCCCTACCTATCGCTTTCCGGCACCTCGATGGCGGCGCCTCACGTCGCCGGGGCGATCGCCTATCTCTTCTCGCTAAAGCCGAGCCTGACCAACAGCCAGGTCGAGACGCTCCTCGCGGCGAACCGCAACGCCAACGGCAACGGGAAGGCATTGGACGCGTGGGCGGCGGCGCTCGATATCGACCGCGTGGCGGGCGGCATCGATATCCTGCGCATGTGGTGCGATTTCGACGACGGCACGCTAGATGGAAACCAGCGCCGCGTTTACAGCGTGGATCTCGACGCCGACGAGATGGGCGAGGACCCGACGGCACCGGAGGTGGCGCGCCTCTTCGACGATGACGTGGACGGTGACGGCGGGATCGGCGACGGGCGGACTGACATGGCGGACTTCCGCCGCTACCGCGACTGGGCGAGCATCGTCCTCGCCGAGGAGAACCAACTCCCCTTCCCCGCCGGACTCGACGGCTCGTCGTTCAATCCGAAACATGACCCGAACCAGAACGGAGTGCCAAACGACGGGAGCGAACAATACTATCCGCGCACCGACCTCAACGGCGACGGCTTCGGAAGCTGGCTCGACAGCCCGGCGACGATCCCAGGCATCGTGGCGGGATCCCGCACCGACCTCCAGGTATTGCAGACCATCTTCTCCGACCCCTATTACGAAAGCGCCGAACTGCCGGGGCTGGCGCAGGACTCCGCCGACATCCATTTCAACTTCTACTGGTTCGCCAAATACGCCCAAGAGCACGGCAGCACGCCCGATCTCATCTTCGTCGATGTGACGGACGTCGCGAACCCGGCGAACAGCAAGGGTATCATCTCGATCCCGACGCCTTCCAGCCTCAGCCCGCACGGCAGCGACCTCGTCCTCACGTTCAAGACCAACAGCACCTACCGGGTCCGCGTCTGGGGATTTGCGGGCGAGGTGGAACTCGTCGGCGAGGCGAGGAACTTCATCTTCGCCACCCCGCTGCAAGACCACTGGTTTTCCGCCCGCGCCTTCGAGGGTTTCACGCTGGACTAGCTAGCTTTCCAAAGGGATTTGCGACTACTACCCGCCGTGGCAAAGCAGACACGGGGATGCCATGCGATGAGAAAGGAGCTGCGCCATCCGAGCGTCGCGCCGCCAACCTCCCCTCCTAGGAGGGGTCGGGGGCGGGTAAGCGAGCATCGGAATACCAAAGCGGGATCGGTCACGCCGGGCGCTAATCCTTTTGCCATCTGTTGGCTCGAACGAAAATCACTGCACGACGCCCAGCCTCACCGAACCAGACCAAATCAGCGTGTTTCGGCCGCTGATCCTCGCCATTGCTTGGTATCTAGCCCCGCGACAGCGGCACGGCAAACGCTGCCGCTTCTCGAACCGGCACGCCCGAATATCCCGCCGCCTGGCGGCGGCGACCGCCAGGTCGAAATCGCGCTCGACCTCGCCCGGCGCGTGGGCGTCGGAGCTGATGACCACGGGCACGCCCGCGCTGGGTGGGAGCAGTTCGACGAATGGCTGGGCGGGATAGAGTTCGGCGCATTCTTTATGCATACCGTGCTGATCTCGACCGCCACGCCGGCTGTCGGCGGCGGCTTGCACGACTGGATCGTAGTAGCGGCAGGTCGCCCGCCGGGCGAAATCCAAACTTTTTGGCGAGATCGGCGTGCGCCATGATGTCGAAGAATCCGCTGCGGATCGCTTTGCAGTAGGCGGCAAAGTAAAGGTCCCAGACTCCTCGACCGGGCGGTCGCGGAAATCACCGATCCAGCGCGGGTTGTCCACGTCCCAGCCCGGCGCGATGTAGTGGACGCTGCCGATCAGGTAATCGAAATCCGCCATCGCGGCGAGCCGCTCGATCCACGCTTCGCCGCCCTCCAGGAAATCGACCTCCAGCCCGAGGCGGATCGGCAGGTCCGGAAAGCGGTCCCGCGCTTCGCCAACCAGGTCGAGATATTTCGGGAACTCCGAGAGCCGTAATTCGCCAGTCGTCGAAGCCATCGTCCTCCATCGGGCTGTGGTCGGAGAACCCGATCTCCAAGAGCCCGCGCTCGGCGGCGGCGGCGGCGTAATCGGTCGGATTGCCCTCGGCGTGGCGGCAGAGCGGCGTGTGCGTGTGGTAGTCGGGCGGGAGCGGCATAGGATCAAAAACGAAAAAAGGGCAGCGCGACCGATGCCGCGCTGCCCTTTCGGAGCAAAGGAAATCGCAGGTTACTTCTCCTCTTTTTCTTCGGCGGCATCGCCGCCCTCTTTTTCGCCAGCGTCGCCGCCGTCCTTACCCTCGGCCATCTTGGCCTCGATTTGCTTGCGGACGTTCGGGATCTGTTGGCCGAGTTGGGTATCCGGCGCGGCTTTCTCCGCCGCGTCCAACGTCTCGAGCATCTTCGCGAAGTTCTCGTCGCGCGCCTGGATCTGGAATTTGATCACGAGGAGGCGCTGCAGCATTTCGCCTTCCGGCTTCTCGGCGGCGATCGTCTCGTCGATCACATTGGCGGCCTCGACCGTTTTACCCTCCTGCATGAAAGCGTCCAGTTTCGGGCCGACCGCTTCCATCATCTTTTCAAACTTCGCTTCTTTGGCGGCGGCGTCGCGCAGTTCGACGAACTGCTTCTTGTATTCGCCTTCCTCCGCATCAGAAGCGATGATCTGATCGACCACATCGCCGTAGAACGCGAGGATCATCGGCGGGTCGAGCGCACTGACTGCCTCGGCGAGCAGTTTTGCCTTTTCGGCACCTTCTGCCTTTTCGGCGGCGGCGAGTTTTTCATCGCGGGTCTCGCGGTTTTTCTTCAGCTCGGCCAGGTGCTCGAGGTATTTTTCCTCGCCGCCCTGCTGGTAGCCGGTCTGGGCGTAGGGGCGACCTTCGGCGTCGGTCAGGACGATGGTCGGAAATCCGCGGATGCCGTACTTCGCTTGCAGCTCGGCATTCTGCGCCTTGATGGCGGGCGTTTGTTCCTTCTGCTGGGGAAGTCGAGTTCGACCAGAACGAAGTCTTTCGGCGCGCCTTCGACGAAGGCATCTTTGCTGAACACTTCGGCATCGAGGCGCTTGCACCAGCCGCACCAGTCGGATCCGGTGAAGTCGATGAGCAAGTCTTTCTTCTCCAAAGCGGCGACTTTCTTGGCGTCTTCGAAGTTGGTGAGCCATTCGGCTTCGGCAGCGCGGGTGGCATGGGCGGTGAAAGCGCGGCGGCGGCGATGGCAGCGGCGCCCATCAGGTTAGGGCGTGTGGTCATTTTCATATCGATTGGACGCGCGGGGGATTGTTTTTATTCCGCGCAAGGTGCCGATTTTCGTGCCTGCCCCGCAGATTGCGAATGATTTCCAAAAAATTATTTCTAGGATTTTCGGGCGTGCTGACGCTGTTGCGCCGGGGTCGCGGCGCACTATCCTCGGCGGAAATGCCACTTACCAATCCCCAGATTCCTGCGCCCCGCGATGAGCGACTTATTTGATCGCTGGCAGGCGCTCCGGGCGCGGTCGGGATCGCGCTTCGCCATCGCCGACCGCGCGGCGGGGATCGCGTGGACGTTCGCGGACCTCGGCGCGGCGCTGGCCTGGCTGCCGCTGCGGTCCGGCGCGCCGCATTTCGCCAAGCCGCTCGGGGCCGGCTTTGTGTTGGAAACGCTGCGCGCCTGGCGGGACGGTGCGTTGTTCTGCCTGGCCAGCCGCCGCCGAGCCGCCCGATCCGGCGCTCCTGACCGGCGCTACGCTGGGATCGCGCACGCGAAGCTGACCAGCGGCTCGACCGGCGCGCCCCGGCTCGTTTTGTTCAAAAAAGCAGTCGCGGCGGACGCGGACAACATCGTCGCCACGATGTGGGCTGCGCGCCGATTCGCCGAACCTCGGCGCGATCTCGCTGGCGCACTCATACGGGTTTTCCAACCTCGTCCTGCCCCTGCTGCTCCACGGCATCCTGCTGGTGCTCGCCGACAGCCCGCTGCCCGGCGCGGTGGAAGCGGCGTTGCGCGACCCGCCGCCGGGCGCGCGCGGCTGGGCGCTGCTTACTCGTCCCCGCCATGTGGCGCGCATGGCTCGCCGCCCGCTCCTTTTCCGGCGCGCCCGCCATCGAGGTCGCCATCTCCGCTTATACGCGCCGCTCTCGCTCGATCTCGAGCGCGCCGCCTTCGACCAAAACGTGCGCCTCCACAATTTTCTCGGCTCGACCGAATGCGGCGGCACGCTACGACCGGTCGCCCGCGCCGCGCCAAAGACGCCGCCTTCGCCGCACCCGCCATGGATGGCGTGCGGCTCAGCATCGATGTGGACGGCTTCTGTCGCGGCAGGTCCGCCGTCGGCGAAACGCGAGGTTACCGGAGCCGTCGCCCGATCTCGGCGGCGGCGTTTTCAGGGCGGGCGACCTGGCGGCGATCGCGCCGGACGGCGCCGTCTTCTGCGCGGCGGGCGGGCGATGTCATCAACGTAGCTACTGAAGCTGATCCCGCCGAAGTCGAACACGCCGTCGCCGCGCTGCCGGGCGTCGCCTGCTGCGCCGTCTTCGGCGCGCCGAGCGCCGATCCGGGAGCGCGTCCACGACATCGTCGCTCGCCTGGCACCCGCCTCAAAAAGCCGATGACTCGCCGCCGCGAAGCGCCAGCTCGGCGATGCGCTGCCCGCGTGGAAGCTGCCGCGCCGCTGGTGGATCGCCGATGGCCTCAAGCCCGACGCCCGCGCAAGGTCTCCCGCGCGGATTGGCGGCGGCGATACATCGCGCGCGAGACGGGATCTTAGAATCCGAGCTGGCTGCGCTTAAGTTCCAGCTTGCCCTGTTCGTGGCCGTCGATGTCGATGATGCGGTAGGTCACCGCCGGGTCGTCCGCAGCGGTGTCGAAGTCGATCCGCCCGAACGAGCACGCCTGGTTAAAGCCGAAGAGGCTCGCCTTCATCACCGGATGGGTATGGATATTCGTGAGCCGGCTGCTGGAGAATTCGTAGAGGTCGTAGGCTCCGGGGCGCTCGATCTTCCACGCGTCAGACCGGTGGCGGTCGGCGGAGATCAGGACGATGCCGCCGATCTTTTCCTTTGCGATGAAGTCGAAGATCTCGGCGCGCTCGGCGCTGTGCCCGTCCCACGTGTCTAGGCTGCCGGGCTTGGTTCCCATCGCCCACGGCACGGAGCTGACGAGCACTTTGAACGTCCCTTTCGCCTCGCGGAGGCGGTCTTTGAGCCACGCCACCTGGACCGGACCGAGCATCGAGGTCGAGCCGTCCTTCTTTGGCTTCTCGCGGTAGTAGCGCGTGTCGAGCATGATGAAATCGATGTCGCCGAGCGAGAAATGCTGCCAGCATCCGGGCGGGTCCTCGCCGCCCGCGTAGTAGGCGTTCGCCCAGTTTTCGCGGAAGAGCTGGACGACCGGGCGCTTCCAGGTCGGCAGCTCGATGTCGGGGCCGCCATGGCAATCATTGTCGCCGAAGTCATGGTCATCATAGATCGAGAAGACCGGCGTGCCCGCGGTGAAGCGCCGCCACTCGGGGCGGCTCTGCCGCCGGTAGTAGCAGTAGCGCTGGGTCTCCGGCACCTCCGGCGTATCGATGTAAACATTGTCGCCCATGGCGAGAAAGGCATCGACCTCCTGCGCCCGGATCGTGTCCCACATGTGCTCGAAAAACGGCGTGTAACCCGCGCCGCCGCCAAAGGCGATGCTCAGCTTGCCCTTCGCGCCGGGCGCGCGCGGCGTGGTGAAGGCGGGTGCCGGATCGAGCGCGATCTTCTCGCCGCCGACCTCGACCGCATACGCATAGCGCGTCGCCGGACTCAGCCCCGCTAGCTCGACCACGGCGGTGAAATCGGTCTCCGGGCGCGTCCGGGCGCTCGCCGAAATATCGCCCGCCCGGATCGTCACCTCGGCAGCCGCTTTGGTCCGCACCCAGAACTTCGCCGACGACGGCGTGACGGCTCCGAGCAGCGGCCCGTGGACCAGCGGCGGGACGGCATCGAGGATCGCCTTGAATTCCGGGTCCTCCGCCAGCGGCGCGAAGATCGCGCGCGGTCCGGCGGCGAACCGGCCGGCGTCCAAGCCGCGGGCGACCGCCGCCTTGGCGTGCGCCACCGCTTTCGCCCGGTCGCCCAGCTTCGCATACGCCGCCGCGAGGCAGAAGTCGGTCTCCGGGTCGCCGGGGTTGCGCACCGCATCCGCCTCCAGTTCTGCCGCCGCCTTTTCCGCGCCGCCCTTCACGATCTGGGTCATCAGCTCGCGGTGGTATTTCTTCTCCTCGCGCGGACGCCCTTCCTTGCGCTCCGGCTGTTGGGCAAGGCAAAGCGGCGCGGCGAGGGCGAGAACGGCGAGTGGGGCGAGGCAGCGTTTCATGCGCCGACGCTAGGGCGAAGCGCCGCCGCTGTCCAGACGTGGCTCGATCTCGACTGAACGCCGAAAACCATCGCGCGCCGATTTCTCCTCGAGGCGGCATTGCCCTCAGGCAGACCAAAATCACCCCATCCGCCGCTTCGCCCAAAATCCGCCGAGGACCGCGACGTAGATCGCGCCAGCGACGAGGGCGATAGCGGGTCCGGAAGGCAGGTCGTGGCTGACGCTAAGGGACAAGCCAAAGGTCGTCGATGCCATGCAGAAGAGCACGGCGAGGAGCATCATCTGCCACAGCCGCTTGGCGAAATGCGAGGCGGCGCGGCGGGGACGACGAGGAGGGCGATGACGAGGATGATGCCGACAAGGCGGGCGAGGAGGACGATGCTGACCGCCGTGATGCTGAGCAGCACGAGATACCAGAGGTTCGCCCGCACGCCGCGCAAGCGGGCGAATTCCGCATCGAAACAGATGGCGACCAGCTTGTGGTAGAACGCGATGCCGACCAGCGCGGCTAGGGCATCGAGCGCGATGAGCCAGCCGAGCCCGCTTTGCGAGACGATCAAGATGTCGCCGAGCAGATAGCTCATCAGGTCGCGCGAGCGATCCGCCTTGGCGAGAAAGACGGCCCCGACCGCCATGCCGATCGACCAGATCGCGGCGATGATCGTGTCCTCGCGTTCCTTGGCGTGGATCGAGACGAGCCCGATGATCAGGGCGGAGAGCAGGGCGGCGGCGAAGGCGCCCAGCGTGGGCGAGCACCAGTCCCAGCCAAGGCGCTCCTGCGCGTAGATCGCCGCGCCGATCCCGCCGAGCACGCTGTGGGCGACCGCCCCGGCGATCGACCCGATGCGGCGGACCACCACGTAGGTGCCGACGACGCCGAAGGCGACGCTGGAGATCAAGCCCGCCGCCAGCGCATTGCGCAGAAAGCCGGCGCTCGGGTCGCCGAGGAGTTGGAAAAATTCGCCCATCGCAAGCTAGTGGTGGTGCCCCTCGTGCGCGCAGGCGTGGCCGTGCTCGCGGATGTGGACGAGCTGGCTGCGCTCGCCGTAGATGTCGTGAAGCGGGCGGCCGGCGACCTCCTCCATCTTGTGCTCGTGCACGCAATGGTTCACGCACAGCACGCGGCGGATCATGCGCGAGACGATCCCGAGGTTGTGCGAGACCATGACCACGGTGATCCGACCGATCAGGCGCTCCAGCGTCTCGTAGAACTTCGCCTCGACCGCCGCATCGACATTCGCGGTCGGCTCATCCAGCAGCAGCAGCTCCGGCTCGCAGGCCAGCGCCCGCGCGATGAGAACCCGCTGCCGCTGCCCGCCCGACAGGCTGGCGAAGCGGTCGCCGGCGCAATCGGCCAGCCCGACCTCGGCGAGCGCCTCTAGGGCGATCCGTTTGCAGGGCTTGGAAAACGGTCCCGCCCAACGCTGGTCGAGCCGCGCCATCAGGACGATATCCAGCGCGGTCACCGGATAGCGCGGGTCGAACTGCAGGTGCTGCGGCATGTAGCCGACGCGCCGGCGCGCTTTCGCCGGCGCCGTCCCGAGCACCTCGATCCGACCCTCATCCGGCTCGAGAAACCCGAGCGCCAGCTTGAGCATCGTCGATTTGCCGCCGCCGTTCGGTCCCACGATGCAGGCGCTCTCGCCCCGCGCCACGGTGAACGAAACGTCCTCCAAAACCACGTCCGCCTCATAGGCAAAACGCACGCCGTGGAAGGCGAGCGCCGGAGGGTTCTTTTCGGGGGGCGGCACGGGGAAAGCGACTCGGTCGGTGGTTGGGCAAATCGTATCGCAGGGAACCGGCTAATCCGCCATCGCTTCGTTGATCGCTTTGGCGATGGCCCGGATGTTTTCAGGCGCGTCTTCGGCCAGCGGGTTGAGCGACACCACCTTCGCGCCCGTCTCGGCGGCGATCGTCTCCGCGCTGCGGCTATCGAACTGAGGCTGCGCGAACAAGATGCGCATGCCTTGACGCTTCGCCTGATCGATCAATGCGAGCATCTGCTTCGGCGTCGGCGCTTTGCCATCCGCCTCAAAAGCCTCTTGGATCAAGCCGTAGTCGGCGGCGAAGTAGGCGAACGCCGGGTGGAAGACGTAAAATGCCTTGCCCTTGTGCGGCGCGAGCAGCGGCTCGATCTCCGCACGCAGCGCCCCCATCTCCGCTTTGAATGCCGATAGGTTCGCTTCGAAAACCGGCGCGCCTTCCGGATCAATGTCGGCCAGCGCCTTCGCGATCGTCTCCGCCTGCCTCTCGAGCAACTTTGGCGACAGCCAGGTGTGCGGGTCGCTGGCGTGCGAATGCTCGTGCTCGTGCTCGTGCTCGTGCTCGCCGCCGTCTTCTCCCTCCGACTCTTCGTCGTGGGACGGATGGTCGCAGTGCCCCTCGAGCAACTCGATCCCCGCGTTGGCATCCACGATCTTCAACGACGGCGCGTTCTCTTGGATCTTGGGCAACTGCGATTCCTCAAACGGCATACCGACCGCGAAGAACAGCTTCGCTTTGCCCAACCCCAACGCCTGCGACGGCGATAGCTGCAACGAATGCGGGTCCTGCCCTGGTCCCGACACCGATTCCGCCTCCACCCGCTCGCCGCCGATCCGCGCGACGACATATTTGAGCGGCGGCACGCTCGCAAAAACATGTAGCTTCTCGGTCTTGGCCGATGGCGGAGCGGGATCGCAACCAGTAAGCGAGAATCCGCCGATCATGGCGGCAGCGGCGGCGATCACAGCGGGATAGGATCGTATCGTGTTCATGCCTCACGCCTACCGCCCGAAATCAAAAACGCAAGTAGATTGCGAAAGCGCCTAAAGGGGGGCAACGGCGCTGGCAAGAGAAAAATCGAGGGTGACAACGCCGGGGTCAGCGTGGTTTGATAGTTGATGACCCGTTCGCGCCTCCCCCTCTTCGCCGTTTTGCTACTCGCGCTCGTTGCGCCGCGCTGCCTGCCCGCGCAAGGCGATCCAAATTCTGCGGCGGCGAAGGCGCTGCTGGACGCCGCCGGGCTGAAGGGCGGGTTCGCGGTGCACCTCGGCGCCAAGGACGGCTCGCTGGCGGCGGGGTTGGGGGCGTCGGCAGAGGCGTTGCACGTCCACGGATTGGTCGCGGAGGGCGCGGATCTCGGCGCGGCGCGCAAGGCGGTGCAAGAGAGCGGGATCTACGGCCGGGTGAGCCTCGACCGCCTGCCGCCCGGCGGGCGCCTGCCCTACGTGGATAACATGGTGAACCTGATCGTCGCCGACGACGCGAACTTCATGGGGATCGCGCCCGATGAGATCCAGCGCGCGCTGGCACCCTACGGCAGAGCCTTCTACCGCGACACGAAGGGCGACTGGAAGGAACACGCCGCCAAGCCGTGGCCCGGCACGATAGACCAGTGGACCCACTACCTGCACGACGCGTCCGGCAATGCAGTCGCGCACGATGACGAGGTCGGGCCGCCGCGGCACATGCAATGGCTGGGCAGCCCGCGCTGGTCGCGGCACCACGACCGGATGGCGAGCATGAGCGCGCTGGTCTCGGCGAAGGGCAAGATGTTCTACATCATGGACGAGGGGTCGCGGGTCTCGATCCAGATGCCGGCGGACTGGAAGCTCATCGCGCGCGACGGCTTCAACGGCGTGATCCTGTGGAAGCGCGACATCCCGCAATGGCAGAACCACCTCTGGCCGCTGAAGAGCGGGCCGACCCACCTCGCCCGCCGCCTCGTCGCCGAGGGCGACCGCGTCTACGCCACGCTCGGCATGGTCGCGCCGGTCGAGGCGCTCGATGCCCTGACCGGCGAAAGCGTTCGCACCTATGCGGGCAGCGAGGGCGCGGAAGAGATCATCAAGCACGGCGACCTTTTGTTCGCGCTGGTCAATCGCGGAGCCTACGAGCTGGCGGAATTCGCGCCGCTGCACAACACCGGCGACCAGGCGAGGGTGCGCAAAGACTTCCACTGGAACGAGCAGGCGCGGCACATCGCCGCGTATGATGAGGCGACCGGCGAGAAGCGCTGGGAGCTGGAGACGAAGGTCGCGCCGCTCACGCTGAGCGCCAATGCGGAGCGCGTCTATTATCACGACGGCGACAAGGTCGTCTGCCTGAACCGCGCGGACGGGAAGCAGGTGTGGGCGAGCGAACCCGCCACGCGTCGCCCGGCGCTGACCTTCAACTTCGGTCCCCGGCTCGTCGTTTACAAAGACACCGTGCTCTACGCCGGCGGCGACCGGAAGATGGTCGCGCTCGATGCCGCCAGCGGCGAAAAGCTGTGGGAGGGACCGCACGCGCGCTCGGGCTACGAATCGCCCGAGGATATCATCGTCTCCGGCGGGCTGGTCTGGGTCGCGCCGACGACCAGCGGCGGCGACACCGGGATCTACACCGGGCGCGATCCGCGGACCGGCGAGGTCAAAAGCGAATTCCCGCCCGATGTGCAGACGTATTGGTTCCACCACCGCTGCTACATCGCCAAGGCGACGGACAAATATCTGATGCCATCCCGCACCGGGATCGAATTCGTGGACTACGCGAACAAGCACTGGGAAATCCACCACTGGGTGCGCGGCGGCTGCCTCTACGGCGTGATGCCGTGCAACGGGCTGACCTACGCGCCGCCCCACAATTGCTTCTGCTTCCCCGAGGCGAAGCTCTTCGGCTTCAACGCGCTGGCCGCCGATTCGCCGACCCGGCGCGCCCCCGAAATGCCCGCGCCGAACCGGCTGGAGAAGGGACCTGCCTTCGGCGCGGTGATCGCCGCCGAATCCGGGGCCGCCGACTGGCCGACCTACCGCGCCGATAACCAGCGCAGCGGCGCCAGCAAATCCGACGTGCCCGCCGACGCCCGCGAAAAATGGACCGCCGACCTGCAAGGCAGGCTCAGCGCGGTGACTGTCGCCGCCGGCCGCGTTTACGTCGCCCGCGTCGATGCCCATGAGGTCGTCGCCTTGGACGAACAAAGCGGCGCGGTCGCGTGGCGGTTCACGGCGGGCGGGCGCGTCGATTCGCCGCCCACGATCTGGAATGGCCGCGCGTATTTCGGGGGCGCGGACGGCTGGGTCTATTGCCTGCGCGCCGCCGACGGCGAGCTGATCTGGCGTTTCCGCGCCGCGCCGGAGGACCGGCGGCTCTTCGCCTTCGAGCAGCTCGAATCCGTCTGGCCGGTGCACGGCAGCGCGCTGCTGGAAGGCGGCGGCGTCTGGTTCGTGGCGGGGCGCTCGTATTTCCTGGACGGCGGCATCCACCTTTTCAAACTCGACCCGCTGACCGGCGAGGTCTTGCTCGAAAAGCTCTTCGACGACAAGAACCCGGAGACCGGCAACAACCTGCAGGAGGTCACCAAGACGCTGCAAGGTCCGGTCGGGCTGCCCGACATCCTGTCCTGCGACGGCAAGTTCCTCTACATGCGCTCGCAGAAGTTCGACTTCGAAGGCAACCGGATCGACATCGCGCCGGTCTCCGGCAATTCGGCGGAACAGGGCGCGGACCAGCGCGGCGAAGGCGTCCACCTCTTTTCGCCGAACGGCTTTCTCGACAGCGAGTGGTTCCACCGCGCCTATTGGGTCTATGGGAAGAGCTTTGCCGGGTCCCACAACGGATACTACCAAGCGGGCAAATTCACGCCCGGCGGTCGCCTGCTCGTCCACGATGGCGAAAACGTCTTCGGCTACGGGCGGAAGTCGCAGTATCTCAAATGGACGACGACCATCGAGCACCAGCTCTTCTCCGCGCCCAAGGAACAGCCCGACATCCCGAAAAGCGCGGTCGGCGGACCGAAGCAGGGAGCTGAAGCGCAAAGGTGTGAACCGATCCCGCCGCTGCCGGGCCTCGGTCGTGACGTTCGGCACCGGCGCGAATGTCGATCCGGTAACCGGCACGCCGCTGACCGTCGAAGCCTGGGTGCGCCCCGAGTCAAATGACGGCGCGGTCGTCGCCCACGGCGGCCCGCAAAACGGCTACGCGATCTACCTCCAGGGCGGCAAGCCCCGCTTCGCCGTCCGCAGCGATAATGCGCTTGGCGAAATCGGCGCGGACGCCGCGCTCGCCGCCGGGTGGACGCACCTCGCCGCGACGGTCGATCTCGACCGGACGATGAAACTCTATGTCAACGGCGAGCTCGCCGCCGAGGACAAAGCGCCGGCGCTGCTCGCCGAAAACCCGAAGCAGCCGCTCGACATCGGCGCGGATTCCGGCTCGGCCGTCGCCGAATACGAATCGCCCTTCGCCTACCGAGGGCTGATCGACGAAGTCCGCGTCTATCACGCCGCCTTGACCGCCGCCGAGATCAAAGCGCGCGCCGAAGATCCGTCCGCCGATCCCGGCACCGCGCCCGCCGTGGCGTCCGCCTTCACCGGCGGAAAGGCGGAGTCCGCCGTGCAGGGTGGCGCGAAGGGCGAGGCGGCCAATACCGAGCGCGTGCCCGGAAAGCTCGGCGACGCGCTCAAGTTCGCCGGGATGCCAAACGCCGGGAAGGGCAAGGGCAAAGGAAAGGGGAGCGCCAACGCCAACAAGAAGCCCGGCGACGCTGGAAAATCGTCGTTTCAGGTCGAGATGAATTGGGCGGAAGACGTCCCGCTTTTCCCGCAAGGCATGGCGCTGGCCGGCGACACGATCTTTATCGCCGGCGCGCCGGATCTCATCGACGAGGAAGAGACGTTCGCGCGGATCACCCGCCGCGACGAATCCGTGGACGCGCTCCTCGCCCAGCAGGATGCCGCCCTGCGCGGCGAGCAAGGTTCGATCCTCATGGCGGTGAGCAAAGCCGACAGCGAGGAGAAGGGGCGCCTGCAACTTCCCACCCTGCCCGTCTGGGACGGCATGGCCGCCGCCAACGGCAAGCTCTTCGTCGCCGGCAAGGACGGAAAGGTTTACTGCCTCGGCGAGTAGGGGTCTCGCCGAAATTTTCTTTGCCACCAGAATCGGCGCGGCGAACGATTGCGCATCGCCGCCGCCATCACCAGATTCGCCCCCAGCCCGACCGGGTTCCTGCACCTCGGACACGCCTACGCCGCGCTCTTCGCGGCGGAGGAAGCGCGCCGGTCCGGGGGGCGATTCCTCGTCCGCATCGAAGACATCGACCTCGGGCGCAGCCGGCCGGAATTTGAGGACGCCATCTGGGATGACCTCGGCTGGCTCGGCTTGGCCTGGGAGCGCCCGGTCCGGCGGCAAAGCGAGCACCTCGCCTCATACGACGCCGTCTTGGAAAGGCTGCGCGCCCTCGGCGTCCTCTACCCCTGCTTCTGCACGAGGGCGGAGATCCGCGCCGAGATCGACCGGATGGCGAGCGCGCCGCAGGGTCCCGACGGCCCGCTCTACCCAGGCATCTGCCGCCACCTCGATCCCGCCGAAACCGCCGACCGTCTCGCGGCGGGCGACGCCCACGCCTGGCGGATCGATGTCGCCAAAGCCGCCGCCCAAGCCGGACCGCTCCATTGGCTCGACCGCGAAAAGGGAACCCAAATCGCGCGCCCCGAATTGCTCGGCGACGCCGACCTCGCCCGCAAAGATGCGCCCGCCTCCTACCACATCGCGGTCGTCGCCGATGACGCCGCGCAAGGCATCACGCTGGTCACCCGCGGCGAGGATCTGTTCGGCTCCACCCACCTCCATCGCCTGCTCCAAGCCCTGCTCGGCTTTCCCGTCCCGGCGTGGCACCACCACCGCCTGATCTGCGACCGCTCCGGCAAACGCCTCGCCAAACGGGACCAGGCCACCTCGCTGCGCGCCCTGCGCGCCGATGGCTGGACGCCCGAAAAGGTCTGGGCGCACCTCGGCGTTGCGCGGACCGTTTTTTGACTCCCGATCGCAAAGCCAGCGGCGATATAGACCGCTCTAGCGATCCCCCTCACATGACCATGCCGCCGTCCACCACCAGCGTCTGGCCTGTGATGTAGCGGGCGCCGTCGCCAGCGAGGAATTCGGCGGTCGCGGCGATGTCGTCCGCGGAGCCGAACTTGCCGAGCGGGACGCCTTTGAGGACGGTCTCGCGGAGGTCCTCATTGAGTTCCGACGTCATGTCGGTCTCGATGAAACCGGGGGCGATGGCGTTGGCGGTGACGCCGCGGCGGGCGAACTCGCGGGCGAGCGATTTGGTCAAGCCGATGAGGCCCGCCTTGCTGGCGGCGTAGTTGGCCTGTCCCGGATTGCCGATCAGCCCGATCACCGAGCTGATGTTGATGATGCGGCCGTGGGGCGATTTGAGCAGGGCGCGCTGGAAGGCGCGGCAGGCGTGGAAGGCGCCCTTCAGGTTCGTGTTGAGCACGAGATCCCAGTCCGCGTCGCTCATCCGCATGCTCAGCCCGTCGCGGGTCACGCCGGCGTTGTTGACCAAAATGTCGGCTCCGCCGAGGTCGCCGGCCACCGCTTTGGCGAGCGCGTTGACCGCCTCGGGATCGGCGACGTCCACGGCGTAGGCTTTCGCCGCGCCGGGGTGCGCCGCGTTGATCTCATCGGCGGCGGACGCGGCGTTGGCTTCGGTGCGGCTGACGGCGGCGACCTTGGCTCCGGCGGCGGCGAAGCGGAGGGCGATGGCGCGACCGATCCCGCGACCGGCACCGGTGACGATGGCGACGCGATCTTGCAAGGCGAGGGGCTTTTCAGACATGCGCCGCCTTCCCACCGATGCGCGGCGATTGCAAGCAAAATTGGGTGATCCCGACGCCCGGCCAAGTGCCTGCCGCACCGCCGGTCAACCTTTTGCCCAAGCCTTCCGTTGACGCGCCCCCCGCCGCGCCGCCCATCATTGCCCGCACCATGAGCGCCCCCACCATCGATGTCCGCTACGTCGCCAATCTCGCCCGCCTGACCTGACCAACGAGGAGGCGGAGCGCTACGGCGCGCAGTTGGAGAAAGTCCTCGGCTACGTGCAAAAGATCGAATCGCTCGACGTCGATGGCATCGAGCCGACCGCCCACGCCATCCTTGGCTTCGACGCGCTGCGCGAGGACGCCGAGCGCCCGAGCCTCGACCGCGAGGCGGTGCTGGGCAACGCGCCGAAGCGCACCGCGGAAGAATTCGTGACGCCCAAGGTCGTGGAGGGTGCCTGAGCCGCATATGCTGGGATGATGGAGACCGTTTTCATTGAAACCACGATCCCTAGCTACTATGTGGCGCGGAAACCGCGAGACATTGTCCATGTTTCGCACGGCGAAAACTCACGATTGAGTGGTGGGAAAACCATCGATCAAAATACGAGCTTTTTTAACCGCAAATTGTGATTGACGAAATTAGTCGAGGGAGGAAAAGATGGCGGCGTCGAGGCTGGCTTTGCTCCAAGACCTCCCTTGCTGGTTGTCAATGAACCGGTTATCGCCCTTGCGGAAGAGTTAGTTTTAGGGCGGCGTCATTCCCAGAAAGCAACCGATGACGCCTTGCATGTGGCTTGTGCTGGCGTCCACCAGGTTGATTTCTGCCGACATGGAACTGCAAACACATCGCAAACCCGCATGTCCGGCAGTCCATTCGCAGGTGCTTCGCTCGACATGGCTTCTGAATTGCCGGTAATTTGCACACTCCGAAGAATTCATCGGAGATGACTACCAAAACAACATCTAAGGGCGGAGCCAAATCCATCATTCTGCAAGTGCGCGAACTTAAAGAAGAGAACGCTGCAGAATACGGATTTGAAGTTCGCGTAGCTATCGCGGCGGCGGCTCAGGGTCGCCAAAAAGCTGCACCCGCATCGCCTGGTCACTCGAATTCGAGTGTCGACTGGCGAAGTGAAGACGCTGCCTGCCTGCTCCGCTGAATCCTGAATTATCGGACTGACCAATTTCCAGACATTGCCTTCCCCCACCCTGCCCATGCTTTCGCTACCCTGACCCTCGCCGAAGCGCAGAAGCGCCTGCGCGCCAAAGAAATCTCGCCCCGCGAACTCGTTCAAGGCGTCGCCGATGCCATCGCCGCCAAGGACAGGCGGGATCGGCGGCTATCTGAATGTGGATGTGGAATCGGCGCTCGCCTTGGCGGACCAGGCGGATCGTCTCGCTGCCGCTGGGCGGCATCCCGGTGGCGATCAAAGATCTGATCAATGTGAAGTACCAGCCGTGCTCGTGCGCGTCAAAGATCCTCGCCGGAAAATACACCTCGCCCTACGATGCGACCGCGATCGCCAAGCTGCGCGCGGCGGGCGCGATCCCGCTGGGGCGGACGAACATGGATGAATTCGCCATGGGATCGACGACCGAAAACTCCGGGCTGCAACTAACCCGCAACCCGTGGGACGCCGAGCGCATCCCCGGCGGGTCGAGCGGCGGCTCGGCGGCGGTCGTGGCGGCGGATGAGGCGATCGCCGCGCTGGGCACCGACACCGGCGGCTCGATCCGGCAGCCCGCCGCGCTGTGCGGCTGCGTCGGGCTCAAACCGACCTACGGCCGCGTCTCCCGCTTCGGGCTCACCGCCTTCGCCTCGTCGCTCGACCAGATCGGACCGATGGCGAAGACCGCCGAAGACGCCGCATTGCTCCTCGGTGCCATCGCCGGACCGGACCCGAACGACTCGACCTGCCTGGCAGATCCCGCCCCGGACTACGCCGCCGGGCTGAACGCGGGCGTCGCGGGGCTGCGCGTCGGCTTGCCCAAGGAATACTTCGCCGACGGCATCGACCCAGAGGTCCGCGCCGCCGTAGAAGCCGGCATCAAAGTGCTCGAAGGACTCGGTGCCGAAATAAAGGAAATTTCGCTGCCCCACACCGAATACGCCGTGGCAACCTACTATGTTATCGCCACCGCCGAGGCGTCCGCCAACCTCGCCCGCTTCGACGGCATCCGCTACGGGCACCGGACCGGCAAGCCGGTGGAAAGCCTGCTCGACTGCTACAAAAAATCGCGCGCGGAGGGATTCGGCGACGAGGTGAAACGCCGCATCATCCTGGGCACCTACGTGCTGAGCAGCGGCTACCACGACGCCTACTACGGAAAGGCGCAAAAGGTCCGCACCCTCGTGCGCGGCGACTTCCTCCAGGCCTTCGAGACCGTCGATCTCATCGCCTCGCCCGCCACGCCGACGCCCGCCTTCAAGATCGGCGAATGCACCGACGACCCGCTCCACATGTATCTCGCCGACATCTATACGATCGCCGCCAACCTCGCCGGCATCTGCGGCATCACCTTCCCCTGCGGCTTCGCCGAAAACTCCGGCAATCCGCTCCCCATCGGCATGCAGCTCCTCGGTCCCCACCTCGGCGAAGCCAACCTCCTCCGGTCCGCCCACGCGTTCCAAGGCGCGACCGACTGGCACGCGCGGCGGCCGGGTCGTTAGCGCCACAGGGTCGCACCCCGCGATTTGTCTCATCACCAAGGAGGTTTTAGACTTGGGTGATGATGCGAGGGAGACTTGGGTTTGCTGGGCGAGAGGGCGGCAGAACGCAAGGTTGGGGAAGGGCACAGGCAATAGCGCGCCTTCCGACCCCGCCTCAATCTGCGGCCATTCGCCCAATCGGCATTGACATCGCGGAAGGCTGGCTTGATTGGGGTGCCTGTGCCTGCCTCCACCCAGCCCGTGAAGCGCGTCCTCTTCCTCTGCACCGGCAATGTCTGCCGAAGCCCGATGGCGGAGGCGCTTTTTCGTGAGTTGGTCAAGGCGCGCGGCGACTACGAGGTCGTGTCCGCCGGGATCAGCGCGTGGGACGGGCAGCCGCCCTCGCCGGAGTCGCAGCAGGTCCTCCGCGAGTTGGGGATCGACATCTCGCACCAGCGGAGCAACATGCTGACGCCGGAGATGGCGGCGGAGGCGACCCATATTTTCGGGATGACGCGCGGGCACCTGCAGGCGGTGCACGCCTACTTTCCCGAAGCGGCGGACAAGGCGTATCTGGTGACCGAATTCGCCGCGCAGGACGCGCTGCGCGGGCGCGACGTGCCGGACCCGATCGGGATGGGCGTGCGCGTCTATGCCCAGACCCGCGACGTGCTGCGCGCCGTTTTGCCGAGCCTCCGCGAATACATCGACCAGACTTTCAAATCCGCATCCCCCACCCCTAGCCCTTCTGAATCCAAAGACGTGAACGCCAACGCCAACGCGAATCCATCCGACCGCCCGCAACGCCTCGCCCTCGGAGCCGACTGACGGCGGGTCGCCCTGAAGGACGCCATCGCCGAGCACCTGCGGCGGGCGGCTACGAGGTCGAGGACCTCGGCACCGACAGCGCGGAATCGGTCGATTACCTGGAATACGCGCATCTGGTTGCCGGGCGCGTCTTGTCCGGGCAAGCGGATGCGGGCATGCTTTTCTGCACCCGGGCATCGGGATGAGCATCGCGGCGAACCGCCATCCGGGCATTTAGAGTCCAGGCATCGGTCGCTTTCGACGAGGAGGAAGCCGCCACGACCCGTGAGCAATGCCTCAACGTCCTCTGCCTGTCCGGCAAAAACCGGCGTCGAGACCGCGAAGAAGATCGTGGACCGCTGGCTGGCGACGCCGTTCGACGGCGGCAATGGCGACAAGCGCGGCGCGTGGGCAAATTCGACAGCGCGCGCCGGGCGAAGGCGGTATTCCGCTCACCGCGCTGCACGCCGGCTGACCCGCAGATCTACGCGGCGATCCGCGAGGAGGAGGAGCGCCAGCAGAACAACATCGAATTGATCGCGTCGGAGAACTTCGCCAGGCCGCGCGGTGCGCGAGGCGCAAGGCTCCGTCCTGACCAACAAATACGCCGAAGGCTGTTCGTACTCGCCGCTGGCTGGCGGCTGCGAAAACGTGGATGTCGCCGAGGACCTCGCCATCGACCGCGCGAAGGAATTGTTCTCGGCGCGGATTTCGCCAACGTGCAGCCGCACTCCGGCAGCCAGGCGAACGCGGCGGTTTACTTTTCGGTGCTCAATCCGGGCGATAAGATTTTGACCATGGACCTGTCCCACGGCGGACACCTGACCCACGGGAACAAGGCGAACTTCTCCGGCAAATTCTACGAGGTCACCCACTACGGCGTCTCGCCCGAGTCCGAGCGGATCGACTACGACGCGCTCGCGCAGATCGCGGAGGAAACGAAACCCGCCATGATCACGGCGGGGGCCAGCGCCTACCCGCGGATCATCGACTTTGCCCGCATGGCGGAAATCGCCAAGTCGGTCGGCGCGTATCTGTTCGTCGATATGGCGCACATCGCGGGACTGGTCGCGGCGGGCGTGCACCCCAGCCCGATGGCGCACGCCGATTTCGTGACCAGCACGACGCACAAGAGCCTGCGCGGCCCGCGCGGCGGCCTGATCCTCACGAACAACCCGGACCTGGCGAAGAAGATCAACTCGAACGTCTTCCCCGGCATCCAGGGCGGCCCGCTCATGCACGTCATCGCGGCGAAGGCGGTCTGCTTTGGCGAGGCGCTGCGTACTGAGTTTAAAACCTACCAAGAACAGGTCGTGAAGAACGCCAGCCTGCTGGCGAGCGGACGTTTACCACGGGTTCCGCATCGTCTCCGGCGGCACCGACAACCACCTGATGATGGTGGACCTGCGCCCGAAGGGGCTGAACGGCAAAGTCGCCCAAGAGACGCTCGACCTCGCCGGCATCACGGTGAATAAAAACTCGATCCCGTTCGACACCGAGCCGGTCACCAAGGGCGGCGGCGTCCGCATCGGCACGCCGCATGGTGACGACGCGCGGATGCGGAAGCCGAGATGGAATTGATCGCCGACCTGATCAACGAAGCGCTCGAAAACCGGGACGACCACGCCCGGCTCGAATCGATCCGCCTGCGCGTGGCGGAGATCAACCAGCGCTTCCCGCTGCCCTAGCGCGCCGCCCGCGCGCCGGGGTTCATCAGCCGCCCGGCGGCTCCGCCTTCCCGCCGCTCCGCCAGGCGCGGTCCCATCGCCCCAGCCCATGGACGCCCTCCTCTCCGCCAACGAACTCCGCCTTTCCTACGGCTACCAAACGCTGCTGGAGGGCGTGACGCTGGCGATCGCCGCCGGCGAGAAGGTCGGGCTGGTCGGGCGCAACGGCTGCGGCAAAACATCGCTGCTCCGCATCCTCGCCGACCAGCAGGCGGCGGACTCCGGCGAGATCTCGCGCCGCCGCGCCCTGCGCATCGGCTACCTGCCGCAGGAATTCGAACTCGACCCGGAACGCAGCGTCGGCGAAAACATCGCGGAGGGCGCGGCGGATGTCGTCGCCGATCCGGCGCTACGAGGCGGCGACGGCAGCGAGGCGGAGCTGGGAGCGAGTTGCTCCACCCGATCGATCACGCCGACGGCTGGCACTCTGGAGGCGCGGATGAAGGCGGTGGTCACTGCGCTGGGCGCGCCGCCATTGGACGCCGCCGTCGCGCCGCTGTCCGGCGGGGAGAAGCGGCGCTGCCGCCCTGTGCCGCGCCCTCGTCTCGCAGCCCGACTTGCTCCTCCTCGACGAGCCGACCAACCACCTGGATGCCGACTCGATCCGCTGGCTGGAGGGCTTTCTCGCGAGCTTCGGCGGCGCGGCGATCTTCGTCACCCACGACCGGTATTTCCTCGATGTCATCGCCACGCGGATCATCGAGATCGACCACGGCAAAGCCTACTCGCACCCCGGCAACTACACCGCCTATCTGGAGGGCAAAGCGGTCCGCCAGCAGATCGCCGAACAGACCGAGCGGCGCCTAAGTAGCGCTTCCTCCGCGAAGAACTTTCGAATGGGTGCGCGCCGGGGTGAAGGCGCGCACCACCAAGTCGAAGCACCGGCTCGACCAATTCTACGCGGTGCAGGGGGCTGGCGTTCGCCGAGGAGCGCGAGATGGATCTGATCATCCCGCCCGCCCCGGAGCGCTGGGCAACACGGTGGTCGAGCTGGAAAACGCCGGCTCGGTAAACGTCGGCACCGCCGAGGCTCCCCGGCTGGTTTCCGGCTTACCACGCTTTCGCTGCGCCCCGGCCAATGCGTCGGCATCGTCGGGCGCAACGGCGTGGGCAAGACGACATTGCTCAAAGTCTGCCTCGGCGAGCTGGAGCCGACCGAAGGCACCGCGAAGACCGGCAAGCGGGTGCGCATCAACTACATCGACCAGGCGCGCATGGCGCTCGACGGCACCGGCTCGGTGCTCGATGAAGTCGCCGACGGCACCGAGAAGATCCACTTCGGCGACCAGCCGATGGGCGCGCGCGCTTACCTGCGCCGGTTTGTTCAACGACCAGCGCATCAACGAACGCGTCGATCTGCTCTCCGGCGGCGAGCGCGCCCGGCTCATGCTGGCGAAGGTGCTCAAGAACGGCGGCAACCTCATCGTGCTCGACGAGCCGACCAACGACCTCGACCTGCCATCGCTCCGCATGCTGGAGGAGGCGCTCGCCGACTTCGACGGCTCGGTCTTGGTCGTCTCGCACGACCGCTATTTTCTCGACCGGATCTGCGACCAGATCGTGGCGTTCGAGGAAAGCGGCGTCTTTGTCCAGGCGGGCAACTATTCGTATTACCTTGAAAAGCGGGAGGAGCGCGAGAAGGCGGCGCGGGCGCGCGCCCTGGCGCATCGCGATGCCTCCAGCGCCCAGCAAAAAGCAGCGCAGACCGCCGCCAAAGCCGACAAGCCGCGCAAGCTGACCTACGCCGAAAAGATCGAGCTAGAGGGCATCGAGGAGACGATCCTCGCCGTTGAAGAAGAGGTCGCCGTGGCCCTCGAATCGCTGCTCGCCGACCAAGACTTCCAGCTCAACCGCTACGAGGAAACTCGCCAAGATGGCGGCGCCTGACGATGCCAAAGCCGAGACCGCCCGCCTCCTACGAACGCTGGGAAATGCTCGAAGCGCTCCGCCAGGCGAACGAAAAATAGCGCGTTCGCCCCAACCACCATCCATCCACGCCCCACCCCGATGCCCGCCGAAGAAATCCGCTTTCGCCTCGATCGACTCACACCGGCGGCGAGCCGACCCGCACCGTGGGTGGAGGGCGCGCCCGACCTGGCGGCGGCACGGCGGCGGACCAACGCGAGCGCCTGCGCCGGGATCACGATTGGCTGCGCTCGGCGCTAGTCACCGAACCGCGCACCACCGAGGCGGCGGTCGGAGCCCTGCTCGTCGAGCCAGCCGATCCCGGCTGCGCGGCAGGCGTCATCTTTTTCAACAACGTCGGCTACCTCAACATGTGCATCCATGGCACCATCGGCGTGGTCGAGACGCTCGCCTACCTCGGGCGCATCGCGCCGGGCACGCACCGGCTGGAGACGCCGGTCGGCGAGGTGCGCGCGACGCTCGCCGAGGATGGGCGCATCACGGTACTAATGCCGAGCTACCGGTTCCGGGCATCGCGTCGCGATCGAGGTCGAGGGATACGGTGGCGTGGCGCACGGGCGACATCGCGTGGGGCGGCAATTGGTTTTCCTGATCGACGACCACGGGCAAGACATCGCCCTGGCGAACATCGCGCGGCTGACCGACTACGCGAGATCCGCGCGCGGCGGGCGCTGGAACGCGCGGGCATCACTGGCGAGGGCGGCATGGAGATCGACCACATCGAACTCTTCGCGCCGCCCGGCGAGCTTGCCCGCCGACAGCCGCAATTTCGTCCTCTGCCCTGGCTTTAGAATACGACCGCTCGCCCTGCGGGCACCGGGACCAGCGCCAAGCTCGCCTGCCTCCACGCGCTGGCTCGCCGGAGGGCGAGACGTGGCGGCAAGGCTTCCTCGATCGTCGGCTCGGTCTTCGAAGGCAGCGTCGAGCGGCGCGGCGGGGATCTCATCCCGCACATCACCGGCACCGCGCACATCAATGCCGACTGCCAGATCATCCTACGAGCCGGCGATCCGTTCCGCCTTGGCATCCCGAAGCAGGTCTGATACAAAGGGCGGTCCGCTATGACGACCGACAAATTCAGAGCGCTCGCCCTCGCCTTCCCCGGCTCCGCCGAGGCTCCCCACTTCGACCGCATCGCCTTCAAGGTCGCCGGGAAGCGGATCTTCGCCAGCCTGCACGAGCTTCTACCGGATCGGCGAACCCTCGCGCTCACGCCCGCCCAGCAGGTGGAATTTTGCCAGATGGCGGGCGGCGTCTCCCCGGTCGCCAACAAATTCGGGCAGCGCGGCTGGACGACGTTCGCGCTGGCGGATCTGCCCGCCGATATCATCCGCGCGGCGCTCGAAGTCGCCTACGAGGCGGCGGCGGCCGCCGGACCGGGGCGCGGCGGCGGCGAGCGATCCTGAGCGGCGCACATCGATGCGGAATCCGCGCCGGAATCGTTTGCATCTGGCGGAGACGAATTTAGGGAGCCAAGCTCAGCAAAACCCATCAACCACCACCATCCCATGAACTGGAAAGGCGTCCTGCCCGCAATCACCACCGGTCTCAACGACGACTACAGCATCGACCATGGCTTCGTCGCCGATCACTGCCGCTGGCTGCTCGACGCCGGCTGCACCGGAGTCGTGCCCTGCGGGTCGCTCGGCGAAGGCGCCACGCTCAGCCTCGACGAAAAGGAAGCGCTGATGAAAACCTGCGTCGCGGCGGCGGGTGACGCGCCGGTCGTCCCCGGCATCGCCGCGCTCTCGACCGCCGAAGCTGTGGACCTCGCCCAGCGGGCGGAGCGCGCCGGCTGCCAGGGGCTGATGGTCCTGCCGCCGTATGCCTACAGCACGGATTGGCGCGAGATGAAGGCGCACGTCGATACGGTCATCCGCGCGACCTCGCTGCCCTGCATGCTTTACAACAACCCGGTCGCCTACAAAACCGACTTCCTGCCCGAGCAGGTCGCCGAGCTTGCCGCCGAGCACGCCAATCTCGCCGCGGTCAAAGAATCGAGCACCGATGTCCGCCGCGTGACCGCCATCCGCGCCCTGATCGGCGACCGGCTCCACCCCCTCGTCGGCGTGGATGACGTGATCGTGGAAGGCGTGGCCGCCGGGGCGACCGGCTGGATCGCGGGATTGGTCAACGCGTTCCCGAAAGAATCCGTGGCGATCTACGACTACGCGATGAACGGCGAACACGAGAAAGCCTTCGATCTCTACCGCTGGTTCCTCCCGCTCCTCCGCCTCGACACCGTGCCGAAGTTCGTCCAGCTCATCAAGCTGGTGCAAGAAAAGGTGGACATGGGGCACCGCCGCGTCCGCCCGCCGCGCCTCGAACTCACCGGAGCCGAACTCGCCGAAGCCGAGCAAACGATCGCCGAAGCGCTCGCCAACCGCCCGGCTCTCTAGGCAGAATCGACAGGCTGATAGAGACGGCACTCATGCCGCCTTCGCCCCGCGGCACCGCCTTCGCCTTCCGACCAAGGCGTCCCTAGGTTTTCGAACAGGCGCAGCCTGTCGATGCCACCGGGGGCGGGCGCGGCGTGCGCATGCCACCCGGTGCGAGCCGGTGGCAAAAATCGATCTGGGGTGCCTCTGGCGGACGGCCCGGCGCAGAATCGCCCTCCCCTTTTTCGGATTCTGCGCTAGACTGCGGTCTCTCTCATGCCTATCTCAAACTCAACGACAAACGTCAGCCCCGCGATCGAGTCGGGCGCGGAGCCGGTCCGGCAGTATTCGATTTTTTTGGAGAACCGGGTCGGGGCGCTTTTTAGCGTGATCAAGCTGATCGGCGACGCCGGGGTCTATGTGCTGGGATTGAGCGTGCAGGACTCTGTCGATATGACGCTGATCCGGATGGTGGTCACCGATCCGGAGACGGTGGAAACGGTCTTCATGGAGAAAGGCATCGGGCATACCTGCGCCGACATCATCGTGGTCGAGCTGCCGGAGGGACCGGCGACGATCCCGAAGGTTTTAGCCGCGCTGCTCGAGGCGGAGTCGAACATCCACTTCAGCTACCCGCTGCTGGTCCAGCCGCGCGGTAAGGCGGCGCTCGCGCTCTATGTCGATGATGTCGAATTTGCCTCCAGCGCGCTTTTCAAAAACGGATTCAAGCTGCTCCACCAGGGCGATCTGAGCCGCTAGCTAGAGACCGCCCCGCCTCCAGATCGCCGCCCGCCCATTTGCTTGACCGCTGCGGACCCGGCGTCTCTGATAAGTTTTGATCGACCGCACTATGAGACTCCAGAAAAAATTCGCAGTCATCACCGGCGGCGCGTCCGGCATCGGGCGCGCGATCGCCGAACGCTTTGCCGCCGAGGGGGCGCACGCCGCGATCGTGGACCGTGACCAGGCGGCGGCGAGCGCGGCGGCGGTCGAGATCGCCTCGGCGGGCGGCGAGGTTTCCGCGTGGGCGTGCGATGTGTCGGACCACGCTGACGTGGCGCGCAATTTCGACGAGATCGTGCGGCAGCTCGGGCGGATCGACATCCTGGTCAACAACGCCGGCATCGCCCATGTCGGGAAGCTCGAAGACACGTCGCCGGAGGATTTCGAGCGCATCCTATCGGTCAATGTCCGCGGCGTTTACCACTGCCTGCATGCCGCGATCAAACCGATGGTCGAAGGCGGCGGCGGCGCGATCCTGAACCTCGCTTCGGTCGCCTCGAAAATCGGCATCCCCGACCGGTTTGCCTACTCGATGAGCAAGGGCGCGGTCCACATGATGACGCTGAGCGTCGCGCGGGATTACATCGGCGCGGGCATCCGGTGCAACTGCCTGTGCCCCGGCCGCGTCCACACGCCCTTCGTGGACAACTACCTGAAGCAAAACTACCCCGGCCAGGAGGAGGAGATGTTCGCGAAGCTCGCCGCCACCCAGCCGATCGGCCGCATGGGCAAGCCGGAGGAAATCGCTGCGCTCGCCGCCTTCCTCTGCTCGGACGAAGCCGCCTTCATCACCGGCTCCGCCTACGACATCGACGGCGGCTTCACCCTGCTGCGCTAGCTTCCCGGATCGGATCAGCTTTTCAAATACGAGCGGATCCCGCTGGCGATCTCTTGGGCGAGGATTTCTTTGAACCAGCTCTGCGCGCAGCGATTGCGCTCCCATGAATTGCTGATGAAGCCGCACTCGACGAGGACGGCGACGCCCTTGGTCTTGGTCAAAACCGCGTAGTGATGGCGCTTGATGCCCCGGTTGTTGGTCCGGATTCGCTGGGCGAGCCGACGCTGGATGCGGGAGGCGAGCACCGATCCCCGGCTGCTCATGTAGAACGTCTCGATCCCCTTGATCGACCGGTTGAGGGACGCGTTGAAATGGATCGAAACAAAGACCGAGTCCCGGTAGCGGTTCGCGATCGCCGCCCGCGAATCCAGCGAGACATAGGTGTCGCTCCGCCGCGTCATCCGCACTTCGACGCCCTGTTTTTTTAAAATAGCCTCGACTCGCTTGGCGACGTCCAGATTTAGGTCCTTCTCCTTTACCCGCCCCAAACCGCCCCGTTGTCGCGCCCGCCATGCCCGGGATCGATGACCACAACACGCCCCGCTTGCGCAGACAGGAGCGGGAAAAGCGAGCAGGCTAGAGCGACAATCAGGCGGAAGATTTTCGGAGCAGGCGCATTCATGTTCCGTATTATGTCAAAAAATACTCAACAGACAAGAAAATTTTATAAATATTAGAATTCATGCTTTTCCTGGTTCGATGACCGCCTTGACGATCGAGCCGCCGTGCATGGTCTCGAAGGCATGCTCCCAATCGGGGATCGACCAGGATCCGCCGATGACGGGATCGAGGTCGAGCGCGCCGGAGGCGAGGAGGGCGAGGACGCGCTCCCAGATCGGCCAGTTGTGGCTGAAGCTGCCCTGGAGGGTCACGTTTTTCTGCACGATCGGATCGAGCGAGAACCCGACCGGGGCGCGCCCCCAGCCGACTTTGGAAATCCAGCCCGCCGGGCGGACGAGGTCGATGGCGACCTTGAGGGTCGGCGAGATGCCGGCGGCGTCGATCACGCCATCGGCACCCAGCCCGTCGCGCTGGCGGCACCAGTCGGCGGCGCTCTCGTTGTTGTCGAGCGCGGTGCAGCCATATTTTTTGGCGATGTCGAGGCGCACGGCGTCGGCGGGCAATCCGAGCACGGCGACCTCTGCGCCGCACAGGCGGGCGACGGCAGCGGACAAGACGCCGATGGTGCCGGGACCGATGACGAGGATGCGGTCGCCGGGTAGGATCCGGCAGTTGCCGACGGCGGCATTGAAGGCGACGCAGCACGGCTCGGTCAGCGCGGCGCGCTCCAGCGGCAGCCCGCGCGGGATGCGGTGCAGGCAGCGGGCGGGCACGCGGACGAACTTGGCCATCGCGCCGTTGACGCCGTAGCCGAACCCCTTGCGGTTCGGGTCCAGATTGTAGAGGCCGCGCCGGGTCATCGGGCTGTCCGCGTCGATGACCGCCGCCGTCTCGCTGACCGCCGCATCGCCCTCGCTCCAGCCTTTGACCGCCTTGCCCAACGCCGCGATCTCGCCGGAGAATTCGTGCCCCAGCACAACCGGGTAATTCACCGGCCAGCTATGTTCGGCGCGCCACTGGTGCAAGTCGCTGCCACACACGCCAACCGCGCGCACGGCGAGCAACACATCCTCGTCCCCGATCTCCGGCACAGGGATCTCGCGGACTTCGACGCTGCCCGGTTCGGGCGCGAAATTGACGACGGCAGGTTGGGTAGGCATAAGCGGCTATTTGGGTGGAGACGCCACCCATAGCAGAGATTCGCGATTCAGCACGCCGCCGTTGGCGGTTCGATCAATCAAGCCCGAGCTTTTCGCGGAAGGCGGCTTCGTCGAGCGTTTCGACGCCGAGCTTGGCGGCTTTGTCGAGCTTTGATCCCGCCTTATCGCCGGCGAGCAGGAATGAGGTGTTCTTAGAGACGCTGCCGGTGACCTTTCCGCCGCGGGCGCGGATGAGGTCGGCAAACGTCTCGCGGGGTTCGCTGAGCGTGCCGGTGATGACCCAGGTCGTGTCCGCCAGATCCTGCGGCGCGGCTTCGGCATCATCGGCGGCGGCGGCGATCTCGGTGGGCAGCCCCGCCGCGCGCAGGCGGTCGAGCAGCGCAAGGTTGCCCTCGTCCTCGAACCAGCCTTTGATGCTGGCGGCGACGATCCCGCCGATGTCGGGGACGGCTTCCAGCTCCTCGGCGGTCGCCGCCTTCAGCCGGTCGAGCCCCCGGAATTCAGCGGCAAGCGTCTGCGCGGACGACGCGCCAACGTGCAGGATGCCGAGCCCGAAGATGAGGCGCCAGAGCGGCTGGGACTTTGATTTTTCGACGGCTTCGAGCAGCTTTTCGATGCTGCGCTTGCCCTGCCGCTCCAGCCCGGCGAGCGCCTCCGGCTTCAACGCGTAGATGTCGGCGACATCCTTGGCCAAGCCGGCGGCGACGAGTTGATCGACGAGGCTTTCGCCCAAGCCGCGGATGTCCATGGCGGCGCGGGAGGCGAAATGCTCTAGACGCCGTTTGACTTGCTCGGGGCACTCTCGGTTCGGGCAGCGCACGGCGACCTGGGTGTCGTCGCGCTTGACCGGCGTGCCGCAGACCGGGCACGCCTCCGGCATCTGGAACGGCTCTTCCGCCCCGGTGCGAAATTCTTTCTTCACCTCGATGACCGCCGGGATGATCTCGCCCGCCTTTTCGATCACGACGGTGTCCCCCACCCTGACGTCTTTGCGGGCGACCTCCTCCTCGTTGTGCAAGGTCGCGCGCGAAACGGTGCTGCCGCTGACGAAAACGGGCTCGAGATTGGCGACCGGGGTCAGCGCGCCGGTGCGGCCGACCTGGATTTCGATCGAGACGACTTTGGTGATCGCCTGCTCGGCAGCGTATTTGAAAGCGATCGCCCAGCGCGGGGCTTTCGAGGTGGTGCCGAGCGAGCGCTGCTGGGCGACCGAGTTGACCTTGACCACCGCGCCGTCGGTCTCGTAGGAAAGCGTGTGGCGCTTGGCGTCCAGCTCGCGGATCGCGCCGAGGATTTCTTCGAGATCCTTCGCCCGCCAATAGAGGTCCGGCTTGCGCAGCCCCGCCTGATCCAGCAGGTCGAGCAAGCCTTCCTGTTTCTCGAGCGCGAAGCCTTCCGCCAAGCCGAAGCCGTGGAAGATGATGTCGAGCGGGCGCTTGGCGGTGATGCGCGAGTCGAGCTGCTTGAGCGAGCCGGCCGCCGCGTTGCGCGGGTTGGCGAATTTCGGCTCGCCCGCCGCCTCGCGCTCGGCGTTGAGCTTTTCAAACGCCTCGATCGGAAAATAGACCTCGCCCCGGACCTCGAACGTCTGCGGCGCGCCGGCCGGCAGGCGCAGCGGCACCGACCGGATCGTCCGGATGTTGTGGGTGATGTCGTCGCCGACCTCGCCGTTGCCGCGGGTCGCGGCGTATTTCATCACGCCATTTTCGTAGTAGAGCGAGACCGCCACGCCATCGACCTTCGGCTCGATCACGCACGGCACTTCGTCTTCGCCCAAGCCCTTCTGCAATCGCGCGTAGAATTCCGCCATCTCCTCCTCCGAATAGGTGTTGTCGAGGCTCATCATCTTCACGCGATGCGTGATCTGGGTGAAGCCCTCCAGCGGCGCGCCGCCGACCCGCTGGGTGGGAGAATCCGGCGTGCGCAGGTCCGGGTGCGCCTCCTCCAGGTCGATCAAATCGCGCAGCAGCTTGTCGAAATCGGCGTCGCTGATCTCTGGCTCCGCCTCCAGGTAATAAAGCCGATTGTGCCGCTCGATCTCGGCGGCAAGCTCCGCATGCCGCGCGCGCGCGGCGTCCGAATCCGGGAATAAATCTAGCTGGCTCATCGCCGCGCAGCATGGCGAGAAATCCGGCGCTGCCAAGCCCTTGGCGCAGTGAATTATCGCCGCGCCGCGCCGCGCCGATTTGCCTTCCCTCCCGAGGGGAAAGCGGCGATATTGCACCCCGATGAAGCTTTCGACCGAGACCCCCGCCGTGCTGGTCAGCTACGGCATCGCCGCCGTCCTCGCCGGGGCGCTCGCCTACCGCGCCTGCCTATCCGGGCACGGCTTCGGGAACGCGCCGATCAATGCGATCCCCGCGACCGCCTTCACCTTCGGGATGATGTTCGCGATCCAGTCGGTCTGCTTCCAGCCGATGCCGGTGCGCGCGAAACTCGCCTGCTCCGGCGGCTTTATCGCCGTAGGGGTGCTCGCCCATCTCTTCGGCTTCTAGAGCTAGCCAATTCCAGTTCAGGCGCAGCCCAAGGCAGGGATGGCTCTCCGAGCCGTCCGGCGGAAGGCGCGCCGCTTTGGCAAGACGATCGGTTCCGGGTCGAGCCGATGCCCGCAGCCGCCGGACCTTTCGGAGAAAGGTCCCTGCCCGGCGGCCGGCCGCCCATTTTTTGCGCAGCCAAAGGCAGGGATGGCTCTCCGAGCCGTCCGGCGGAGGGCGGATCTATCTCGAAAGCTGCGGACAAAAGGTAAAGGCGATGCCGCGGGTCCAAGACGGCAAGAGTGCCGTCTCTACTGGCTAGTGCGCATCCGTCATTCGCCGAAACAATAGAGCCGCTCTTGCCGCTTGCCGCCTTCGTTGGTCGCGACGCGGATATAGATCGCGCCGTCCACGATGGTCGGCGTGGATAGCGATTCGTCGCCGAGTTCATTTTTGGCGATGGGCTTGAATTCGTTCGGGTCGGCGGCATGGACGTATGCCCAGCCGGTTTCGTCCACCGTGTAGATGCGGTCGCCGGCGAGGACGGGCGAGCCGCTCACGCCGCGGGCGAGGCGCTCCTCCCACATCGGTTCGCCGGTGGCGGACTTCCAGCACGCGGCGACGCCGTTGTCTTTGATGGCGTAAAGGTATCCGTCCTTGACCAACATCGACGGCACATAGACGCGGCTATTGTTCTCCCAGACCACCTTGCCCGAGCCGTCCGCCGCGACCGCCGCGACATGGTTTTTCGGATAGCCGCCGCTGATGAAGATCCGCTCGCCATCGGTCACGATCGAGGTCACGCATTCGGTAGTCGAGCCGGGGAACTCCCAGCGCTTCTCGCCGGTCAGCGGATCGAAGCACGAGACCAACTCGCAGCCGTGCATGAAGAGCTGGTCGGTCCCGCCGACCCGGTGGATGATCGGCGAGGCGTAGTTCGGGAATTTCGGGCGCTCGACCCGCCAGGCGGGCTTGCCGTCCGCGCGGTGGAAGGCGCAGATCACGCCGCCGGCTTTGTTGTCGGCGGAGACGATGACGAGGTCGCGGTAGATCGCCGGGGACGACCCGTAGCCCTGGTGGATCGTGTATTTGCAGAGTTCGCGCTGCCACACCATTTCGCCCTCCACGGTCAGCGCGGTGGTGAAGGCGGAGCCGCCATTCAGGAAATTGATATAGACGCGCTCGCCGTCGCAGGCCGGCGTGGACGAGGCGTGGCTCGCCTTGCTGTTCATCTTTTCCGGCAGCCCGCCCTGGTGCACCACGGTCTTCCAGAGTTCCTTGCCCGTCTGCCGGTCAAAGCAGAGCACGCCCTCCTGCTGCGCCTCGGGGTCGGCGAAGGCGAGGAAGACCCGCTTGTCGACGACCGTGGCGGAGCCGTGCCCGCGCCCCGGCACCGGCGCGGACCAACGCTCGTTTTTGCCTGGCCCAAACTCGACCGGCGGATTCTGCCCGGCCGGCGCGATGCCGTCCCGGTTCTCGCCGCGCCACCACGGCCAGTCCGCCGCTCCGGCTCCGGCAACGCCGGCGGCGAGCGTGAATGCGATCAGCAAGAGGAGGCAGGCGGGGCGGGCGAAAAGGCGTTGGTTCATCGAGGCGAGGCGTTTAAGTAGGTTTGCATCGATCATAAAGTTCCACGCGCGCGGCACCAGCTTGATTTGTCGAACTGCGCGAGGCGATCCGACTACCCAGCGATCCCGCCGTCCATCAATCCGCCGATGAACTCGCGCATCGCCGGGGTCAGCGGGCGGACGCGTTTGCGGATGACGCCGAGCGAGCGCCACAGGTCGCGGCTCGAACAGGATCGCCCGCAGTGCCCGTCGGCGACCTCCTCCGCGACGGTCGGGCGCAGCCTGCGATCGAGACGCCGTTCTCGACCTCGACCGCGCGCTTGACCGTCTCGATGTTGTCGAACTCCATCTTGGCGGCGAGCAGCGCCGCTTCCTTCAGCCTGTCAGATCGCCTTGCGCGTCGGCATGTCATCAAACAAAATGAGATCCGCGCGCCGCAATTCCGCCGGGCGGCCGACTTCGCGCCGCAAGGGATGGTCCGGGGAGCAGATCCATGCACAAGCTCGTCCTTGGCAAACTCCTCCGCCACCATCCGCGCCGCTTCGCGGATACGCGACCAGCCCGAGTCCGCCTGCCCTCCATGATCTCCGCATACACCTGCGGCGTGCGCCGATAGACGACCTCGACCTCCACGCCGGGAAAGCGCGCCTTGTAGCGCTTGAAGAGATACGGCGGCAGCTCGTGCAAGCCCAGCGTCAAGATGGTGGCGATCCACCAACGGACCGGCGGCGATGTTTTGCAGCTCCCGCAGGCAGCGCCGTCGATCCCCGCGATAAGTTTCGATAATCTCCCGCGCCGCGTCGCGGAAGACCTCGCCCTCCGGCGTGATCGAAAAATGCTTCCCGCGTTCGAAGAACACCGCCTCGATGCTTCTCTTCCAAGGTGCAGAGTTGCCGTCACCGCGCTCTGGGTGATCCGTTGCGCCGCGCCGCCTCGGAGAAAGCTCTCCGCGTCAGCCCAAGATCTAAAAATATCTGGAGGGTTTCAATCTGCATCGCTCTCCTCAATTAATAGGCCCATAATACTCAATTTCAACCGGAGCGTGTGTTTCCGATGGGCTGCGAAAAAGCAGCTCGAACGGTCTGCCTGCCCATGGGACTCGGGTAGGATCACTGCGCCAGTCCCCTTTCGATTAGACAACCGGCAGGATGCCGATGCCTTGGTCTGCGGCAGCCTGCTACCTTCTTGGGTGGCTGGCACGGCGTGATGGGTCGGCTTTCGCTTCCCACAGACCCAGATCGGCAGAATCGATTCCCATGCGATTATTCTATCCAGCCGCTGCGCTTAGATACGGAAGCGCTCTTGGAGCAGTTGGCGGAAAGCGCGCGCCCATTGGAGAGGAGCGGCTCCAGCAACGAATCAAATCGGATCGTGCCGGTCCGCCGTCTGGCTGGGCAGGCATCATCATGCGGCGACGGCGACGTCGGCGATGACGAGGAAAAACGGTTCGGCGGCGCGGACGCCGGAGGAATCGGTCGCGGCAACCTCGATCGGGCCGCCGCCCATCCAGCCGAGCGCGGCGCTGGGCAGCGCCTCCTGCTGGGCGGGCACGATGCGGAACGCGGCGACCGGCAGCGTCCGCCCCGCCTCGCCGGGCAGCCGGATCTCGGCGCCCCTGACCAGCGGCGCGCCGCCGCCGTCGCCGGAGAAGAAAAACCCGGCGTCGTCCTGGTCCACCACGGCGGCGAACTCGAATTTCGACGGATCGACGACCTCGCCGAGCGGCGAGCCTTTATCGACCCACACGCCGCGGTATTCTGCCTGGCGCGGCGACACCCAGATGCCGTCCATCTCGGCGCGCGCCGCCAAGGCAGCCCGGTCGGCGCGCAGCTTTTTGATCTGCTCCGCCACCGCCTTCTTGCGCTCGGCGACCGGTTTGATCGAGGCGGGCGCGGTGACGAGGGCGAGCGATTCGAGCGCGCCGACCTGCTCCATCTGCGCGTCTGCCGAGCGGAGCGAAAATTCGATCTCCGGGCTCTCCATCTGGATGAGCAAGTCGCCGCGCCGCACCTGCGAGGCTGACCCCGCCGCGATCGCGGTGACGCGCCCGGAGGCACCCGCCGCGATCTGCTGCCGGTCGATGGCGCGCAAGACGCCGGGCGCGCGAAAATGGTTCGGGAACGGGACGACGCCGAGCAACACGGCGAGCGCGGCGGCGGCGGCGGCGGTGATCGCCACCGCGCGCGGGCGCGTCCGGTTGAGGCGCGGGCTGGTCGCCAGGTAGTTGGCATACTTGCCGAGCGGCAGGATGAACAACCCGAAGAAGGCGATGACGGCGGCGATGAAGCCCAGCCCGAAGAAGCGGTCCGCGATGAACAAGATGATCGCCGAGAAAATGAAGAGTCGATAGATCCAGCTCGTCACGCCAAAGATGGCGAGGAACCAGGCCTCGGACCGCGAGCGCGCCGGGCTTTCCGCCTGCGGCACGGCGAAGAGATATTTTTCGGCGAGGAAGGCGAGCTGCTTGCCCGAGCGCATCTGCAGGTTCGGCGTCTCGGTCAGGTCGGACAAGATGTAGTAGCCGTCGAAGCGCAGGAGCGGGTTGATGTTGAATAGGATGGTGGTGACCGAGGCGATGACCATCGCATTGTAGGCGATCGCATGCACGGTGCCCTCGCCGGTATTCGCCCACACGACCGCCGCGATCGCCGCGAAAAAGATCTCGACCACCATCCCGGCCGCGCCGACGAAGACGCGCTTGTAGCGCTCGCGAAATGCCCACGCCGCCGTGGCATCGACATACGGCACCGGGCTGAAGACGAGGAGCATGACGCCCATCGTGTGGACCTCGCCGCCGTAGTGTTTGCAGGCGAAGGCGTGACCGAATTCGTGGATCAGCTTGATCACCACAAAGGTCGCCAGCAGGAGCGGCAGGTTGCCCGGGGCGAGCAATTCCTGCCGCCGATCCCACGCCGCCTCCCAGTTGTCGGCCGCGATTTTCATCCCGTAGCCGACGACCAGCAGCCAGATGAGGAGCATCGCTTTGCCAAAGGCGAACCGCACGAACGGATAGGCCTTCTTCAGAAATGCCTCGGGGTCCCACAGCGGGATGCGGATGAACAAAATGCTCGCCAGCCGCCCGCGGATTTCCTTGGCGCGCTGCTTGCGCTGGCGCTCGAACAGCCGCGCGCTATCCGGCGAGATCTCGCTCTGGATCAGGCTCGATTGGTAGAGCTGGGAGAGGAGCTGGATCACCTCGCCCTGGCTCGGCGCGGCGTCGGGATCGCGCTCGAGCGACTCCCGCCACACGTCCTCGACCGTGCGGTCCGGACCCAGCCGGCAGACGAAGCGGTAGGCTCCCGGCGTCAGGCGGAAGAACCGGTTGGAAAACGGATCGTGGAGCACATACCAGCGCTCGCCCCGAAACGATTGCCGCCGGATCTGGACGGAGGCGCGCAACGCGATCCGCTCCCGGGCAACATGGTGCCAGGATTCGCTGAACATCGGGGGGGCTTCGGTCATCGCCGGTGACTATGCCGCGCGCCGCGCCCGCATCAAGCCAGGACCGCCGCTCAAACCCGGATCGGCACCTCGGCATTCGCGCCGAGAAATTCCTCGTCCGCGCCGGATGCCAAGCCGAGCAACTCGAACGTCTGGACGCGTTCGTCTTGGCCGGGCAATTCGATCTTGCGCGACGGCCGCGTCTCGACCGCGCTTTTGGCGAAGCCCTGCGCGGCGGCGTCGAGCAGGATCGCGCCTTTGAGCTTGCGCGCGCTGGCGGCCAGCACCCGCGTGACTTCGATCGCCGGGCCGTGGGCGGAAAACGCGGCCGAACCCGATCCCGCCGCGCCAAACGCGATTGGGCCAGAGCTGATGCCGACGCCGAGCGATGGGGTGCCCAACCCCGCCGCCGCCGCGCGCGACCGCAGGGCGGAAAATTCTTTGCCGAGATCCAAGGCGGCGCGGCAGGCGGACTCCGCATGGTCGCCGGTGCCATCGGGCACGCCGAAGACCGCGCACGCCGCATCCGATCCCGCCGGCTCGAGGCAGCCGCCATGCCGCATCAAAATCCGCTCCGCCGCCCGGCGGAACGAGGCCAGCCACTCGACCGCCGCGCGCGGCTCGCCATCTTCGGCCCCGAGGTCGATGATCCGGCACGTCACCGCCGTGGCATCGAGCACCGCGCCGCGCATCGGCGGCGCTTCGGGGCGGGCGACGAGGCGGGCGACGGCGGCGGGCGACATCCGCTCGCCATACAATTCAGTCAGCCGGCTGCGGCGCAGGCTCCGTTCGGTGCGGGACACCGCGATGCCCGCCAGCCCGGCGACCAGCGCGGCGGCCACGCCGGAAAATGGTTCGAGCAAGATGCCGTGCAGCGCGGCGGTCGGCGAGACGAACGCGATCAGCGCGACCAAGCCGAACAAGGTGCCGAGCTTCGCGCCGACCCTAGGCACGTTGACGCCCCACCATGCCCCGAGAAATGCCGCCGCCGAGAAGATCCCGATCTGCGTCCACGGATGCAGCTCGACATTCGCATCCGGCGGCAAGATGCCCCGCTGCATGAAGAGATCGAAGAGCCACGCCGAGCCATCGACGAAAAAGCCCGCAAACTGCAGGGCGAATACGGCGAGGGCGGCGATTCCTCCGAGGAGGAAGGTCATGACGGCGGCGCGATTCATCGTGGGGGGTTAACGTCAGTAGCGACGCTGATCATAGGGCGAATTTCCGAAAACGGCAAGTAATGCGGCGGCGGAATCGATTCTCATATCTGAGATCGCCGGCCCGGCGGCTACGATTTCCAATCTAACGACGCAAATGCCGGCTCGCTGTTGGGGATCGATTCGAGATCGTAAGGCTCTGCCGACTTCACAGGGGCGGATTCGCCGAGCACCTCCAGCGTGAGCGGACCGCCGAGATGCGATTTCTCCAGCCAGTAGCGCAGCGTCACCGTCTCGGTTGCGCCGGCGGGCAGTTCCGGGGGTGGGGCAGAGGCGAGGAAAAAGGCGGGTACTGCTTCTGGAGCTTACGAGCAGGCGGGCGTCGGGCGGCACGAGCTCACCGCTTCGGCGCGGGAGTTGGTCGCCCTGACTTCCAGGTCCAGGCGCGCATTGCCATAGTCGCGATGCAGGCTGACCGAAGTGATCGTGAAGGCGCGCTTGCCCTCGCCGGGATCGTCCGCCGGTTCGAACGAAGGCGTGACCGGACCGCGGAAAAATAGGGCATAGACCAATCCTCCGGCGACGATGGCGAGCAGGGCAAGAATCTCTGGGCGTTTGAGGGCACTCATAGGTTTTCGCGCAGTGTGCCGCAGCCGCCCCGCGCCGCAAGCAGATAGCCGCGCGGGATTTTGTCGGGCGCGCAGCGGCATCGCGATCTCAAGCCGCCGCCCCACTTTCGCAATCCGTCAGTCTTGGACGATCCAAAAAAATCGCTGCGGCGACGAGCCGCGGGCGAGGTCGATGAGGCGGCAGGGATCGCCGGGCGTGAAGGTGAATGACGGCGCGCCGCCCGGCAGCGAACTTTCGTCAAAAAACTGGACCGGCTGACCGGGGTCGAGATTGCCCGCCAGCAGCCGGACCGTGTCGCCCCCGACTTCGACCAGCCGCAGATACGGGGCGTCCTCGGTCTCGCTGCCCAGCGAAAAGAGATCGTCGAAGATGAAGCCCGCCAGATAGCAGTGGACCCGCGTGGTCGGCGCGGTGTCGGTCCAGAAAAAGTAGCTCGCGCCGGGGCCGTCGAGGCTGGTGTCGGCGACGGGGGGCGTTTCGCCGCCGCCTTCCAGCGCGGAGACCTCGATGTTCGTGATGTTAAACGCGGCGGGGTTCGCCTTGACCGGGTCGAGGTAGGGGTTCGGGTCGATGAGGGTTGCCGCGACGGTCGGGAATTGATCCTTCATCGCGCCGATCAGGGTGGCGAACCCCGCGTTGGTCTGGTCGACGAAGTCGCGGATGGCGCTGGCGGAATCCGGCGAGACGAATGCGGCGATGGCCGGCGCAAACGTCACGTCGGCGACGCCGAGGATGAGCAGGTTTTTGCCCCCGGCGTAAAACGTGCGGTCGAAGGCATCGAGCAGCGCGCGGGCGTTTCCCGCCTGGTTTCCGACCTTGCCGCGGATCGTCTCCGGCGAGTCGGGATCGGTGAATTGGCCCTGGAGGATCGCCGCGAACAAGGGCGTGTTGCTCCAATGGATGAACAGGCTGTCGGCGGTCGGCTCGCCGGCGACGTCGGCGGACGAGAATGGTTTGGCGAAGAGGAACTGCGAAAAATTGTTCGCCTTGTCATAGGGAATGCCCATCCGCCAGGCGAGGTATTGCACCCAGACCGGACCGTTGGTGTAGCCGCCCTCGAAGTATCGGTCGGCGTCCGCTTGGTTAAACGCCGGGTCGGTGTCGGCGGACAGGCTATCGCCAAAAACATACATGCCGCGATAGCCGGTCTTGCGGATCGCCTCGGGCGCGGTGCTGCCCGGCGACGGCCGCAGCCAATCAAACGCCGCCAGCGCCTCGAAATTCGCCGAGATCGCCTGGTCAAACTCGATCCAGATGTAGTGGAAGGCGCTCGCATCGGTAAACGGATGCGCCAGCGAATCGTCGGTCAGGGTAGCGAAATCCGGGTCGATCCATTCGATGAGGAAATTCAGGCGCGGGTAGTCGTCGTCCTCGGGCAATTCCAGTTCGATGCGCGCATCCCATTGGTAATCGATCGTCCGTCGCGGTCGATCTGCAGCCGGTTGAAATCGGGCGGTACGGAGCGGCTGACGCCCGCCGATGGGATGCTCAGCGAGATCTGGGTGACGAAATTTTGGTAGGCTCCGAACTCCGGGTTGGACGACAGGTCGGTGCTTCGTCGTCGAGCGTGATGGTAAGCGTGTAGGCGCGCCGGGCGGATAGTTTCCGCCGGTCCAATCCGGTTTCGTTCCGCAGGTTGCCTGGAAGGTCCACGTCACCTCCCCGGCAACGGTAAGGCGGCAATAGCAGGGCGGCTGTCGCGGCGAATTGAGCGACGCATCGAGGGAGGCGGAGCGTTGCGATTCATGACCGTCAGGGTGAGCGCATCGCCCCGGCGGCAACGCCATCCGGCTCAATCGCGGGACCACCCTGCGAGGCCATCGCGAATCACACATGGGGCGGTAGTTTGGTTCCCTACTTTCGCGGTTGCCCGCTCCCGGCTGTGGCGTGATGATTACCGCTGAAGAATCTGTGCCTCCGCCTTTCCGCCGCCGCGCTCATCCTCGCGTCCTTCGCTCCCATTTTTCCCGTCGCCGCCGAGGAGGCGAAGCCAGCCCTGGTCCCGGCGACCGAAAATCGGAATCGGAGGGTTGCCGCTGGAGCCGATGCGACGCCGGAGGCGGAGGCGAAGGTCCAGGGCTGACCGAATACAAGGCGGAAGATCGCGCAGACGATGCATTGGATGGCGGCGGACTGGCTGATCCGCAACCGCCGCGAGAAGGAGGAGGCGGCGTCGGTCATGCTCAAGCAACTCAAAATCCAGCCCGGCTGGACGATCTGCGACCTCGGCGTCGGCAACGGATACCACGCGATCCCGATGGCGCTCATGGCGGGCGAGGACGGCAAGGTGATCGGCGTCGATATCCAGCCGGAGATGCTCAAAATGCTCCGCGACCGCGCGGAGGCGGCGGGCGTCGGCAAACGCATCATCCCGGTCAGAGGCGAGATCCACGACCCGAGGCTCGAGCCGAACAGCCTCGACCTCTGCCTGATGGTCGATGTCTATCACGAATTCTCGCACCCCGAGCACATGCTCGCCGCGATCCGCAAGGCGCTCAAACCAAAGGGGCGCGTCGTCCTCGTCGAATTCCGCGAGGAAGACGAATCCGTTGATCAAAAAATAGAACACAAGATGTCGAAAAAGCAGATCCTCAAAGAACTCGTCGCCAACGGCTTCAAGCTAGTTGAAGGAGTTGACAAAGGCTGCCTGGCAGCACATGATGTTTTCGAGAAGGAGAGGTGATTTGTTAGTAGAGATTTGTTATTTGTTATTAGAGAAAGAGTCCTGCGCAGAGCCAATAACCAATAACCAATAACCAATAACTAATAACTAATAACTAATAACCAACCCAATGGCCACCGTCTTCCGCTTTCCCACCATGATCTGGCGTCCGCCGGGCGGTGGATTCGCGGGCGCGCTGCTGGACGATCCTTGGGACGGGCTGGCGATTGGGGAGGACCGGAAGTCCGTGGTCAACCAGCTCAAAGACTACATCGCCTTCGTCGCCAAGCGGGACGAGCTTTTCCTGATCGAACCCGACTTTTTCAACGGCGACCTGCGGCGGGTGAAACTCCACATCCGCCCGGAAGCTCGCGGGCGGAAGCGCTCAATATCCGTGCTACGATCACAGACCGCGCTGCGGCTGCCCTGCGCGTCGGCAAGCGCTCGTCCGGGATGCTCGCCGCCGTCCTGCCAACCGTCGGCGTCTCGTTTGATTTCTGCCAGGCGGAGGAATTCAGGCGTGGCCAGGCACTACATCCGGCAAGAGCCTCGGCGGCTGATTACGGCGAGATGGTCCGCTTTCTGCCGCCGAAGGAGGCGGAACTCGACGAGATTTCGTTCTCCGCCAAGGAGCCGAAGCTGGCCCGCGATGCGGCGGCCAACCTGCCTGCCCTCGCCGCCATCGCCGACCCGCTGGGCAAGCGCGACGGGCTGCGCGCGCCGCGTTGCTGGGAGCGCGAGGCGGAGGTCGCCGCGCTGGAGGAACGCCTGCGCGAGGGGCGCGCCAGCCTCTGCCTGATCGGCGAACCAGGCTGCGGCAAAACCTCGGCACTCGCCGAAGCCGCCAGATCGAGCGCTCCGCCGGACCTGATCGCCCCGCCCGCCTTCTGGTTGACCAGCCGTCGCATCATCGCCGGATGCGCCCTCGGTAAGTGCCGGGAACGCCTCGAACAAGCCATCGACGAACTCTCCCAGATCGGCGCGGTCCTCTGCGTCGAAAACCTGCTCGAACTCGCCCGCCTCGGCGGAGTCAGATCAGGCGGCAGCATCGCCGCCTCAAACCCCGTATCGCGTGGCGAACTCCGCCTCGTCGAGGGCGACGCCTGCCGAGATCGACGCCTGCAGGCGCGTCCTGCCGGGCTTCGCCGACTCACTCCAGCAGGTCCGGTTCAAGCCGCTCGCGCCCGCCGCGCGTTCGCATCCTGCGGCGCGCCGCCGCGCAGCTCGACTCCGCCGGTCCCGTCCGCGTACCGCCCGCCGCCGCGGTTCATCGGCGATTTGTTCGACGCTTCAGCCCTACGCCGCCTTTCCCGGCGCGCCGGTCGGTTTTTCTGGGCGAGGCGGCCGAGCGCGGCGCGACGGGAGCGGCGAGACGCCCGGCTCCGCCGCCGCCAGTTTCGCCGCCAGCACCGGATTGCCCGAGGCGTTCCTGCGAGGCGACAAACTTCACCGCGCTGGTGGACCGGCTTAAATCCAAAGTGCTCGGGCAGGGCGACGCCGTCGAGACCGCCGCGCGCGCGGTGGCAAAATTCCGCGCCGGGATGAACGACCCGCCAGCCAAGCCGCTCGGCGTCCTTTTTTGTTTTGCGGACCCACCGGCGTCGGCAAAACCGCGCTCGCCCGCGCGCTCGGGGCAGCCCTCTTCCCCAACCGCCCCGAAAAAGAACGCGTGCTCCGGCTCGACATGAGCGAATACGCCGGGCCCGGCGCCGGCTTCCGCCTCCTCGGCGCGCCCGGCGGCGACCCCAGCGACCTGATCCGCCGCGTCCGCGCGCATCCGTTTTGCGTCCTGCTGCTCGACGAGGATCGAAAAGGCGTCAAACGACATCTTCGACATCCTCCTCCACGGCGCGTTCGACGAGGGAGCAGCTGACTTTCTGACGCCTTCGGGCGCGAGACCTTCTTCCACGCTGCCCTCGTCATCATGACCTCCAACCTCGGCGCGGGCAAATCGCCGCCATCCGGGTTCATGGCGGCGGCGAGCCAGCAGGCGCGATCGCCTCCGGCAAGTCCGCGCCGCTCCAGTTCTTCCACCCAGGGTTCATCCGGATCGACCGCATCGTCCATTTCCAGCCGCTCCAGAGCCACACCATCTACGACATCACCCGCAAGGAACTCGCCGAGGTCGCGCCGCCCGCGAAGGCTCATCCGCCGCGGCATCGGCCTCGTCGGTCCCCGCCGTGTTCGAAGGCGCTCGCCAATACGCTGACCCCCAATTCAGGTACGCCCGCTCCAGCGCGCCATCGAGGAAAATTCACCGTCCCACTCCTTCGCCTCCTCGCCCGCGACGGCATCTGGCGAGCTCGATGGACTGGGATGAATCCGTAAGCCCGCGCGGTGATTACGAAAGGCTAGCCGGGGGGACATCGCCGCGCGAATTCCGATCGCTCTGCCGCTGCCCGCCAGACCCGCGCCAGACCCTGGCGAGTGACCACCATCTGACGTATCCGCCGTATCACCAGCTTCGTCTCCGATCCCCACAGGCAGCGCCCACCCGAAGAAGGCAAACGGCGGTTCGCTGCTTCGCCCAACCATCCGTTTGTCCACTCCCTTCATCTCCGATTTGATGAGGCTCTTACCTGATCCGGCGATACCTGACGCCGGGATAAGAGAGGAGGCGAAGCGAGGGCGGCGAGGCATGGCGAGCCAGTGGCGAATTTCTGAAAACATACCCATTGGCGCTGACCTTTCCAGTTACTGAAATCTGGAGAGTTAGGAAATTTTGGTTCAAGCGCAGCCCGCATCAGGGTTATCGGTTCCATATTATAACGATCGAACGAAGATTTGAGGACCAGTTGCTCATCCGAATGCCATCGGCAAAAACCGCCGCTGCACAAATACCCTGGGCATGGGTGAATTTAAGACATAAACAAAATCAAAAAAGTAATGGCTCCGCCACCAGACTGCGCCGTGCAGCGCGGCGCGGAAAGCAGACCAGCACTTGGCGAGGCAAGTCGGGTTCGGGGATCGCTTCACGGCGTACGGGGTCGCCGTAAACGCCCTGAGCTGGCATCGGCAGCAAAGCCATCAACGTGCGGGTATCCTGACCATCGGCGAAGCCGCCAGCCAGTGGGGCAGGAGGGTGGGGCTAGGGCTTGCCCGCGATCTTTGGGCGTCGCGTGGCCGACAGTTGCGGTTGAGGGCATTTGTCTGGCGGTGGCGTCGAGGTCGGCGGTGAAGTAGCCGGGCGGCTCGAACTGGATCGGCTCGCCGGGCTGGGCGTCGGCAAGGCGGGTTCGACTTTGGCTCCGGCGATGATCTGGAGCGATTAAAGGGTTTAGGTTGGCGAAGCCAGTTGTCGCCCGCGTCTTCTGCCGCCGGGATCTTCGACGTTAAAAGCCGGTCGTAAGGGGCGGACTTTCCGGCGTCGAGGCAATGGGCGGCGGAACCCAGTGGAGGTGGCCAGCCGACTTTGCGGTAAGTCGGGCGTGCCGCGCGCAGCTTTCGGGATCAGGTGCAGCGCAGTTCGACGATCTCGCCGCCCGCGTCTTTGACCACTTCGTCACAGGTGATGTAGCAGGCGTAGCGGAGCCGGACCTCGCTTTGCCGGGGCGAGCCGGAAGAAATTTCTTCGGCAGGTCTTCCATGAAGTCGTCGCGCTCGATAAAAGCTCGCGGTAGAACGGGATCTGCCGCGTCCCGGCGGCTTCGTCCTCCGGATTGTTGACCGCCTCGAACTCTTCGCTCTCGCCTTCGGGGTACTTCGTGATGACGACCTTGAGCGGGTTGAGGACGGCGAGTCGGCGGGCGGCGACCGCGTTGAGGTGCTCCCGCGCGGCGTGTTCGAGCAAGGCGATGTCGGTCACGCTGTTGAATTTGGTGATGCCGATGGTCGCGCAGAAGTTGCGGATCGACTCCGGCGTGTAGCCGCGGCGGCGCAAGCCGGAGATCGTCGGCATCCTCGGGTCGTCCCAGCCGCTGACGTGCTTTTCGTTGACGAGCTGGAGGAACTTCCGCTTGCTCATCACCGTGTAGTTCAGCCCGAGCCGGGCGAATTCGATCTGGCGTGGGCGGGCCGGCAGTTGGTCGGCGAGCGCCTCGACGCACCAGTCGTAGAGCGGGCGGTGGTTTTCGAATTCCAGCGTGCAGAGCGAGTGGGTGATCGATTCGAGCGCGTCCGACAGCGGGTGGGCGTAGTCGTACATCGGATAGATGTTCCACTTGTCGCCGGTCCGGTGGTGGGGCTGGCGCAAGATCCGGTAGATGACCGGGTCGCGCATATTCAGGTTGGGGGACGCCATGTCGATCTTGGCCCGCAGGACGCAGGCGCCCTCCGCCAGCTCGCCGGCTTTCATCTTTTCAAAGAGCGCGAGGCTCTCCGCCGCCGGGCGGTCGCGATACGGGCTGGGCGTCCCGGGTTCGGTCAGCGTGCCGCGGGTCGCCCGGATCTGGTCCGGCGTCTGCTCATCGACATATGCTTTGCCTGATTCGATCAGATGGACGGCGAAGGCGTAGAGCTGGTCGAAGTAGTCGGAGGCGAAGAACAGCTTGTCGCCCCAGTCGAAGCCGAGCCAGCGGATGTCCGCCATGATCGACTCGACGTATTCGGTCTCCTCCTTCGTCGGGTTGGTGTCGTCAAAGCGGAGGTGGCAGACGCCGCCGGGCACCTCTTGGGCGATGCCGAAGTTCAGGCAGATCGACTTGGCGTGCCCGATGTGCAGGTAGCCGTTCGGCTCCGGCGGGAAGCGGGTCACCGTCGTCTCGTGTTTGCCTGCGGCGAGGTCGTCCGCCACGATCTGGCGGATGAAGTCGAGGCGCTTGGCGGCGGGTTCGGTGCTGGGTTCGTTGCTCATAGAAAGACAGGGCGGAGTATTTCCGCCATCGTAGCGGGGAATCAAACGGGATTGTGCGGCGGGGGCGATGATTCCGCCCGACTCAACCGGTCGAATGGCTCGCCCCCGGCTGGCGGCAATCCCGGCATTTCGTTGCCCGCGCTTGCATCCGTGCCCGTATCCGGTATTTCCCCCGTCCGGTTTATGAAAACGATCCTCCGCGTCTTTGGATACGTCCGCCGCTACCCCGCTTTGGGGGCGGCGCAGTTGGCGTGCGCGCTCTTCGCGGCGGCGATGGTCGTCGTCTTCCCCAACGTGTTGCGCGAGGTCATCGACGTGACGATCCCGGAGCAGCGGGGCATCGGCGAGCTGCTCAAGTGGACCGGCTTGGCGCTGGCGGCGTTTTTTGCCCGCGACCTGCTCAATTCGCTCCGCATCATGCTCAACAATACGTTCGAGCAGAAGATCATCTTCGATCTGCGCAGCGATCTCTACGAGCGCATCCAGCGGCTGCCGCTCACCTGGTTCGACAACCGGTCCACGGGCGACATCATGACCCGCGTGGCGGAGGATGTGACGAATATGGAGCGGGTGCTCATCGACGGTATCGAGCAGGGCTTGGTCGCGCTGGTCCAAGTCGGGATCGTCGCCGGGGTGATGCTTTATTTTGACCCGGCGCTGGCGGGCGCGGCGATGATCCCGATCCCGCTGCTGGCGGCAGGCGCCTACCTCTACACGCGCGGCGCACGCGACCGCCACCGCGAGGTGCGCAAGGCGACCAGCGCGATGAACTCGCTGCTCCAGGACAACATCGCCGGCATCCGCCAGATCAAAGGCTACACGATGGAGCAGGACGAGCATCGGGCCTTCAACGAATCGAGCGACAGCGTGCGGCAGGCGACGCTCAAGGTCATGCGCGCCTGGGCGCTCTACAACCCGAGCATGTCGTTCCTCGGCAACGCCGGCATCGTCCTCGTCGTCGGCTTCGGCGGCGCGGCGGCCTTGGGCGGCGACCTGACCGTGGGGGAACTCGCCATGTTCCTCACCCTGCTCGGCTTTTTCTACGAGCCGATCGGGCGGCTCCACTCGCTCAACCAGATGCTCCTCGCCGGCCGCGCCGCCGCCGAGCGCGTCTTCGATATCATCGATGCCGAAGAGGAGCCGGGCATGGCGGGCGGCGAGCGGATCGCGCCCCGTTCGGTCAATGGTACGTCCTCTACCGCGACGTCACGTTTCGCTACCGACGACAAGCCCACGCTGCACGGCGTGAGCCTGGAGGCGCAGCCGGCCGACGATCAGCCTTGGTCGAGTCACACCGGCGCGGGCAAATCGACGATCATCGACCTGCTCGCCCGCTTCTACGAATACCAGGAGGGCGAGATCACGGTGGACGGGCGGCGCGTCGAGACGCTGCACAAGCCGGACCTGCGCGCGGTGATCGGCCACGTCACCCAGGAGAGCTTTCTTCAACGGCACCGTGCGCGACAACCTGGCGATCGCCGAAACGGACGCGACCGATGATGAGATGTGGGAGGCGCTGCGCGCGGCGAATGCGGACCGCTTTATCGAGGCGATGGCGGACGGGCTTTCCACCAAGGTCGGCGAGCGCGGCATCAAGCTATCGGTCGGCGAAAAACAGCGCATCAGCATCGCCCGCGCCCTGCTCAAAAACCCGCCCATCCTGCTGCTCGACGAGGCGACCGCGAGCGTGGACACCGAGACCGAGCGGCTGATCCAAGCCGCGCTCGACAAGCTGATGGAGGGGCGCACCAGCTTCATCATCGCCCACCGGCTTTCGACCGTGCGCCGCGCCGACCGCATCTACGTGATCCGCGCCGGGCGGGTGATCGAGCAGGGGACGCATGCCTGGAGCTGCTCGCGCTCGGCGGCGAATATGCGCTGCTCTCGAAGACGGCGTTCCTCGAAGAAAACGGGAGGGCTGGAGGTGGCGTGGGAAATGCCGCTCCTTCCCAAACGAGGTGGGATGTGTTAGTTGCCTCATTACGCCAACACCGCGAACTATCTCCATGCGCCCACCTTTGACCTCCCGTACGTTCTCCTTTTCTGCCGCTGCCGCCACCGCTGCCGATGCAGCAGGCAATGGCGAGATTTCGTTCAACCGGATATCCGACCGATCCTGTCGGACAAATGCTTTGCCTGCCATGGATTCGATAAGAACACGCGGGAGGCAGACCTGCGGCTCGACACCGAAGCGGGTTCGCGCGATGCCATCGTGCCCGGCAAGCGCGGCGAAAGCGAGCTGTGGCACCGCATCATCGAGACCGATCCGGACGACCTGATGCCGCCGCCGAAATCCGAGAAGCATCTGACTAAAGCGGAGATCGACTTGCTCGGGCGCTGGATCGACAGCGGCGCGGCATACGAGGCGCACTGGGCATACCTGAAGCCGGCGCGCGAGCCGGACGCGCCGAAGGGCCATGCCGCCATCGACTTCTACGTCGGCCGCGAACTCGCCCGGCGCGGGATCAAGCCGTCGCCGCCCGCCGACCGGCGCACCCAGCTCCGGCGGCTCAGCTTTGACCTGACCGGGCTGCCGCCCGACCCGAAGGCGGTCGAAGCTTTTCTCGCCGATCCATCGGCGGACGCCTACGAGCGCGCGGTCGATGGATTGCTCGCCAGCCAGCACTACGGCGAGCGGATGGCGATCGAATGGCTCGATGTCGTCCGCTATGCTGACACGGTCGGCTTTCACGGCGACCAGCCGGTCAGCGTGTCACCCTACCGCGACTATGTGATCAAGGCGTTCAACGAAAACCTGCCGTTCGACCAATTCACCCGCGAGCAGATCGCCGGCGACCTGCTGCCCGACGCCGACGACCGCGAAAAGATCGCCTCCGGATACAACCGGCTCAACATGACGACCGAGGAAGGCGGCTCGCAGCCCAAAGAATACCTCGCCAAATACGCCGCCGACCGCGTCCGCACTACGTCGGTCGCCTGGCTCGGAGCCACCTTCGGCTGCGCCGAGTGCCACGATCACAAATTCGATCCTTACACGATGGAGGATTTCTATAGTTTCGCGGCGTTCTTCGCGGACATCGAAGAGGTCGGCGTGTATGGCAATCGCGGTCGCCCGCCGGAGATGGTGGTGCGGACGGCGGAGGAGGAAAAGGCGCTCGCCGAAGCGGGGGCGGAGGTCGCGCGGCTGGAGGGCGAACTCGCCAAGCCCAACCCGGCGGTCGAGGCGGGGCAGGCGAAGTGGGAGGCGGAAATCCGCGCCGAGCTGGAGGGCGGAGCCGCCGAGCCGTTCGACTTTGTCTATATCGAAGACGAGCCGCCCGCCGGGGCGAAGCTGTCGGGCGCTTGGAAGCCTGTGCGGAAATCGGAGGGGGCCAACGTCTTCAGCGGCGAATCGGCGCGCGAGCAGATCGCCGACGCCGGGGTCCAGCATTTCTTCAACCTCGCCGAACCCGTCGCGATCCAGGAGGGCGACAAATTCTTCGTCCACGTCTGGCTCGATCCGCAGAACCCGCCTGCCGAGATCATGTTGCAGGCGCATTCCAAAGACCACGGCACCTGGAACCACCGCGCGTTTTGGGGCGAGGACAAGATCGCCTACGGCGGCATCGGCACCGACCAGCCGGACCACCGCCCGATGGGACCGCTGCCGAAGACCGGCGAGTGGGTCCGGCTCGAAGTCGATGCCGCGCATGTCGGCATCCCGGCGGGCAAGGCGATCGACGGGTTTTCGTTCGACCAATTCGGCGGTCGCGTGCTCTGGGATCAGGCGGGCGTCCGGTTCGCCAGCGGCTCGCCGCGCCTCCGTGCGCTGCCCGCCCCGGTGCGGGAGGCGTTTGCGGCAGGGGAGCCGACCGATGCGCAGCGCAAGGCGGTCGCCGACCACTACCGGGGTGCCGCGCCAGAGCTCGCCCGCTGCGCGATCAGTTGGCGGCGGCGAAGGCGAAGCGCGACGGGCTGGCGAAATCTGGCACCAAGACATTGATCACCGTGGCGGCGAAGCCGCGCGAGATGCGCGTCCTGCCGCGCGGCGATTGGATGGACCAATCCGGCGCGGTCGTCTCGCCGCAGATCCCGGCATTTCTCGGCGAGCTGCCCGTGCCTGAGGAGGCGCGGCTCAGCCGGCTCGATCTCGCCAACTGGCTGGTCTCGCGCGACAACCCGCTGACCGCCCGCGTCTTCGTCAACCGGCTCTGGAAGCGCTTTTTCGGCACCGGCTTTTCCAAGGTGCTGGACGACCTCGGCTCGCAGGGCGAGGCTCCGGTGCACCCCGATCTCCTCGATGCGCTGGCCGTCGATTTTATGGAATCGGGCTGGGATATGAAGGCGCTGGTCAAGGCGATCGTCATGTCCGACGCCTATCGCCGGAGCAGCGAGAGCCGCCCGGATTTGCGCGACGCGGACCCGAACAACCGGCTGCTCGCCCGGCAGCGCCGCCTGCGCCTGCCCGCCGAGTTGATCCGCGACAATGCGCTGGCAGCATCTCCGGCTTGCTCAATCCCGCCATCGGCGGCGTCAGCGCCAAGCCATATCAGCCGGATGGCTACTATGAGCACCTCAACTTCCCGCGGAGAAAGCTACGAGGAAGATAAGGACGCAAACCAGTGGCGGCGCGGTCTCTACACCCACTGGCAGCGGACGTTCCTGCACCCGATGCTTCTCGCCTTCGACGCGCCGAGCCGGGACGAATGCGCCGCCGACCGCCCGGTTTCCAACACGCCGACCCAGGCGCTCGTCATGCTCAACGACCCGACCTTCGTGGAAGCCGCCCGCGCCTTCGCCGCCCGCATCGTCCGCGAGGGCGGGGCCAGCCCGGAGGACCGGGTCGCCTTCGCCCTGCGCGAGGCGCTCGCCCGCCCGCCCAGCGATGACGAGCGCGCGGTGCTCCTCGCCCTCCACCGCGAGCAAGCCGCCGCCTTCCAAGCCGATCCCGCCGCCGCCGAGCAATACACCGGCGTCGGTATCGCGCCAAAGCCAGAAGGGCTCGACCCCGCCGAGCACGCCGCCTGGACCTCGGTGGCAAGGGCGATCCTCAACCTGAACGAAATGCTGGTCCGTTATTAGGCTGAGCGAAATTTCCCGGGCGGCGGCAGGCGGCAGAGACGGCACTTCAGCCTTCTTGGAGCTGCGGAATCGCGTCCACCCTCGGCCCGGAACGTTTCATGGCTTTCAAAAAGATGCCGCCCCCCCCAACACCTTAGGCCAGTCCGCCAGAGCCTTGGAGAGATTCTTCCACCCAATCCGTGGGTGAGTGATGCGGGCTAGACCATCCCAAACTCGCGAGAGACTAAATCCCGTACCAACTGCCGCGGGAGGATCGTCTTCGCGTTGCGCTACGGTCGCCGCGCGCAGACGCTCCACTCCCGCACCGGAAATCGTCTTCGCCCCGGCTGAAATCTAGGGAGCCTTGGTGAAGGTCGCGCGGCTCTCGACGCTCATCAATTTTCCCGAGCGGAAGATGGCGGCGCGAACGACGGTGGATTCATCGATCTGCATCGGATCCGCGTAGAGCGGCGATTCGGCGGTCGGCGCAGTGCCGTCGGTCGTGAATCGCACCTCCGCCCCCCGCTTTCCTCTCCGCCGCCTTGATCTCGATCCGGACGGTAGCCGAGACAGAAAAGTTTCGGTCGCCGATGATTTCTAGGCGGGCGAGATCGAGTGGATCGAGCGCCGGGGTCCCCTCGTTTCCCGGAGGGTAGAGCGCGACGATGGCACCCGACTCCGGCTCCCAGATTTCCAACCCCTCTGGGAGAGCGAAAGGCGCGGAGGGGTCAACATCGCCGGTGACGTTCTCGATGCTGTCGACTTTGACGGTGCGGGCGATCAGCTTTTCCGGGGATAGGCAGAGCCAGTTGATTTGGTTGAAGCTTCCGGAGGCGCGGGTCCAGGCTTTGTCGTCATCGTTGCGCCGGAGCGGCGCTTCCAGCAGCCCTCGCCGATGAAGGTGATGCCGAACTGGTCGTCGCGGAGGAACCCTTGCTCGCTGCCCGGGGCATTGATGGTGGACGGAGTAGGTGCGCTTGACGACATGGCTATCGCATTCGATCGCGAGGTTGGTTCCGTGCTCGAAGAACAGCGGTGCCCAGTGCGTTGTATTGGGCGTTCTGCTCCGCCTTCCCAGATTGGTGCGGGCGGAACGGATGGTGGTATTGGGCGATCTTCCAGGTCGCGCCGGCTGTTCTCCGCCAGGTCATCGGCGAGCCACTGCCCCTGGGCTCCGGCGCGCACGATGTTGCTATTCAGGGTATAGACCCGCAGGAATCCGCCGCCGAAATCCACGGCATAGTAGTCATCCGGCCGAGGCGTGTCGAAAAACGAGTGGATGCAGTCGGCGCTCTCGTGATTGCCGCGCGCGGCAATGATCGGAACCATGTGCCCATCCTCGCCCGTCGTAAGCTGCCAGTCGTCCAGCCATCCCGCCCAATCGTCGGTCACCGGCTTGGAAATCATATCGCCGCCGAAGCAGACGAAAAGCGGGCGGAGCAACGCCACCGTGCGATTCGCCCGGCGCCTCGCGTCCCGGTGGTTGCGGCTATCGCCGCCCGCGATGAACGAAAAGCTCGCCGGGCCCGACGGGGCGGTCCGGAATCGAAACCGGCCGCTTTCCGAATTGCTATCCTTCACGAAAAACTCATAGGTGGCGTCGGGCGCGAGTCCCTCCAGCCGGGCGAAGCCGCTTTCCAGCCCGAGGTGCGAACTGGTCCGGTCAACGCCGTGCGCCACCCAGTCGCCGCCTCCGCCCAGCGGGCGATAGTGGACCTCCGGATCGGTGCCATCGACCTGGCACCAGCCGACCGTTATCTTCGCATGCGGGGAGTCGTTCCAGATGACCCGATACTTTTCGGTCTTTGCCGAAATCGGAGAGCAGGAAAGGGCGAGGGCAGCGAGGATGAAGGCGGTTCTCGGTAGGGGCATTGATTTGATCTCTATTTGGCGATCATTCATTCGCCTTTTTGGATCTCAGTGCAAGCAAGATGCAAAGCGGGAGAACAAAGTGCGGCACGCGGTAGAGTAGTTCTGGAATCCACCGGAAAAGGCTCTCCGCGGCGGCATGCGGGTCGAATTTCGACCACGGTCGGGCGAGCGCCGTCAGCGCCCCCCATACCACCATGTAGGAGAGCGATAGGCTGCGGACTTTCGCGCCGAAAACGAGACCGGCGGCCGCCGCGAGATCGACCGCCCCTGCCACCACGAGCAGATTCTCCGCCGCCGACTCGCTCTCGATGCCGAGGCAGATCATGGTCATCTCAGTGAAGTCGCCCGGGCGCGGGTGGCTGAACCACATCCACTCCGAAGTCCAACCGAGGGCGTAGAGACCATGCCCGATAAAGGTCGCGGCGAGGGCAGCCTTTGCCACTGGGATCCAGCGCCGCCCGCCCAGCGCCATGAATAGGATGGCGGGAAGCAGAAACTGGGAGGCGTGCTCGTAAAACTGCGCGATCGCCATCCCCGCATCGTGATACTTGAGCCAAGCGAGAAAGATCAGGTTGAGCGTGGCGACCAGATACAGGGACCGGAAGGCGAGGTGCCGGATCGGAACCAAGACCGCGCCCGCCAACGCCAGAAAGATCCAGCCCTGCACCCGGATCGCCGCAGTGATCCGGTCGTCCACCTCCAGCGACGATGCCCAATCGCCCCACTCCATCCCAAAAAATTTCTCGACGAGCGAGGCGCTCAGCCCCTCGTCCCACAGAAGCG
>JAWLBD010000043.1:0-54697 GCA_041395145.1 Verrucomicrobiales bacterium | reverse complement strand
CTGATGAATCGGCGGCAGCCGTGCATCGGCTCAACGAAAAAGACACCGAAGGGGAGTGGTCTAGAAGCTTCGGGATAGAGTTGTTCGGCGATGAGCTTGAGGACCCTCGCGGTTTGTCTTCCCCAAGGAACTGTGATAGATACCTGCCTCGGATCACCCGCCGAAATGGTGGATTACCCGCGAAATCATGCCCCGCAGAACGCGCCAACTTAAACCCGCTCGCAATCGGCTGGCTCTTTGAGGCAGCCTTATTGTATATGTCAAAAAGAACGATGACCTTCGAAGAGGCGCTTCCGGTTCTTCTCGATGAAGTGAGCAAGGTCGGTGCTCTTCCAGACGTGCCCGTTGAGGCGGAGGATTACTTCACGAATCTGGTATCGAATTTTACAGACCTGCAATTATTTAGGCATTATTTGCAGAGTCACGTTCCTGAGATCTACAAGTCGCTCGTTTCCTACCCAGAATGGATCCAAGATCCAGATTGGCCGTGGGAAAATGGAGTCCCAATGATATTCGTCGGGAGCATTGACCCTCCGCCCGGCACCTTCCACGATGAAGCACGGTTTTTCCTGTTCTGGAGCCCGACCGTCGGAACCACAAAATGCATTATCCAAGTCGCTTGACTAGCACTTAACAGGTGCAAATAGCCCCCACTCACCTGCATAAAATCACTTGATGGGAATTGGGCTCCTAGCGCCGCCAGCGCCCCGGCGGTGATCGGAATCGATCTCCGGAAATCGAAGGGCGAGAAACCCGACCAGACGAACCTTTAAGAAGATGATCTCGCCGGGCTTCGCCGCCATCCCCGCCAGAGCAAAAACCCGCAGCCGAGCAGCAGGACGGCGTCGAACGCCAGGGTGGTCCAGTCGTTGACGCTACTGCTCTGGGAGCCGAAGCAGCCGCAGGCGATGTCGAGGTTCCGGGCGCGGGCGGAGAGGATGCCGCCGATGAAGGCGATGAGCTGCCCGGCGATGAGGAGGGTGGCTCCGAGGTGCAGGTGGCGCGAGACGAGAAGGGCGCGGACGGCGGCGGGCGGCGGATTGGCTCCGCGAGCGACGATCCCGTAGATCGCGGCGGCGAGGAGGCTGAGGCCGCAGAAGATTTCGAGCCACGGCAGCCCGATCGCGACGAAGGCGGAATACGGGTCGTCCAGCAGTTGGTAGGCGCGGACTTGTTCGTGGAACAAGATCGGGTCCCACGCCTTAACCGCCCCGGCGTAGAGGAAAACGCCGCCGATGGCGAGGCGGATCAAGATCTCCAAGGCGCGTGCCATGTCCGGTCCGGTCGGGCTTAGCCTTGCGCCTTGCCATTCGCCTGCACCCAGGCGAGCACCTTGTCATCATCGTCGCCTGCCGCCCAGACGGCGCGGAGGAAATCGGCGGGATGCAAGTCGCAGGTGCTGAGGAAATGGCGGTCGCCTCCGCAGCCATACATGATGTCGGGGTCGAGCTCGCCGCGCAGCTTGGCGCGCGCTTTGGCGAGGATGCGGGGGAGCCAAGCATAGCCGCCGAGATCCGCCTCCCGGTCCGGCAGGTCGCCGGGCATCAGCGTCTTTTCGGAGAACTCGCCACCCATGATGTGGCGGAAGAAATCGCGGCGCACGGCGGCGACCAGCAATGCCGCGCCCGGAGATGGATCGCCGTCGAATTCGCAGTGATCTTCGACAAAGTCGAAGAATTCGCGTTGTCGGTAGCCGATCGCGGAGAGAAAGGCGAGATCGCCGTCCGTGTAATAGGTGCGAAAGTCGGTGTTGCCCGAGCGGAAGGCGGCGCAGCAGCGGTCGAACAGCTCGCTGAATTGTTGGTCCCAAGAGTATTGATTCATCCCGCCAACTTGGGCGAATCGAGGAGCAACGCAAGGGCGGGACGCCGATTCGCGGTCGCGTCCGGTGAAAATCCGCCTCAGCCGGGCGGAACGACGCGGCAGGCGCTTACTCGCTGGCGGCGGCAGCATCGCCGCGGGTGTCGCGGGCGGCCTTGACGTTGGTCGCCTGCTTGCCGACGCGGTTGCGCAGGTAATTGAGCTTGGCGCGGCGGACCTTGCCTTTGCGGACGACTTCGACTTTCGCGATCTTGGGCGAGTGGAGCTGGAACGAGCGCTCGACACCCTCGCCATAGGAGATTTTGCGGACGGTGAACGCCTGGTTGATGGCGATGCCGCGGCGGCCGATGACGATGCCTTGGAAGATCTGGATACGCTCTTTGCCGCCCTCGACGACGCGGACGTGCACCTTGACCGTGTCGCCGACGTTAAACGGGGCGACGTCTTCTTTCATCTGCTCCTTTTCGATTTTCTGAATGATGGCGCTCATGGCAGCGGGGCGGTAAAGTCTTGAGAATAAAGGTGGGGTGGGCGGATGCCCGAGAAAAAGGGCGGGATATCTAGGGCACCCGACCCCAGAAATCAATGGGAATTTTCAGCTTCTGCAAAATCGGGGGCAAGCCTAGCCCAAGGCGCTGGCGATCAGTGATTTAACCGCCTCCGCAGAAAGCGAAGGGAGGGCGGAATCGGCGGCGCGGAGGATCCGCACGCCCGCGTGGGGCGGCGCCCAGATCGCCGGATCGGTCGGTCCGAAGAGAAGCGCGCAGGGCGCCCCGGCGGCGGCGGCGAGGTGCGAGATCCCGCTGTCGTGGCCCGCGAAGAGCCTCGCTTTGGACAAGATCGCGCCGAGCGCCGGGAGCGCCAGGTTGCGGGCGGGCGCAAAGCGGACGCCTGCCCGCCGCCAGGCCGCCGCGACCTGATCGACGGTGTCTTCTTCCGCCTCGCCCGAGACGAGCAGGATCGGCTCGCCGCCGGCTTGCTCGGCCAGCCACGGGCCGAGCGCCATCCAGCGCTCCAGCGGCCAATTTTTTTGCAGGCTGCCGCTGCCGGGGTGGATGGCGAGGAACCGCCCCGCCGACAGGCCCGCCTCGCGGAGAATGGCATCGGCTTCCCCGGCCAGCGAATCGAGATCGAGCTTCGGCGCGGCGGCGGCGTCGTTTTCAAAGAAGAGCGCGAGCTGCTCCAGCGGTTTGGCGAGCTGGCGGGAGGCGTGTTCCCCGCCGGCATCGACCCGGTGCGAGCATTCCAGCAGGGTGCGGACGCCGGAGCGGTCGAGGTTGGCGTGGAAGTGGCCGTCGGGATCGTAGAGGTAGCTGACCACGATGTTGAACCGGGCAAAGTAATTCATCATCGGCGGGTCGAGCTTTCCGCCGTTGGCGAAGAAGCTGGCCAGCGCGCTGTATTCGATGTGGCGCACCGCATCGGCATAGCCCGAGGCGACCGCCAGATCGGCGACCGCCTTGTAGCCGAGGATCTCGATCTGATTGTCGGGCAATTGCTCGCGGATCAGGCGGATGGCGGGCAGCGTCAGGATGAAATCGCCGATCGCCCCGCCGCGGATGATGAGGATGCGTCCCATGGTAAACGATTCCGCCTTCGATCCGACACGCGCGGCGGATGTGCAACCGAAAGGGTTTCGAGTGTGCTGCGAGCCGCGTGGCGAAGGCGGATGAACGATTGTTTTTGTGAGAGGCAGAACGCGGGGCGGGATGGTGGGTGCCTCTCCGCGAGAATGGGACGTCCGCACCCCGCCGTTTCCATCAAGCGGCAGAGCCTGCTGGCGCGGGTGTTCGCCAACATTTTGGCAAGCGACCCCAACTGTTCAATGGGGCACTTGCGGCAACGGGTGGTATTTTGAGGTTTTCGCGGTCTTGGCCGGTATTTCGGGCAGGCGGGTGGAGGGCGAGTTTTATTCCCAGGTGGGCGGCGCGCACGAGGTTGGAGATGAGGTTGCCCAGCCCGATTTCGCAGGCGGCGCGGATGAACCCAATGGCGATCGTGGTATCCGCGCCGACCGTGTTGGCCTGGTAGCCGAAGGCGCACTCGCCGCAGGTGACCACGCCTGCTCTTCTCCCGGTTGACGCGATTCTGCCGGGCGCTCAGCCGGCTTGCTCCTCTGCCCTCATTTGGATGAGGCGCGCCCTGACCACCTTCTTGCACGGCATGGTCAGCGAGGTCTTCTGGCGGGAGGCGACCTCGTCGCCCAGTTCGCGTAGTTTCTGGGGTGCGGCGAGCCGGAACGTGAAGTCCGGGTCGAATGGAAGGGACCGCTCGTGCTAGGGGTGGTCGAATAGTCCTCGATCTCGGGCACCGGGGCGTCGGAATCTCATACGCGCCCTCCCCCAGCGGGACCGCCCGCCCGCTTCAACGGGTTGCCGGAGGTTCCACTCTATAGGTTAAAGTGGCGCTCATGGCGACTGCGATGAGCTACGATCGGATTCCAAGGGTCTCCGAAAGCGAGGAAATTCCCGAAGCGGCAGTCGCTGGGGGCGAGAACGCAGTGGCGAAGTCCGGAGCTGTTGGGTCCCTATTCTTCATCGCTCGTTTCCCCCTTCCCCTCCTCGCGTTCCTCCTGCCTTGCTTTGCCGAGGGCGGCGGCGACCATGCCGGAGGGGACGGCGATGATGCCGAGCCCGATGAGGAGGATGACGAAGGTGAAGAATTTGCCGCCGGCGGTGATCGGGTAGCAGTCGCCGTAGCCGACGGTGGTGAGGGTGGCGACCGCCCACCACAGGCCGTCGAACATGGAGGCGAAGACCTCGGGCTGGGCTTCGTGCTCGAAGTGGTAGATCCCCATGGCGGCGAGGTAGAGCAGGATGCAGGCGGTGGTGAAGAAGAGGATGATCTCTTCTTTTGAGATGACGAAGGCGCGGTGGAAGCGGCGGGCGGCGGCGCTGTAGCGGGCGAGCTTGATGACGCGGAAGAATCGCAGCAGGCGCAGGGCGCGCAGCGATTTGAGGTCGATGCCGAGCCCGATGATAAACGGGAGGATGGCGAGCAGGTCGATGATGCCGAAAAACGAGAGCGGGTAGCTCCGGCGCGGGCGCGAGAACCAGAACCGGATCGCGTATTCGGCGGTGAAGATGGCGCCGGAGAAGATCTCGAACGCATTGACCCAAAACCGCTGCTGGTCGGTGAGGTCAGGCAGCGTCTCGACGGCGAAATCGACGAGGCAGAGGAGGATGACGATCTGGATCAGGAGTTCCCATTTGCCGAGGTTGACCTGTCCGTTGGGGTCGCGCTTCATCGGGGAGGTAAGGTGGTTGGTTTTCGCCCAGGGTTCGGGGGCATCCCGAGTGGGGTGATCGTGCAATCGGGGCAGCGATGTGTGACGCTATTCGCCCGCCGCGCCCGATGGTCAATCGGCGATTTGCAAAGCGGCGCAGGTTGGGCGATGGCGGGCGCCCCTCCACCCGCACCCGCTTCGCTTTATCAAAGACCACGCTTTCATCTTCGACCTCGACGGCACGCTTATCGACAGCCTTGGCGATCTCGCCGACTCGATGAACGCGGTGCTGGCGGCCAATGGATTCCCCGAGCACGGACCAGATGCCTACCGGTATTTTATCGGGGACGGGATGCGGGAATTGGTCTCCCGCGCGCTGCCGGCGTCCGAGCGGGGCGAGGCGGCGCTGGAGCGCTACGCGGCGCAGTATCGGGCGGAGTATGGGCGGCGGTGGAATGCGAGGACGCGCGCCTTCGACGGCGTCATGCCCGCCTTGCGCGCGCTGGCGGATCGCGGCGCGAAGCTCGCGGTGCTCTCGAACAAACCGCAGGACTTCACCGCGCAATGCGTGGCCGAGCTGCTCGGCGGCGTGGAGTTTGCCGAGGTGCGCGGCCAGCGGGAGGGCGTGCCGCGCAAGCCAGACCCGGCGGCGGCGCTCGCCATCGCGGCGGCGTGCGGAGCGGATCCGGCGGAGACGTTTTTCGTTGGCGACACGAGCGTGGACATGCAGACGGCGGTCAATGCCGGGATGGTGCCGGTCGGCGTGCTATGGGGATTTCGCCCGGAGGCGGAGCTGCGGGAAAGCGGTGCGCGGGTGCTATTGCGCGAGCCGGAGGCGATCGCTAGGCTGGGTGCCTAGCCGGGCGCATCGCGGCGCTTGCATCTGCCGCGAATTTCCGCCAGCATTGCCGCCATGCAGTGGTATTACCTCACCGACCAAGACGAACAGCATCCCTTTGACGAGGCGGAGCTGGACAGCCTCATCGCCGCAGGCTCCCTCCACGCCGGCACCCTGGTGTGGCGCGACGGCATGGCGGATTGGGAACCCGCATCGACTCACTTCGCCGACCGCCTTCCCGCCGCCGCGCCCGCGCCTGCTCCTGCCGCTGCCGCAGCGCCCGCCCGGGCTGCCCAGCCGCGCGTCGGTCGCGCGGTGGCGGCGGTGTCCGCCCCGCGCATCGGATTGCCCGCCATCGGCGCGCGCCCGGCGATGGCGATGGCCGGGGCTGCCGCTGCTTCTGCCGCCGGGCGCGGTGCCTATGGCGGTGGCGGCGGCGGCGCGCAGACCCTGACGCCAGAGGACCAGCGCGCCGGGGCGATCGCCAAGTCGCTGTGTGGCGCATTGATCCCCGCCAAGGGCTGGATGAAATTCGTCGGCGTGTTCTTCGTGATCGGCGGGATCGCCTCCGGGATCATCGCCTTGCTCGCGTTGATCAATTTCGCCATCAACCCGGTGTCGGCGATCATCGGCGCGCTGATCTACGGCGGGCTGGCGGCCCTCGCCTTCATGGCGGGCACGCAGGTCTTTTCCGCCGCCGGGGAGGCGTCCAATGCCTTTGTCTCCGGCAACTTGAGCCTCGCCCGCGCCACCATGCAGCGGGTCGGCAAGCACTTCACTTTTGTCGGCATCGGAGCCATCATTTATCTGATCGGGACGATCGTCACCATGATCGCGATCGGGTTCATTTTGGTCGTAGTCGTGCGCGCGGTCGGCGAGAGGGCGGAGATGAACGCGGAGATCGAGCGGCAGAATGCCGAGGCGCGGGCGAATCCGAACATCATCAGGCAAGATCCGGTGAATCCGGCGTCGGCGGGCGATCCTTCCGAGGCGGGAACTGCCGCCAGCGAGGATGCCGCAGAGACGGCGGGTGGCGCGCCACCTCCTCCGATGGAAACGGACGATGGGCTAGGCGATTTGACCAAGGGCTTCGAGGAGGTCGATGGGGGGAGCGAGGAAATGGAAGAGCCTGAGTGAGTCGTTGGTCTTTGTAGGCGCGGCACCCTTGCCGTCTTGTATCTGCGGCAACGCTGTAGAGACGGCACTCTTGCCATCTTGTATCTGCGGCGACCCGCACGGTGCCATCCTCCGGAAACCGGATGAGTAGGCATGAAGCCTCGAATCTTGGAATGCGCCCGCCAGAGGCTTCCCGCAGTGAATCGCGTGTGCCGGGGTCAAATCGATGGCGGCAGCGAGTTGCGGTGGTTGGATAGGCGATGACGCCGTGCTCGATCCTAATCGCTCTGGACAAATTCAAAGGAAGCCTGACCGCCGAAGAAGCCTGCGCCGCCGCCGCGCGCGGATTCCGCCGCGCCTTTCCCCAGGCGGAGATCCGGGCGCTGCCGATCGCCGATGGCGGCGAGGGCACCGCCGCGGCGCTCCGGTCGGCGCTGGGCGGCGAGTGGGGCACCGCACCGGCGAGCGATGCGCTGGGGCGGCCGGTCGAGTCTCGCTTTGCCCTGATCCCAAACCCGGCCGGCGGATCGCTGGCGGTGCTGGAAATGAGCGAGGCGTCCGGGCTGTGGCGCATCGGGGCGGGCGAACGCGATCCGCGGCGCGCCACCACGTTTGGCACCGGCCAGATGCTGCGGGCGGCCGCCGGATCGGCGACCGAGATCCTGATCGGGATCGGCGGCAGCGCGACGAATGACGGCGGCTCGGGCATGGCGCAGGCGCTAGGCTTTCGGTTCCTCGATGCCGCCGGGGAACCCATCGCGGATCTGCCCGCCGGCCTCGACCGCCTCGCCCGGCTCGATCCGCCCGCCGACCTCCGCCTTCCCCCGATCACCGTGGCCTGCGATGTGGACAACCCGCTGCTCGGCGAGGCCGGCGCGACGCGCGTTTACGGGCCGCAGAAAGGCGTGCGCCCCGGGGACTTCGGATGGTTCGAGGCGCGGCTCGCGCGCTTCGCCGATTGCGCCGAAGCGCTGGCGGGCCGTCCGCTGCGCGGCGTTCCGGGGGCGGGGCTGGCTAACGGTCTCGGGTTTGCCCTGATCGCGCTGTGCGGCGCGCGGCTGCGCCCGGATTCGCGATGGTCGCCGAGGCGCTCCGGCTGCGCGAGGCGGTCGCCTCCGCCGACCTGGTCGTCACCGGCGAGGGGCGGCTCGACGCGCAGACGCTCGAGCATGGCAAGGGCCCGGCGGGAGTCGCCCGGATGGCGCGCGACGCGGGCGTCCGCTGCGCCGCCCTATGCGGCTCGGCGGAGGATGGGATCAGGGCGGGGGAAGGCGAGCTTTTCTCGGCGGTCGGCTCGATCCTCGGCGGGGGCGTATCGCTGGAGGAAGCGATGGCGGCTCCGGCGGCGCATTTGGCTGAGGCGGCGCAGCGGCTAGCGAGCAGCGCCTTTCCCTAGCCAGCCAGCGCCCCGGCCCGCCCCCGGCTGCTGGTCAACAAATCCTAAGAAAAAGCGTGAAACGGCGTTGACACCGGCGGGGCATTGCCCACATGTTGGACGTTCAAGGGCAAGCCCTTTCACCGAACCCTATATTTCCCCACCATTTCACCATGAGCGACGAACCCAAGCAGCCACCGAAGCCGCCCGTAGCGAAAACGTCATCCGTCCCGCTTAAGAAGGAGACCGTGCGGATCACCCTGCGCGCTGCTAGGCACCGGCACCGAAGGCGCCCCGGCTCCGGCTCCGCCGCCCTCGCCCTCTGCGGCGGCTCCCGCTGCCCCGGCTCCGCCGCCGCGCCCTGCCGGTGCCCCGGCACCGCCGCCACGCCCCGCCGGCGCTGCCCCGGCTCCGTCCGCTCCCGCGCCTGCCCCGACCGGTGCCCGCACCGTGCCGCTTCGCCCGGCGACGCCCGGCACGACGACCACTCCGGTAGGTGCCCGCACCCAGCCGCTCACGCCCGGTCCAGCGACGGTCCCGCTGCCGCAGGCGACCGTCAAGCTCCAGCAGACCCAGCCGATGTCGGCCGGTCCGAAAGCTGGGATTTCAAGCGCTCCGATCCGCCGGGCGCAAGACACCACCGCTTTGCAAGATGACGAAGACGCCGAGCGCGGACTCGTCCCGATTACCGCCATCGCGCTGGTCCTCGGTCTTGCCGCCCTGGTCATCGCTGGGATTTCCACCGACCGCGTCCTCCGGCAGGAAAATGGCGAACCCAGCTTTGCGGTTCCCAACGATCCTCAGACTTTCCCATGGACGAAAAAAAGCGCCGAAGGTAATCGGACGATGAGCGTCACGGCGTTCGAGAACAATCAGTTGCCGCCGGTTCCGGTCCGCAAGTAGCCTGATCTCTATCAACTCCAAATTTATCTAGCGCTATGCCACTCGCCGTCTTTACCCTCGTCTCCGCCTTGATCCTCCTCACGCTCCAGGTGGTGATCAAATTCAGCAGCTAGCCTGCTGGTCGGAGAGCGTCTGCTCTTATATTCCTTTCGGGCTGCCTCCATCTCGGTGGGGGCAGCCTTTTTTTCCTGATATGTAAGGTCTGAGTCAATTTGCGAACTCAATGTTTCATTAATAAAGAACAATCCTATGTCAAACAGCCATCAACAGTCACCGCAACGATAGTTTTGCCGCCGAAGTCGAACAAGCTAATGTTCCTGTCCTCGTTGATTTTTGGGCGGAATGGTGCGTGCCAGATGCTAAACCTTGGTCCCGTGCTGGATGAAATTGCCGCCTGAAAAGGGAAGCGATTCCGCCAAGGTCGTGAAAGTCAACATCGATAGCACGGAACAAGATTTGGCTGCTCGATTCGGTGTTTCGCTCGATCCCGACGCTCGTTTTCTTCAAAGGCGGTCAAGCACAGGAGCAAATCATCAGCTTGCAGCCGAAAAGCGCCATCGTGCAAAAACTCGACGCCCTCGCTTAATTCCCTTTGCCCGAGTGGCGTGCGCGGCGCATCCTTCCCGATGTCCGAGCAAATCGCCGAGCTGACTATCTGGGTGACGGGCGAGCGCCCGATGCGGGTGCCGCTCGCCGCGATCGACCGCGCTTCGACGCTTCGCTGGAGGGCATCGGTGAAGTTTCGGTCCGCGACGAATCGGTCGGCTCGCTGCCTAAGTGGCAACTCCAGATCGAAGTGTGGCGCGGTTCGGATGCCGTGCCGGCTTTGGGAAAAATCGCGGCTGCCCTCCGCGATGCCTGGGGCGGGCGACGATATTCGGGTCTCCCTTTCCATGGTCGAACTGTCTCTGGCGCAGGTTCGGCGGCTGGTCGGCTGAGGATGTGAATGAAAGTGGGCGCCGAGCGGCGTCTGTAGACCGGGTGCCACGCCAATGGAGGGAGCGCCGCCGATGAAAGGGAGAAGCGCAATCCCGGCGTCGCGCTGCCAAGTCCCCCTCCTGGGAGGGTCACGGGGTGGGTCAGCGGGCATCGGACGACCTTCCCGCAACCGATCTCGGGAATCAATCTATCGGAGACTGCACGGGCTACGGATAGCGTCCTTCCGTTTCATTCACACCTGTTGGCTGAGGATGCGTTGGAGAGACGCCTGAAATGAGATAGGATTGCGGGAGCTACTCGAAGCGATGAATTCTCTGCCCATCCCCATCTTGGACCTTCTGCCGGTTTGGCTAGCCGTGCTGGTCCTCGCCTATTTGGCGGTCGAAGGCTACAACTTGGTGTTTGGCGGGGCTTTGGTCGCCGGGGCGTTGTTTCGCTTTGCCAAATCGCGGATCAAAGGGACCCGCTACCTCTCGATTCCGGAGCCGATGCAGGTGCCATTTTTCAGCGGTGCGATCCAGGTCGGTTCGGAACTGATCGTCGGCGAAAACCACCACTGGGGAGACGGCATCGAAATCCAACGCTACGCCGTGCCGCCGGGCGTCGCCCCGTTTCCTATCGGCACCATCCTGCGGGTCGAATCGATCAGGAGCGGTCGGGTCGAGGTCCGGATGGCTTGAGCTGCTGGGGGTGGGCAGAAAGATTGGGGGTAGAAAAATTCCTGCCCGGTGGGAGAATGGATTGGCCATCTCAAAGATTGGCTTCCAGCAGCGCCACGATCCGGTCCACGTCATAGACGCAGCCGCCCCAGCTTCCGCCGCTGGCATTTTGGAGGGCGCTCTCCAGAGCCGGGTATCGTCGGGTGTTTGCGGGTGGCGTCGCAAGACGGAACTGGGCGCGCGCCCGGCGAGGATCTGGGCGGCGTCTTGCCCGTCTGGAGCTAGAAAATCGGCGCGGCCAGTCAGGTTCTGGCAGTCGATTTCGATGCGGATCCGGTCGCCGTCGCGGAGCTTACCGATGGGACCGCCGGCGAAGGCTTCCGGGCTGATGTGCCCGGGATGCAGGCTCCGGTCGAGACGCCGGAGAACCTACTGTTCGGTGAGCAGCGGGATCGACCCGCCGTGGCTGAGGTAGCGGAGGGCGGAGGTGACCTGATACGTCTCGGGCATGCCGCAGCCAAGCGGCTCGATCCCGATGAGGACGACGACGTCGCCGGGGCGCAGCGCGCCGTCGCCGGAGGCTTTGACCGCCGCGATGGCATCCGTCTCGGAGCCGAAGACGCGGGCGCTGCCCTCGTGCCGATAGACGGCCGTCTGCATCGATCAATTTCGGATCGATGGCGGTGCTTTTGACCAGGGCACCACCGGGGCACAGGTTGCCGCCGGGGAACGTGACCGTGCTCTGCCAGCCCCCGCGCTTTCGCCTCGCCCGGTCCCATGATGACCTCACCGGCGTCGATGCCATCGAGCGCCCGCAGTTTTTCTTTGAGCAAGGCGCGGCGCTCCGATTTCTCCCACCAGTCGAGGTTATCGCCAAGCGTCTTACCGGAGACGGTCAGCGCGCCGAGTTCGAGCATTCCCATGTCGCGGAGATGGAGCATGCATTCTCCGGCACGCCGCTGCGAGGAAAACCTGGACGGTAGCAAAGCTGCGCGGCTCGTTGGGCAGCGCATCGACGAGCCGGGGCACGCGCGCGTTGAACCGCCGCCAGTCGTCGACCGCCGGGCGGGAAACGCCGGCGGCGTGGGCGACGGCGGGCAGGTGCAAGATCAGATTGGTCGAGCCGCCGAACGCCGCGTGGACCGCCATCGCGTTGTGGATCGCCGCCTCGGTCAGGATGTCGCGCATCGCCAGCCCGCGCTCCGCCATCGCCATGACGGCGCGTCCGGTGCGCGCGCCCATGTCCCGCCAGATCGCCGCTCCGGACGGGCTGAGCGCGCTGTGGGGCAATGCCATGCCGAGCGCTTCGGCGATGACTTGGCTGGTCGCGGCGGTGCCGAGGAATTGGCAGCCGCCGCCGGGCGAGCCGCACGCTTTGCACCCGAGTTCGGCGGCTTTCTCCAGCGCCAGCTCGCCGTGGGCGTAGCGCGCGCCGATGGTCTGGACCTTGCCGAGGTCTTCCGCCTCTTCCGCGATCAAGGTGACGCCGCCCGGGGCGATGGCGGACGGCAGGTCCCGCAGCCCGGCGAGCGCCATCATCATGGCAGGCAGCCCCTTATCGCAGGTCGCCACGCCGACCACGCCGCGCCGGGTGGGGAGCGAGCGGGCCAGCCGCCGGAAGACGATGGCGGCATCGTTGAGGTAGGGCAGCGAGTCGAGCAAACCCGGCTTGCCGTTGGTCCGGCCGTCGCACGGGTCGCTGCAAAACGCCGCAAATGGGATGCCGCCGCCCTCGCGGATCGCATCGGCCGCCGATTCCATGAGCAGCCCGACCTCCCAGTGCCCGGTGTGAAACCCGAGCGCCGCCGGCGTGCCGTCCGGTCGCCGGATGCCGCCTTGCGTGCTCAAGATCAAAAACTCCGGCCGCCCCAAGGCGCGCGGATCCCAACCCATGCCGGCGTTTTGCGTCCAGCCGAAAATCTCGCCGCTGGGCGCGGATTGGAGAAAGCCGGGCGAGGCAGGCAGCGCGCCGGACGGACCGCGCGCGGTGGTGCGCAGCGTGTAGATCGCGGGATCGGCAGAGTCGAGGAGCGGATGGGGCATTCGGCTACTTCAGGCGGGAGCCGCCGGATGACAAATCGAACCGCAAATTGCCGCACCGAACGCCAGGCACATTAAAAACTCACCGCCGCCGCCATCCGTACACAAAAAAGAGCGGGTGACCAGATTCGAACTGGCGACGTCTTCCTTGGCAAGGAAGTGCTCTACCACTGAGCTACACCCGCGTAGATTTTTTCGAGGCGGCTATACTGCCCGCGATCTGAAATTACGCAAGCTGAATGTGGAAATTTCTCGCGCCCGCGCCGCGGGTGCGTATGGGGGACGCCGAACCCTGAGCCTATGGACAAACTGCAAGAAATCATCGCCCACAAGCGCACCGAAATCGCGCCGCTGCTGCCCCGCGCCGAGGAATTCCGCCGCGCCGCTGCGGCGCGCGACGACTTCCGCTCGCTCTACGCCGCGCTGGCACCCGGCGAGGAATCGCTCGCGGTCATCGCCGAGGTCAAGCGCGCTAGCCCGTCGGCGGGCGTGATCGCGGCGGATTTTGACCCGGTGGCGGTGGCGAAGCGCTACGACGAAGCGGGCGCGGCGGCGATCAGCGTCTTGACCGACGAAAAGTTCTTCCAGGGATCGCTCGAATACCTCGTCCGCGTCCGGGCGGAGGTCGGCTGCCCGGTGTTGCGCAAAGACTTCATCGTCCACGAAGCCCAGATCTGGGAGGCCGCCGCTGCCGGAGCCGACGCTATCCTGCTCATCGTCGCCGCCTTGGGGCAAGACGAACTCGTCCGCCTGCTCGACACCGCGACCGCCTGCGGGCTCGATTCCCTGGTCGAGGTCCACGACCTTGCCGAACTCGACCGCGCGCTGGAGACCGATGCCCGGATCATCGGGATCAACAACCGCAACCTCAAGACGTTCGCGGTCGATCTGGCCACGACCCAGGCGCTTACCGAGGAGGTTGGCGACGGCATCGCTTTGATCAGCGAAAGCGGCATCAAAACCGCCGAGGATGCCGCCAAGGTCTTCAACTGGGGAGCCGACGCCATCCTCGTCGGCGAAAGCCTGATGCGCGCGCCCGACCCCGGCGCGCTGCTGGGCGAATTTCGCCAGGTCAAACGGACGCCGAGCTACACGGTTCCGGTGCCGCTGGGCTGATGTGGGCTTTCGGGAGGCGCGCGCCGAGCCTTGGTTGCGGACGCCATGCAGTGCGTTCGCTATAAAACTGCGCGGCTCAGTCCTTCGACGCCTTCGGGTCCAAGGCATCGCGTAGCCCATCGCCGAGGAAATTGAGGCAGAAGAGGGTGACCGAGAAAAACAGGGCGGGGAAGAAGAGGCGCCACGGGTGGGTCTCCATCGTCTGCGCGCCTTCGTTGAGCAATTCGCCCCAGGACGAATCCGGCGGTTTGGTGCCCAGCCCGAGGAAGCTGAGGGCGGCTTCCAGCAGCATGACCGCAGGCACGGTGAGGGTGGCGTAAACGACGACCACGCCGAGGACGTTCGGCACCAGATGCCGGAAGATGATCTGGGAGGAACTCAGCCCGAGCGAGACGGCCGCCTCGGTGAACTCCTGCTTGCGCAGCGACTGGACCTGCCCGCGGACGATGCGCGCCATGACCAGCCATTCGAGCAACCCGATGGTGAGGTAGAGCTTATACATCTCATCGCCGAAGAAGACGCGGATGAGGATGACCATGATGAGGAACGGCAGGGCGAGCAAGATCTCGACAAAGCGCATCATGGCGTCATCGACCAGCGGGCGGGAGTATCCCGAGATCGCGCCGAAGCTGACGCCGACGAACACCGCGACGGCCGTGGCGAGGAAGCCGACGGTCAGCGAGACCCGCCCGCCATCCAGCGTGCGGACAAACAGATCGCGCCCCTTTTCGTCCGTGCCGAACCAGTGCTCAGCGCTCGGGCCCTGCGCGCCGTAGAGCAGGTCCTGGTCGCGGTAGGTGTAGCCGGCGGTTTTCTCCGCGACGACCGGGCCGAGCAGGCAGGCGAGCACGATGAAGGCCAGGATGAAGATGCTGGCGAAAGCGACGTGGTTTTTGCGCAGGCGCCGCCACGCGTCGCTCCACAGCGAATTGCCCTTCGCCAAGGCAAAGGTATCGAGCTTGGGGAGGGCGTCCTCTTTGAGCGGTTGGATCATGGCGGCGGGTTAGCGGGCGCGCTCGCCGAGGCGGATCCTCGGGTCGAGCCAGCCTTGGAGTAGGTCCACGAGAAAGTTGAAAAAGACGACGAACGAAACCGCCAGGATGGTCGCCCCGACGACCAGGTTGTAGTCGCGGTTGGTCGCCGCCGTGATGAATTGGGTGCCCAGCCCAGGGATGCCGAAGATCTTTTCGACGATGATCGAACCGCCGAGCAGCCCGGCGAGGGCGGGACCGAGAAACGAGACGACCGGCCGCAAGCCGCCGCGTAGCGAGTGCTTGAGGATGATCTGGGCGGGCGGCACGCCCTTCGCTTTCGCCGTGCGGATGTAGTCGCTGGTCAGGATCTCCAACATGCCGCCGCGGGTCAGCCTCGCCACATAGGCGGAGTAGAAAAGCCCGAGCGTGAGGACGGGCAGCACCATGCTGGACGGACCGAACCACCCGGCCACCGGCAGGGCGTTCAGTTTGATGGCGAAGGCGTATTGCAGCAGCGGTCCCATCACAAAGGTCGGCAGGCAGATGCCCGCCATCGCCAGCGCCATCGGCGCGTAGTCCCAGAGCGAATTCTTCCGCGCCGCCGCCAGCGAGCCGACCGGGATGCCGATGGCGAGCGCGACCAGAAACCCGAGCGCGCCCAGTTGGAACGTGGCGGGCAGCCCGTCGGCGATGATCGCGGCGATCGGCCGCTTGTATTTGTAGGATTCGCCGAGGTCGCCTTCTAGGACTAGGCGCTGGAGAAAGAGGGCGTATTGGGCGGGTAGCGGCTTGTCCAAGCCCCAATATTCCTTTTGCCGCTCGACCGCATCGGCCGGCATCTCCCGCTCGCTGCCCAGCGGATCGCCGGGAGCCAGCCGCACCATGAAAAACGTGATCGTCATCGCCGCAAAGATCGTCAGCAAGGCTTGGGCAAAGCGGATGGCGGTAAATCGGAACATGGGCGAAGGAGGAACTCCCGCTGGATTTGACGAGCGAGAACCGCAGCAGACTAGGGGGAGCCGCGTGCCTTGCAAGCCCGATTGCCAAAGATCGCAATCCCCCTCCCATCCGCGCACTGCCCCGCAGGGATCGCCCCATCGGATGTCGAATTCTAAGTTCTCCACATTATCCGGATATCGGGAAAGTGGCTTCCGCATGGCCAATTCGCGGTGGTTCTCCGCCACTCTAGTTGACGCGCGGTCTATTCTCCCGCAGTGTTTTTTTCTGAGATTTTTTCTTGCCACGATCGGCTGAATTTGTTAAACCCTCGAGCACTTTGTCTTCCTCCCCATCCAGATCCGACTTCTCCATGGAGATTCTGGAGCCGAGAATTTTGCTCTCGGCGGATGGATTGTCGCCGGGTGCCGGGGTGGAAAACCACGATGAGGATCTATTCGATTCCGCCCTTCATCATGCGGCGGCAGCGGTCGAGATCGTGGAGATGAAAGGCGATTCTGAGGCTCACCAATCGGACCTGAAATACCAGCCCGAGAAGGAAGCCGGCAACCTCTTTGACGGGGGCGACGACGGCGAAATCGAGGTGGTGGTGGACGGCGATGAGGGACAAACTGACACAGGCGGCGAGGAGCCAGAAAGCGGGACCGAGACGGTCGACCTGAAGCCGATGGCGGTTCATGAGATCCAGTTTGAAACACACAATTTCCGGGATGAACGCAGGCTTGAACCGCTCGTTGAGGGCGATCAGGCGCTGGAGGAATTGACGGCCACCCTCAACATCGCCAACGCCCCGCCAAAGGCTGGCGGAATCCAAGAAGCCTCGCTTCGAATCGGCGACGGGCTTCTAGAAAAGGTTGAAAATCAACTCGTTCTGGAAGAGGGGCAAACCCTCTACGGGATGGGTTTGCTTCGTGGTAGCCTCGTGAATCGGGGCGGTGTGGTGAAGCCGGGCTTCTCGCCGGGGGTGATTTCGGTGACCGATTTCGTGCAAGACGAGGCGGGGAGCACGCTGATTGAGATCGGCGGATTGACCCCCGGGAATGGGGCGGGGCACCACGACCAGATCCAGGCGAGCGGCAATGCGATTTTTGGCGGGCAACTGAGCATTGAGGTAATTGATGGGTTCGAGCCGGCGGAGGGTGACACCTTTACCATCTTCACCTGGGACGGCAGCCGGGCGGGCGAGTTCGACGGCTATCTTGGGACCTCCGGATTTGCCGCCGATGAGGGATTGTATTTCCTGCCGGTTTATGGCGCGAATCAGCTCGATCTCGTCGTCGTTCACAACACCACGGTGGACCCGGCGCAGCAGACCGCGATCCTCGACCTGCTGAACCAATTCGCCAATGTCGGCGATTTGCTCGACGCCTACGACGCGCTCAACCAAGCGGTCGATGCGCTCAAAGACGCGCAGGCCGCCGCCGCCTCGGTCGCCAACACGATCGGCGATATTTTAGATAACGGAAAAGTCATCAGGGATGTAATTCGCAACACGATCGACACGATTTTCGACGAGGCGACCGCCAAGGCGCAGTCCGCGATCACCACCGCGCTGAACAATCTGAATGGGATGACGGTGGCCGGCTACACGATCACGATGAATAGCGTGACCCTGACCGGCGGCGGCACCTCGAGCGATCCCTTCCACTGGGACGTGGACATGATCGCCGCGCGGGCGTTCTCCGCGAATATCAATGAAGGGACGAACCCGGCGTTCGGCGTCGCCTTCACCACCCAGGCGGCGATCACCGGGTCGAGCACATTTGCGCTCGATTTCCGATTTGGCTACGACGCGGCGGCGAAAGGCGGCGCGTTTGTGGAACTGGATAGCTTTAATGCCGGGCTGACCGTCAATGCCACCGGCATCAACGCCACGGTTTCGCTGCCCGGCGCGCCGGGCGCACCCACCCTGAACGTGGTCGGCGGCACGATGGTGCTGAATGCCTCGGTCGCGATCGCGCCGAAGTCCGGCGTCCTGACCTCCGGCGCGTTGACCTCGGCGGCGATGTCGAGCATCGCGGGCGGGACCACCAATCTCTCGTCGGGCTTCAGCATCACCCCGAGCGGCACGGTGAACGCGAACCTGCCGCTGACCGGATCGATTGGCGGCGGCGGGGCGAGCTTCACGATGACCGGGCTGACCGCCAAGATCGAATCGGCGGACCTCTTCGGCTCCGTGCCGCAGATGAGCGTCGATTCTTCCAACCTAGCGCTGGGCGCGAGCGGCACGTTTTCCGGAAAAAACCTGACCGGCACGTTTTCGGCGACGACCAGCGGCGGCGTGACCGAGATCGAGGCGAACATCACGAATTTCCTGATCGAAGCGGGCAGCACCCGGATTCTGGAAGGCAGCGGCAGCGGCGTTTTCCGGATCAGCACGACGGGCAACGACATCGCCGGGGTCGCCAGCCTGACGGTTTCGCAGGGGCCGGACATCCCGAACCTGACCCTCGGCGGGACGTTCGAGATCCGGTTCAACACCGGAGCCGCCCCGGTCGCGACCATCGGCTCGACCACCGTGAACCTGCCCGCCGGGAAATACCTGCGGGTGGAAGGCACCGGCACGCTGACGCTCTCTGGCAGCGGCGGCGGACCCGGCGGCACCGTGGGCGGCACCTTCACATTCGAGGAAACGACCTCCAACGTCGTCTATCTCGGCATCACCGATCTGAATGTCTCGCTCAAGGCGGGATCGACCAATCTCGTGTCCGTCACCGGCGGCTCGGGCGACTTTGTTTTTAAAGAAGACGGACCGAACACCGGGTGGGCGGGTCAGGCGACGGCGACGGTGGCCATCTCGATCCCCGGCTTCAGCAATGTGGCGGGCACCTTCGGGTTTAAGGTCAATACGCTGCCTGGCGCGGTGAACGAATCGTTCACGGCGGGCGGATCGGCGCGCAACGTCAACCTGCCCGCCGGTCCGTATCTCCGCGTGGAAGGCACCGGCGTGACGCTCGACCTGACGGTTTCCGGGATCGCCTATGCGGCGAGCGGCAATTTCGCGTTCGAGCAATCCCAGGTCGATGGTTCCGATGTGGTCCTCGTCGGGGTCACCAATTTCGCCACCGCGCTGAGCGATGGCACCAACAATTTGGTCAGTGTGACAAATGGCACCGGCGGCTTTTATTCGACCGCCGCAGGGTTCGCCGCCGACATCGCGGCGACGGTCGCCTTCAAGCCGAGCGTGAGCATCACCGCCAGCGGCAGCTTCGTCGTCCAGGTCAATACGCTCGCCTCGGCGGTGGACAAATCGATCACCGTGAACGGCGCGCCGGTCACCATCGACCTGCCAGCCGGTCCGTATCTGCGGGTCGCCGGGCAGGGCGTGACGCTGAACATCACCGTCGGCGGCGTGGCGCAGTCCTTGACCGGCGACTTCAACTTCGAGCGCGGTCAGGTGAATGGAAGCACGGTGGTTAAAGTCGGCGCGACGAACGTCTCGGCGCGGGTCTCGATCAGCCCGGCGATCTATGTGGAAGTGACCGGCGCGGAAGGAGCCTTCCTCATTAATAATAGCGGGATCGCTGGCGAGGCGACCGCCTCGGGCGTCAATGTCGTCGGCGTCCCCGGGCTCACCGCCAGCGCGACCAGCCTGAAAGTCCGCGTCAACAATACCGGGGCGGACGTCGCCTCGACCACGATCACGACCTCGGCGGACACCTCGAAGAGCTACACCTTCTCGTTTAGCGGCGCGGAGTTCCAGAACTTCTGGGAGATCTCTGGCGCGGCTTCGCTGGGCATCACCGTGACGACCGGGCTGGGATCGGCGGGCTTTGAGATGAGCGGGACGTTTGGGTTCCGCAACGCGATGATCTCGGGCCAGCCCAAGATCACGGTCGGCGTGTCTGGCCTGGCGATCGACTTCAAAGTCGGCACCTACACCGCCGCCTCGCTCAACAACGGCAACGGCATCTTCCTGATCGACGCCACGGGGATCGCGGGCAAAGCGGACATGAACTTCGCGGTCGGGCTGGTCGGGCTGAGCGGCGCGGTGAAGCTCGAAGTCAACACGACCGGCACCGACTTTTCCGCCGCCCCGGTGGCGATCGCGGTCGGCACGATCTCCGGCACGCTCGATGTGATGGGCGGCGACGATTTCATCCGCGCCTGCATCACCGGCAGCGCCAACCTGCAGCTAGGCTCGATCAACATCCCGATCGCCGCCGGTTTCACGGTGACGAAGAATTTGAGCAACGGCGAGATCGAATTCCGCAACAAGACGACCGATGCCCTGCTCCTGCGGGTCGATAGCGCCGGCGAATTGCACCACGGGTTCACGATCCCGGACTTCACCAAACCGGACCCGGCGGAGATCCTCAGCTTCCTCCGCCAGCTCGCCAACTGGCTCGACGTCTTCCGCGGCTCGGACATCTTCCAGCTCAAGATCCCGTTCACCGATTCGACGGTGGGCGACGCGCTGGACTGGACGACCGCGTTTGTCGACAACATCTACAGCCACCTCACCGAATTCCGCCTCCTGCCCGACAGCGCGATCAGCTTCGGCGGCGGCATCAACCTCGGCGGCACATTCAAGGTCAACTTCAGCAACGACGCCAGCGACCAGTATGAAATCACCATCCCGGCGCTGGTGGCGGGCAATGCGACCTCCGCCCGCAACATTATCAACAATGCGCTCAACGGCACCGCCTTGAACGGCGGCGGGAATATCGGCGACTGGCTCGAAGCCGCGCTCGACGACGCCGGCAACCTCTACCTGAAACTCACCCGCGACCGCTCGATTTCATCCAGCTTCTTCCAGCTCGCCGACGCCGGTCCGCTCTCCGGGCTGAACTTGCGCGACGCGCAAGGCATGATCGAGCAAAGCCTGCACCAAACCGTCGAGGCGCTCATCGATGCGATCGGCGACGCGCTCGGGTTGCCGGCCGCCAGCCGCCCGCAATACGACGAGGAAGCCCGCATGATCGTCTGGCCGGTCGACTGGACCTACAACTACAGCGACTCGCTGAACCTGAACTTTGACGAATCGCTCGGCCCGATCGCCGGAGCCTCGATCGAAGGGCAAGTCGATCTGAGCGTCGAACTCCGCCTCCAGTTCCAATTCGGCTTTGACTGGGGGGCGTCCGAGGTGCCCCGCCTGATCTCGAACACGCAAACGCCGGTGCCGACCGACGGGCGCTTGAGCGAGGATGCCCACTTCGCGCTTTATCTCAATAACCATCCCGAGGACGGAAACCCGGCGGACTTCAACTTCACGCTGCCGGTCGGCGTGACGGCGGGCAACAACTCGATCGATGATCTCGCCGCCGACATCAACGCGCTGTTCGTCGGCCAGTTCTGGGAAGGCATCCCGCTCGACAAATTGCTCTACGCCCAGAAGGCGGGCAGCGGCTTGGCGATCTCGGTCGTCAACGAAGCCGACGCCGACGGCGACGGGACGCTCGACCTCGCCGACGAGGACGCCAACGGCAACGGCGTGCTCGACGCGGGCGAAGACCTCGACCTCGACGGCAACCTGGACATCGACGAGGACCTCAACAACGACGGCATCCGCCAAGAATACCTCGGCATCGTCAACCTCCTCGCCGCCGTCGCCAACCAAGACGATCCATTCAGCACCGAGATGGGCTTCGGCGCGGAGATCTCCAACGCGCTGGGCGAGGTTGATGCGGACGACAGCGGCGAGCCGGACAACGACGGCGCGTATTTCCGCACCGTCTCGATCATGGGCAAGCGCGGGCTGTTCATCGACGGCTTGGTCAGCGGTCAGCCGGCGATCCTTGAGGCGTCGCTGACCATCGACACGCCGACCCCGATCCACGGCGAACTGAGCTTCGGGTTTGTCGAAGTGGAAGGCGACCTGGTCTTCCGCACCGGCGATGCGGCCGGCACGCTCAACCCGCTCTCCGTCGCCCTCACGCTCAAGAACCAGACCACCGGGCTGACCCGCTTCTACCTCGCCGACCTCTATACCGGATCGGATTCTGCCGAGATCACCAATATCATCAACGGCCCGACCTTCTCCGGCAGCTTCTACGCCGCGATCGAGAACATCCAGGTGACCGCCGGCATCGTCATCCCGTTCCGCGGCGATCCGAAGATCTCGATCTGGATCCCGGACATCAACCACCTCGAATACAACGCGGAACCCTACGACCCGGTCAACAACAACGAGGGCATCTTCCTCGAATACCCAGACCTCGACGAATTGCTCAGCTTCCAGGGCTTCGGGTTCGCCGAAATCGTCCGCGCGCTCAACTCGATCGTCGACACGCTGAAGGAACTCGACGGCTTCGGGTTCCTCGACGAAAACCTGCCGTTCATCGACATGAGCGTCAGCGACCTCGTCGATTACGCCGCGAAGTTCGCCGAGCTGATCGATGCGGTCGCCAGCGGCAACTCCGGCTCGATCCAGGACATGCTGGTCGAGATGGAGGACCAGTTGGAGGCGCTCTTCGGCATCCCGGACGACAACCTGCACGTCGGGCTTGAGTCGGTGGCGACCGCCGTGCTCGATGGCGGCAGCGCGGTGGCGGAATACAACCCCGCCGGCAGCAACAACGGCGTCACGATCACCGGGGCGGGCGCGCTGGCCGGATCGACGATCTATTTCTACAACGACGATGCGCTGGGCGGCAACACGGCGACTGCGACATGGGATGCGGTGGACCAGCTCCTCTCGATCGCGGTCAACAACGGCGAGACCGACGCCAACGCGATCATCGCCGCGCTCGGCTCGATCCCGCAGTGGGCGGGAGCCTTGATCGCCGACGACAACAGCGGCGGAACCAACACCGGAGCCGGTCCGGTCGAGGTGAAAAACGCGATCAAATTCAGCCTCACCTTCAGCGCCGGCTACGCGAATTCGCTGCCGCTCAACATCAACCTTAAAGACCTCGTCGGCTTCATCGCCGGGGACGCCTCGCCCTACGCCGGGTTCCTCGACGCGGCGACCAATTTCATCTCGGTCGAGGCCAGCGGCGTCCTGACCGTGAATGCCAGCGCGAACCTGACGCTCGACTTCGGGATCGACCTTTCCGACTCCTCCGATATCAAGCCGTTCCTCTATGACTCGACCGGCGTCGAACTCTTCGCCCGGGTCCTCGGCACCGACTTGAACTTCGAGGCCTCACTCGGGTCGCTGGTCGGCATCTGGGTGCGGGACGGGCATGTTGCCATCGACGGCGACGGCGACCCGGACACCAAGCCGGAGGACGGCGACGACGGGGTCCGCTTCCGCCTCGGGTTAAAGGACAACAACGGGGACGGCCGCCATTACTTTAACGAATCGTTCTTCAACCTCGATAATATCGACATCAGCGCCGAGGGCGGCATCCAGGCGGTGCTGCCGATCTACATGCCGCTCGAAACGATCCCGCTCGATGGCGAGGATGACGCCAACGGCGACGGCTGGCCGGATAATTACTTGGTCGTCGATATCCCGGACATCGTCCGCCTTTTCCTCGATGATGCCGCCGAGGGTGGCACCGCTGAGATCGAGATGCGCGATGCCAACAACGATGTGGCGATCAACGGTCCGTCGCCCGACTTCAAAGTTAGCCTGCGGCAAGACGGCGCGGTCAACAACGGCGCGACCGCCGCGTGGTCGTCCGGCGCAAACACGCTGACGATCAACATCAACTCCGGCCAGACCAGCGCGAATTCGGTGGTCACCGCCGTCAATGGCGTGAGCGGGTTCAGCGCGGCGCTGACGCCGAACGATCCGGCGGGCAACACCGGGGCGGGCAAGTGGCAGAAGATCACGATCATCACGCCCGACTTCAGCCAGGCGATCTCCGGCATCGACCTCTGCGACCTGCTCGACCACGGCGCGCCGCTCCTCGTCGATGGCTTGGACAAGCTGCTCGGCACGATCCAGGAAGGGATGGAGGAAGTCGCGCTGTCCGATAGCCTGCCGCTCATCGGCGACGGCTTGAAAGATGTCGCCGGCTTCATCGAAGATTTCCGCGAAGGCCTGCTCGCCGACTTGAAGGCGGCGCTGACCAGCTCCGGCGGCGTCACCGCCTTGATCGAGCAGGCGATCAAAACCGCATTGTGGGACACGCTCGGACCCGGCGGCATCAACCTGCTCGTCAACCCCGACGGCTCGGCGCTCGACCTCGATCTCGGCTCGTCGCAGCTCGCGGTCAGCGTCGATTGCAACGACGGCTTGCTCGTGGACATCCGGTTGAAGAAGGCGCTCGACCTGGTCGATACCACCGACAACCCGATCGACTTCGACATCGGCGTGCCCGGCTTCGGCTTGGATGTGGAAGGCAACGTCCAGATCCAGCTCAGCTTCGACCTCAAAATCCGCTTTGGCCTGAACAAAGAAGACGGGTTCTTCTTCCTGACCTCAGGCGGGCACGACTGGGAGGACACCAACGGCAACCTCGTCAAGGACTCGGACGAGGTCACCGCCATCGGCGCGGGCGATCCGGAATTGTTCATCGGGTTTGAGATCACCATCCCCGGCTTGAGCGCGGCGGGCGAATTGCTCTTCCTCGAGCTGAAAGCGAGCGACGACCCGGACGACCCGTCCTCGTTCGTCGGATCGTTCGCGGTGGACCTGACCGACCCGAACAACGACGGCAAGCTGACCTGGGCGGAGATGACCTCGCCGGGCCTCAAATTCACCGACGTGGTGGACCCGCGCCTCGGGGCGACCGCCGACGTCAACCTCGACCTCGCCGCCTCGTTCGGCGGCAGCACCGCCTTCCCGCGCATCCTCGCCGAATTCCACCTCGATTGGACCGCCGATCTGGAAAATGGCGTCGGCACGCCGGTCATCGAGTTCGGCAACGTCCAGCTCGACGTCGGTTCATTCATCGCCGACTTCCTCGCGCCGATCCTGACCGAGATCCGCAAGGTGACCGAACCGCTCGACCCGATCATCGACATCGTCACCGCGCGCCTGCCCGTGCTTTCCGACCTGCTCGGGAAAAAGGTCACGCTCCTCACCCTGGCCGAGACATTCGGGCTGCTCGAGCCGAGCACCGTGCGCTTCATCGAAAGCGTCATCCAGGTCATCGACATCATCAACAGCATCCCGCTGAACGACGGCGAGCTGCTCATCCCGCTGGGCAGCTTCAAGCTCGGCCAATCCGCCAACGGCGACTACGACCAGATCGACCTGACCGACGCGCTGGATGAAATCGACCTCGCCGCCGCCGTGGAGGGCGTGCCCGCCAGCTCGACGGTCAGCCCGAGCTTCAAGGAGCAGACCAAGGACTTCGCCGACAACGTTGGCAGCCTCGACAACTTCTCGTTCCCGTTCCTCCAGAATCCCGGGTCGCTCTTCGGCTTGTTCGTCGGCCAGGACGTCACCTTGATCCGCTGGGACATGCCGACGTTTAAGTTCGAGTTCAGCTACACCCAGAGCGTCCCGATCTACCCGCCGCTCTACGCCCACTTCGGCGGTAAGATCGGCGCGCAGATCGACATCGGGTTCGGTTACGACACCTACGGGCTGCGCAAATTCTTCACCTCCGAGGAGAAGAACTTCGTCGATATCCTCGATGGCTTCTTCGTCGCCGACTTTGACAAAAACGGGCAGGAGCGCCCCGAGCTGATCTTGTATGGCGAACTCTTCGCCGGCGCGTCGATCGACCTGCTCATCGCCGAGGCGGGCGTCACCGGCGGCGTCTATGTGACCGTCGAGTTCGACCTCCACGACGAGAACAACGACGGCAAGCTGCGGGTCAGCGAATTGATCTCCAACGCGAAGATCGACCCGCGCTGCATCTTCGACATCCACGGCGAGATCGGCTTGTTCCTCGAGGCGTATCTCGAAATCGACCTGCTCTTCCTCAAGATCAACAAGACCTGGCGCTTCGCCGAGATCACCCTGTTCGAGTTCGACATCACCTGCCCGACGCCGGAGTTGGCGCACACCGACGCGGGGACGCTTTACCTGCACATGGGATCGCGGGCGGGCGACCGGCTTGAGATCGACACCAGCGACGGGGCGGAGCACTTTGTCATCAAGCACATCAGCGGCGACGCGACCTCCGGCGAGACGGTCGAGATCACCTGGAATGGCTACACCGAGACCGAGACCGGCGTGAAGCAGATCGTGGCGGACGGCGGCGAGCAGGATGACATCATCGACCTGCGCGGCGTCCTCGCCAACGTGCACCAGATCGACGGCGGCGCGGGCAACGACCAGATCTTCCTCGGCGAAGGCGTCAACAAGGACAGCACCAGCTATGTGGATGGCGGCGCGGGCAATGACACGATCCTCGCGGCTTCCGGCGGCGGTTTCGTCATCCGTGGCGGCGACGGCAACGACATCATCACCGCCGGCAGCGTCGCCCTGTGGGCGGAAGGCGGCGCGGGCAACGACACGATCACCGGCAGCACGCTGGACGATACGGTGGACGGCGGGGCGGGCGCCGACCTGATCGACGTGGGTGCCGGCAACGACACCGTGACCGGCGGCGCGGATAACGACACGATCTTGCTCGGACCCGGCGACGACGAAGCCGACGGCGGCGACGACAACGACTACATCCTCGGCGGGACCGGCAACGACCGGCTCAATGGCGGGTCCGGCGACGACGAAATCATCGGCGGGTCCGGCGATGACTGGATCACGGGCGGACCGGGCAACGACCGGCTGCTCGGGCAATCCGGCGTCGATGTGATCGTGGGCGATTCCGCGACCATCAATTCGCCCACCAACATCACGAACATCACCGGCTCGGGGAACGACACGATCATCGGCGGTGGCTCGGGCGATATCTTGTTCGGCGGGGATGGCAACGACTTCATCTTCGGCGGAACTTTGTTCGCCAACTCGGGAACCGAGGTGTTTGAGGAAGACGGCAACGACTTCATGGATGGCGGCACCGGCAACGACCAGCTCTTCGGCGACGATGCGTTCGGCACCTCGGTGGTGCGCGACACCGGGATCTCGATCTCGTCCTTCGTCTGGTATGACACCAACAACGACGGCATCCGCCAGGACGATGAAGACGGGCTTCGCCGGTGTCACGGTGCAGGTCATCGAAGACATCGCCTCGCAGCCGGTCGCAGGCACCGCCATCACCCGGAGCGACGGATCGTTCACCATCCTCGGCATCAAGAGCACGAAGACTTATTTCCTGCGCTTCCTCTTGCCCGACCCCAGCCTGATCTTCTCTCGCCGCAGGACGCCTACTCGGACGACAGCCTCGATAGCGACGTGAATATCGCGACCGGCGAGACCGATCCGTTCACGCCGCAGCCCGACGAGCGGATCTCGCGCTTTGCCGGCATGGCCGGTCCCGACCCGGTCTTGACCGTCAATGACGTGTCGATCACCGAGGGCAACCAGGCAGCAAGCTGCTCACCTTCACCGCACAATTGACCAGGGGGCGCCGCAGCGGCTGACGGTCGATTATGCGACCGCGAATTCGACCGCGCAGGGATCGCTGGTCTTCGGCTTCTCGTCCGGCCGCATCATTGTCATCCCGCGCGATTTCATCGCCGCGAACGGCACCCTGGTCTTTGAGAAAGGGGAATCGACCCGCAACATCAACATCGAGATCCTCGGCGATACGACTTGGGAGGACCGCAGCCACGAGCAATTCGACTCAACTTCAGCAACCCGAGCGCCGGACTCGCGCTCGGGACCGCTCTCGGCAACCGGCTACATCATCGAAGACGATTCCGCCCCGGCGATTTCGATCGGCGACTACAACAACGCTGCCGAGCCGGAGAACGGGACCGCCACGTTCACGGTGAGCCTCAGCAATCCGTCCGACGAAGACGTGACGTTCACCTGGGCGACCCAGGTGGCGACCAAACAAGACGGCACCGGCTTGGCGGTCGATGCCGCCGACCCGGGCATCGACTTCGCGATCCAAACCCGACCACCGCCACCATCCTTGCCGGGCAGACCGAGATTGAATTGACCGTCAACCTGCTGGGCGACCTGACCGATGAGGTCAACGAACAATTCTTCGTTTCGATCTACAATCCGTCCTCGAACGCCACCATCGCCGACGACCGCGGCGTTGGCATCATCTACGACGATGACGCCCCGGTCCGCGCCGTCATCCACCGGGGCGCGCTGAACAACCACAGCACCGCAGTGCCCGAAGGCGACGGCGGCTACACCCCGGTCACGCTCACCATCAGCCTCATCGATCCGGTCAACCCGCTGCTTCTCCGCGACAGCGAGAAGACGGTCACGGTCAACATCTCCGCCGCCCGAGGCACGGCGACGCCCGAGTTTAGCGACGACCTGAGCGACCCGCTGCTCTATGGCGACTATGCCGAATTCGCGACCCGCGATGATTTCGACAACTCCGAGGACCTGACCAACATCGTCTTCCTGCCGGGTCAGACGAGCAAGGACATCACCGTCTATGTGAAAGGCGATGTCTTCGCCGAAGATGGTGACCCGACCGTCGCCTCACCAACAAAACGAATTCTTCTTCGTCAATTTGATCGGCGTGGAAAACGCCGAATACGGGCAGAACCACTTCACCATCGAGATCGTCGAAGACGATGCCACCAGCGGCTTCGGTGGGGGCGACGGCTTCGGCGCGGCGCTCGGATCGACCAGCTACGAAGTCGCCGAGGACGCCGGCAATGCGATCATCAACATCGTCCGCACCGAGGGCACCGGACCCGGCGCGGTCGTCGTCTCGACCTACGATAGCACCGCGACCTCGCCCGCCGACTACGCGGGCGGCCGCTACCTGGTGGTATTTGACGCCGGGCAGAATTTCGCCACCGCCACGATCCCGATCGTCGACGACATGCTCTACGAGGGCGACGAGCAGTTTAAGATCGACCTCCGCTACCTGACGGGCGAGCCGATCGGCGACGGGACCGTCACGATCACCGAAAGCGTCGCCACCCCGCAGTATAGCATCAGCGATGCGGTTGCCGACGAGGGCGACGGCGCGATCCTCTTCTCGATCACGCTGCACCTCGAAGCCGGGGCGTCGCTCGCCCATGTCGCCGAGCTTTACTACCACACCCACAACCTGACCGCCCACGCCGGCTCGGACTACACCGCGACCTCAAATTCGGCGTTCTTTGCGCCCGGCGCGATGGATGGGCAGACCGTCATCTTCTTGCGCCGATCACCGACGACGGCGTGCTGGAGACCGCCGAAGACCTGGCGATGCACTTCTACGATGTCGAAGTTTTCGGCACCAATGACGACTATGGCGAGATCATCGACGGCTGGGGATCGGGCAGATCCGCGACAATGACTTCTCGCCCATCGAAGGCTATCTCTTCCTCGATGTGGACGGCAACGGATTCCGCGACCCGACCGATTCGGCGCTCGAAGGCATCGACGTCACCATCACCGACGCCAACGGCAACGTGACCAATGACACCACCGATGCGCTGGGGCGCTACAACGCGAGCGTCGTCTTCGGTCCGGTCCAGGTCGCGGTCGATAACGACGACATCCCGGAAGGCTACGACCTGACGACCGACAACGACAACCAGTCGGTCGAATTCACCGGCGGATTCTCCGGCTTGAGCGACATCGGATACCAGCCGGGCACGATCGCTGGTGTGCCGACCGATCCGGACGACTCCGGCAGCGGCTTCACGCACGACACCCAATTCGGCGGACCGGGCAATGACGAAATCTCCGGCGGTGGCGGCGACGATCACATCGTCGGCGCTCACTGGCAGAGCGCGACCAACCACAACGTCCCGATCAATACCGGCAGCTACAACGCGTCGCTCGCCAGCGTCCCGTTCCTCGGCACCGACTTCTGGGAGGTCAACACGGCGGCGGATCTCGCCCAGTCCGGCACCATCACCGGCCGCGTGTGGGAGGACCTGAACGCAAACCACCTCGAAAACGGCGGCGAGCCCGGCGTCCCCGATGTGTTGGTCACGCTGGTCGATGCCGAGGGCAGCGTGGTGGCGGCGACGCTCACCAACGCATCGGGCAACTACACATTCTCCGACATTTACAAAGGCGACTATCGCGTCCGCATCACGCTGCCGGACGGCGCCGCGCTCGCCCAGCCAGACCAGGGCGCGAACAATGCCGTCGATAGCGATTTCTTCAGCGCCTCGCTCGAGACGACCAGCAACATCACGCTGACCGCCGGCGGCACCCAGTCGAACTGGGATGCTGGGCTCGTCCTCGGCGGCGCGGGCAGCGGCGACCTCGCCGCGGGCATCGGCTTCTCGGAAGTCAGCTACAGCGTCCTGGAGAACGATCCTGAGGGCAAGGCGACGATCACGGTGACGCGGAGCAGCGCGTTTGAGCCGGAGGGCATCGTTTACTTCGCGACTGATGGCACGGCGGTGGATGGCGTGAACTACGTGGCGGTGCAAGGCTTGCTCGCCTTCGGCGTCGGCGATACCGAGATGAGCTTTGAGATCCCGATCCTCAACGCCGGCATCCCGCTGGGCGAGAGCCGCACCGTTCTGCTGAGCCTGCGCCTGATCACCGGTCAGCCGATCGCCAACACTTCGGTCCTTTACATCATCAACGGCACCGCCATTGAAATCGAGGACGACGACACCATCGACGGCGGCGGCGACGACGACATCATCCTCGGGGACTCCGGCAACATCCCCGGCGCGCTCGATGCCGGCGCGATGTCGCTTTCCGATATCGAGGACGCCGGCGGCCAGGGCAAAGACGTGATCTACGGCCGCTCCGGTCTCGATTTCATCTTCGGCGGCTTGGACGACGACATCATCGGCGGCAACGACGGCACCAACATCGTGCTCGGCGGCTTTGGCGACGACCGGATCGATGCGGAGATCGACGACCAGACGCTCGACGGCGGCCACGGGAAAGACGCGGTCATCTCGACCTACAACGGCCACTTCGAACTCGAAGAATTCGCGCCCGGCTCCGGCGAGCTGCGCATGATCAACCGCCGCGACGGATCGGTCTTCAGCACCTTCACGCTGACTTCGATCGAGATCGCGGAACTGACCGGCGGCGTCTTGAACAACAATTTCGAGATCACCAACTGGAGCGGCGAAGCCTACCTGGACGGCAAAGGCGGCAGCAACGATTCGATCGCCGTCGAGAACGACCTCGACATGATTCTGCGGGACTCGAGCCTGAGCTTGTTCCAGGCGCTCGCGTTCCTCCTCGAACACGGCTTCCTCAAAGACGCCGCGCTCGCCCTCTCGAACGGCTCGACCTGGCACCTCGGATCGATCGAGAACGCGACCCTCACGGGCGGCTCTGGCAACAACTTGATCGACGCCTCCGACTACAGCCACGCGGTGACGATCGAGGGCGGCGCGGGCAATGACGTGCTCATCGGCGGGATCGGCGCGAACCGGTTTGTCTTTGACGCGGACAGCCTGCTGGGCACCGACAAAGTGACCGGCGGCGGCGGCACCGACACGCTCGACTTCTCGCCGACCTCCGCCTCGAACCCGGTGACCGTCGACCTCGGCAATACCGGAGCAGTCGCGCAGTTCGTCAACGGCAACCTCTTCCTGCTGCTCACCGCCGAGGATATCGAGATCGTCATCGGCACGGATGGCGACGACAACCTGACCGGCAACAGCCTCGCCAATACCTTGATCGGCGGCGCGGGCGACGACGACCTCGCCGGCGCGGGCGGCGACGACTACTACGGCTACGACCTCGACCTGCCGTGGGGCAATGACACGATCACCGAGAACATCGGCGGCGGCACCGATACGCTCGACTTCTCCAGCACCAACACGGTGCCGGTCGACGTCAACCTCTCCGCCATCGGTCCTTACACCGTCCACCCGACCAACCTGTCGCTCGAATTCCTCGGCGACCGCGAGATCGAATGGATCATCGGCGGCGACCAGAATGACACGATCGCGGGCAGCGCGACGGACAATGCGTTCATCGATGGTCCGGGCGACGACAGCTATGATGGCGCGGGCGGCAACGACCGGGTCATCGCGCAGGCCAACGCCAATTTCGAGGTGACCGCCACCACGCTCGACTACAGCGGGCAGACGAACTTGCTCACCGACATCGACCGGCTCGAGCTGAAGGGCGGCAACGGCGACAATCTCTTTAGCTTCGCCGGCTGGGCTGGCGAGGCGCATGTCGTCGGCGGCGACGCGCCCTCCGGTCCGTTCACGCCGGGCTTCGACCGGATCTCGGCGACCGGCGACCAAGACTTCACGCTGACCGATGCTGCGCTGACCTCGCCGACCGGGCTTTCGATCACCTCGCTGCGCATCGACCGCTGGCTGCTCACCGGCGGCGCTTCGGCAAATACGATCACCGCCAATGGCTTCACGCTCGGACCGGTCGAGATCCGCGGCTTAGGCGGACCGGACATTTTGGTCGGCGGCACCCAGAATGACCGGATCTTCGGCGGCGCCGGCAACGACCAGATCTCCGGCGGACCGGGGGCGGATTACGCGGATGGCGGCGCGAATAACGACACGCTGATCGAAGCGAGCGATTCCAACTTCGTCTTCGGTCCGGGCACCGTCCAGATCGTGGGCGGCTCCGCCGACACGCTGCTGAACTTCGAGAACATGAACATAACCGGCGGCCCGGGATCGAATCTCTTTGATGTGAGCAACTGGTCCGGCGGCAACCTGACGATCAACGGCGCGGGCGGCGTCGACCAAGTCAACGCCTCGGCGGATGCCGACTACACGCTGACAAATGCCGCCCTGACCATCGCGCCGGTCGGCGGCTCGCCGATCACGATCGGGCTGGCGAGCATCGAGCAGGTGTTGCTCGAAGGCGGGGCCAGCGACAACACATTCGACGGCACCGGCTTTACCGGGATCACGGCGTGGCTCGGCGGCGAGGGCGACGACACGTTCCTCATGGATGCGGGCGCGGGCGGCGGCACCTTTATCTTGCTCGGCGACGACGGGTCCGATACCGCCGATTTCTCCGCGACCTCCGCCGCCACCAACATCAACGTCGATCTCGCCAACGGAGCCAACCAGCCGGTCGGCACCCTGACCGTCCGGCTCCTCGGCACCACGGTGGAAAATGTGATCGGCGGCGCGGGTGACGACACCCTGTCGGGCAATGCGGGCGACAACGTCTTCAGCACCGGCGGCGGATCGGATTTGATCGATGGCCTGGGCGGCACCGATACCTTGCGCGAGGCGCACGACAGCGACTACACGATGACCGCCGCCACGAAAGTGGCGTGGGCGTCCGGGGCGGCGACCTTCGCCAACCTCGAGCGCCTCCACATCTCCGGCGGTGCCTCTGGCAACAACATCGACCTCTCACTCTTCACAGGCGACTCGACCGTCTTCGGCTTGGGCGGCGACGACACGATCGTCACCGGCATCGGCAACGACACCATCGACGGCGGATCCGGCAACAATCTGCTGCGCGGCAGCAAGGGCGACGACACCTATGTCTATGATGTGGATGCCCTGATCGGCAAAGACACCATCGTCGAGATCAATGGCGAGGGCACCGACACGATCGACTTCTCCGCCACCGATTTGGTTTCCCTGTTCATCGACCTCGGCGACACCAGCTTGCAGACCGTCGATACGACCAATGGATCGCCGAACCTGCAGATCCAGCTCAGCGCGGCGGATGGGATCGAAAACGTGATCGGCGGCGCGCAGGACGATAAGTTTGTCGGCAACGCCTTGGACAACACGTTCACCGGCGGCGAGGGCGACGATGACTTCGATGGCGTCGCCGGCACAAACACGGTGCGCGAATCGCGCGACGCCGACTTTACGCTCACCGATAGCAAGCTGACCATCGACGATGGCGCGACCGTCGAAGAAGACAACTTCTCGAACATCCAGAGCGCCTACCTCGAAGGCGGCTCCGGCGGGAACTTGCTCGACGCCTCCGCCTTCACCCAAGGCGGCGTCACGCTGGATGGCGGAGCCGGCAACGACACGCTCCTCGGCACCGCCAAGAACGACGTGCTCCTCGGCGGCGACGGCAACGACACGCTCGACGCCGGCGCGGGCGACGACTCGCTGACCGGCGGCGCGGGCAATGACGTGCTCTACGGCGGCATCGGCGATGACGACTACTTCTTTGACCTCTCACAACAACTCGGGCATGACACGATCTACGAATTCCTCTGGCTGACCTTCCCCGGCTTCGTCCCGGTTGGCGGCAACGACACGATCCATGGCACCCTTGGCGTAAACCTTTCTGATTCGTCCACGCAGATCATCAGCAGCAACCTCGCGCTGACCCTGCCGTTCTTGAACGTCGAAAATCAGGTGCTGTGATGAAGACACAACCCAATCCCCTCCGCGCCGCCGCGCTGGCCCTCGCGTATGCGATCGCCACGGCGGTCCTCGGCGGTTTCGCGCCGCCCCAAGCCAACGCCCAAGTCTCGCTCCAGGGCGTCTACCCCCGTTCGGCGAACGCCAACGTCTTCGAGCAGGCGACCGAGGATCTGCCCGCGGTGATCATCCTCCGCAACGACGGTCCTGAAGACGTGAGCGTCGAGGGCTACTCGCTTTCCGACGATCCCACCGATGTGACCAAATGGGTGATCCCCGCCGGATGGACGATCCCGCGCAATGGCGGCACGCTTAACATTTTCGCCGATGAAAAGGACGAGCGCCCGGGTCCCGGGCAGGGCGAACTGCACACGAATTTCCTCTACGACTGCCGGGTCCCACGGCTGATCGTCGCCAATCCGAACAAGCAGGTGGTGATCAACTACAGCGACGGCACGCTGAAGGATTGCCCGCCCTGCGAGGGCAACATTGTGTTGGGCAAGCGCTACGATGCCCGCGTCTGGGTGCCGCGCCCCGGAGCCGGGCTGCCGAAGGATTGGGAGTTCCCGGGCTTCTCGGATGCCGACTGGCAGGTCGGGTCGCTGGGGGTCGGCTACGACCGGGGGGCGGAGGATCCGATCTGCGATGGCCTGATCCTCTATCACACCAACGACGACGTGGATCTCATCTCAGGGCCCGCCTTCCCGCTGATCAAAGACATCTCCGGCGGCGGCGCGCAGCATGATGGCGAATTGCGCAACGGGGTCAATGACGGCGCGGGCGGGCAGGTCGACCAGTCCTTTTTCTTCATCGATGGGGCGCACATCCGCGTCCCTCACCACGATGAACTCGAACCCGGTGCCGGGTCGTTCGCGGCGGCGACTTGGGTGTATATCGACGATCCCGGCGATGAGTATGCCGTCATGTGCAAGCGCGATTCCTCCGGGGCAGGCTGGGACATTTCGCTCGCCGGCGACCGCGCGATCTTCCGCATTGTCACCACCGGCGGCAAAACGTTCGCGGATGCCTCGCCGCAGGGATCGATCCGGGGTCAAGAATGGGTGCATCTCGCCCTCGTGGTGGACCGCGTGAATCGGGAGCTGCGCGGCTATGTCGATGGCACCAAGGTCGTCTCGGTCCCCATCGACAGCGATGATGTCAAAGCGGATGCCGACCTAAACTTCGCCCGCCATCCGGTCGCCAACCAGGCGAACCCGCTGCGCGGCGGGATGGATGAAGTCGCCATCTGGAACCGCTCGCTGACCGATGTGGAGGCGGACACGATCTACCAGCGCGGCCGGGACAAGAAGAGGCTGAAGGATACCGCCGGCGGCACAGGCGGTCCGGGCGGCTCTGGCCTCTATGACCCGCTCATCAATTTCGACGTCGAGTCGCTCATGTATGGGCAGAACTCGACCATCCTGATCCGCTGCCCGTTTGACCTGCAGGGCGTGGATCCGTCGCTCATCACGCGGATGACGATCAAGATGCACTACGACGACGGATTCATCATGTATCTGAACGGCAACGAGATCGCCCGCGAGAATGCGCCGACCGCTCCCCCGGGTCCGTTTTCCGCCTCGCTCGGACCTCGCCCGGACGGGCAGGCGCTCGCCGCCAGCGTGTATGAGATCACCGACCCGGCGGTCTTTGCCTCGCTGACCACGGCGTTCAATAGCAACGTGCTCGCCGTCCATGGCCTCAACGAAAATCCAAATGCCGACCGCTTCGTCATCCTCCCGGAGATCTGTATCGAGTTCCGCGACCCGCCGGGCGAGTGCATCAAGGACACGCTCGGCACCGAATTCTGGCTCGCCTTTCCGGAGAACTATCCGGACCGCAGCGGCAACCCACTCCAGCTCAAACTCTGCATCACCGGACCGCCGCAGACCTCTGGAGAAGTCCGCTTCCCAGGCTTCTCCTGCCTCGGCACCAAAACTTGGACCATCACGGAAAACGGCGGCAACTGCGTCGTCGATGTGGACGTCCCGGCGTCCCTCGAACTAAGCGGCGACGAGGCGATCGAGGATAAGGCGGTCCAGGTCGTCAGCTTCGGCGCAGAGGTCGCCGTCTGCCACCACGCATATCAACTACAGCACCGACACGTATCACGGCTTGCCGCTGGATTGCCTCGGGCGGAAGTATTTCATCCTCGGCTACAAGAATGTGAACTCCGGGCATCCGGCGACCGACGGATCGCAGCTCGCCCGTCGCGCCTCATGATGGGACCGTCAGCAGATCACGCCGTCGGTGGATGTGGAAAGACGATGCCGGATCGGTCATCCACCCGGCGGGCGTCTTCTACAACATCAACCTGAACAAGGGGCAGACCTACCAGCTTGCACCCTCGCCGCATGGTCCCGCCGATCTGTCCGGCACCCTGATCCAGAGCAATCTCCCGATCGGGTGCTACGGCGGGCATCGCTGTACCCAGATCAACGCCAACGGCACCTTCTTCTGCGACACCGCTGTCGAGATGCTCCTCCCGGTCAATGCGTGGGGATCGCAATACTGCACCGTGCCGCTCGCCACCCGCGCCGGGGGCGACACCATCCGCGCCATCGCCGCCATGGACAACACGACGATCCGCGTCAACGGCGCGGTCAAAGGCGTCATCAATCGCGGGCAGGTCCTCGAGTGGCTGGAGCCGAATCCGGCGGAGATCACCGGGGTGGGGGCGACCGGCGGGGCGTTGCCGATCCTCGTCGCCCAGTATGCGAATAGCCACGACTATGATGGGGTGGTGGATTCCGACCCGTTCATGGCGATGGTCCAGCGCTCGGACAGTTGGATGTCCGACTACTGCATCTGCGCGCCGCCGCACTCCCGGTTCCAGGACAACTACGTCAACCTCATCGTCCCCGATCAGGCGCAGGTCCTCGTCATCGGCGAGCAGGGCAACCTCGACATCTCGCTGAATTATTCGACGCATCCCTGCCGCGGCTACCGCTACGCCCGGCTCAAACTGCCTTCGACCTCGAATTCGTTCATCGCCGCCGACGCGCCGTTCGGATTGATGCAATACGGCTGGGCGGAATACGAATCCGTTGCCATCCCGGGGCGATGCAGTTCGGCGATACCGCCCACCTTGATCTGCCCGCCGGAGATCGTCGTCTATTGCGATGTGGACGCCAACGGCGAGTGCTATCTCCGCCAGATCCCCGACCTGCGCGACCAGGTCCAGGCGTTCGACGACTGCGATCCATTCCCGCCGGTCATCGGGCAGATCAATCCGCAGCAGCCCTCCGACAACGGCTTTACCGCCCGGCAAATACACCATCATCTTCACCGCGACCGACTCCGCCCAAAACACCGCCCGCTGCGTCACCACGCTCTGCGTGCTCGACGAAACATGGGAGGGGCTAAACTTCGCCGGGATCTATCCCGATCCAGGGCAAATCTCGATCTGGGGCGGCAACGCCGACCCAGACAAGGACGTACTCAAAAACGTCGCCGAAAAATACCTCGGCACGAACCCGAATTTCTTCGACCGCCCGCCCATCGAAACCGCCCTCTTCGGCGACGGATCGAATTTGATGGAGGTCACCTACCGAGCCCGCATCGGCACGCCCGGCGCGCGCGTCATCTTGGAGGGAGCCAACAACCTGAGCCTCTGGCAATCCGGCAACGATTTCTTCGAAGAAGTCATCGAGCAGCGCACCCTCCTGCCCGGCGGCGAATTCGTCCAATACACCTTCCGCCAAGTCATTCCGCCCAGCGGCGTCTTGGATCAGGACGAATACTTCGCCCGCCTAAAGGTCGAGGAGGATGAATAGCCCCGGCGCACGCCTGCGGCGAGTGCCGAGCCTGCGGAGCGGTTGCTAGCCTGCTTCCAGTCTGCGGAAGTCTTGCCCCAGGGGCGACCGCTTTGCCGTGCGCTCCGACAAACCTGACACTGAAATTGTGCAGCATGCCCCTTGACAGAATCCTGTTCATGTGCGAATGAACGCTCATGCAGACGATCTCTTATACTGAAGCGAGAAATCAGTTGGCTGGACTGATGGAAGCTGCTACCCGCGACCGAGAACCCATCATCATCACCCGGAACGGCAGCGGTGTGGTGGTTTTGCTGGCCGTTGAAGAGTATGAAGCCATGGAAACAACTCTTCATCTGCACTCAACGAGAGCCAACGCCGACCAAATTCAGCAGAGTCTGGCTGACTACGCCGCAGGCAAAATCCAATCCGGCGATCTATGCGACTGAGCTGGCTCCCCAATGGTTGGAATGACTACCTTTACTGGCAGGAAAATGACCGCAAAGTCCTGCAACGGGTGAACGAACTCATTCGGGATGCCCTGCGGAATCCGTTCTCTGGAATCGGCAAGCCTGGAGCCCCCTCAGGAACAATCTGAAAGGCTGGTGGTCTAGGCGAATCACCCAAGAGCACCGCCTCATCTATCGAGTCGAGGGCGATTGTCTTTTGGTCATGCAGTGCAGGTTCCACTACGACGACTGAGATGCATCTTCCACTGTTGCTACGATTGCTGCGGGGGACAGGTCGCGAACTAAGGGAGGTGTCAATAGTTGAGAGAAACGGCGCAACCGATTGAATGAAAAAAGGAATAGAGGTGGAAGACGAAGTGTAAGGGCGATGCCGCTGCTGTTGGTCTGTCGGGCGATGCGCCATCGACTAGAACCCCATACTTGCCCCTTACCGCCAGCGCTTTGCCGGGCACGGACCGCAGGCGTTCCGCCGCTTGTTCGGCGGTCAGGTCGCGCTGGGTTCGCCGAGCATTTCGAAGCCGACCATGAATTTTTTGATCGTGGCGGAGCGGAGGAGCGGGGGTAGAAGTGGGCGTGTAGCTGCCAGTGGTCTTGCGGGTCTTCGGCGAATGGCGCGCCGTGCCAGCCCATCGAGTAGGGGAAGATCGCCTCGAAGAGATTGTCGTAGCGGCAGAGCAGTTCCTTGAGCACGGCGGCGAGATCGGCGCGCTCGCCGGGCGTCGCCTCGGTGAGCCGCCGCATCGGGCGCTTGGGGAGAAGCAGCGCCTGAACTACCATGTCGCCCAATACGGCACGAGGGCGACCCACGAATCGCCCGCGCAGATGATCCGCGCGCCGTCGGCGATCTCGCGCGCGGCGTAGTCGGCGAGCATCGGCGAGCCGTGGGCGGCGAAGTAATCGCGCTGGCGGGCGTCCTCGCGAGCGGGCAGCATCGGCATTTGGTCGAGCGCCCAGATTTGCCCGTGCGGGTGCGGGTTCGAGCAGCCCATCACCGCGCCCTTGTTCTCGAAGACCTGGACCCAGGCATAGCGTTCGCCCAGCTCTGCGATCTGCGCCTGCCAGGTCTCGATCACCCGCCCGATCGCTGCTTCCGGCATCTCGGCGAGCGTCAGGTCGTGGCGCGGCGAAAAACAGACCACCCGGCATTCGCCGCGCACCGGCTCGGCGGTGAAAAGAGGATCGCCGGATGCTTCGGTGCTGCCCTCTGGCAGCACGGCGGAGAAGTCATTGGTGAAGACAAACGTGCCGTCGTAGTCCGGGTTTTGGTTGCCGCCGGCGCGGGCGTTGCCGGGGCACAGGTAGCAGCCGGGATCAAAGGCGGGGCGCTCATCGGGCACCGCCTTTTCCACCTGCCCCTGCCACGGGCGGAGCATCCGGTGCGGCGACACCAGCACCCATTCTCCGGTCAGCGGATTGCGGCGGCGGTGCGGATGAAGATCGGACATGGGGCGGAGAGGCGAGTAGGGTGGGGAGCCGCTGACTCCGGCGGGTATCGCCCCGCGGGCAATCCCGAATCCGCGTGCCAGCCCGCGCCAGCTAGGCTGATTACCAAAGAGATTGGCGCCGATTCTTGATACCCGCCATGGAAGGCAAGCGGCGGCGTGCCGCGAAATCGAAAGGAGGTGCGCTGGGCGTCGCGCCGCCAACTCCCTCCTGGGAGGGGGTCGGGGAGACTTGCGGCGCGACGCTCAGCCTCATCTGTGCCAGAGCAATACAGCGCGCTTTGGGCTGCCGATTCTCGCAATTGTTTTTGGCAATGTTTCTAGCTCTGCCCGCCTCCCCCCAAAAAAAATCGCAGATTTGAGAACGGCAGGTGTCGATAAATTCGGTTGTTGTGCGATCTTGCCGACTCCCTTATAAATTCCCGCGCCCATGAAATCCCCATAATCGCCTTCGCCCCTGCCTTAGTCGCCCGCGAGCGCCCAAGATTCGCCTCGAGACCCACGAGATTGCCCGCGGCACGGCTACGCCAAGGTCGAGATCGAGGCGCTGGCGGGATCGCAGGTCGAACATGCCATCGCGCTCGATCCGAAAGAATGGGCGGAGTTCGTTGTGGTCGAAGCGGCAGTGTGCACGGGCGCGGGTCAAGAAGGGCGAAGTGATCCTGCGCTTTGAGTCGGACAAACTCGACGAAGCGATTGCCGACCTGGAAAAGGCAGGCGCCCGCCGCCAAGGTCGGGCTGGCGGTCGCCGAGACCGAATTGGCGCAATCTGGAGCAATCGACGGTGCAGAAGCTGAAGCCGCGCGGCGCACCCGGCGGCAGGCGGAGGAAGATCTCGCCCACTTGGAAACGGAAAGGCTACCGCGACCTGGCGAAACTCGGCGCGCACTTCGATGTCAAATTCGCCGAGCAGCTCCTCGACAACGCGCGGGAGGAACTGGTCCAGCTCGAAAAAATGTACAAGGCGGACGACCTGACCGAAGAGACCGAAGAGATCATCCTGCGCCGCCAGCGCAACGCCGTCGAATCGGCGGAATTCCGGCTCGGGCGGGTGAAAGTCGAAGCCGAGCAGCAGCTCACCGTCGGCATCCCGAGGCAGGGCGAGGCGCTCAAGGCGGCGCGGCGCGACGCCGAACTCGCCCACGAACTCGCCGAGAAAAACCTGCCGCGGGCGCTCGAGCAAAAGCGGTTCGAGGTCGATAAGCTGCGCCGGGACAACGCGAAAGCCGAGGAAAAGCTGGCGGACCTGCGCGCGGACCGGAAACTCGCCGTGGTCAAATCGCCCGCCGAGGGCATCTTGATCTATGGCACCAGCGAGGAGGGCGCGTTCCCCGGCGCGGCGGGCGCGGCGAAAAAGCTGGTGCCCGGCGGCAAGGTCGCCGCCCGCGAGATCATCATGACGGTCGTCGATCCGGGCAAGCTCGCCGCCTTTGCCAAGATCCCCGAGGCGAAGCTCGCCGACGTCGCGCCGGGCCGCGAGGGCGTCGCCGCCCCTGAAGCGAATCCGGCCGCCGAGATCCCGGCGAAGGTGGAATCGCTCGGTTACATCCCGGCGGTGGGCGGCGGCTATCCGGCGAAGCTGAGCCTCCAGCCGCCCGCCGATCTGATGCCGCCGCTGATGCCCGGCATGAAGCTCAAAGTCTCGCTCGGCACCTCCGAAAAAGAAAACGTCCTCCTCGCGCCCAAGTCGGCGATCTTTGAGGAAGACGGCAAGTCGTTCGCCTATCTCGCCAAAGAAGATGGCGGGCACGAGAAGCGCGAGGTCAAAGTCGGGGCGACCAACGGCAAAAATCTGGAGGTCAAAGATGGGCTGAAAGAAGGCGACAAGATCCTCGCCAAGAAACCCGAATAGCCGATCCGCCGCGCCGCCCGGACGAGGGAGCGGGGAAAAATCCGCAACCGTCCGGCGGTTGAAACAGTTCCATTCTTGCGTTTTTTGAACGGATTCACCCCCTCGCGCCGTCTTATTAGCGGACCACGGAACAGCCTTATAGCAGAATAACCCTTATGAAGATTTCATCCCACCATCGCCTTCGCCGCCGCGCTGCGGCAGGCTTCACCCTCATCGAAATGGTGCTCGTGCTCGGCATTATCGCCTTGCTGGCGGGTGCCGGGATTTACATGCTCACCGGCGTCTTGGATGTCGGCAAAGAACGCCGGGTCGATGCGGACCTCAAGACCTTAGCGGTTGCCTTGCAGTCCTACGAGACGAGCAACGGCTTCATGCCGTCCGAGGCGCAGGGATTAGCCGCGCTTACCGAGCGCCCCACCACGACGCCCGTTCCCCAGCGCTGGCGCCAGTTTTTGGAAGAAGAGTTGAAGGATCCGTGGGCGCAGCCTTACGAATACCGCTACCCCGCGAAGAAGAGCAAGAAGCCCTATGATCTTTTCTCCAAAGGTCCCGACATGCAGGAAGGCACCGCCGATGACATCGGGAACTGGAAGATAGAACCCAACTAACATGCTGGAAATTCGATTTTACACGCGCCGCCGCAGCCCTTGCTGCGGCGGCGTTTGCCTTTTTGGGTGCCGCCCTCCGCCCCGGCGGCGGAGCGACTGAACATTGTGTTTTTCCTCGTCGACGACCTCGGCTGGGCGGATGTCGGCTGCAATGGCAGCACGTTTCACCAGACGCCGCACATCGACCGGCTGGCGGCGGCGGGCATGCGGTTCACCGACGCCTACACTGGCGGCTCGGTGTGTTCGCCCACGCGGGCGAGCCTGATGACCGGCAAGCACCCGGTCCGCGTCAATATCACCGATTGGATCCCCGGCTGCGGCGTCCCGAAAAACAAACCGCTCATCGTCCCCGACGACGAGGACCACCTCGCGCTCGAAGAGACGACGCTCGCCGAGGCGCTCAAGGACGGCGGCGGCTACCGGACATTCTACGCCGGGAAGTGGCATCTCGGCGGCGAACCCTACGCGCCGGACAAGCAGGGGTTCGACGTCTATTTCGACCCGCACGGCGACCCGGCGAAGGGATCGCCCGCCAAGCTGAAACCGGGGCAGGTGCGCCCGCATGACACGCGCGGCATCACCCGCGAAGCGCTCCGCTTTCTGGACGATAACCACGGCAAAGCCCCGATGTTCCTCTACCTCGCCTTCTACGACGTCCACACCCCGATCGTGGCGGACGACGAGACACTCGCCGATTACCGGGCGCGGGCGAAAGACCTCGGGCCGTCCCCCAAGCCGATCAAAGAGGGCTCCGGAGTGAGCCGCCCCCGGCAGGATGGCGCGGCGTATGGCTCGATGGTCTCGATCGTCGATTGGTCGGTCGGTCAGGTCACGGCAAAGCTGGAGTCGCTGGGCATCGCCGACGATACCGCCATCGTCTTCTTCTCGGACAACGGCGGGCTCTGCACGCTGGGCAACCGCCCTGGCCCGACCTCGAACGCGCCGCTGCGCTCCGGCAAAGGCTGGCTCTACGAGGGCGGCATCCGCGCGCCCCTGATCGTCAAAGCCCCCGGCGTCAAACCCGGCGCGACCACCGCCGCGCCCGCCGTGAGCATGGACCTTTATCCCACGCTGCTGGCGATCGCCGGGCTGCCCCCGCGCCCCGATCAGCACCTAGACGGCATCAGCCTGATGCCCGCGCTCAAGGGCGAACCGATGCCGGCGGACCGCACGCTCTACTGGCACTACCCGCACTACCACGGGTCCGCCTGGAAACCCGGTGCCGCCATGCGCGCGGGCGATTGGAAGCTCATCGAATTCTACGAGGAGGAACGCGCCGAACTCTATCGGCTCAGCGACGATCTCGGCGAGCAGCACGATTTGGCCAAAGCTGAGCCGGCCAAGCTCGCCGAAATGCGCCAGAAGCTCCGGGATTGGCAGGCGGCGATGGGCGCACGCCTCCCCACCAAGCGCCAGTAGTCGCGTCGAATCCGTAGGCACCCCCGTGGTGCTGATTTCTTTTTTGCGGCGCGACGCCCAGCAGGCGGCTCCAACCCGGATGGAAGGATCGCCTCTCCCAGCGTCGATCAGCCATCCGCAGGATGGATTGCTTCCGAACGAAAAAAATCCCTTGAGAAAGCCAAGGAATTGATATTTTATATAAATATCATATTTAACATATTTTTATGGAAGAGATCGCAGCCACGCTAACGCCCGGAAACCAAATGCTGAAAAGCCGCCCCAGTGGGGTGTCTCCGGCTGAAGTTGAGAATCGCCAAAGAGCGCCATTACCTGTTCAGAATGAGGAAGTAGCATCGGATAGCATGGAGGCGGTGCGCGAGTTGCTATTTGGGAAGCGGGCGAACGAACTGTCCCAGAGCATGGCGCAGATTGAGGCGCGAATGGTGGCGGAGCTGGAGAGTTTGAGCGCGGGGATGCGGCGGCGGATCGACTCGCTGGAGTCATTTGTTCGCGGGGAGTTGGCGCTCATGGCGGCGCAGATCAAGCGGGAGACCGAATCGCGAGAGGTGGCTGATGCGGAGATCCGGCGTCTTGGCGAGCAGAGAAGCATCGATTTTGCGGCGGCAACCAAGCGTCTGGGCGATGAGATCCAAGAGACCAAAAAGGAGGCGGCCTCCCGGCTGCTGGAGGAGAGCAAGGGGTTGTCAGACGAAATTTCCTCGGCGGCGAAGCGCCTGCAAGCCAATCTGGACCGGACGGCGGAAGGGTTGCAGGCGGCGATGGCTCCGCGGTCGGACCTTGGCGAGATGCTGGTGGGCATCGGGATGCAGTTGCGATCCGATCCCGCCAAACCGACCCCATCGGCGTAGCGCTGGCGGGTGTTTAGAACCAAGCTATTTTTTCCCGGCTGATGAGAGCGGCACCCCAGGTCGATCCAATCCCCGCCCGGCTGCCGGACCAAGAGTATCGGCAGTTCAAAGAGATCGTCTTTGGCGAGGAAATGCGGGAGATGGAGGCGATGCGCGCGCGGGTCGCTGCGCTCGAGCGTTCGTTCGGGAGCCTCGGGGATGCGCTGCCGGGGGCGATCCGCCAGCAGGCGGAGCGCGGGTATGCCGCGCTGGAGGAGCTTTCCCAGGCGCTGGTTCCGGCGACCGAACTGGCGGTGGCATCGAGCGTGGCGGCGGACCGGGAGCCGCTGAGCCGGGCGCTCTTCCCGATCATGGGACCGGCGATCCGGAGCTATCTCGCCACATTTTTCAAAGGGCTGATCGATGACCTGAACGAGACCGTCCGCAATGCGACCTCGCCCCAGCGCTGGCGGTGGCGGGCGGAGGCGAAGCTCAAAGGCGTCGGCTTTGCCGAATATGTGCTGAGAAAGACCGAGGGATCCCACTGCGACATCGCCTTGCTGCTCGCCCGGCGGAACGGCGAATTGCTCTGGCGGGTGGGCGGCGAGGGCGCGGAGCCGATGGCGGTGGCGGTCGCGACTTTCCTAAAGGAATCGGTGGCGGACTGCAGCGATGCTCCCCAGGCGCAGTCGTTCGAGTTCGGCCGCGCGCGGATCTGCGTTGTCGTCGGGCGGCACACCGTCCTGGCGGCGCGCGTCGCGGGCATGGTTCCGGACGGGTTTCCCGATCGGATGGAGGCATCGCTCGCCGCCGTCGAAGATGCGGCGTTGGCCAACGAACCCGCCGCTGCCGAGGTCGCCAGCCGGCACCTCTCCGCCCTACTATTCCGGGATGAGCCGGGCCGCTCGAAGGCGGGGCGTTTCGGGTTGGCCGTGTTTTACTTTGGATTGGCGGCCGCCCTGTGCGCCGGGGTGGTTTGGCAGGCGTCGTCCATGCGCCGGTGGAGCCAATGCCGGCAGACGCTCGAAGACTCCCCGGGGATCGAAGTCCTCTCCGCGTCCCGCAACTGGATCTTCCCCGGCGGCCAGATCGATGTGCTGCGCGACCCGTTGGCCGAAGATCCGTCTCAGATGGCGACCTCGCTGGGCTACGCCCCCGGCGCCATCCGCCTCCGTGAGATCCCGTTCCGGTCGGGCGAGGAAACGTTCGAGGCGAAGCGGGCAGAGGCGCAGCGGACCGAAGCCGGGGCGGCGCGCGCCTTAGCCGCCGAAAACGGAGCGGCGATCGCCTCGCTCGGCGAGCAGTTGTTAGCCGCCGGGCGGCTCGCGGAACGCGCCCAGCTCGATGCCATCGCCGACGCGCTGACCGCCCGGTTCGCCGGGGTGCCTGATTTTCAGGCGACGGTCGCCGACGGGCGGGTCGTCTTGGCAGGAAGGCTCGCCGAACCCGAATTCTCCGCCCTGCGCGGTCTCGCCGCCCGACTCCAGCAGCCGGACCGAATTGAGGCAAGCGCCGTAGCTGACGCGACGGACGAGAAAGTCGCCGCGCTTGCCGGGCGGATCGAGGAAGATTCGATCCGCTACATTTCCGGTGCAAAGCAGATCGAATTTTCTGGGCAGAAGAGGGTCGCCGATGTGGCTGTATCGCTGGATTCCCTCGACCGATACTGCCGCGAGATCGGGCGCGCGCTCCCCACGCTGCGCCTTATCGCGCTCCCGCTAATCGGGGAGAATGTGGAGCCAAACACCGAAGTGCAACGCGATCGGCTTGACGACGCCCGCCGCCGCCTCGCGGAATCGGGGATTCCAGACTGGCGGATCTCCGGTGTGGAGGTCAGCGAGGAAGTCGTGCCGGGGCTGCGTGGCGTCTGGGTTTTGGTCCGGTGGGGTGGGCCGGAGCCGTAGGCACGGGGCATGCGGTTACGGGGTAACCCGTGCGGCGAAAATAGGGCGAAAAGTTTCTTGACCCAGGCGGTAGGATCAGTGTTCTGATTACTTTATGAGGAACAAACTTATTCCAGCCCTTTTCACCGGACTCACCCTCGCCGCCCCGCTGGCGGCGACTGCCGATATCCTCGAAGACAGCGGCGGTAAAACCGGTCGTTACCTGTTGATCGAAAACAACGGGAACGTCTCCCGCCAGCTTCACATGAGCGAGGTCGAAGCCTTTCTCTGGGGCATCACGCCGGCGGCGGGCTACGACAATGCGAACGACCAGGCGCTGTCGGGATCGGGGGCGAGTGCGACGATTGCCAGCGGACCGCTCCAACACGGGACGTTGGGTGCCTTGCTAGACGGCTCCCCGCAGTCCGGAGCCGCCACCTTCAGCCTCAACCCCGGCGTCGGCAATGGCGTGCTGGTCGATCTCGGCGCGGAGATGGAGCTGGGCGAGGTCCGGCTTTGGCAGCGGGCGGACGGCTGCTGCCAAGACCGCCTCTCCAATGTTTCGGTTTCGCTTTGGGACGATAACGGCGGCTCGCCGGGCAACGAAGTTTTCTCCGGCGTGATCCCCGGGCAACTGCCGACCAACAGCAACGGCTCGGTCGATCTGTCCTCCAAAACCGTCCGCCCCGGAGGAGCCGGCGCGATCGGGACGGACACGATGGAAGGCGCCTACATCAGCGGCATCCGCGCGACGACGACCGGCACGGCGGACCCGAGCCAGTTTTTCCACATCGGTGAGATTGAGGCGTTTGTCGCCGGGCAGCCGCGCGCGGCGGGTCCGGGCATCGATCCGGCTTCAATGATGTGGCGCTCGCTGCCTTGGGCGCGACCGCCGGCACCTATGACGGCACGACCCAGCACGGGATTGATGGCGCCTTGATCGACGGTGCGGAGCAAACGGGTGCCAGCACTTGGTCGCGCGTCTCTGCGGGCGGCAATGCCCGGTGCTATGTTGATCTCGGAATGTCCTATTCGGTCGACGAGGTCCGCCTCCACCAGCGCAACGACAGTTGCTGCAAGACCGCCTCAGCAATGTGACCGTCGACTTTATCAGCAGCGGCGGCACCGTGCTTTCCAGCCAGTCCTTCCTCGGCACCTACCGACCAATGGCTTTGCCAGCTTCGATCCCGGCGATGTCTTCTCGCTCGATTCCGATGACATCTTGCAGATCGAATTAGACAACACATTGAGCGACCTGCTCCGCATCGGGGCGGCGGGCGACGGATCGCTCTTGATCGGCGACAACGTGACCCTCGACCTCGTTTCGCTCGGCAATCCCTTTGCGCTGCCCCGCGGCACGATGTTCGACATCTTCGACGCCGGTTCGGTCACCGGGCAGTTCTCCCAGATCAATTTCCCCGCCGGAGCCCAGTTCTGGGACACCTCGGCGCTCTACACCTCGGGCCAGTTGATCGCCAACGTGCCCGAGCCCTCCCGCGCGATCCTCCTGCTCGCCGGCCTCGCCTTTTCGCTGACCCGCCGCCGCCGCTAGCCGCGGGTTTGCCCGCTTGCTCGTGCGCGCATCGCATCGCGCTCAGCTAGAACTGATTTCAAAACAATCGCGGGGAATCGACTGCCCAATGAGCGCCGTTTTGCTCTGGCTCAGATGAGGCTGAGCGTCGCGCCGCAAGCCCCTCCCTGAGGGGTTTAGGGTGGGTAAATGAGGCGTATAGCCCTAAAGGTTAACGGCTTGCCGGTAAGATCGTCGCTTGGCGGCGTCGGTCCTAGCAAGATCTTCCGATTCTCGCTGACCCACCCCGACCCCTCCGGGGAGGGAGATTGATTCGCGACACCCGGATGGCGCGGCACCCCGGCTTGGCGTTTCATGGCGGGTATTAAAAAAAGGCGCACAATCCTTTGGCAATCAGTCTAGATCAACGCTTCCGCGACGGAATCGGCGAGCAGCCGTAGAAGCGGCGCTCAGGACGATGCGGTTGCCGTTCAGGCGGATCAGTCCTTCCGCTTCTAGGTCGCCGATCACCTCCGCGCTTTCCCCGCCGACGACATCGAGGCTGACCCCTTCGCGGGTGCGCAGCTCGAGGGCGATCCGCTGCAGCGGAAGGCAGCGCGGTCGATCGGCTCCGCTTCGTTGGCGGGATCGATGCCCGCCAGCGCCCGGCGGATGTATTCGGCGGTGTCCTCGATGTTGCGCCAGCGGTGCCAGCTACGGCTACCCCGCGCCCGGTCGCGGTCGCTCCCGCGCGGTGGAAAAGCGCCGGGTCCGATGCCGAGGTAGTCTTCGCCCCGCCAGTAGGCGCGGTTGTGGGCGGATTCGTGCCCCGGCTGGGCGTAGTTGGAGATTTCGTAGTGGGCAAAGCCGGCGCCGCCGAGGATCGATTCGGCGGCGAGGAAGAGATCGGCGTCCGCGTCGGCATCCTCGCGGTATTCGCCGCAGGTCAGCCGGTCGAAGAACTCGGTATCTTCCTCGTAGTTCAGGTTGTAGGCGGATATATGGTCGGGCTGGAGCGCGGCGGTCCGCCGGAGATCCGCCTCCCACTGCGCCGCCGCCTGGCCCGGCACCGAAAACATGAGATCGAGGCTCACGCTGGGGAAGCCCGCCGCCCGCAGCTCCGCGTAGGCGTCCTCCGCCTCCCCCGGCGAGTGGTCGCGCCCGAGCGTCGCCAGCGTCGCCGGATCCCAGCTCTGGACGCCGAGGCTGGCCCGGGTGACGCCCGCCGCGCGAATCGCCTCCGCCTTCGCGCGGTCGAACGTCCGCGGGTTCATCTCGATCGTCCATTCCGCGATGTCCCGCTCGGGGAGCGCCTCGGCGATGCCGGTGAGCAGCCGGGTCAGCTCGCGCCGCGGCAGCAGGCTGGGCGTGCCGCCGCCCAGGTAGATCGTCTCGATTGGCAGGGCAAAGCGCCCCGCTTTGGCGCGCAGCTCCGCCAAGAGCGCCTCGACGAAGCCGCCGAAATTCGCCCGCCCCGGCGTGTGCTTGTAGAAGCTGCAATACGGGCAGATGCGGTGGCAATACGGCACGTGCACATACAGGTGCCGGATCGCGGTTGGGGCGTCGGATTCCAAGCCGCCAAGCTATCGCCAATCCGCCCGCCGTCCCCCAAAAATCTCTGCCTTCCCGAAAAGAAACGCCCGCCCCGGAGCGGGTCCGGGGCGGGCGTGAAATCAAATTGCCATTAACTGGCTGCCAGCGGGTTAGGCGAGCTCTTGCTTGTGGAAGATCGTCCAGTCATCCAGGTTGTTGAGGTTGACGGCGTCTTTGATCTGACCGTCGTCCACGATGCCGGCGGCGTCGAGGATTTCCTTCCGGGTGGCGTCGTCGTGGATGTAGTTGGCGATGCTTTCGTTGAGCTTGGCGACGGCGGCTTCGTCGAGCGAGCCACCCTTTTTGTCGAGGATCCACTTTTCGGTCTGCGGGTAGCTCGGCTTGTCGCTCTTGATGAAACCGAGGAATTCTTCGCGGTCGATGCCGAGGCCGTCGAGGACCATCTGGTCGTAGCCCATGCCGCAGCCGGGGTAGTCGGAGTGGAGTTTGCCGACGGCGTCGAGGCTCGCCTTTTGCCAGAGGCGGGGGAGGTGAAGGACGCCGAGGGGACCGGCGATGCCGCTGCTGATGGTGGGAACGATTTGGCTCATGAGATTAGGTGGGTTTGCTATGGTGTTTTGTTCAGTGGAAACGTCCGGCGCCGCCTTTTAGGAAAGGGAAGCGCCATGGGCGGACCATCGAGATTTCGATCGGGCGCTAAGCCGTTTTGGCAGAAATGAAGAAAGCGGACGGTTCGGATTAGGGCAAGGAAATTCCGGCGCGAGCCGGGCGATTTCGGGCGGCGGGTTGCGCGCCGCGCCTACCAGTTGAGCGGCTCGAGGTTCTTCGCCACGAATTGGCCGTTCTTCCGGATCAGCTTGCCGTCGAAGTAGATCTCGCCGCCGCCGTATTCGGGGCGCTGGATGCAGACCATGTCCCAGTGGACCGCGCTCCGGTTGCCGTTGTCGCAATCGCCCTCGTAGGCTTGCCCCGGCGTGAAGTGGAACGACCCCGCGATCTTCTCGTCGAACAGGATGTCGCGCATCGGCTCCTTGATCTCGCGGTTAAACCCGATGGCGAACTCGCCGATGTAGCGGGCGCCCTCGTCGGTATCCAGGATCTTGTTGATCGCCTTGGTGTTGTTGGCGGTCGCCTTGACGATTTTGCCTTTTGCAAATTCGAGCCGGATATTGTCGAACGCGATGCCCTGGTAGATCGTCGGCGCGTTGTAGCAGATCACGCCTTCCACCGAGTCCTTAACCGGGGAGGTGAAGCACTCGCCGTCCGGGATGTTTTTCTCGCCGCCGCAGGCCTCCGCGCCGATGCCTTTGATGCTGAACCGGAGGTCGGTCTCGCCCGGGCCTTTGATGTGGACTTCCTTGGTCTTGGCCATCAGCTTTTCCAGCGCGCGCATCGCCGGGGTCAGCGCCTTGTAATCGAGCAGGCAGACGCGGAAGTAGAAGTCCTCGAATGCCTCGGTGCTCATGCCCGCCTGCTGCGCCATGCTGGGCGTCGGCCAGCGCAGGACGACCCATTTGGTCTCGTTGATCCGGTAGTTGAGGACCGGGCGCATCTTGCTCGCCACCATCTGCATCGTCTTGCCGGGCACGTCCGCCAGCTCGGTGATGTTGTGGCTGCCGCGGATCGCGATGTAGGCGTCCATCTTCTGCATCTGGTGCAACCCGATGTCGCAGATCGCCTCGTATTGCGGCTCGGTCGCCTTGATCGCCATCTCCCGCGAGACCCGGGCGTGGTGGACGTTGACATACGGCGTCGCCCCGGCAGCGCGCACCGCCCGGATCAGGGCGATCGGCATCTCATCCGGAACGTCAAAGGCGTCGATCAATACGTGCTCGCCGCGTTTCACCTTGGTGGAATAACGGACGAGTTGGCGGGCGAGGTCATCGATGCGCGGATCGTTCATGGTAAAGCAGGGTGGGGTGGTCAGGTTTCTGGGCGTTCGAGTGGACCCTTAGCGGTCGGCATGGCGCGATGCAATGGGGTTCGGGTCCGGGCGTTGCGCCCCTTTCGGGGGCGCGGATTTCCCTTGCGCGTCCCCCTCTCCCTGCGCTCCGCTCCGGCATGAATCGCCTCCTCACCCTTTCCGCCGCCGCCGCGGTTTCCGCCGCCGCCTTTTCCTCATCCGCCGCCCAAGCCGGTCCGGTCCGGCTTTATATCGGGACCTACACGCAGGGCACCGAGAGCAAAGGCATCTACCGCGCGGACTTCGATCCGGAGACCGGCAAGCTCACCGATCCCGCGCTCGCCGCCGAGACGCCGAACCCGTCGTTCCTCGCCATCGCGCCGGGCGGCCAGTCGCTCTACGCGGTCAACGAACTCGGCACGTTCGGCGGCGATCCCGGCGGCGGCATCACCGCGTTTTCGGTCGATGCCGGGACCGGGGCGCTGGCGGAGCTGAATGCGGCGAACACCGGCGGCGGCGCGCCCTGCCATGTGGTTGTGGACAAGGCGGGCAAGCACGCCCTCGTCGCCAACTACTCCGGCGGCAGCGTGGCCGCCTTCGCGCTCAAGCCCGGCGGCGCGCTGGGCGCGCGCACCGCCTTCATCCAGCACGAGGGATCGAGCGTGGACCAGCGGCGGCAGGAAGCCCCGCACGCGCACTCGATCAACCTCGACGCCGCCAACCGGTTCGCCTTCGCCGCCGACCTCGGCTGCGACAAGGTCTTCGCCTATCGATTCGATCCGGAGTCCGGCGCGCTGTCCGCCGCCGACCCCGCCTTCGCGCCCGTCGCGCCGGGAGCCGGACCCCGCCACTTCGCCTTCCACCCGGACGGGACCCGCGCCTATGTGATCAACGAAATGCACCAGACGGTGACCGCCTTCGCCTACGATCCGGAAATGGGCACGCTCGCGGAAACCCAGACGATCTCGACCGTCCGGGGAGAGGTGCCCGGCAATTCGACCGCCGAGGTCCAGGTCCACCCGAGCGGAAAGTTCGTCTACGGCTCAAACCGCTACACAACAGCATCGCCGTCTTCCGCCTCGGCGAAGGCGGCAAACCGGAGCGGATCGAAAACGAACCCTGCGGCGGCGAAGTCCCCCGCAACTTTGCCATCGACCCAACCGGTCACTGGCTGATCGCCGCCACCAGTCCAGCGACAACCTAGCCGTCCTCAAGATCGACCAGACCACCGGCGCTTTCCCCACCGGGGTTTCGGTAAAGGTCCCGCGACCGGTCTGCGTCAAGTTCTGGGCGAAGTAGGCGGGTATGCGTCATCCATCCATCAAGCCCTGAAGGGGCGTCACATTGTAGTCCCGCCCCTTCAGGGCTTAGATTGTTTTTTGCCATCGAACTCCAGGCGGCGTTGCCGTGGGCTGGCATATCTCGCCCCTTTGGGGCTTTGACAAAATCGGGAGACACCGCCTCGCGCCCATCGCCGCGATGCCGTAGGTTTTTCAGCGCCAACCCGTGGTATTCAGCGCCAGCGGCGTGGGTATTCAGCGCCAACCCGTGGGTTTTCAGCGCCAACGGCGCGGCGCATACCAGCCCGTGGCAACGCCCTGGGTATGCGTCATCCATCCATCAAGCCCTGAAGGGGCGTCACAACCGTAGTCCTGCCCTTCAGGGCTGGGATTGTTTTTTGTTGTCGAACCCAGGGCGTTGCCCGGCTGGTATATCTCGCCCTTGGGATTGCGGAAGGAGGCGAGACACCGTCTCGTGCCCATCGTCGCGATGCCGTGGGTATTCAGCGCCAACCCGTGGGTTTTCAGCGCCAACCGGTGGGTATTCAGCGTCAACCCGAGGGTATTCAGCGCCATCCCGAGGGTTTTCAGCGCCAACGGCGCAGTGAGCACAGCCCAGGGCAACGCCCTGGGTATGCGTCATCCATCCATCAAGCCCTGAAGGGGCGTCACAACAGTTGTCCCGCCCCTTCAGGGCTTGGATTGCTTTTTGCCGTCGAACCCAGGGCGATGCCCTGGGGCTGGTATATCTCGCCCCCTTGGGGCTGCGGAAGGAGGCGAGGCACTACGCTCGGCGAGTTCGTTGCCCTTCAGCGATGTTTGCATGACCGCCCTCGGACGAAACCGAAGCCGGATCGTTGACCCGGTGCCAGAACCGCCGGTCTCGGGAGGCGAAGCACGAACTGCCAAAGCCAGCGCCCTTTGGCGAACGCCCGAACTTTTTCCTCGCGCCAACCTCCGGTTTTGCGCTAAGAAACAAGCCGATGCCCAAGCTGCCCAACCCCTGTGAAGAAGGCGATCCCCGCCAGCGCGCTGCGCGCGCGATGCCTCACCTCGTTTCAGAACGCCTCGCAGGTCAATTCGCGGAATCGGCCAAGCTGGAATCCGCCATCCGCAAAAACCTTGAGGGACTTGGCTGTGCACTTTGAACCCGACCAAAAAGAAACCCCGGGGCCTCTCAACCGCAAGCGGTCAAGGAAGGGATCCCGGGGTCAACGGGAGCAATGTGCCGCCACGGTGCCGGCACGTCAAACCCTATTTCAGGCCGGGGATCGGGCCGGCCGCGCATGAATCCGGCGTTTTTTCAGCAAATCGAAGCGATTCTCCACACGGAGCGCATCGACGCCTACCGGCAGGACGGAGCGGATCCAAGGCTCACGCTCGCCCGCTACATGCTGAACATGGCCTTGAGCGAATCGCTTTATCCCACCCTCCAATTCGCTGAGATCGCCCTCCGCAATGCGGTGCACCGCGAACTCACCGCCCGCTGCGGCACCGATGCCTGGTATGATTCGCCGCGGGCGCGGCTCACTCCCTGGCAGCAGACCAAGGTGACGGAGGCTAAGACGACCCTCGGAAGAAACCGGAAGCCGCGCACGCCGGGACGCATCGTCGCCGAACTCACCTTCGGGTTCTGGACGGGATTCTTCAACAATGCCCACGCCCGGACCGGCATCGGCGCGTTTCTCTCACGCAATGCGTTTCCCCACGCTCCCGCCCCGGAACAGTTTCAATCCCGACTCGACCGCCGATGGCAGGACATCCGCGACCTCCGCAACCGAGTCTTCCACCACGAACGCATCCTTCACTGGCGGGATCTCGATGTGCGGCATCGGGCCATCCTCGATATCATCTCGTGGATGTCCCCGGAGTTGCACGATCTTGCCAACTCGCTCGACCGTTTCGCCGCGGTTCGAAAGGGCGGGCTGAAGCCGTGGAACGCCTGCATTCAAAATCAATGGCCGAAACCACGAACGCGAACGTGAATCAACCGGAAGCCGGATCGTTGACCCGGTGCCAGAACCGCCGGTCTCGGGCGGCGAAGCACGAACCGCCAGAGCCAGCGCCCTTTGGCGAACGCCCGAACTTTTTCCTCGCGCCA
>JAWLBD010000042.1:0-54853 GCA_041395145.1 Verrucomicrobiales bacterium | reverse complement strand
ATCGACGCGGCCGCCGCCGCCGGCCGCGACCGGTTCCCGAGGAACATCCGGTTCACGACCTGGACGCTGCGCTACCCGTCGATGCACTGGGTGCAGATCGATGCGATGCAGGAACACTGGGCGCGCGCCCGGGTCGAAGCGGACATCGCTTCGGAAAACGCAGTCATCGTGCGGACCGAAAACGTCGCCGCGCTGACGCTCGCCCTGCCGCCGGGGCAGCCGCATCTCGCCCAGCGCCTGCCGGTCCGCGTCGCCATCGACGGGCAGGCTGCCGCCGCCCCGCCGGTCATGAGCGACCGCTCGTGGGCGGCGCATTTTGTCAAAACCGACGGCAAGTGGGCGGCGGCGCCGAAGGCGGGCATCGAGGGCTTAGCCAAGCGCCCCGGCTTGCAGGGACCGGTGGACGACGCCTTCATGGGACCGTTTGTCTTTGTGCGCCCGACCGGTCAGCCGCTGCACGCGCGGGCGGGCGATTGGGCGAAGGCGGAGCTCGACCGCGCGATCGTCCACTGGCGGCAGCAGTTCCGCGGGGACGCGCCGGTCGCCGATGACGCCGCGGTCACCGAGGCGGATATCGCCTCAAAGAATCTCGTCCTGTGGGGCGACCCGCAGAGCAACGCGGTGCTCGCCAAGATCGCCGACCAGCTCCCGGTCATATGGGAGGGAGGCGAGATCAAGCTCGGCGGCAGCGCCTTCCCCGCCGACTCCCACGCCCCGATCCTGATCTACCCAAACCCGCTGAATCCAGACCGATACGTCGTGCTCAACAGCGGCGTGACCTACCGCGAATACGACTACCTCAACAACGCCCGCCAAGTGCCCAAACTGCCCGACTACGCGATCATCGATCTCAGCGAGCCGCCTGGATCCCAGCGCCCCGGCCGGATCGCCCAAGCCGGGTTCTTCGGAGAGCGGTGGGAGGTCAAGGAGTAGCGCTCTTGGCGGTTGCCCGGCAGAATTTTGTCAAGCGACGTGGTGGCGTGTTCGCCTAAATCTGAGTGCTAAAATCAGGCAGGAGATAGCCTGCAATTGCGGTGGCGATCAGCCGGTAGCCGCTGTAGAATCCCATGATGGCGAATGGTCTTCTCAGGGCTTCAATCGAAGCTATCCAGCCATAGCCAAAGCGCTTTTCGGATGGTTCTCGTATTTTAAGGGGAGGCGGTTCGTAAGCGAGCTACACATCGTTCGACGCACGCAAATGGAAGTTCGGGCGTTACTCAACTTTAAATAACGAGGTGCCATCCATACCAAAGCCTTTTATTTTTAGGGATAAGGGCGGCTCCACCTCGGATGGCGGTTCCATCTTGTTTTGCTATGTGACCGCAGATTCCATCATGGCTGGGGGCATGCTTGCAGATGGCCGCCGGACATGGAGTATTGCCGATTTACCCGCGAAGCGAACAAACCCCTGCCGACTACTAGAAAGTGATTTCGGAGGGGTTGTCCGTAGAGCTGTCCGCCTTTTCCAGGAGGCGGTCGTTGCGGTTGACTAGCGGGCTGCCTGCGTTGCGCAGGGCGGTGATGTAGCGGATTTCTTCGTAAGGTTCGCGGGTTTTCTGGAAGTGGAGGAGGGCGAGCCGGCGGTTGCCCGGAGGTTCTCCCCAATCCGGTAGTCGTTTGCCCGGAATGGCGCCAACCCGCCGTTGCATATCCGCGCCCCGGCTCCAGCTTGCGGGACCATGGCGGATGGCGATCCAGCAGCCGCCCCGGAGTCGATCTCTGGGAGCATCGAGCGCGTCACCTTCTTCACGGAGGAGACGGGTTACTGCGTGCTCAAGGTGCGGATGCGCGGGCGGCTGCAGCCGGTGACGGTGGTCGGCTATGCGCCGAGCGTGGCTCCTGGCGAGGACATCGAGGCGCGGGGCGCGTGGGTGAGCGTGCCGGAGTACGGTCGGCAGTTCAAGGCGGCGGAGCTGGCGACCGCGCCGCCGGAGTCGCTGGAGGGCATCGAGCGGTATCTGGGCAGCGGGTTGGTGGAAGGCGTGGGTCCGGCGTATGCGAAGCGGCTGGTGAAGAAATTCGGGACCGAGATCTTCGAGGTGATCGACAAGTATTCGAAGCGGCTGGAGGAGGTCGAGGGCATCGGTCGGAAGCGGCGCGAGGAGATCAAGAAGGGGTGGGAGAAGGCGCAGGGGACGCGGGAGATCATGACGTTTCTTTTCAAGCACGGGCTGAGCGGCAACCAGGCGGGCAAGATCTATCGCGAGTATGGCGCGAACGCGGTCGAGGTGTTGAAATCGAACCCGTATCAGCTCGCTAAAGACATCCGCGGCATCGGCTTCAAGATGGCGGACCAGATCGCCGCGAAATTCGGCGTGTCGGGCGCGGCTCCCGAGCGGGTGCGCGCCGGCTTGCGACACGCGCTGGACGAGGCGGCGGACAACGGCCACTGCGCGCTGCCGGAAGGCGATCTGGTCGCGGCGGCGGCGAAGCTGCTCGGCGTGGCGGAGGGCGAGGCGGCCGCGCCGCTCGCGGCGATGGTCGCAGCCAACGATCTGGCGCGCGAGGACATCGGCGGCGCGGCGCTCATCTACCTGCCGCACCTGCTGGCGGCAGAGATCGGCACCGCGGACCGGCTCAAGGATCTCGCCGCGCGGCCGCCGTCGTACCCGAACATCGATGTGGGCAAGGCGCTGGCGTGGTGCGAGGCGCAGATCGGCTACCCGCTGGCGGAGGCGCAGCGCGCGGCGGTGCGCGAGGCGCTCGCCCGCCGCGCCGCGATCATCACCGGCGGCCCGGGCACCGGCAAGACGACGGTGCTCAACGCGATCCTCAAGATCCTGCTCGCCAAAAAGGTCGCCGCCGTGCTCTGCGCGCCGACTGGCCGCGCGGCGAAGCGGCTTTCCGAGAGCACCGGGCTGGAGGCATCGACCGTGCACCGGCTGCTGGAATACCAGCCTGCCCGCGGACCGGGGCGCAACGAAAAGCGCCCGCTGGAGGGCGATCTCTTCGTCATGGACGAGACCTCGATGGTCGATGCGCCGCTGATGCACGCCTTCCTCCGCGCGCTGCCGGTCGGCGCGCATCTCCTGCTGGTCGGCGATGTCGATCAGCTTCCGTCGGTCGGTCCCGGCGCGATCTTGGGCGATGCGATCGGCTCGGGCGTGGTCCTGGTCGTCCGGCTCAGCGAAATCTTCCGCCAAGCGGCGGCCAGCCGGATCGTGACCGCCGCGCACGAGATCAACGCGGGGCGGCTGCCGGACCTCGACCCGCCCCAGGGCGCGGCGAGCGACTTTTATTTCGTCGAGCGCCCGTCGCCGGAGGCATCGCTCGAAGCGCTGATCGATTTCGCCGCGCGGCGGATCCCGGGGCGGTTTGGCTTTGAGCCGATCAACGAGATCCAGGTGCTCACGCCGATGCATCGCGGCACGCTGGGCACGCAGAGCCTGAACGCGCAGTTGCAGGCGGCGCTCAACCCGCCCGGCGAATTCAAGATCGAGATCGAGCGCGGCGGCACCGTCTTGCGCGAGGGCGACAAGGTGATCCAGACGCTCAACAACTACGAGAAGGACGCCTACAACGGCGACATCGGGCGCATCCTCAAGATCGAGGGCGACCCGCTCAAACTCAGCGTCCGCTTCGACGACGGCCGCGTGGCGGACTACGCCTCCGACGAGCTGGACGAGCTGCGCCTCGCCTACGCGATCACGATCCACAAGAGCCAGGGCAGCGAATTCCCCTGCGTCATCATCCCGGCGACCACCCAGCATTTCATCCTGCTCCAGCGCAACCTGATCTACACCGGCATCACCCGCGGGCGGCGCCTCGTCGTCCTCGTCGGCGAGCGCAAGGCGCTAGAGATCGCCGTGCGCAACAACGACACGCGGAAGCGCTTCACCGCGCTCAAGGAGCGGCTGCGGTCGCTGTAGGCGTTGGGGCGAGACGGAAAGGCCGCGCGCGGCCCGTGGCGGCGATGCCTGGGCGAGTGGCGGGCGCCTCGGCGACGCCCAGCGCCGCGCGGATCAGCCGCCAGTCGGCGCGCCCGGTGCAGAGGTGTTGTGCCGGGTGTGAATGAAACGGAAGGGCAGAACCGCAGCGCATTTATATAACTTTCTCCGATAGATTGATTGCCAGAAGAAATTGCGGGAAGCGGCGGGGCGAATCGCCCTGTTTTGCCCTGGATCAGATGATACAGGGCGTCGCGCTGCAAGACCCCTCATGGGAAGGGAGAATTGGCGGCACGGCATTCGGCTGGCGCTGGTCCCTTCCATTCGCGCCGCGACCCCGGTCGAAGGACGCCGCTTGCCACACACGCTGATTCACACCCCTTGGGGCGATTTAGTTTCAAGAGGGTTTACATTTCGCGCCCGCCCAACATAATCGGTCGAGCCAGCGCGCGCCGAATCCCCCTTCCGAATGCCGACCATCACCATCCCGATCTACGTTGAACGCATCGATGATGCGGAGGGCGGGAAGCCATATTTCCGGGCGGCGCCGTTGTTCTTTGGCGGGTATGAGCGGCGAGATGCGCGGGAGGACCGGGCGCTGGAGCGGCTGGCGGCGGATTTGCGGCGGGAGGCGAATTCGCTGGCGCGCGACCCGCGGCACGATGCGCTGGCGGCGTGGGCATTTTACCCGGAGATGAAGGCGTCGCGCGTGCGGGTGCGGCTGAACCTGCGCCGCCACTGGGCGGAAGCGGATTTCTTTTTCGCGGTCATCGAATCGCTCGGGCGGCGGATCGCGGTGTGCCCGCATTTGCCGGGGCTGCCGTTCGAGATCGGGCGGGGCGAGTCGCTGGCGTCGCGTGCGTCGGAGGTTTTCACCGAGCATTTCCGCAAGCGCGAGAAACTGGGGGACGAGGCGAAGCCGGAGGAATTTGCCGCCGGCGGCAGCGCGCGGATCGCGCCGGTCACGATCACGGCGAATGCGCCGCAGCGGATCGCCGCGCCGGAGAAGAAGGCGCACGCGCTGATCTTTGGCGAGGCGGAGGTGTCCGGCGCGGAGGAGCTCGAACGCACCGGGCGGTGCCTCGACCGCGGCTTCCCGAATGACTTGCCCCGCGCGATCCTGCGCGAGGCGGAGGTCGCCGCGCTGGCGGCTCACCTCGGCGCGCGGGACGCGGCGGCGCCCTGCGTTTTGATCGGGCCGCCGCAGGTCGGCAAGACGGCGGTCATCAGCGAGGTCGTGTGGGGCAGGGCGGAGGCGCGGCGCGACCGCTCGGCGGACCGGGAGCACACGTGGCTGCTCAGCCCGCAGCGGCTCATCTCCGGCATGAGCTACATCGGTACAGTGGGAGGAGCGCTTCCTCGCCATCTTGAAGCACGCGCGCAAGCGGCGGCACATTCTGTATTTCGATGATCTGTTAGGGCTATTCCAAAGCGGGAAAAGCTCGTCCTCGAACCTGTCGATGGGCGACCTGCTCAAGGCGGCGATCGAAGAAGGCGGGCTGCGGCTGGTGGCGGAGGCGACGCCCGAGGCGTGGGCGCGGCTCCAGGAATCGCAGCGGGGGTTCACCGAACTCTTCCGCATCGAGCGCCTCGCCGAGCCGGACGACGCCGGGACGCTGCGCATCCTGAGCCGCTGCGCGCAGGCGCTGGAGGCGGAGCGCGGCTGCCGGTTCGAGCCGGGCGCGGTGCCGCTGGCCGCCGACCTGGCGCGGCGCTACATGCGCGGCACCGCCTTCCCCGGCAAGGCGGCGGAGCTGCTGCGGCAACTGGCGGCGGGAGCCGACGGCGGCGCGGTGGGCGAGGCGCAGGTCTATGCGATGTTCGAGCGCCGCACCGGGATCGGGCCGCGCTTTCTCGATCCGGCGCACGGCATGGACCGGGGGGAGGCGGAGGCGTTCTTCCACCGGCGGATCGCGGCGCAGGACGAGGCGGTCGCGGCGATGGCGGACGCGGCGGTGCTGGCCAAGGCGCAGCTCGACGACCCCGGTCGCCCGGTCGCCTCGCTCCTCTTCCTCGGTCCGACCGGGGTGGGGAAGACCGAATGCGCCAAGGCGCTGGCGGAGTTCTTTTTCGGGTCGCCGGAGCGCCTGACCCGCTTTGACATGAACGAATTCTCCGGGCCCGACGCGGCGCTGCGCCTGATCGGCGTGCTGGGCGGGGCGCAGGGGCAACTGACCGGCGCGCTGCGGCGCAATCCCTATTCGGTGGTGCTGCTGGACGAGATCGAGAAGGCGCACCCGGAGGTTTTTGACCTGCTGCTCCAGGTGCTCGGCGAGGGGCGGCTGACCGATGCCAATGGGTTCTCGGCGAATTTTTGCAACGCGATTATCGTGCTGACCTCGAACCTCGGCGCGCGTTCCGCCCGGCGGAAGCTCGGCTTCGGACCCGGCGGCGGGGCCAATGCGGCGGCGTATCGCGAGGCGGCGGAGAAATTCTTTCGCCCTGAGCTTTTCAACCGGATCGACCGGATCATCCCATTTGCGGAGCTGGAGCGCGACGCCATCGAATGGCTGGCGCGCGGCTTGGCGCAGCGGGCGCTCGGTCGGCTCGGCGTCGTCCGTCGCCGCCTCATGCTCCAGATCGATCCCGGCGTCTATCCGGCGCTCGCCGATGCCAAGCTACGATCCGAAATACGGCGCGCGCGCGCTGCGCCGCGCGGTGGAGGAGCGCCTCGTCGAACCGCTCGCCTTGGAAATCGCCGCGCTGCACGGCGGCGGTCCGGGCGTCGTCCGCGTCGGCGTGGATGGCGCGGGCGATCGAATTGTCGCGCTCGGAGTTCCGCGCCGCCCGGCGCGTGGCGGTGGCTCCCGCGCCGTGTTCCCCGGATGCGGCGGAGGCGGTTGCTGCCGAGGTCAATGCGATGCTCGCCAAGCTGGACGAGCGGCTCGGCGCCTGGGATCTGGAAGGCGAGGGCGTCGCGTTATCGCCGCTGCGGTCATATTACTACCGTCTGCGCGAAGACATGGCGGCGCTCCGGCGGCGGCGCGATGCGCTGCTCCAGATGGCGGAGGACGAGCGCCCGCAGCCGCTGCCGGTCGGCGCGCATCGCCCGAACCGCCAAGCCCAGCGCCGCACGCCGCGCCTCTATTGCCCGGACCCGGATTCCGCTGCGCTGCTCGCCGGCGTGCATCGCTCCGCCGCGCCCGCCCAGTGGTTCGCCGACCGGATCGAGGAAGCCTACACGCCCGACGCGCTGACCCATGCCGCCAACCGGCTCACGCAGGCGGCCAACCGCCTCGCCTTCCTCAGCCTGCCCGAATACGCCACGCCGCAGCGCGCCTTGATCGGATTCACCGGCACGGCGGAATTCCTCAGCGAGGGCGGCATCGATGCGCTCTCCCGCGAGCATCCCGAGATGGTCGAGCGCTACGGTGCATTTGTGAAAGCGCTGCTCCGCTACCTGCGGGGCGAGCCGTTCGGCGATGCCGCCATCCTATGCCGGGACGCGCGCGGCCGCATCCGGCGGGAGGACGATCTCGGCTCCCGCATGGAGAGCTGGTCCTGCGTCGCCTTCGAGAATCGCGCCTTCTATGTGGAGGGTCACGCCTTGGGCGAACTGCTCGCGCTGGACTGGGGCACCCATCTGTTCTACCGGCATGACGGCGCGGTGGCGACCTGCGAACCCATCGCCGTGACGGTCGAGGAGGGCGAGCCGTTCGAGACCGCCTTCGCCGAACTCAAGGCGGCGACCGCGCAGGCGGGCCGGTCGCCCGGAAACGTCGTGCGCCTCCACGGCCAGGGCGGCTATCTTCTCGATCTGCAAACCGGCATCCTCACTCAAAACCCGCTCGAGCCGCTCGGTGCCTTCGCCGACCCGCTTATCCCACCCTTCAAATCGCTCCTCAGCGACCAATAACAAATAACAATTAACAATTAACAATTAACCAATGCCCGACCCCACCTCCAGCGGCGAGCCGCCGATCCGCGCCCTCGGGCGCATCGTGGAGACGCAGTCGCCGATCCTCGGCACGGCGGAGATGGCGAATGGTTTCCGCACGCTTGCCCACGTCCCGCCGTGGCTCGCCGACGAAGGGATGGCGATTGCGGAGGGCGATGCGGTCGTCCTCGAGCTGACCCCGTTCGATTTCTCCAAAGGGCGCGTCGTCGCGCGGGCCCATGCAGGCTGAGGGAGGCTATCCCTTGCCTTTGTCTTGCTTTTTGCGGCGACCGCCTTTCTCGGCAAGGCGAGATAGGACGTTGCCCGCGCTTTTGCCGGATTCCTGCTCGCTTTTTGCGCCGGTCTTTTGCTTGAGCCTGTCGAGCAGGCCGGAGGTCTTTTCCCGGACGCCCGCGCCGCGCCGTGCGAGATCGGCGAGGACCGCCGCCGCCTTCTTGTCGACCAGTTCGGTCAGCCTCCGCGTTTTTGATCCGGCGTCGGATCCGGTCGCTGCCGCATCGCCCTCCGCCGCCGGCTCGACCTCATCCCGGCCCGCATTCTTTCTCGCGTTGGCGACCGAGCCGGACCGCTTTTTCTTCGCGCCCTTGGGCGGGCGCTCAGCGCCTTCCTTTTCCCGCGCGGGTTCGGGGCGGGGGCGGCGGCGTTTGCGTTCGAACTGCTCTTTGGTCGGGATGTAGTTGAACGCGCGCAGGCGCACGCCCTCCGAAATGTCGCGCGTCTGGAACCGCTTGAGGTGCTCGTCAAACCGCGGGTAGAGGGCTTCGACTGAATCGGCGCCGTCGATGATCGTCTCGCCCTCCGCGTAGAGACCGAGGATGGCGAAGGCCATGGCGATGCGCGGATTGCCGAAGCTGGGGAGCCGCGCGCCGCGGAGGTTGAAGCCCGCCTCGCCTTCGATCTCGATACCGTCGTAGAATTCCTTCACCGAGACGCCCATCGCGCGCAGGTTGTTGGCGACGGCGGAGATCTGGTCGGTTTCGAGGCTGCGCAGCGCATTGGCGTCCCGGATCACGGTGCGCCCGGCGGCCAGCGCGGCGGCGGCGCAGAGCAGCGGGAATTCCTCCATCAGCCGCCCGATCTCTTCGCCTTCGATCACGATGCCGCGCATCGTGCCGCCGCGGATCTCGATCGAGCCGTAGGGTTCGGGCGCATCGGGTTCGTGGATCACATCGGTCAGGTTCGCGCCCATCCGGATGAAGACGTCGAGCAACTGGGTGCGGGCGGGGCTGAGCCCGACATCGCGGATCGAGAGGACCGCGCCGGGCTGGGCGGCGGCGGCAATCACCCAGTGCGAGGCGGAGTAGGCGTCGCCGGGGATGAAGAGGTCGCGGCTTTCGGGGATCTGGCCGCCATACGTGGCGACGCTGCCGCCCTCGCCGCGCACCGTTTTGACTGAAAAGTGCCGGAGCAGGCGCTCGAGGTGGTCGCGGGTGCCCGCCGCGCCGCGCAGCACCGTCTTGCCGTCCGCGAACAATCCGGCGAGCAGCAGCGCCTCCTTGACCTGCGGCTCGGCTCCCTTCAGATCGATGTCCGCCGCGTGCAGCTTGCCAGCGTTCAAGGTCAGCGGCGGCGTCTGCCCTTCGCCGTCCGCCTCAAAATCCGCGCCCATCTCGGAGAGCGGCGCGAGATAGGGCGTGAGCGAATGCCGCCCGAGCCGGTCGCCGACCAGCAGCCGCGTGCGGAACGGTTGCCCGGCCAGCAGCCCGGTCAGCAAGCGCAGCGTCGGCGCGGAGTCGCCGCATTTGATCGGGTTGGTCGGCGCTTCGAATTTCCCCCGCTTTCCGCCCACCAGCATCGCGTCCGGCACCGGCGAATCCGGGTCAGACGGCACCTCCTCCAGGCGGATGCCGAGGGAGCGGAGCGCTTCGACGGTGCGCTCCGTCTCGCGGGAGAGCAGGAAATTCTGGAGCAGGCAGGTGCCGTTGGATAGCGCGGCGACAATCGCGGCGCGGTGGGACAGGCTGCGGTCGCCGGGGACCCGGATCTCGGCGGCGATGGGCTTGGCCCGCTTGACCTTGATTTCTGGCATGGGAGAGGGGAGGGGGCGAGGCGAAGGAAAAAGGGGGGGCAGCCGGTCGGTCGGTGCCCCAGCGGGCTAGCGCGCTGCCGCGCGGAACCCGGCCGCGTCCTCCCGCAAGGAGCGGGCCTTCTCGAGGAATGCGGCGATTCTCTTTTCGTCCCCCTTCTCCAAAAACTCAAGTAATTCGGACAGTTCGCGCACCAATTCCTGCAACGGCCCGGCGATCTCCGCCCGGTTTTCGAGTAAGATCTCGGCCCACATCTCAGCGGGACCACCCGCCACGCGGGTGGAATCGAAAAAGCCGCCGCCGGCGTAGCGGGCGAGCGATGGGTCGCCGCCGAGCGAGGGGGCGACCAGCGCGGCAGCGGCGAGGTGTGGCAGGTGGCTGATACGCCCGACCACGCCGTCGTGGATCTCGGCGGGCATCTGCATCATCCGGCAGCCCAGCGCAGACCAAAATGCCTCTGCCTCCGCCAGCGCCTGCGGATCGGTCGCGGCGCTAGGAGTCAGGATGCAGGCGGATTTTTCAAACAGATCGGCGTTCGCGTGCTCCATGCCCTTTTTCTCCGATCCCGCCATCGGGTGCGCGCCGACAAAGCGGGCGTCCGACCGGTTCGCGGCGGCGAAGAGGGCATCGATCCGGGCAACGACCGCGCCTTTGACGCTGCCGACGTCCGTGACCAGGCAGCCGGGTGCCAGCGGGCGCTCCAGCATCCGCGCGGCCAGATCCGGCATCGCCCCGACTGGGCTGGCCAGCACCACTGCATCCGCGCCGTCGATCACCGAAAAGTCGGCGGACGCCACATCGGCGATCTCGAGGCAGAGCGCCTGCTGCGCGCGGTCGGGATTTCGTGCCCAGACCGCGATTTGTCCGGCGATGCCGCGTCGTTTCGCGGCGAGCGCCACCGAGGCTCCGAGCAAACCGGGCGCGAGGATGGCAAGCCGGTTCAGGCGCATTGGGGGGGCGATTCAGAAAGGCAGAGTGACGGCGAAAACCCGATGCCGGAGCGTGCAGAAGTCGCCCAGATGTGGCTTGCGCAGGGAATCCGCCGCAGGAAACCGATCAAGGCACCCGGAAGATCTTGTTGGTGTAAGGGCATTTCACCTCGGTGCCCGGCCAGGATGCCTTTGACATCGACGTAGCCATCCTGGCTATATGGGCTGTAAACCATGCCCTGCTTCCCCGGCACCGGCGTTCCAAACGGCTTGTCCGAAGACGGCGGCGGCGTCGGGTCTGGCGTCGCCGGCGTGTCGTTCCCGGTATCGGGTTCGACTTGGAAATCGGGGGCATCGTCCGATCTGCTTCCTGTGCGGTCGTTCGATCCAGCCTCGGCAACATCGGCACCGGTGGAAGGCGGCTGCGGGCTTGGATCGTCGGTCAGCGCGGGATCTGGAATATCCTTGGGATCGCGCTTGTTCCTCTTCGGCTTGTCCGGATTGGCAGGGCTTTCGGTGCCGCCTTGCCCGTAGCGGGGACCGTGGTCGGTGCCAAAAGTCCCCGGATCATTGGCCTGCGTATTGGCGGCATTTGGATTGCTGAACAGGCAGGATGGGAGAAGCGCCGCGCAACCGAGTGCGGCGGCCGCTGGCACTAGCCGGCGGAGAAAATCTGGGAGGGAACCTTTCATGGCGATGTTAAGAAGGATGGGATATTTAGCGAAAGGGAAACAAAGGGAGGATATGTGGCGAATCAAGGGGCGAAGTGCTCGATTTTTTGCGCGAGCGGTTTGCGCACGCATTGACGGGGAGGGGAAGCACCGGCAACGTCCGGACCATGAAGCAGAAATTGCGCCTCATCCTCGCCGCCGCCGCTGCCTTTTCGCTCGGCACCGCCCCCGCGCCCGCCCAGTGGCCGCAATTCCGCGGTCCGGAGGGAAACGGCCACACATCTGCCAAAAACTTGCCGGTCCGCTGGTCGGCCACCGAGAATATCGCCTGGAAGACGCCGCTGCCCGGCGAAGGCTGGTCGTCCCCGGTCCTCGGCGGCGGGAAGCTCTATCTGACGGCGGCTGTCGAACCCGGTGGCGATCAGGAAGGTGCCCCGCTCTCGCTCCAAGCGATCTGCCTCGACGCCGCGACGGGCGCGATCCTCTGGGCGCGCGAAGCCTTCCCCCAACGCGCCCGCTCGCCCAAGATCCATAGCAAGAACAGCCACGCCAGCCCGACGCCGATCCTCGCCCTCGAAGCCGGGCGGCTCTACGCCCACTTCGGGCACGAGGGCACCGCGTGCTTCGACCTCGATGGCAACCGGCTGTGGGCGAATCGCGAATTGAACTACGCGCCGGTCCACGGCGGCGGCGGCTCGCCCGCTCTGGTCGATGGAAAGCTGATCTTTTCCTGCGATGGGGCGAGCAGCCCGTTCGTCGCCGCGCTGCGGGCGAAAGACGGCACCCTGCTCTGGAAAACGCCGCGCGACACCGACGCGAAGAAAACGTTTTCGTTTAGCACGCCGCTGGCGATCGAGGTCGGCGACCGCCCGCAGGTCGTCGTTCCCGGCAGCAACCGGGTGGTCGCCTATGATCCGGATTCCGGCGATCCGGTATGGTTTGTCCGCTACGAAGGCTACTCGGTGGTGCCTCGCCCGATCTTCGCCGGCGGCATCGTCTATGTGAGCAGCGCCTTCGACAACCCGGTCGTCTATGCGATCCGCCCGGCGGCGAAAAAATCGGGCGACATCACCGCGGGCGGCGTGGTGTGGAGCGAGACCAAGCGCGCCCCGAACACGCCGTCGATGCTCGCCGCCGGCGACGAGGTCTATTGGGTTTCCGACGGCGGGCTGGCGACCTGCGCCGACGCCAAGACCGGCGAGCTCCACTGGCAGGAGCGCGCGTGCGGTCCGTGCTCCGCCTCGCCGCTTTACGCGGCGGAAACCGGCTTGATCTACATCCAGGACGAGCGGGGCAAAGGCGTCGTGATCAAGGCGGACAAGGCGTTCAAAATCGTCGCGCAGAGCGATCTCGGCGAAAGGACGCTCGCCTCCCACGCGGCGGAGGACGGTGCGTTCTACATCCGGGGCGAGGCGCACCTATTTAAGATCGCTGCCGAGAAGTAGGGCGGCCCGCCGGAGTGGGGGAAGCCGCCGGAGTGGGGGGAGCCGCCCGCTGTCGGCAGAGAAGGCGGCGAATCGAAAAATGGGGTTGGGTCAAAAATATAAGATTTGCAAAAAAACCGGTTGCGGAATCCGCGATTACCCCGAGTATGCCCGCCCTCTCCGCAGGGAGAGCTAAATATCGAAGACGTTCAAACCCACCCTGAAGGTTCGCCTGATCGAGAATAAGGTTGAAGACGTAATCAGCGAAAACGCCGCAAGCCGGTAGCGCCCGGATCAGCAAGCAAAGCCGGAGGATGCCAGGTCAGCCATGGGATTTCCGCCGCGTGATTCGCTTGGGTTTGCGATCTGGAGAGTAAGCCCGCCTTCGCTAACTCCCGCAACCCAACGAACACCCAATCCGCCCCGGCGCGCGCTCATTTCAGCGCGCGGCGCGGCACACCAATCCATGAAATTCCACGATCTATCTTTGGATGAGCGCATCGTCCGCGCCATCGATTCCTGCGGTTTTGAGACCGCTACCCCGATCAGGGCAAGTGGCTCCGCCGGTGCTGGAAGGGCGCGACCTCGCCGCCTCGGCGCAGACGGGGACGGGGAAGACGGCGTGGCCTTTGTGCTGCCGCTGCTCCATCGACTGCTCGCCCGCCCGAGCGAGGCACCGCAGGGCGCGCGCGGACCGCGCGTTTTGATCCTGACGCCGACCCGCGAGCTGGCGCTGCAGGTCGATGCGGAGATCCACCGCTTTGGCAAACACTGCCCGCTCACCGGCGGCAACGTCATCGGCGGAGCCCCCTATCCGCCGCAGCTCCGCATGCTGCGCGCGCCGCTCGACCTGATGGTGGCGACGCCCGGGCGCCTGATCGACCACATGAGCCAGGGGCAAAGTCGACTTTTCCCGGCTGGAGACGCTCGTCCTGGACGAGGCGGACCGGATACTGGACATCAAGTTCATCGACGCGGGGTGCGGCAGATCGCCAAGAAGCAGCCGGCGCAGCGGCAGACGCTGCTATTTTCCGCTACGCTGGAGGGCAAGGTGATGGCGCTCGCCCGCGAGCTGCTAAACGATCCGGTCCAGATCAAGCTGGCCGCCAACAACCGGCGCCACGAATCGATCGCCCAGCGCATCCACCGCGCGGATGACGAGCGCCACAAGCGGCTCATGCTCGAGCGCGTGCTAGGCTGCGAGACCGTCAAGCTGCCAAGCCGTCGTCTTCACCGCCACCAAACAGCGCGCCGATGAGCTGGCGGAATTCCTCGCCGACATCGGGCACCGCACCGAGTCGCTGCACGGCGACAAGCCGCAGGGCAACGCAAGCGGATCGTCGAGCGGGTCAAGCTCGGCAACCTGCGCGTGCTCGTGGCGACCGACGTGGCCGCCGCAGGCTAGACATCGACGGAATCAGCCATGTGGTGAACTACGACATGCCGATGGTCGCCGAGGATTACATCCACCGGATCGGGCGCACCGAGCCGAACCGGAGCGCGACGGGCACGGCGGTTTCGTTCGTCGGACCCTGCAAAGACTTTGATTCGCTCCGCAGCATCGAGCGACTGATCGGCAGCGCGTTGGACCGCGAAGGAAATCCCCGGGCTAAGACCGCGCACCCCAGGAGCCGCGCTTCGGCGGGGCGGGGCAGCGGAAAGAGCGGCAGCGGTGGCAAGAATGGCGAGCGCAAGCCCTGCAAAGCTGGCGCACCAAGCGCGGCAGCGGCGGCGGGCGGTTCGGCGCGTCCCATGAGGGCGGCGGTAGCGGCGAGGCGACCGCCGCGGCGGCGGCTCGGGCTACGGCGATGAGCGCCGCGGAGGCTACCGTGGAAAACAGGGCGGCGACGCCGACAGGTTCGGCGAGCGAAGAAGGTGGCAGATCTCGGGACCGCGCCGATTCTCGCCAGGCAACCGGCAAGGAAGAAGTCGCAAGGCGGAAATACCGGACGCCGCAAGTGGGCAAGCTAGTATTAGCCTAGCCATTTCCGCCTTTTCGCCAAACCGTGCACGGAGGTTCGCCGTCGAACCACCGGAATGGCGCTACGGCAGCATCGCTAAGATCGGTTTCGGATAGACGCCGAGGATCAAAATGCCGGCGACCAGGACGCCGAGGGCGTTGCGGGCGACGCCGGAGATCAGGACCGGCGTCTCCGGATTCTGGGTCGTTCCAGAGAACATCAGCGCGGATGACCTTGAAGTAGTAATAGAGACCGGCGGCAGCACCAGCGGCAGCGATGAAGAGCAGCGCGCGCTAATGCCGGTGGTCGGCGGCGGCGGCGAAGACGAAGAGCTTGCCGATGAACCGGCGGTCGGCACGCCCGCCAGCGAAACGCTGCTGACCACCATGGCGAAGGCGAACGGCGAGCGCTTGGCGAAGCCCGTCGAGTTCGAAAGTTCATCGCCGCCGAGGTGGACGCGGATGGCGGTGAGGACGAGGAACGCGGCGAGCGTCATCAGCAGGTAGGTCGCCGAAGTAGAAAACCACCGTCGCCCGAGTAGGTGAAGCTCTTCGGCGCGCCGCTGGCGGGAGCGAGGAGGAGAAGCCGACGTGCGAAATGCTGGAGTAGGCGAGCAGCCGCTTGAGTTGGTCTGCGCGATGGCGGCGAAATTCCCGTAGATGATGGTGGCTCCGGCGACGACGAGGAGAATCGAGCGCACCTGCTCCGCGGTCGCCTCGGCGCCGAGGAACGGCTGCAGGACGCGGATCAGCACGATGAAACCGGCCGCTTTGGACCCGACCGAGAGAAATGCGGTCACCGGGGTGGGCGCGCCTTGATAAACATCCGGCACCCAGATCTGAAACGGGACGGCGGCGATCTTGAACCCGAGCCCGACGAGCAGCAGCGCAAAGGCGAAGAAAGTGGCGAGCTTGGTGCCCTCCGGCAATTGGTGGAGCACTTCGCCGATCTTGGCGAGGTCGGTCTGCCCAGTGACGCCGAAGATCCAGGCGACGCCATAGACGAAAAAGCCGGTCGAGAGCGCGCCGAGGATCAGGTATTTCACGCCGGCCTCCAGCGAGCCGACATTCCGCCGCATGTAGGCGACGAGGATGTAAAACGAAATGGTGACCAGTTCGAGCGCGACGAAGATGGCGAGCAGGTCATTGGCTGATGCCATCAGCATGAGCCCGGCGGTGACAAAGACGGGCAGGCAGAAGAACTCGCCGATGCCGCCCTGTTTGCCCTCGCCCGCCAGATAGCGGGAGAGCACCGGGGTGAACTCCATGCCCATGATGATGACGATGATCGCGGCGACCAGCGATAGCTTCTTGTAGAAGAGGGCGAGTTTGTCGGCGCAGTAGAACCCGCAGTTCGCCGCGTCTGGAGCTTCTTGCACAAAGACGGTGGCGGCGAGGAAGATGCCGAGCAGCCCGACGAGGGCGATCCATCCGATCGTGCGCTTGTCCACCTTCTCCAAAAAGGCTTCGAGCATGAGCAGGACGAGCCCGAGGGCGACCGTCGCAATCTCTAGGTAGTAGGCTGGCATTACGCGGAGTCTGAGTGATTAAAACGAAAAGTGGGTCAGGGCGGTGAGCAGCTTCGGGAAGAATCCGAAGACCATGAGCGCGGCGATCAGGATGATGACCGGCACGCGGAGCAGCCCGGTGAGATCGGCGGCGCCGGTGACGGGCGCGGCTTCCTCCTCGGCGCACGGCTCGCCTTGGAAAATCCGGCGGAAGGCGCGGAGCATGTAAACGGCGGAGATGACGACGCCCCACAGCGCGAGGATCGCCGCCCATTGCAGGTCGCCGAGCCCGTTCTGGGCGTCGAAGCCTTTGAAGGCGGCGAAGAAGACCATGAGCTCTGAGGCGAAGTTGGCGAAGCCGGGCAGCCCGACCGAGGCGAAGGCGGCGAACCCGAACGCGAGCATCATGGCGGGGGCGGCAGCGCCCAAGCCGCCCATTTTGGCAAATTCGAGGGTGCCGAGCGAATCGCGCAGTTTTCCGCAGAGGAGGAAGAGCAGGGCGATCGAGACGCCGTGGGCAAACATAAGGAGCACCGCGCCCTGCCATCCAATTTCGTTGAAAGCGGCGATGCCGAGGAAGACATAGCCCATGTGCATGACGCTCGAATAGCCGAGCATCCGGTCGAGGAACCGCTGCGAGATGGTGGCAAAACCGATGAACAAAATATTGCCGAGCAACAGGACGATGAGCAGCCCTTTCCACGCTTCAAAGCCGTCCGGCATCATCGGCAAAGCCACGCGGAGCAGCCCGTAGAGACCGAACTTTTTGAGGACGCCGGCGTGGAGCATCGCGACCGGGACCGGCGCGGAGGCATACGCCTGCGGCGCCCACGAGTGGAACGGGAATAGCGAGATGAGGACGCCAAAGCCGAGCAGCAGGAAAAGGAAGATCCACTTCTGCGCGTCGGCTCCCGCCGGGTTCGCCTTCGCCTCGGCGAGCAAGTCGGGGATGTTGAAGCTCATGACGCCCTGCGGCTGGATGGCGAGGACCAGCCCGGCGAGCCCGATCAGCAGGATGACGCTGCCCAGCCCGAGGTAAATGGTGACTTTCCAGGCCGCCGCTTTGTTGTCGCCGCTCCCCCAGATGCCGATCATCAGGAAGGTCGGGACGAGGGCGAGTTCGTGGAAGGCGTAGAAAAAGAAAAGGTCGGTCGAGCAAAAGGCTCCGAGCGCCCCGGCGGCGATCAGCAGGACCGAGACGTAATACAGGCGCGGCGAGCGCGACGGATTCGGCGGGCTCGCCCAGACCGCGCAGAACGTGACGATCACGGTGAGCAGCAGCATCGTGAAGTCCCCATGCCGTCGATCCCGACGGCGAATGCCATCTGCGAGGGCTTCGAGGATCGCTCGGCTCGAAACGAGGTTGGAATCCGGCTGCCGGACGCTGGATCGAATTGCATGAACGCCATCGCGCAGAAGACCGCGTTGAGCGCGGCGGCGGCGAGGGCGGTCCAGCGCGCCGGGGCACCGAAGCCGATGGCGGCGGCGGCGGCATGGGGACTAGGATGATGATCTCGAGGATGCTCACGGCGGGATGCGGTGGGGATCGCGGGGGTTAGTGCCCCGCCTCCCAGAGCGATTTGTAAAGGGCGAGGTAGATGAGTGCGATAACGCCCAGCCCAAAGAGGAAGGCGTAACCTTGGAGGTTGCCGAACTGCAGGCGGCGGAGGAGGTCTCCGGCGGAGGACGCGAGTTTGGTCGCGCCGCGGACGCCGACGCCATCGACCAGGATCTGATCGAGCGCTTTGGCGAGGTAGGCGAGGCTGTCCTGCACGTAGCGGACGATGCCGAGGTAGATTTCGTCGAAGTAGAACTTGCGGGCGAAAAGCGAGATCTTGAGCGGCTCTTTGTCGCGGCCGCGATAGAGGAGGAAGCCGAGGGCGATGCCGGCCAGCGCGGCGCCGATCGAGACCGCCATCACGAATGCCCCGCCTTCGCCATGCGCCTCGGGCTTCGCCGCGCCGAGCGCCTCGGCGACAAAGCCGTCACGGCGAGCAGCGACGGGACGGCGAGGATGGCGAGCGGCACCCACATGATCGGCGGCACCTCGTGCGCGTGCTCGGACCCGTGGTCGCGCGGTTTTGCCGAGGAAGGCGACGGCAAACAGGCGCATCATGTAAAAGGGGGTGAGGAAGGCGACGAAGGCGGCGATCCAGAAGAGCGCGTGGTTGTGCGCGTGGGCGGCGTGCAGGATGAATTCCTTGCTGACGAAGCCGCTGGTCGGCGGCACCGCCATGAGGGCGAGGTCCCGATCCCAAACGTCGCCGCCGTGATCGGCATCTTTTTGAGCAAGCCGCCCATCTTCCAGATGTCCTGCTCGTGGTGGCAGGCGTAGATGACCGCGCCGGAGCCGAGGAAGAGCAGCGCTTTGAAAAACGCATGGGTGAAGAGGTGATACATCGCGGCATCGCCGGCGGCGAGTCCGACCGCCATCACCATGTAGCCAAGCTGCGAGAGGGTCGAGTAGGCGAGGACGCGCTTGATGTCATCCTGCTGGGTCGCCATCAGGGCGGCGAGCAATGCGGTGATCCCGCCGATCCAGGCGATGACATCTTGCGCGCAGACCGACAGCCCGATCAGGAAGGCGACGCGCACCAGCATGTAAACACCGGCGGCGACCATCGTGGCGGCGTGGATCAGCGCGGAAACCGGGGTCGGACCCTCCATCGCGTCCGGCAACCAGACGTGGAGCGGGAATTGCGCGGACTTGCCTACCGCGCCGCAGAAGATGCACAAAGCGCGGCGGCGGTGAGCAGCCCGGCATGCGGTTCCGCCAGGGCGGGCGGCGATTTTTCGAGGTCGTCGAAGTTGACCGAGCCGACCACGCCCCACAGCAAGAGGATGCCCGCCATGAACCCGAAGTCGCCGATCCGGTTGACGAGGAACGCCTTCTTCGCGGCTTCGGCGGCGCTGTTCTTCTGAAACCAATGCCCGATCAGTAGGTAGGAGGAGACGCCGACCAGCTCCCAAAAGACAAACATCATGGCGAAGTTGTCCGCCAAGACGATGCCGGTCATCGAGAACATGAAGAGCGCCAGCCCGGCAAAATACCGCGCCTTGCCCGGATCGTCCTTCATGTAGCCGAGCGAGAAGAGGTGGACGAGCGAGCCGACCAGCGTGACCACGATCATCATGCCCTTGCTGTGCGCGTCGATCTTGAAGCCGATGTCGAGCGTGATGTCGCCCGCCGGGATCCATTCGAGCAACGTGGCGGTCGCGTCCGCCTGGCCTTTCATCAGGAAGGCGAGCACGAGGGTGACCAGCGCGGAGGCCGTCGCCAGCAGGGCGCTCGCGCTGGGGCTGCGGCGCACGCCGAGGAAGATCGCCGCGGCGGCGGCGAGCGGCAGGAGCAGGATGGCGTGGGGAAGGTAATCCATAGAGCAGGGCGAGTCCGGCTTTGATCAGCCGCGCATGCTGTTGATGTCCTCGACGTGGATGGTGCGGCGGGCGCGGAAGAGGGCTACGATGATCGCCAGCCCGACCGCGACCTCGGCGGCGGCGACCGTGATGATCAGGAATATCATCATCTGGCCGTTGTAGTTGGGCAGCCCATTGACGGTGCCGAACCGGGCGAAGGCGGCGAGCGTGATGCTGGCGGCGCTGAGCATCAGTTCGAGGCACATGAAGATGATGATGATATTGCGCCGCAGCAGGACGCCGCCCAGCCCGATCGTGAAGAGCAGGCCGCTGACGGCGAGAAAGTGGTTGAGGGTGAGTTCCATCGAAGGGCGGGCGTTATTTTAGCTGCTTCTTACTGAGGATCACGACGCCGAGCGTGGCGACGAGCAGCAGGACGGCGACGACTTGGATGTGGAAGAGGTAATCGGTGAACAGGACGTGCCCGATGATCTTGGTGTCGGGCAGCGATCCCGACTGGAGCGTCTCGTGGATCGAGGGCGTGAGCCCCTCGGCATTCGCCGCCGAGGCGGCGGGAAGGTCGAGCTTCGCATCGGCCAGCTTTTGCGCGCCAGGACCGAAACTCTCCAGAACCATGTAAATCTGGATGGCGAAGGCGACGGTGATTAAAACGCCGCCGCCGAACGCCACAAAATTCAACTTCCGGCGCGCCTCCGCCTTCAGGTCGAGCAACATGATGATAAACAAAAAGAGCACCATCACCGCGCCAGCATAGACGAGGATCTGAATCGTCCCGATAAAGTATGCGTCCAGCAGGACAAACAAGGCGGCCACGCCGACAAACGACATGACCAGCGAAAGCGCGCTGCTCACCGGGTTGCGCAACACCACTACCATCGCGCCAAAAACGAGCGCGATTGCCGAGAAGATGTAGAAGAGGACGGGCACTTGGTGAGAGAGATTTGTTATTGGAGATTGGTTGCCTGTTATTTGTCGGGGGTGACGCCCTCCTGTGCCTCGAAAATGGCGGCGTCAACATCGGAGAAGAATTCCGCATCGATCCTATCCCGATTTTTTCCGTAGGGAATGGGATCTTCTTTGAGTCGATCCGTTTTTGCGGCGGCACTGAGGTAACGGATGTAGCCGTTCAGGATCGGGGCGGCGTTTCCGATCAATTCGCGCCCTTTCTCCAAACATTCCGGGGTGATCATCCCTTCGTCATTTGCGGTTATCAAATGGTCCAGGACCTCCATGAGCGATCCGCGGGCGATCCGGCAAAACTTGGCATTGTCCAAATAGTGATACCGCCCCCATCCTTCCGCGATATTTGCGGTCGTCGAGCGCGCCGCATCGATTAACTGCGACCGGAGCAGAAACCTTTCGTCCGGAGGCAAAAGCGGGCAGACCTCCTTCGCCACAAATACCCGAACCGCCCGGCAAGCCTTCCAGGCTTCCAGGTCTTCAAAGGTTCGGAGGTTGTTGGCGGAACTCATTTCAAATAACTAATAACTAATAACAAATAGCTAATAACAAATATCCAGTCACTTCAGCTCATTCCATTTGTGGACGAGACCTTCCTTCACGCCGCCGATCTCGTAGAGTTTTTCTTTGTCGTGGACCATTTCTTGGCGGCTCAATCCGGTGATGGCGTAGTCTTTGCGGAGAAAGATCGCCTGTTCGGGGCAGACTTCCTCGCACAGCCCGCAGTAGATGCAGCGGATCATGTCGATCTCGAATTCGCGGGGGAATTTCTCGACCTTGCTCCACTGGGATTCGGCGGGCAGCTCCCCGGGCGTGATGGTGATGGCGCGGGGCGGGCAGATGAATTCGCAAAGCTGGCAGGCGACGCAGCGCTCGCGGCCGTGCTCGTCTTTCACCAAAGTGGGTGCGCCGCGATAGTATTCGGGCAGGCTATCGTCCCATTTTTCTTCAGGATATTGCATGGTCACCTTTTTTTTGCCCCGGAGGATGCGGAGCAGGTGGCCGAATGTGATGACCAGCCCTTTGAAGATGCTCGAGAGATAGAGCCGCTCCATCAGGGTGAGCTTGGGTCTCTCTACGACGATGGCCATGATAATAGTTTAAGTGAAAGCGTGGGGCAGGGGAGGGGAGCCTAATTGATAAACATCAAGATCCCTGCGGTCAGGATGATGTTGACGAGGGCGATTTCGAAAAAGAATACCCAGCCGAGTTTCATCAGCTGGTCATAGCGGAAGCGCGGGAGCGTCCAGCGCACCCAGATGAAGAAGATGAGGAAGGCGATGACCTTGGCGAAGAACGCGCCGACGTGGACGAATCCGACCCACCAAGAATCGGCGGCGTCTTCCGCGCCGAGCCCGATGTAGGTGCCGCCGGGGATCGACCATCCGCCGAGGAAGAGGGTGACGATCAATCCGGAGCCGATGATCATGGCGGCGTATTCGCCGAGGAAGAACAGGGCGAACTTCATCGACGAGTATTCGGTGTGATACCCGGCGACCAGTTCGGTTTCGCACTCCGGCAAATCGAAGGGCAGGCGGTTGGTCTCCGCGAAGATGCTGACGGTGAAGACGAAGAACGAGATGAGGGCGGGGATCAGGAGGAGCCAGCGCCCGGCGCTCAGCCCCTCGCCCCACAGCGGCAGCAGCAGCCAGCCGTTTTTGTCCTGCTCGGCGACGATCTTGGTCAGGTTTAGTTCGCCGAAGATCAGGAGGACCGGGATGATCGAAAGCCCGAGCGCGATCTCATAGGAAATCATCTGGCTGCTCGACCGCACGCCGCCGAAGAATGGGTATTTCGAATTCGACGCCCAGCCGGCGAGCACGATGCCGTAAACGCTGAGCGAGGCGATCGCGAAGACGAAGAGCGGACCGACATCGAGGTCGGCGACGACCAGCGGGATCCGGTAGGCTTCGCCGTCCCAGGTGAAATTGATCTCGCTGCCAAACGGGAGGACGGCGCAGGTCAGCAGCGCAGGCACCATGGTTAGGGCCGGGGCCAGCCAGTAGAAAAACTTGCGGACATGCGCCGGGGTGAAGTCTTCCTTGAGGATGAATTTCAGCCCGTCGGCGATCGGCTGCCCGAGACCCGCCAGCCTGATGTTGGTGAACGGGATGCCGACGCGGTTCGGGCCGACGCGGTCCTGGATGGCGGCGCTCACCCGGCGCTCGGCATACACCGTGTAGGCGACCAGCGGCATGACCACGAGGAAGATCAACCCGATGATCTTGATGGCGCTGGTGGCGATGAAAAAGACGTCCATTCGGTATGGTTTCGGTTAGGCTTATCCTACGATTTCCCCTTTGGCGATGCGCGCCCGCTCGCGCTCGATGAGCGGGATGGTCACGCCGGTTTCGTAAACTTGGGTGCCCAGGTCGCCGATCCGGCTCAGGGTCAGCCCCTCGAACTCGGGGACTTCGGCGGCGAGCGCCTTGAAAACATCTTCGATAGCATACAAGCCATTGCCCGCGCCGAGCGCGGCGGCAAGGTCGCGCAGCACCTCCCAGTCGTCGGTCGCCTGACCCGGAGGCTCGATGGCGCGGTTGAGCCGCTGCAGCCTGCCGGTCACGTTGATCATGGAACCCCGCTTTTCCGCGAAGCCTGCCCCGGCGAAAACAACGGCGGAATTCGAGGCGGTCGGGTTCGCCAAGATGTGGCTGGAGACGAGAAATTCGATTTTGGCGAGTTGGTCGGCGGAAAAGCCGGCGTCTTTGAGCAGATTTTCGTGCAGGGCGACCACTGCTTTGATCTCGCCTGACTCGACGCCTTTCCGGATCGCCGCCAGCTTTGATCCCGGCTCCTCGACGCCGAGGATCTTCTTCGCGCCTTCGGTGTTCGGGTTGCGGTCGGCGGAGATCAGATAGCCGTCGGATTCTTTTGTCCGCGGCACGATATCGACCGCGCCCGGATTGAGCGCGGCGATGACCCGCTTCGCCATAAAGAGTTCCTCGTTGGTCATGCGCGCCGAGGCGATCACCGCGATCTGCCCGGGTTCAAAGCGCTGCAAGCCTTCGGCGGCGGCGCGCACCGCCTCGGCGAGCGGCGCGACCTTGTGGGATTTCCCGGCGCGGACCAGATGGGCGGTCAGCCGGCGCTCGCTATTTAGATAGTAGAAGTTGTTCCGGTGGGAGTCCGGCACCCAGGACGAATTGACGTCGTTGTTTTCGCGGGGGGTTACCCGGAAGATTTTGCCCTCGCGGCTGAATTACCGTGATGTTGCAGCCGGTCCCGCAGTTTACGTCGATGGTCGGGGTTTCCTTGAGGAACCAAACCCGCATCTGGAAGCGGAAGTCATTGGACGTCAACGCGCCAACCGGACAGATATCGACGGTGTTCAGGCTGTAGTTGTTCGCCAGCTTTTTGCCCGGATGCACCGCCAAGACGGTGTGGCTGCCGCGGTCGGTGAAGCCCAGCACGTCATCGTCCGCCACCTCCCGGCTAAACCGGATGCAGCGCGAGCACATGATGCACCGCTCGTCATCCAGCCGGATGCGGGGTCCGATCTCGACGTTCTTTGGCTTTTTGACCTTCTTTTCGACAAAGCGTGACTCTCCACGCCCGTGTTCGACGCTGAATTCTTGGAGCCGGCACTCGCCCGCCTGATCGCAGATCGGGCAATCGAGCGGGTGGTTGATCAGAAGGAATTCCATCACCCCGTTCCGGCATTCCTCGACCAGCGTCCCGCCGGTCCGGATCCCCATATTGTCTGCCACCGTGTTCGCGCAGGCGATCACCGGGCGCGGCATCCAGCCGATCTTTTGGTAGCCATCCTCGTCTTTCTCCGGCTCCTGCCCCGGCGCTAAACGCGGCGGCATCCCCATCTGCACGAGGCACATCCGGCAATTGCCCGGTGACGATAGCTTCGGGTGGTAACAGTAGTGCGGCACGTCTCTGCCGACCTGCCGGCACGCTTCAATCATCCGCGTGCCTTTGGGAAACTGGTGCCACTCCCCGTCGATCTGGACGTTGACCATCGGCACGTCTGATTTTTCTGGGGCGCTCATGGAGAACGTTTTACGATAGTAAAGAGAGGCTAATTGTTAAGGGCGGCGGCAGGGCGCTCCCGCCCGCGAGATTCCGACTATGAATTCCGGCGTCAGAGGCAGCAAGGCGAATTTGTGAAAAATTTCACAAAGTCCGCGATTCCGTCCGCCGAGCAGCCTTTGCCCGGCTGGCGACCGCCTTTGCCGAGCGGTCTCCCAATGCGACCCGCGCCCGATGAGCGCCCGCCCTACCGCGATTCGATCTGATTCGTCTCGACATCGCAACCTGGCACCCGGCGGGGTAGATTTGATGGGTTGACCAATCCGCCAACGTTCCATTGGTATCCGTGATCAAATCAAATCTGGTCTAGCCCGGATTTCTCATGCCCGGAAAACTGCCGCGATCATTCTACCCTGGCTCATTGCGTGGTCGCCAATGCTGCTGGCGGCACCGGAGCCGGCGATAGATCTAGCCGCATTGGAAGGGGCTTTCGGCGCGGCGGAAAGGGAACTCTTGGTTCCGCAATCCGAATTAGACGAGCGATTCGACGCGGGGTTCGTGAAGTTACAAAGAGAGATATTTCGGAGCGGAGGAAACCTCGATGGCATCCTCGCCATCGAGAAGACTTGGGTAGAGTTTCGCAGCCCTGGCTTCACCGGGACCGAAGGGGGGCGCGATAGCTCCGAAGCTTGGAAGCGATCTATCTTGCCGAACGCCAGAAGCTGCGATCCAAGCGCTTGGCTAAGCAAATGGCGCTAGTCTCCGACCATTTGCGCAAGCTCGAACAGTGGGAAGCGCAATCCGCGAAAAGCGGGCAGGTTGGGGGAGGCGGTGAATGTTCGGCGGGCGATTCAAAAGGCGAAAGATCTGGCGCTAGAGTTGGCGAAGGAGAGCCAGTTCGTGGTGGAAGCCGAAGCGGACGCCACGACCCGCGCGAGGGATCGCGAGAACAAGAATTACGGGGATGATCCAGGTCTGATGGTGAAAGATGACTCGAGCCCGAACACGCGAATGGTCTTCCTCCGCATCGATGTTTCAAAGCACCGTGCAAGGATCAAGACGGCAAAGCTGCGCCTCTCCTGCCTCGAATCCAACGGGGAAGAAGTGGATCATGCATTCCTCGTCGAGGGCAACACCTGGAATGAGGCGACGATTACTTGGTCCAATATGCCGCCGAAAGGAAAGGAGATTGCGCAGTGGCCAAAACCGAAGACCGGCGAAACTATTCAAATCGATATCACCCCAGCCGCCGAACTGGCGAGGGCGAAGGGTGGAAAACTATCGATCTGCATCTATTCCAAAGGATATCCGCACTCCAGATACGCCTCGCGCGAGCATGGCGACAAGGATCTCCGCCCGGCGATTTTGATCGAGTGACGCGCGTTCATTTCCTCCTTTGGTCCGAAAACGCCAAGCGCAGCGCCGGGCTGCCGGCGCAGTTTTGCGCGCCGCCGCCCGCCGCTACTTTTTCTTCTTCTTATAATCTTCCGATTTCACGACCGACCCGTCGGCGAGGACGAGGCGGAAGTCGCCGCCAGTCTTTTTGGCGAGGTGTTCGAGCGGCTCCATCGCCTGCGGCTCCATCATCGAGATCGTGTAGATCTTGGCGGCTTTGGAGCCGCGGCGGTTGAGCTTGATGATCTCGTCGGCGTAGTCCATGCCGAAATTCCCGACCGCGCCGTCGGTCATGAAGTAAATGACATCGGGCTTCGGATCCATGGCGAGCGCCATGCGGAGCGGCTGCCGCCAGTCGGTGCCGCCGCTGAGTTTCACCTCCATGATCTGGTCGGAGGTTTTCTTGATGTTGGAGGCGTTTGCCTTCAGCCACGGCGCGTTGGGATACTCTTTCTTGCCGTCATCGTAGCGGAAAACGTGATAGCCGTTGAGCATGAAAAACTCATGCTCCTTCTTTTTGTGATCGGTCACGATGTACATCGGCTCTTTGGCGCTGTTGCCCTGGCCGCGGACCTTTTTGACCTCCCAATCGACGAACCAGGCGGGACCGGAGAAGCAGATCACCTGGTATTGGACAGTCGAGGGCAGTTTTTTGAGCGACTTCTTCAACTCGGAGGTCGAAAGGTCGAGCTGCTGCTTGGTCATTGACTGCGAGAAGTCCACGGCGAAGACCACGCGCTGGGCGGTCGTCCGCTGGCCGAAGAACCCGACGCCGCCACCGCCGTTGCCGAAGCCAAAACCGGTGCCCATGCCGAAGTCATCCCCGACGCCGATCAATTCCTCGGAGTCTACCGGCACCTCGGGGACGGCGATCGAAACCGGCGAGGTGGTCGCGGCGGCGAGCAGTTCGGTCGCCCGGGCGCTGGGCGAGGATGGCTTCTGCATCCGGTTTTGCGTGAGCTTTTGCTTCTGAGGATCGAGCGTCTGGACGCCGTCTTCAGAGACCGCAACGAGGTTGGGCGGCGCCTCTTGGGCGGCGGCGAAGACCCAGATGGCGAAGAGCAAGAGAATCCCGGCATGGACGAGCACCGAGACGAGGATCGCAGAGGTCTTGGCGGTGGCGGTGCGTTGGCTCCCCCCGCTGCCTCCGGCTTGACCGGGGGGCAGCGCTTCGCCTTCCAGCAGGATTTCGCCGCCGCCCACCTTGATCGGATCGGCTGGTGGCGGTGAGGCCTGCATCGGCGGGGTGGGGACTGGATCGTGGGCGGGGGGTGCCAGGTCCATCGCCGGGACAGGCTGGGGCGCGGCTGCGGCTACGGTTGGCGCAGCGGTTTCCGGACGGGCGCTCGCCGCATCCGCCAGCGTCGGCGTTGGTTCTAGCTCCGATTCCTGTTCGGCGTAGGCGGTGACGCCGGACGGTGCCATCCCGGCGATAGCGACATCGGGCGGGGCGTGGGCGGCGAGGCGGGCTTCAAATTCGGGATCGGCGAAGCCGGGGCGCAGCGCGGTCGCCAGCGTGTAGTGCTGCCGGGCGTCGGACGGATCGCCCTTGGCGAGCGAGGCTTGGGCGCGGGCGTGGTGCGCGGCGGAATTCGTTTTGTCCTGCGCCAAGGGCGGCGTCCGCAAATTGGATCGCGGCGTCCGGCTGGTGGGCGGCGCACAGCCCGGCGGCGCGCACCATGGCGTCGATCGCGGCAGGCGGGGCGGGTGCCTCGGCGAGCACTGCGGCGGCGGCGGCAGGGTCGTTATGCGAGGCGAGGCGGTCGGCGAGTTCCCAGCGCAGCTCCCAGTCATCGGGATTGGCGCTGAGTTCCTTGTGCAGGAGGGTCGCTACTTTGTCCATGTGGGGACTGGTGAGGGGAAATCAAAACAGGCGGAACGCCGCCCGACGAACGGCTAGAGTTTGCGGATTCTTAGGCTGGTTTGCAAGCAAAGCGTGACCGCCCGGCGGCTGCGGGTCAATTTTTGTCCAAAGCGGGACCGGATTCGGGTTGATTCGCCCTCCGGTTGCCGCTCCGTTTTGCCCAAAGCCGCCCACATCTCCCGCCCAAGTGAAACGCCTCATCATCGCCACCCGCAACGCCCACAAGACGGACGAGATCCGCGCCATGCTGGGCGATCTCTTCGACGAGGTCACCGACCTCAACGCGTTCCCGGAGATCCCGTCGCCGGTCGAGGACGGCGTGAGCTTTGCCGCCAATGCGCGCATCAAATCCGAGTCGGCGTCGGAGGCGCTGGGCGGTGCCATGGTCATGTCGGACGACTCCGGGCTGGAGGTCGATGCGCTGGGCGGCGCGCCCGGCGTCTTCTCCGCGCGCTACGCGGGCGAGGGCGCGAGCGATGCCGACAACCGGGCGAAGCTGCTCGCCGCGCTGGCGAAATCTGGCGCGCGGGGCAAGGCGCGCGCCGGGCGGTTCCGCTGCGTTTTGTCGATCGCCAAGGACGGCGCGGAGATCGCGGCGTTCGATGGCGCAGTCGAGGGCATCTTGGCGAACGAGGAGAAGGGCGGAGGCGGCTTTGGCTACGATCCGCTCTTCATCCCCGAGGGTCACTGCGAGACGTTCGGCCAGCTCCCGGCCGAGGTGAAGAACGGGCTGAGCCACCGGGCTAGGGCGCTGGCGCAGGCCCGCGTCCATCTGGAGCAGGTGTCCGCCGTTGCTTGAAGCGCTCCCGGATCTGGTCCGCCGTCCCGATGGTGAGGAACACGTCGTATTCGAAGACGGTGCCCGGTCCGATCGCCATCGTGACGAGCGGCGCGAACATGAGCAGCGGCTCGGGTCGTCCGGTCGGTCCGCGCCGAACCGATAGCAGGTCAGCAGCTCCATCTTTGGCGACATCACGCCGATGCCGGTGCCGTCAGCGCCGAGGTAGGCGGCCCACGGCTCGGTCGGCTTCCGCGTCTCGTTTGGCCAGCCGGGCGTGGATCGGGTCAAGGCACCGCCCTCCCACGGCTCGGCGCCGTCGTAGAGGGCGAGCGTCTCCAGCTCCGGCGCGGCGAAGACGGCGGGGATCTCGTGGTGCGTGGCGGGATGTTGCCCGTCGCCGGTGTAAGGTCATCTTGAAGCGGACGTGCGCGACCTCGCCCATCAATTCGGCGCGCTGCTCGAAGATCACGTCCGGCAGATCGGCGCCCGACGCCCAGTGCCGCGCCTGCGATTTTGACGCAAACCAATCCTTGCCGAGATCGACCGCGAGCACCTTGGCCGCGCGCCCTTTGTAGTCGCCGCCCTGCACTGGATTCCAGCGCCACGGCTTCTCGCCCCACTTCGAGCCGTCCGCCTTGCCATAATACGACTGCTGGATCAGGCGGCCATGGTCCCAGTGGTTGACTAGATTCCGCTTCGCGCCGCTCTGCGAGAACCAGGCGATCCCGCAGCCCCAGTCCCGCTTAGCCCCGAGCCGGATCCTCCCGTTGTCGAGGTAGAAAATACCTTCTGCGTCAACCTCGGGCCGGGCGGCGGTGCCTGCAGGCGTTTCCTCGGCGGCGGCGGCGGCGCTACCGAGGGCGGCTCCGGCGGCGGAAAAGGCGGCGGTGCGTAGAAAGGATCGCGTCTTCATGGTCGGGGGCGTTTTGGGGAGAGGCGGCGGATCACCGCAGGCTTCGGTAGGCGCGGTCCCCCGGGCGGGAAACCAAATTTTCCAGGCGCGAGAACCCCCGCTTTCAAAATCCGAGGATGCGGCGATGCTGCCACGAATAACCCAAACCCATCTGCCGCCATGAAACCCGTCCCCGCGACCGTCCTCGCCGCCGCCTGGCTCGGCACCCTAGCCGGAGCCTACTACTTTGGAAAATCCGCCGCGCCCTCCGCCGACGCCGGATCCGGCGGCTCCGGCGGACCGGGTTCCGCCGCCGCGTTTCCCTCCGCCTTGCCCGGCGGCAAACCGCTGCCCGGCGGCCAGGAAGGCGGCGCGGGCGGAGCTGCCGCCGGCTCCCGCCGCAAGATGTCCGTCAGGGAGATGGTCGCCCTCGGCCGCGCCGAGATGCAGAAGAGCATGGGCATGATGAACCCGTCCGCCATCCTCCGCGCCCTCGCCCCGTTCGCCGACCTGACCGACGAGGAGGTGCAGGAGGCGATCGCCGAGATCGAACGCACGGTCGAGCAGCCGCAGGCCAAGATGATGTTTTACTCGCTGCTCGTCGGGCGCTGGGCGGAATCCGACGGCGCCGCCGCCATGGCATTTGTCGAAGAGGAACTCGCCGACGGCGGCCCGATGATGGGCGGCGTCAAATACGGCGTGGTCAGCTCGTGGGCGCAAAACGACCCCGACGGCGCGTGGCAGTGGTACCTCAAAGCGAAGCAGGAAGAGGACCAGGGCATGTTCGGCGGCCCCAGCTTCGCGCTCTCCGGCATCTTCGCCAGCTACGCCCAGCGCGACCTCGACGGAGCTTTTAAAAAACTGGAGGGGCTGGACGAAAACGAACGCATGATGGCGGCCGGCGGCTTCGCCCAGGGTGCCTACGACCCGGAATTCCGCGAGCGGCTGCTCGGGAAGGCCGCCGAGATGGAGGACGAAAACCTGCGCCGCACCCTCTACCAAGGCATCTCCAGCCAGTGGGCGATGATGGACCCGGAAGGCGCCGCCGACTGGGCGGTCGGGCTGCCCGACGCCGACCGCGCCCAGGTCGCCCAGAGCGTCGGCTCCAGCCTCATGATGAGCAGCAAGCCCGAGAAGGGAGCCGACCTCATGGTCTCCGCCGCCCAGACCGAGCAGGAGAAGGCGCAGGCCTACAGCAGCGCCGTCGCCCAGTGGGTCCACCGCGACGCCAACGCCGCCGGCGCTTGGCTCGGCAAACAACCCCAGGGTCCCGAACTCGACCAGGCGCGCTCGACCTTCGCCAGCTCGATCGCCGGGCGCGATCCGGAAAGCGCCATGGCGTGGGCCAAGACGATCACCGATGGCGGGCAGCGCCAGGGCGCCGTCTCCCAGGTTTACCAGCAGTGGTACCGTGCCGATGCTGCCGCTGCTGAGACTGCCCTCGGAGCCTCCGGTCTCGCCCCCGATCAGATCGAGCAGATCCGCAAGTCCGCGCCGCCGACCCCGACCGAGGGCGTTCCGACGGACGCTCCCGTCCGCGCCGAATAGGCGCGGCGGGGACGGGGCGGGCATCGGGTTGACCAAGGCGCGGCCGCCCTCCTGCTGCACGCATAGGCGTTGCCGCCCCCAGCGCGGGGACGGCGCGGAGAGGCACTGACCGCCGCATGTGGCACCCCGCAACCTCCTCAGCGCACCGCCTCCGCCGGGATCTGGCAGCCGTCGGCGCGCATCTTGGCGATGAGTTCGGCGTAGCGCTCCGGTCCGATGAACTCGCCGTCGCCGGAGTTGAAGATGACGATGCGGTCGCCGTCGTAGATGGGATCGGAGGCGAGTAGGATGCGGTCCTCCGGATCATTCTCGGAACCGCCGGGGAAGTAGATCCATTCGTGGCGGCGCATGGTGTCCCAGTCCATTGGCTTGAACCGGTCCTCGGCTAGGCTCGGATGATACTGAGAGAAGTAGGCGATAAGTTCGGTCAGATCCTTGGGATAGGCACCGTCTTCGTCGATCGCGTAATTATTTTTGATCGCCAGAGCGATTTGTTTGCCGTGCAACAGGTCGCGGGTGCGGGCGGCGCGCTCGGTCAATCGTCCAAAAAACGGAACCGAGGCTAGGTAGATGATTGGGGCGGCGATGGCGAAGACGATGATCCATCTAAGGAACCTGATCGGCTTCCGTCGGGCGTCGTCTTGAAGTGAGGCGGGTTCGGTCATCGTGGACGGTTATTGTAAACAATCGGCGCGTCGGGGAAAAGGCACGATTTCCGGCGGCAAAGTAGCATCGGCATCCTGCCGATCATCAAAATCAAATCGGCGAAGCCGCACCTTTCCTTCGGAGTGAGCCTAAGCGCACGCCACCACGATCCCAGGCGCGGCTCTGCCCGAACTGAACAGCGGCTTCGCCGGTGGTGTGGGATGATCGGCAGGATGCCGATGCTACGGTGTGGTGCCGCGATTAGCTGCGGTAGGCGTCCATGCCCTCGCAGGTGCAGACGAGGTTGCGGTCGCCGTAGACGTTGTCGATGCGGGCGACGGGCGGCCAGTATTTGTCCTCGCGCACCCAGGCGAGCGGGAAGGCGGCGGCTTCGCGCGAGTAGGCGTGACCCCAGTCGTCGGCGGCGACCTCGGCGGCGGTGTGCGGCGCGTTTTTGAGCGGGTTGTCGTCCGCGTCGGACTCGGCGTTCTGGATCGCTTTGATCTCGCCGTGGATGGCGATCATCGCGTCGCAGAAGCGGTCGAGCTCGGCGCGGCTCTCGCTTTCGGTCGGCTCGATCATCATGGTGCCGGGCACGGGCCACGACATGGTGGGCGCGTGGAAGCCGTAGTCGATGAGCCGTTTGGCGATGTCCTCGACCTCGACGCCGAAGTCCTTGAACGGGCGGAGGTCGATGATGCACTCGTGGGCGACGAGGTCGGCGTTGCCCTTGTAGAGGATCGGGAAATAAGGTTCGAGGCGGCGGGCGATGTAGTTGGCGTTGACGATGGCGAGCTTGGTCGCATCGGTCAGCGCGGCGGAGCCCATCATTGCGATATACATCCACGAGATCACGCAGATGCTGGCGCTGCCGTAAGGCGCGGAGCAAACCGCGCCGCCCGCGCTTTCGAGCAAGGCGTGGCCGGGCAAGAACGGGGCGAGGTGCGCGGCGACGCCGATCGGACCGACGCCGGGGCCGCCGCCGCCGTGCGGGATGCAAAAAGTCTTGTGGAGGTTGAGGTGGCAGACGTCCGCGCCGATGTCGCCGGGGCTGCACAGCCCGACCTGGGCATTCATGTTCGCGCCGTCCATGTAGACCTGACCGCCGGCGGCGTGGATGATCTCGCAGACCTCGCGGATGGTATCCTCGAAGACGCCGTGGGTCGAGGGATAGGTGACCATGAGGGCGGCGAGCTGCGCGGCGTTCGCCTCCGCCTTCGCGCGCAGGTCGGCGAGGTCGATGTTGCCGTCGGCATCGCACGCCACCGGGACGACGCGGAAGCCGGCCATCACGGCGCTGGCCGGGTTGGTGCCGTGGGCGGAGACCGGGATCAGGCAGGCGTCGCGATGCCCGTCGCCCCGGCTTTGGTGAAAGCGGCGGATGGCGAGCAGCCCGGCGTATTCGCCCTGCGATCCGGCGTTGGGCTGGAGCGAGACGGCGGCGAACCCGGTGATCTCGGCGAGCCACGCCTCCAGCTCCGAGAGCATGGCGGCGTAGCCTTTCACCTGCCGGGCCGGCGCGAACGGGTGGATGCCGTTGACCTCGGGCCACGAGACCGGAAACATTTCGGCGGCGGCGTTGAGCTTCATCGTGCACGATCCCAGCGGGATCATCGAGCGGTTGAGCGCCACGTCCTTGCCCTCCAGCCGGCGGAGGTAGCGCAGCATCTCGGTCTCCGACCGATAGCTGTTGAAGACCGGGTGCTGGAGGTAGGGCGACTCGCGGCGCAGCGCCCCGGGGAGCGCGTCGCCTTCCGCCGGCCCGAGCGGGGCGCCGTCGCCGCCGAAGCACCCTAACAATGTGCCAAGCTCGGCGGCGGTCACCTTTTCGTCCAAAGCGATGCCCAGCGCGTCGCCTTCGCGCCGCAGGTTGAAGCCCGCTTTCTCCGCCGCCTTGGCGATGGCGGATGCCTTGCCGGGTGCCTCGACCCAGACGGTGTCAAAATAGGCATTCGAGCCGAGTTGGAAGCCGAGCGACTCCAGCGCGGCGCCGAGCGACTTGGCGAAGCGGGCGCAGCGGCCGGCGATGGCGCGGATGCCGAGCGGGCCGTGATAGACGGCATACATCGATGCCATGACGGCGAGCAGGACTTGGGCGGTGCAGATGTTCGAGGTCGCCTTCTCCCGCCGGATGTGCTGCTCGCGGGTCTGGAGCGAGAGCCGGTAGCCGGGCCTGCCCTGCCGGTCTTTGGAAATGCCGACCAGGCGGCCGGGCAGCCTGCGCTTGAGCGCATCCCGGCACGCCATAAAGGCGGCGTGCGGACCGCCGTAGCCGAGCGGCACGCCGAAGCGCCCCGAATTCCCGACCGCGATGTCCGCGCCCCATTCGCCGGGCGGCTTGAGGAGGGCGAGCGAGAGCAGGTCACAGCAGGCGATGACCAGCGCGCCGCCCGCGTGGGCGGCATCGGCTAGCGCCGCCAGGTCCGCGACCTCGCCGCGGGTGTCCGGGTATTGGACGACGGCGGCGAAGGCGGTGCCGCTTTGGAAATCGAACGAGGCCAGATCGCCGACGATGACGCGCCAGCCGAGCGGCTCCGCCCGCGTGCGGATGACGTCGATGGTCGGCGGATGGATGCGGTCGGAGACAAAGACGGCGTCCTTGCCCCGCGCGGAAGAGGCGGCGAGCGCGATCGCCTCGGCGGCGGCGGTGCCTTCGTCGAGCAGCGAGGCATTGGCGACGTCCAGCGCGGTCAGGTCGCGGACCATCGTCTGGAAGTTGAGCAGCGCCTCCATCCTGCCCTGCGCGATCTCCGCCTGATACGGCGTGTAGGCGGTGTACCAGCCGGGGTTCTCTAGGATGTTGCGCTGGATGACCGGCGGCGTGATGCAGTCGTGGTAGCCCATGCCGATGAACGAGCGCAGGACTTGGTTGGCGGAAAGGATCCCGCGCAGGCGCTCTAGCGCGCCGTGTTCGCTGAGCGGCTCCGGCAAGGCGAGCGGCTGCCGCAGCCGGATGCCGTCCGGCACGGCGGCGTCGATTAGGTCATCGACGGAATCAAAGCCGGCGGCTTTGGCGAGGTCGCAGGCACCGCTTTCAGAGGAGCCAAGGTGGCGGCGGGCGAAGGGAAACGGATCGATCATCGAGGAGGGGGAACTGCGGGTGATTCGGGCGCAGCTCCGGCTAACGTGCCTCGCCCCCGCATCGCCGCAATCCCCGCTTTGATCCCCCGACGCAGCGGGCTGCGCTCACTCGGCGCGCAGCCGCCGAATTTTGGCGATGGCGCGCAGCCGCCGGTTTTAGGCGGATGGTTCGATGGCCGGGGCGACCGCGTCAGGGACTGGAGCCGGTTCCGGCGCGGCGACGGGCGTTTCCTCCAAGTCTGGCACGAACCAGTCGCGCTGGATGAATTCGGTGATCAGAACGCAGTCGGGCGCTTTCGAATCTGGAGTGAAGGCAAGTTTCACGATGGCGGGGACCCGCTGCTCGAGTTTGAGCATCGTAGAAAGTTCCTGCTCGACCGGCGAATTGATTTCGGCGTAGCCGAAGAGAACCGTATCCGAATCGCGATCGGTGATCCGGAAGCACCGCCACTTCCGGTCATCGGAAAACTCGTAGTTAAAATACTCGTCCGCCTGAACATAGATGCGGACCATCTGCGGATCGGTCGGGCGCTCGGCTTTGATCTGCTCGAGCGACATTTCACTGTAGGCGACCGCCGTTTCCCAGTCGGGCCGGAATTGGCCAGCCTTATCTTTGACCAGCGCGATGCTCCCGAGGTCCCCGTTCTCCCAGCGGAATGAAAACGCGACGACATCGCCGCCGCCGTAGTCGACGAGAAATTCGCGCCGGAGCTGCGAGTCAGGGGCGAGCCGGGGCAGCTTGGCATCGGGGCGGCTGTAATACGATTCGAGCATCGGGAGCACGCGCTCGCGGTGCCGGACGATCCGGGCGAGGTCTTTCCAATCCTCGGCCGCGAAAAAGGCTTCGGTGGCGGCCTGCGCCGACTGCAGTTCATCGTCGCTCTCGCCGTCGATTTCCGGGCGGACGGCGGGCAGCTCGAACGATTTGACCCACTCGCTGGCGCGGATCAATTCTTCGTCCACATCTTTGGCGGCGGCGATGGCTTCTTCGATCCAGTTTACCTTGATCGGGGCGGCGGGGGCATCCGCGGCAAAGCGGGCCGCGTCCCGCATACTCTCCCGCAGTGAAATATTGCCCCCAGCGGAACCGCCGCTCTCGGCGATCGACCGGCGGGTCGAATCCAGCAGCTTGCGGCGGCGTTCGGCGGCGGTCATCTCGGCGGCATCGGGATCGGTCGTTCCTCCCGCCTTCTTCGCATTGTTCTCCGCCTCCAGCTCCCAGTATTCCGGCATCTTGCGGTTCGCCTCGCGCTCGATGAAAAAGAAGGCGGCACCGGCGGTGATCGCCGCGATGATGGCGGCGGCGATCCCGATCTTTTTGCGGCGCTGGGCGCGCAGCAATTCGACCATGTCCGGCGTGAGGTTTCGCTGGGAGTTAGGCGGTGGCATTTCTCTGAGTGGCTTTCAGTATGCCATCCGGTAACAGGATTCCAGCACTTTGATTTGCGCTTCGCCGCCGAACTTTTCTTCGGCGGCGCGCCGCCCGCCAGCGGCGAGCTGGCGATAGAGCGCGGGATCGCTTACCAGCCGGAGCGCGGCGGCGGCGAGCGCCTGGTGGTCGCGCTCGGTCACCAGCAGCCCGCCCTCGCCGTCCTCGACCGCCTCGGGGATGCCGCCGTGTCGGGTGGCGAGCGCTGAGCTCCCATCGCCATCGCTTCGAGCATCGCGTTGGGCACACCCTCGCGATTTCCGTCTGCCCCGGTCTGGCTCGGGTGGAAAAAGGCGTGGCTTTCGGCGAAAAGCGAGCGGAGCGCCGCCTTAGCTGAGGAACCCCGGGAAGGCGACGCGCGCCCCGACTCCCAACTCGTCGGCAAAGGCGCGCAGGTCGGCGAGCATCGGACCGTCGCCGCATGATGGTGAGCCGGGCGTTCGGCAGCGCTTTGGCGATTGCGGCGAAAGCGCGCAGGGTGGTGAGCAGCCCCTTTTTTCGATGAGGCGGCAGGCTTGGGTGAAATGCCATGCGCCCCCGGCGGGCGGGACCGGTCGCTCGGAAAACGGCAGTTCGTCGAGCGGCAGCGCCGTGCGCTGGAGCCGGAGCTTTCCTGCGGGCAGCCCAACGCGGCGAGATCAGCGAGCAATGCCTCCGAGCGCCCCTGGATCAGGTCGCTGAGCGCGAAAACCTCTGCCAGCGCCCGGCGATGCGCGGCAGATCCCGCATCGACCCCCGCATCCGCGCCGTGGAATGAGACGATCCGCGCGCCCCGCCACGCCCGCAGCAACGGCAGCGCAAAAATCCCGATGTGCCCGAAATACACATGGAGGACGTCCGCCTTAAATCTCTCCAGCGCGGCGAGGCAATCGCGCACTTCCCGGGCGGTGAGCTGGAGCGGTCCGCCCTTGATCGACCGCTGCCAGATCCGGACGGCGAAGCGAAAGGCGGGCTTTGGGATGACGGCGATCCGATCCTCCGGAAACGGAAACGCCCCGGCATTCTCGCGCCGCCGCGTTAGCACCACGCTGCCGAATTCGCGCAGCCCGGCCACCTGCCGATACACGTGCTGCATGTCCGCCTTGAGGAAATCGGCGCAAAAGCTGGCGGCTACGGGCATGGCGGTCTAGTGGCGATCAAAACCGCCAGTCTGGGCATTGGGATTGGCTCTGGAGCCCGCGAGGTTAGGGGCATCGCCTTCGCCGTCAAGGCGCGGGAAGTCGCCGGCGCACCAAATGCGCTGGCGCCCCCGAGGTGTCCGGCGCTCCGCCTCCGGCGATCTCAATCGTCCTCGCCGCGGTCGTCCTCGTCGTCGTCGAGTCCGCGGACTTGGTGGAAGCGGAGCACGGCACCGCCGCTGCGCATGCGTGCGGGCACGGCGAGCGCGTCGAGCGGCGGGAGTTCGCAGAAATATTGGTCGCCAACGCGCTTGCCCTCCTTCTCCAGCCAGAGGTGGAGCTGGATCGGCTTGTCGCCCGCATCGTTGAGCAGCGCTTCGGTGTGCTCGCCGGTGCGGCAAAGGCATTGTCGCTCGCTGCCCGGGCGCATCTCATACGGACCGCTCCCCCCGCCGGGCGGGTGGACTTCGATCTGGATGGGATCGCCGTAGGCGGTGACGAACCCGGCCATGGCATGGTCGAACGCCACCGGCTCAATGCCTGCGTTTTTAATCCAAAATGCGATGAGATATTCAAGCTGGCCCGTTCCTCCCTGTGCCTCGATTTTTCCACATCCAGCACGGCCCGCTATTCTGATGAGCGGCCTGATGGGAGTGTCCATAATGGTGATGGTGAATTCGGTCTATTCACGCGCGCCCATCTTCTCGGGCAACGGCTTGAGCGCAAGGGCGGTTTTGCAAATTCGGCAAATAGTTTGCGGTCCATGTGCGGGGAAGTGCGGCGGGCTAGCGCGGCTGCACCCAGATATTGCGGTAGCGGACCGGGTTGCCGTGGTCTTGGAGATAGAGCGGTCCCTTCTCCGCGTCCTGCCCGCTCATCGCGGCGGTCGTCGGCTTGGGGATCTCGGTGCCGTCGTGGATTTTCACGCCGTTGTGGGTCACCGTCATCTTGGCGTTGGCCACCTTTTTGCCGCCCTCGAAGCGCGGCGCGGTGAATTCGATGTCGTAGGTCTGCCACTGCAGCGGGGGCGCGCACATATTGACCAGCGGCTTGGCGACCGTATAGACGCCTCCGCATTCGTTGTGTTCGCCGCTCAATCCGTAGGAATCGAGCACCTGGCATTCGTAGCGACCCATCAGGTAAACGCCGCTGTTGCCGCGCCCCTGACCGCGCGCCTCCGGCATGAACGGCGTCTGGAATTCGACGTGGATCGTGCAGTCGCCGAATTCCTCTTTGCTGACGATCGAGCCGCCGCCGACCTGCATCGCCCCGTCGATCACCTTCCATGGCGCGTCGCCGCCGCCCTGCTTTTGCCACGCCTCCGTGCCCGATCCGTCGAAGAGCACTTTCGCGCCCGCCGGCGGTTTCGCGCCGAGGGTGGGGGACAGGCGCTCGATCTTTTCCAGATCCAGCCCTCCGCCCCGGATCGCGGCTCCGCTGGCCGCCGCTTCGATTTCCACATCGCCCGCCTTGCCTTTGAAAACGGTCTTCCCGCCGTCCGTCTCGCCGTTCAGCTTGCCGATCTCGGCGTCGCGGGCATCGAACTGCGAGAGCAGGTTGTGCTGGTATTTTCCGCCGCCGAGCGCGAGGCACTGCGCGGCGACCTTCTTGCCGTCGAGCGTGCCTTTAAAATCGCCGGAGAGCGGGTCGGCACCGGTTTTGCCTGCCGCGCCCTTGTCGCCGGCGTCGGCGGGAGCGCCGGGCAGGGCGAGGTCTCTGGAATGCGATGGGTCAGCGACTGACAGGGCGGCACCGAGGGCGAGGATGGGGATGAGGCGATGGGACTTCATAGGGTGAAAGATCAGATGACGTTTCGGGAGAGTGGCTTAGTGGCATACGGGTAATACCGCGTGGCGGTTCTACAAGGTCGATGCCCCCAGGGTAAAAACTCCGAAACGCCTCCTCTGCCCGGACCGTAACGCTAGCGAACCCTGACCCTCCCATGACCCTTCAGAACTCGAACGACCCGAAATCCTATGACGTGATCGTGATCGGCGGCGGACCCGCCGGCGCAACGACCGCCGCCTTGCTCGCCGAGAAAGGGCGGCGCGTGCTCATGCTCGAAAAGGAGAAGATGCCCCGCTACCACGTCGGCGAATCGCTCATGCCGTTTTGCTATTTCACCTTCGAGCGGCTGGGCTTGATCGACCAGATCAACGAGAAGGGCTACGTGAAAAAGCTGAGCGTCCAGTTCGTGACGGAGGACGGCATGAAATCGCGGCCGTTTTATTTTTTCCAACACTACGACCACCCCTCCTCGACGACCTGGCAGGTCGAGCGCGCCGAATTCGATCAGATGATCTGGGATCGGGCCAAGGCGCTCGGCGCCGACGCGCGCGACGGCGTGAAGGTGAAGGACGTCCTTCGCGAGGGCGGGCGCATCGCCGGAATCGTTACCGAGGCGGGCGATGAATTCCGCGCGCCGATCACGGTGGATGCCACCGGGCGCGACGCCTTGATCCAGACGAAGAACAAGTGGCGCAAGCGCGACCCGATGCTCAAAAAAGTCGCCATCTGGACCTACTATCGCGGCGCGAAGCGCGACCCGGGCTTGGATGCCGGCTCCACCACTGTCGCCTACCTGCCGGGCAAGGGCTGGTTTTGGTATATCCCGCTGCGCGACGACATCGTCAGCGTCGGCGTGGTGGGGGAACGCGATTACCTTTACCGCGACACGCGCGACCCCGCCGAGATCATGGCGCGGGAGGCGCAGGAAAACGCCTGGATCAAAGACCACCTCGCCCCCGGCACGCAGTTCGGCGAATACTGGACGACCGGCGAGTATTCCTATCGCTCGGAATTCTGCGCGACGGACGGCGCGGTCCTCGTCGGCGATGCCTTTGCGTTCCTCGATCCGGTTTTTTCCTCCGGCGTGTTCCTCGCGCTGCGCACGGGTGAGATGGCGGCGGACGCCATCGACAAGGCGCTGGGCGAAGGCGATTTCTCCGCCGCGCAATTCGACGACTACGGCCGGGAAACCTGCGAGATGATCGAGGCGATGCGCAAACTCGTCTATGCGTTCTACGACCCGGATTTCAGCTTCGGCAAAGTCATCCGCCAGCACCCCGACGTGCGCGGCGACCTGACGGACTGCCTGATCGGCAATCTCGCCACCGACTTTACCAAGCTGTTCGCGGCGGTCGCCGAATTCGCCAAACTGCCGCCGAAGCTCGAGCACGGCCGCCGGAGCGAGGCGTCTGCGCAAGAAGCCGCCGCCGCCTAATCGGATCAGCGCCGCTTCATTCGAATAGAACCCGCTTCAGTCGCCCGCGCGGCGCGATGCCCAGACGCCGAGCGCTGCCGCGCCGATCATACCGGCGTCGTTGCTGAACTGCGCGGGGACGACGCGCAGGTGCTCGCGGAGCGTCGGCGAAAGCGTGGGCAGCATCTTGTCGCGAAGCGGCTTGAACAATAGGTCGCCCGCTTTGGCCACCCCGCCGCCGATCACGATCGCGTCCGGGTCGAGCAGCCAGGCGACGCCGCCGAACATCGCCGCCAGCCAGCCGGCGAATTCATCCCACAGCGCGAGCGCCACCGGGCAGCCGGACTCGGCGGCTTCGGCGAGAAGCCTCGGCGCGTTCGCGGCATTCCATTCCGCCGGATCCCGCGCGATGCCCGCCGCGCGATAGCGCTCGATGGCGATCTCCGCGATCGGTCCGTTGCCGAGGTATTCCTCGATGGCTCCGGGATTGCCGTAGTGGCCGGGTCGCCCGTCGTGGTCGATGCACATCTGGCCGATCTCGCCGGCTCCGCAGTGGCTGCCGCGATAGATCTCGCCGCCCAAGACGATGCCGCCGCCGATGCCGGTGCCGAGGGTGACGCCGACCACATTGGCCAGCCCGCGCGCGGCACCGTGCCGCGCCTCGGCGAAGACCATGCAGTTCGCGTCGTTATCGACCGCCGCCGGCAGCCCGCAGGCGTCGGACAAGGCGTCGCGCAGCGGGATATCGATCCAGCCGCGCACGTTCGTCAGCTCATGGACGTACTCGCCTTCAAAATCGACCAGCCCCGGCACGCCGCGCCGACGCCCGCCGCGTCCGGGAACCGGGCGATCAGGGCATTGGCGCCGCCGCCATCGCCGCGATGAGGTCCGCTGGCTCCGGGTGATCCGCCGTCGCGATCGGGTCCGCTTTCGCCAGCACCTCCGCGCCGCGGCACGCGCCGATCTTGATGCCGGTGCCGCCAAAGTCGATGCCGATGGCAATGGGTTCGTCGCTCATGGGATCGGGTTGAGATTCGCTGCGATGCGCAGCCCTTCGAGGGTTAGGGTGGGGTGGACGTGGGCGATGGCCGGGACCTTCGCCCCGATCAATTCCGCGTAGCCGCCGGTGGCGATCACCTCGTTTGCCGCGTCCGGCGATCCGATTTCCTCCATCACGGCGGAGAGGATTTCTTTGACCAATCCGCGGTAGCCGATGACGGCGCCCGCCAGCATCGCATCCCGCGTCGACCTGCCGACCGGCGAGGTCGGCTCGGTCAGATCGATCTCCGGCAGCAGGGCGGTGCGCTCGTGCAGGTAGTGCGTCATCGCCTCCAGCCCCGGCGCGATCACGCCGCCGGTGTAGGCTCCCGCCGCGCTCAGGACATCGAACGTCACCGCCGTGCCGAAATCGATGACCACCGACGGGCAGCCGTAGAGCGCCGCCGCCGCCGCCGCATTGGCCAGCCGGTCCGCGCCGATCGTCTCCGGTCGCGGATAATCGATCGCCACGCCCAGCTCGCACGTGTGGTCGAGCACCAGCAGCGGGCAAGGCACCGCGTCGCGCACGGCGGCGTTCTTGCCCGGCACCACCGAGGACAGCACCGCGCGGTCAAACGCCCAGCCCGCGCGCCGCCGCCTCCACCGACATCGGCGTCAGGTCCCGCGTCGAAATCCACCGCGATTCCCCCACAGCCTCCGCCGTCCCGCACGCGAGCTTCGTGCGGGAGTTGCTGATGTCGATGAGGAGATAGCGCATCGGGGGAGGGAGGCGAACCAGTGCCGCGATTGGATGGGATGGCAAGGCGGGAACTCGGCGAATGGCGGGGTCCACGAACCCTTGATCTTCGACCCGGTTCATCGTAATTCTCAACAAAAACCGACAGCGATGACGAACGAAGTTACCCTCCCGATCGAAGCTCTTGCTGGATTGGAATTACACGAAGGAGACAGGGTGACGATAACCCGGCGGGGGCGAGAGACCGTCACCTTGGCGGCATCAGCCCAGGATCGGATCCCGAGGATTAGCGGGCGCGAGTTTGCGGAAAAATGGGCGGGGCGATCGATTTGGACACCTTGAAGGCGCTGTCGAGCGATGATCCGCGCCTCGCCGACCTGATCGAAAAGCACATCAAGTAGCGGTGAGAGTATTCTTCGATCTAGACTGATTGCCAAAAAGCCGTGCGGGAAAATGGCGGTCCGATACCCGGCACCTGCGCGATAGGTTTGAGCGATCGGCAGACTCGATTGCGCAAGGCCGGGCTTGCGCCTCGCCGCGTAGCGGCGGTTGATTTGTAGCCCAGCCTTTCAAGGCTGGGTAGCGCAAGCGGAGGCACCCCCGCCGCGTAGCGGCGGTTGAAAGCCGGGCCTCCGGGATCGCCAGCGCCCGGATCAATCGTCGCGACGCGACGGGGCGGCACGGTGCCGGAGAGGGACCCAGCCCTGAAGGGCCGGGCTACAAGTCGGGCGCCGCTACGCGGCGGATTCCTTCTAATCGCTTTATCCAGCCGGCCGGGCTTTCTGCGATAGGCGCAAATCTTTTTGGCATTCAGTCTAAACGTCTTGCTGGACGCCGAACTCGCGACCGGGATCGGCTGGCAGTTCAGCAGCGCTCGCGGCGTGTGATCGAAGTGGATTCGAGCGTTTCATCGCTTGGCACAGCCTCGCCACGGCATCCTACCTCACAGCGCGGGCGCTAGGAAAGATTCGCACGATGAATTCACCAGAGATCTTCGTTCCCTGACCAGCGTCGCGACGGTCTCTCATGCTGATGCTGTATCCGCGCTCAGGTTTGCGATGAACGATTTTGAGGATGCCCTCCAACTGAGCGCCGCGCTTGCTTGCCGCGCCGATGTTTTGGTAACGCGAAACACCAAGGATTTTCCGCATTCCGGTGGGTTGCCGATCCGATCGCCGGAGGAATTCGTCGCTTCGCTGCCGCCCTAACCGGAAGCTGCCTCCCTAATTTCGCCGCTCCCATTCGCGATATTTCTCCAGCGCCTCCTCGCCCCAGGTGCCGAGCCAGCTATAGCCGTTGCGCCGTTCGTCGGAGATCTCGGCGATGTCGTAGTGGATCTTCTTGTCGTGGTCGCCGTAGATCGGTTTGTTGGAGCCGATTTCGTAGAGGCGCGCCCACAGCGGACCGGCTCGGCGGTCTTTTTTGAGCTTGGCGGACTTCTTGTCGTAGCGGCGGCCGATGATCTTGGCGGGTCCGTCCAGCCACTTGGCGGCGGCGCGGATCGACCGCTTCACCTCGCCCGGCGGGTCTTTGATCTTGAGGAGAAACTCGAGGATGTCCGCGCTTTCCATGGCGCAGAGCGAGGCGGGTTCGAACCCGCGGGCAGGCATCGGCTCGTAGGTGTCGCGGTCATGCTGCTGGCCCCACGCCGTCAGCTCGCCATCGACCTTGACCTGGCATTTCAAAATGCAGCGGATGCCTTGATCGACCGCTTTGCCCGCGCGTTCGCGCACCTTCTCCGGCACGAATGTGAAGCGCCCGGTCGGCACGGAAACGTCGCGCAGCAGGGCGAGGACCCCGACCATCGCGTTGTCGTTAAACGTGATGTGCTTCTGGTAGCCGGACGGAAACGGATAGCACTGCGGAAAGCCGCCGCTCTTGTACTGCGCCTCTAGGACGAAGTCGATGCCCCACAGCGCGGCGCGGCGGCAGTCGTCGTCGCCGGTGACCGCGAACATGCCGGAGAGAAAGCGGATCTCCTGCCAGGTCGCGCCATTGTCGAACGTCGTGTCGTTCTTCGGCTTCTCCGCCTCGATCTCCGCGCGCTCTTCGCTGCCGATCTTCCGGTCGTAGTCGATGTTCTTCGGCCAGCCGCCGTTCTCGCGCTGGTAGAGCAAAATAGTGTCGGCCAGCCGCCGCGCTTCTTTGCCGCGATACCACGACTCCGACCGATGGTTGGCGTCTTTGACCGAGACGGCTTCGGCGGGGGCGATCAGGCAGGCGAGCGCCGCGCCGGCGAGGGCTAGGGCGATGGGATGGGGTCGGGGCATTGCGGCTATACCTAAGGCGATCTCACCGGACCACAAGGCATCCGCCGCCTTCGTCTGCCGATGCCCTGCCGACCAGCGCCGCGGCGGCGATCCCCGCCTCGTGCAGCGCCTTGACCGCCGCCTCGCCCTGCCCCTCCGCGACTGCGGCGAAGAGCCCGCCGCTGGTCTGCGGGTCGAAATAGATCTCCTCCTCGTGCGGGGGCAGCGCCCGCTCGAACGTGATGTGTTCGCCCGCCACGCGGCGGTTGTGTTTGTTCACGCCGGTCGTCACCCCGCGCTCGTACATCACGGCGACCTCCGCCATGACCGGCACCTGGCGGTGGTCCAAGGCGATCCGCACGCCGGAGCCGCGCGCCATCTCCAAGCCGTGCCCGGCCAGCCCGAACCCGGTGATGTCCGTGGCGGCGTGGACGTCGAAATCGCCCAGCACTTCGGCGGCGCGGCGGTTGAGCGCCGTGACCGAATCGAGGCACGCCTTGTAAGCCGCCCCGCTGACCCAGCCCTTCAGGTTCGCGTTGAAGATCACGCCGCTGCCCACTGCTTTGGTCAAGACGATCTCGTCCCCGGGCCGCGCCCCGGCGTTGGGCCAATACTTCTCCGGATGCACCACGCCGGTCACCGACAGCCCGAACTTCGGCTCGTCATCCTCCACCGAATGCCCGCCCGCCAGCACCGCGCCGGCTTCCGTGATCTTGGACAGCGCGCCCGCGATGATCTGGTTCAGGTGCTCCGGCGGCAGCTTCTTCGACGGGAACGAAACCAGGTTGAGCGCCGCGATCGGGCGGCCGCCCATCGCATAGACGTCGCTGATCGCATTGGCCGCCGCGATCTGCCCGAAGAGGTAGGGGTCGTCGGTCGGGGGCGTGATGAAGTCTGCGGTCATGATGATCGCGAGTTCATCCGACAGCTTGTAGATCCCCGCATCGTCGCTCGTGTCGAAACCGACGAGCAAGTTCGGATCTACATTCTTCGGCAGCTTCTGTAAAAGTTCGCCGAGCCCGACCGGGTCGATCTTTGCGGCTCAACCGCAGGTCTTGGAGAGGCTCAGAAGGCTAGGCTTGTGCAAGAATGGAATCTTCATCGTGCTAACTGTTTTAGGTGATGATCCGCCGGTTGGGCGGACCGGGAGAAAGTGGAGCCGCTAGGCAGAAGTGCAAAGCCCATGTCAGGGCAAGGCGGCGATTTTCTCCTAAGCGGATACGTCTCGCGGCGCGGGTAAGATGGATCGGGGGCCCTAGCCAGCGTGCGATCCCGAGCCTACGCGATGATCCCGTGCGCCACTTTGCCGAAGACATCGGTGAGCCGGAAATCGCGCCCGGCGTAGCGGTAGGTCAGGCGCTCGTGGTCGATGCCGAGCAGGTGCAGGATGGTGGCGTGCAGGTCGTGCATGTGGACTTTGTCGCGGACCGCGTAGTATCCGAATTCGTCCGTCTCGCCGTAGGAGAAGCCGGGCTTCACGCCGCCGCCCGCCAGCCACATCGTGAAGCCCTGCGGGTTGTGGTCGCGGCCGTCGCTGCCCTGCGCGATCGGGGTTCTGCCGAATTCGCCGCCCCACACGACCAGCGTGTCCTCCAGCATGCCGCGCGCTTTGAGGTCGGCGAGCAAGCCGGCGATCGGCTGGTCCACGGCGGCGGCGTTCTTGCTGTGGCCGCCCTTTAGGTTGCCGTGCTGGTCCCACACGTAGGGAGTCGAGACCTGGATGTAGCGGACGCCGGCTTCGGCGAAGCGCCGGGCGAGCAGGCATTGGCGGCCAAAGCTGTCCGTCGTCTTTTCGCCGATGCCGTAGAGCCGTTTCGTGGCGGCGGATTCGGCGTCCAGATCCATGGCTGCCGGCGCGGCTCCCTGCATGCGGAAGGCGAGGTCGTAGCTTTCGATCACGCCTTGGATCGCCGCATCGCCGCCGCTGCGCGCCGCGTGCGCCCGGTTCATCCGCTGGAGGAAGTCGAGCTGCCGCCCCTGCGCGTCCGCCTTTCCGCCAGCACCCAGAAATTGGATCTTCGCGCCGTCCGCGCCGAGCCCGGAGTGACCGAGCGCGGTCGCCTGGTGGCTCGCCGGGAGGAACGCGCTGCCGTAGTTGCGTGCGCCGCCGTGCCCGCGCGGCGGGCTGATCGCGATAAAGGCGGGCAGGTCCCGGTTGAGCGACCCGAGCCCGTAGCTGACCCACGCGCCGACGCTCGGCCGCACGAAATTGTCCGTCCCGGTGTGCAGCATGCAGACCGCCTGACCGTGCGACTGCCCGCGGCTGTGCATCCCCTTCAGGATGCAGAGGTCATCGACGTGCCGGGCGACGTGCGGGAAAAGCTCGCTGACCGGCTGCCCGCACTGCCCGTATTGGCGGAACGCCCACGGCGACTTGAGCAGCGTCGCCTTCCCGTTCTTCGTCGCATCCAGATTCATGGCCGGCTCGAACGGCAGCGGCTTCCGTTTTCTTTGTCCAGCCTCGGCTTTGGGTCAAAGGTATCGACCTGCGACGGGCCGCCGTGCATGAAAAGGAAAATCACCCGCTTCGCCCGCGGCGTGTGGTGCGGGCGCGGCACCCCCAAACCCGCCACCGAGCGGCGGCGCTCGCGCTTCCTCCGAGGCGATGCCCGCAAACGCCAGGTAACCAAACCCGCACGCAGCGGAACGCAGGATCCGCGGCGCGAGAGGTGGGGTAGGGCGGCATCCCCCAAATCTATGAATCATACGGATCGATTCAAGTCGCCGATGGCTGTCGGGATTCTGCGGTTTGACGCGACGGCGGATCAGGATGAACTCGCCCTGTGCAGCCCCATCTGCGCAACATCATCGAAATCGAGGTTCAGCGCGAAATTGCTTTACCAAGCCCGCTTACTGGCACCAATTGCCGCTGCCCGTCTGTGTCGGTCCGAAGAGGCGTTTTCCTCCGGATGCGTGCTCAAACCAGATCATACCCGGCGGCGGGGTCTTCCAGGCGGCAGCCCTCAATGTTTAAACCGGTGCCGAAATCGCATTTCCTCGGGCGCGGACAAGCCGCTGAATCAGTCGGTCGCCCATTCGCCCGCGCCCGATCCGCAGCCTCCCGGTTTAACCGTCTCCGCAGCGTTTTAAATCCAACGCGTTACCGCCCCGTATGCCAATCTCGGCGGCGACGGCGGGCAGTCGCCCCGCGATGGTTTCCTCTACGCCGGGCGGGTCGCTTCCTCGACGAGGGCACGCCGAGCCGCTATCCCCCCGGCAGGCGGTCCCCGCTCGCCAAGATCGCGATGAACCAACCGGGAGGTCTTGGGAGCGCCTTTTAGGCTCCGCTATTTCGCGCCTGCGACCACGCCTTGGGCGGGCAGGGCGAGGAGCCGCTTGGCTTCCTTGAGGAGGAATTCGCCGTGCATGAATGGCTGGTAGCTGATGTCCTGCCAGCGGATGAGTTCTGGAGCCGTCGATGAGGAAGGTGCCGTGCAGCCCGAGGTTCTCGAAGTCGTCGAACGCGCGATAGGCTTTGAACGCTTTCAGCTCCGGATCGGCGGCGAGCGGAAACGGATAGTCGCCAGCTTGGGCGAGTTCGTCGGGTCCGTCGAGGCTGATGGCGAGAAGTTGGATCCCGGCGGCCTCGTATTGCGCGGCGAGCGGTTTGAAGGCGGTGAGCTGCTCGATGCAATGCGAGCACTGGTGCCCGAGATAGAAGATGACCACGGTCGGCTTGCCGGAGAAGTCGCCCAGCTTCACCGTGCTGCGGTCCGCTTTGACCACCTCGAAATCCGGCGCGGGCGTGGGCGACCAATGCTTCGGACCGAGCGAGTCAAGGCTCGGGCGCTCGCCGAAGTCCGCCGCGATCTCGCCTTTCGCCCGCCAGTCGTCGCCGAAGCCGAGTTCTTTGGCGATCGGCGCGATGCGCGCGAAGATCGCCAGGTCGGGATCCGCCCACGCGGCGGCCGCCCGCAGTTCTTCCACGGCGGCTTTCGCCTCGTCTTTCTTGTCGGCCGCCCAGAGGATTTCCACATTCGTCGCCTGGGGCACGACTTCCATCTTGCCGCCGTCGGCGGCCTGCTTGGCGAGCTTGATCGCTTCCTCGGCATTGCCCGCGCGCAGGTGGAGCCGGGCGTGGCGCCACTTCGGCACGCCCTTCAGCTTGCCGGCCCGGTCTTTGGCGGAATCGAGCCGCCCTTCGGCGAGGTCGTCGTAGCAGCGCAGCTCTTCGAGCGCTTCGGCATAGGCTTTGAGGGTCGCCTCGATGCCCTTCTTCGCCTCGTTGACGATCTTCTTGAGTTCGTCGCCCTCCTTATTGTCGGCATTCGCTTTCTCCTCTGCTTCGGCGGCGATCCGGTCGCGCTCCGCCTCCGCCTTGCGCTGCCCGCCTTCCAGCAAAGCGATCTGGTTGCGACCGCCGGTCGCGTCGCCCTTCTCGAACCACGCCGCGCCGAGGTTCCGCCGCATCTTGATCTCCTCGTTCTCGTCGCCGTCCTCCGGCGCCAGGTAGGCGCTCCCGCCGAGGTCGATCATGTCGTCCCACAGCTCGAATTTTTCCAGCGCGGACCAGAGCCGGTCGCGGCCGTAGGACCAGCTCGATCCGCGCTCCTCGTGGATCTGTTTGCCGTCCTTGACCTTGATGTGCGCGGCGATGCGCGGCAGTTCGATCATGTTGCGGGCGAGCGCCACGGCTTCCTTCGCCCGGCCGAGGTGCATCAGGTCGCGGGTCAGCCACTCGTTGTTGTGGGCGAAGTTGTGGATCTGGTCGGGCAGCACCCGGTCGCGCATCATGTGGGCGTGATCGACCCGCGCGGACGCCTCCTGCTGCCACGCCGCATCCCGGTAGCGCTTGAGCTTCGAATACGTATGCCCCGGCATGTGCCACAGGTGGGCGATCCCCGGTCCGGTCGCCCCGCAGAGCGCCGCGCTTTTGACCGCGCGGATCGGCTTTTCGCCATCCCACAGGTGGATGCGGTAGTGGTGCGCCGGATGGTTAGGCGCCTGGGCGAAGAGCTGGTCGAGCAGCGCATCGACCGCCTGGTGGCTGGTGATCTTGATCCCGTGATAGGAGTCGTTCCGCCAGATCTGCTGGATCAAAAACGCGCGCGACTCGATGTCGTCGGGGAAGTCCTGCACGGCGGTTTCCAGGTCGCGGACCAGATCGCGCAGGCGCTCCTTCTTGTCCTTTTTCTCATCGCGGTAGAAATTCGCGAGCGCCTCGATGTGGAGTTGTTCGAGCTTGGAGGCGGATCCCTTCTTTTCTTCCGCCTCGGCGATGAAGCGCCCGGCGCGCCCGTCGTTGTTGACGTTGGCCATCGCCATCCCCCAGTAAAGCATCGCGCAGTCCGGATCGAGTTTCGCCGCCTGCCGGAACGTCCGCTCCGCCTCGAAATACCAAAAGCTGTGAAGTTGCCCGACGCCCTGGTCGAAGAGCGTCTGCACCGCCTCGCCCTTCGCCGTGGTGATCGGGAAATGGACATCCGGCATCCCTCCATCAGATACGCCGCCTGGCGCGGTCCTTCGTTGAACGCCTCGCCGTGCCCCGAATGCCCCTCTTGCACTTTCTCGCCTTCGCCAGCCCCTTCTTCCGGAGGATGGTCGGCACGGAGCGGGAGCGTCGCGACGAGGGTCAGCGCCGCCGCCGGGAGCATGGCGCGAAGCGGGTGGGGGAAGAAGCGGGGGTAAAGCATGGCGCAAGGGACTACGGATCGCGGCGAGTTCAATTATCGGTTCGTTTCGCCTGCTAGCGGGAGCTTCCGTGGAACCGCTTCGCCCGCCAAGATCTTGGCCAGAACACCCATTTCAACGCCGCCCACTCCCACGCAGGATAGCCGCGTTGGTCCGAAGTTGCGGCGACCAAGGCAAGTTCGCTTTGCCGCTACGCGGCCGAGGGGAGGACCGATCAGGCTCCGCCGCATTCGCGACCGCATTGGCAGGCTCCCTCTTCGCCGGGGCATTTTCTGCGCGCCGCAATTCAAAGGAAACGCACTTTCCGCGACAGCATCTTGTCACCGTCGAACTCAAAGAACCCTTCGAAGCGCTGGCCGCCGAGCATCTGGGGGAGCCAGTAGCGGTCGTCCTCCCACATTTCGTCCAGCGGGATCGCATCCGCCGGGGTCCAGAGCGGGATCGCTTCGTCGGTCTCGATCGCCTCGCCCTCGAACCGGGTGGCGACGAAGACGGTGACGTGGATGCCGAGGCCGTCGGTGAATTGGAAGTGGAGTTCGCCCATCGCGACCGGGTCGAGCGCGGTGATGCCGACCTCTTCTTGGGTCTCGCGGATCGCGCCGTCGCGGGCGGATTCGCCGGGTTCGATCTTGCCGCCGGGACCGTTGATCTTGCCCGCGCCCAGCCCCCGCTTTTTCCGGATCAAGAGGACCTGGTCCCCGTTTTTGACAAACATGAGGTTGGCTCGCATCTGCGGCGTCCAATCGGTCCAATCCATGGGAGAGATATTGCTGTGTGGTGGGTCGTGTGGGGAAGGGCGGAGCGAGATAGGGCGGCGGATCGCGCGCCGATCAACCGGAATCTTAGGCGTGGTGGCGTGGCGCTACGGGTCGCCTAGCTGACGCGCCCGTCCTGCACGCAGATCCGGCGTTCGGCGCGGTCGGCGACCTTCGGGTCGTGGGTGACGAGGACGATGGTGTGGCCCTTTTTGTGGAGGTCGGCGAAGACCTGGAGGATGAGCGCGGCGTTTTCGGTGTCGAGGTTGCCGGTCGGTTCGTCGGCGAGGATGAGGCGCGGTTCGTTGACCAGGGCGCGGGCGATGGCGACGCGCTGGCGCTTTACCGCCGGAGAGCTGCACGGGGTGGTGTTTCATCCGGTTCTTGCCAAGCCGACGAGGTCGAGCGCCGCCTCGGCGCGGCGGCGGGATTCGCGCCCGCTGATCTGGGCGTAGCGCAGCGGGAGGGCGACGTTTTCCAAGACGGTCAGGCGCGGCAGCAGGTTGAACGCCTGGAAGACGAAGCCGATCTTTTCGCCGCGGATGGCGCGCGCTTGCCCGACCCGGCGCGCGAGACATCCGCGCCGTCGAGCAAGATCTTACTGGAGGTCGGCTGGTCCATGAACCCCATGATGTGCATGAGCGTCGATTTGCCAGACCCCGACGGTCCGAGGATGGCCACGAATTCGCCCTCGAAGATCTCGACATCGACCTCGCGGAGCGCGTGCACGGTTTCCTCGCCCATCGGGTAGGACTTCGAGATGCCGCGCAATTCGAAAACGGGGGGCGCATCGGGGGCAGGGGCAAGGGCGGTGGCGGAATCGGTGGCGGTGGCGGGCATGGTCTGGGGCTATCGAGTTAGGGGAAACCCGGCGGGGATGCGAGCGGTTTCGCGAATTCCGGATACGCCGCCGGGCGGGCGAAAATTGCGGGAGGACGCCGGGCGATCTGGCGGTATGGTTTTGGAGCCATGAACTTCCGCCCGCTCGCCGCCGCCCTTCCCCTCGCCCTCGCCGCCGCGCTGGCGGTCCTCTGCGCCTGCAGCCAGGAGCCGCCTGCCGGATCCGCTGCCGCGCCGGATGCCGCCCGCCGAGCCTTTACACCTACGCGGTGCTCGCCGACCCCAGCTTCTGTTCAAGCAAAAGGACGACCGGAACTGGCGGCGCACCGTCGAGCTGGTCAACCGGATCAAGCCCGACTTCGCCATCGTGTGCGGCGATTTGATCCAGGCGGAAAACGATCCGGAACTGTGGAAAAAGCCCGGCGCGCTGGACGGCTACAACGACCTCGCGGCGATGTATTGGAAGACGGCGAAGCAGATCGATCCGGCGATCAAGCTCTACAACTGCGCGGGCAACCACGACGTCTCCGCCAAGCCGACGCCGGAGACGCTCGCCTGGTATCGCGAAAAATTCGGCGCCCCTTGGTATCGGTTCGAGCACAAGGGCAGCCTCTTCGTCGTGCTGGAATCCAATCTCATCCGCGATCCGTCCGGCGCGCCGGAGGAGGCCGCCGCGCAGTGGAAATGGTTCGGCGAAACGCTGGAGGCGGCGAAGGCGGGCGCCTACGCGCACAAGACCGCCTACATGCACCACCCGCTCTGCCTGCAGGCCGCCGACGAAAAGGACCAGTATTTCAACGTGCCGAAGGAGAAGCGCGCCGAAATGATCAAGCGCCTCCAAGACGCCGGGTTCGCCGCCGTCTTCTGCGGCCACTACCACCGCAACGCCTACGCCAAAGCCGGCGACCTCGAAATCATCACCACCAGCAGTTGCGGCGCGCCCCTCGGCAAAGACCCGCTCGGCTTCCGCCTCGTCACCGTCTATCCGGATCGCCTCGAGCAAAAATACTATTCGTTCGAGGAATTGGGGGCGATGGGGGCGGCGAAGTAGAAATCCGGGTGCCTACCCGCCGAGCAGCGCCCGCGCGTGTTCCCGCGCGGACTTCGCGGAGCCGCCGAGCATCCGGGCGATTTCCTCGATGCGTTCGTCGCCGGCGACCTCCCGGAGCACCGAGCGGGTCCGCTTTTTGTCGAATTCCTTTTCCACGACGTAGTGGCAGGCGGCGAGGGCGGCGACCTGCGGCAGGTGGGTGATCGAGATGACTTGGTGCGACTTGCCGAGTTCCGCCATCTTGGCTCCGACCGATTCCGCGATGTGGCCGCCGACGTTGGCGTCGATCTCGTCGAAGACGAGGAGCGGCGTGCGATCTTGCTTTGCCAAGGCGCTCTTGACCGCGAGCATGACCCGCGCCATCTCGCCGCTGGAGGCGATGAGGCGGAGCGGCTTGGCGGGTTCGCCTGGGTTCGGGCCGAAGAGGAAATCGATTTCTTCGCCGCCGCCCGGCGCGGGATCGTCGAGCGGCTGGAGCTTGACCTCGAAAAACGAGCGCTTGAACCCGAGGTCGCCGAGGTGCTTCGAGATTTCCTTGGCGAGCCGCGGTGCGGCGGCGCGGCGCTTCTGGCTTAGCTCGGTGGCGGCGGCGGTCAGCCTTTCGCGCGCGGCGGCAAGCGCCTTTTCCAGCCGTTCGATCTCGCCGCCCCGGTCCTCGATCTTGGCGAGGCGCGCCTCCGCCTTGGCGCGGAAGTCGAGGATGTCGTCGATGGTCCGCCCGTATTTGCGCTTGAGCACCTCGATCGTATTGATGCGCGCCTCCAGCGCGGCGACCTCGGCGGGGTCGATCTCGAGGTCCGCCGCGTAGTCGCGCAGCGAATTCTCCATCTCCTGCAGCTCGACCTGCGCGGCGTCGAACCCCTGCGTCAACTGCGCGGTGGACGGGTCGGTCTTCTCCAGATCGCGGACCAGCCGCGCCATCTCCCCGAGGCGTTCGAGGATCGAATCGTCGGCGTCGGCGAGCAACCCGAGCACGCCGCCGGTCAGGTCGATCAGGCGGGTGCTGTTGGAGGCGATCTTGTAGCGCTTTTCGAGGTCCGCCTCCTCGCCGGACTTTAGCTCCGCCGAGTCGATTTCCCTGATCTGGTGGCGGAGCAAATCGATCTCCTGCGCGCTGGCGCCCTCGCTCTTCACCAGATCGTCCAGCTCGCCCGCGACCTCCCGCCAGGCGCGGTAGACCTCGGCATAGGCGGCGGCTTCCTTTGCGGCGTTGGCGTAGGCGTCCAGCATGGCGCGCTGCCGGTCTTGCGAAAGCAGGCTCTGGTGCTCGTGCGGGCCGTGCAGGTCCACGAGGAAATGCCCGACCGATTTGAGCGCCGCGATGGTCGCCGGCGAGCAATTGATGAACTGCCGGTTCGCGCCCTCGGCAGAGATGACCCGCTTGACGATCAATTCGTCGCCCTCGCACGGATCGAAGCCGGATTCCTCCAGCACCTCGTTGACCTGCCCCGCATTCGGCAGCGAAAATACCGCCTCCACCGTGCAGCATTCCTCGCCCGTCCGCACCAGCGACCGATCCGCCCGCTCGCCCAGCATCAGCTTCAGCGCGCCCACGATGATCGATTTGCCCGCCCCGGTCTCCCCGGTCACGCCAACCAAGCCGGGACCGACTTCCCACGTCAGGTCATCGACGAGGGCCAGGTTTTTGATGCGGAGGGTGGTAAGCATAGGATGTGGTCCGAAATTCGCCTATCATAGCAGCCCCTCTTTGCTGTGCAAACGAGCAGTAAAGGAAATTTGATTTCTTAGGGTTCGAAAAAATGGGGAAGGCGGGCGGGATCCGGATCCCGATATCGGTCGCTCCGCCGGGCAAATCGGTGCTAGTATCCGGCGATGCACATCCCCACCCTCATCGCGAAAAAGCGCGACGGCTCCGCTTTGTCGGCGGGCGAGATCCGCTTTGTGATCGAAGCATTCACGGCCGGCGATCTGCCGGACTATCAGATGAGCGCGCTGGCGATGGCGATTTATTGTCAGGGCATGGACGAGGCGGAGACGGCGGCGCTGACGGCGG